>NZ_KI421511.1:1237444-1856166 GCF_000473265.1 Amycolatopsis thermoflava N1165
CCACCCTGCGGCGCATCGTGCATTCGGCGATCGAGCTCGTGGACTGCCGCTACGGCGCGCTGGGCGTGCTCACCCAGGACCGCGAGTCCCTGGCGGAGTTCGTCTACGAGGGCATCGACGAGGCCACGCGCCGGGAGATCGGGGACCTGCCCACCGGGCACGGCCTGCTGGGCCTGCTGATCGAGCAGCCCAAGCCGATCCGGCTGGACGACCTGTCCCAGCACGTCGCCTCGTCCGGGTTCCCGGCGCACCACCCGCCGATGAACTCGTTCCTCGGTGTGCCCGTGCGGGTGCGGGACGAGGTGTTCGGCAACCTCTACCTCACCGAGAAGGCGAACGGGCAGCCGTTCACCGAGGACGACGAAGTCGTCGTGCTGGCGCTCGCGGCCGCGGCGGGCATCGCGGTGGAGAACGCGCGGCTGTTCGAACAGGCCCGGCTGCGGCAGCAGTGGCAGGAGGCCACCAGCGAGGTCCGGGCCGAACTGCTGGCCGCCGCCGATCCGGCCGACGTCCTCACGCTCATCGCGACCCGCGCCCTGACGCTGGCGCGCGCGGACTACGCGCTGATCGCCCAACCCGAGGATCCGGACATGCCCCTGGAGGACGTGACGGAACTGGTGGTCACCGTGCACGCCGGGCCCGGCCCGGGGCAGCTGACCGAGCGGATCCCGGTCGAGGGGTCGACCTGCGGGGCGGCGTTCACCGATGCCCAGCCGCGACGGGTGGACAGTCTGGAGTTCGAGGTGTCCGCCGAGTTCGGTCCCGCGCTGGTGCTGCCGCTGCGCGCGTCCCGCACGTCGGTCTCCGGCGTGCTGGTGGTGGTCCGGCGCAAGGGCGACGCGGCCTTCGACAGCGCCCATCTGCCGTTGGCGGCGGCGTTCGCCGACCAGGCCGCGCTGGCGTTGCAGCTCGCGGAGGACCAGCGTTCGCTCAACGAGCTGAAGGTGGTCTCCGACCGCGACCGCATCGCCCGCGACCTGCACGACCACGTGATCCAGCGCCTGTTCGCCCACGGGCTGGCGTTGCAGAGCACCCACATGCGCTCCCGCAACCCGGAAATCCAGCGGCGGCTGGCGGACATGATCGACGACGTGCAGAGCATCGTCGCCGAGATCCGCACCGCGATCTTCGACCTGCACGGCGGCCTGCACGGCACCGGGAAGCTGCGCACACGGCTCAACGACATCATCGCCGAGATCACCGGGGACACCGGGCTGCGCACCACGGTGCGGATGTCCGGCCCGGTCGGCGTGGCGGGACCGGAGCTGACCGAGCACGCCGAGGCGGTGCTGCGGGAGGCGCTGTCCAACGCGGTCCGGCACGCCAGGGCCAAATCGCTGATGGTCACCGTCTCGGCCAGTGACGAGCTGGTCATCGAGGTGGTCGACGACGGGATCGGCATCCCGGCCACCGTGGCCCGCAGCGGCCTGCACAACCTGTGCGAACGCGCCACCCAGGCGGGTGGCAGCTTCTCCGTCGTTCCGGACGAGACCGGCGGGACGCGGCTGACCTGGGCCGCGCCGATTTCCTGACCGCGCCGGGCCTGCGGTTCGTCACGGCCGCCACGACCCCGGCGGGCCCGCTCCGGTCGCGCGGGAAAGAGCCGAAGTGCCCCGCGGCCGGGGCCCGTCTGCCCTGCCCGCCGCGGCACCGGCCGGTCAGGATCGGGTCATGGCCGGATCGATCGAACCAGCGGTTGTCGCCGCTGTGGACGGCTCGCCCGCGGCGCTGAACGCCGCGGTGGGCGACGCGCGGGGCGTCGCTGCGGCATCTGCCCGCTCCGGTTCGGGCAGCCAGGCCCTGCTCCGCCACTGCCCGTGCCCGGTCGCCGCGGTCCGCTGAGAACTTCCGGAGGAAATGACATGCACTGGTCCCAGGTCGAGATCGGGGCGCTCGCGCGCGCCGCGAGCTGCGCCCCCTCGGTCCACAACTCGCAGCCATGGGCGCTGGAGGTCCCGGACGGGGTCTTGCGGCTGTACGAACGGTTTGACGTGTCGTTGCCGCGGCACGACCCGACCGGCCGCGACCGGGTGCTGTCCTGCGGCGCGGCGCTGGCGAACCTGGACCTCGCGGTGCGGGTCCTCGGCTGGCGGCCAGAGGTCGGGTTGCTGCCGTCGCCGGAGCGGGCGGACCTGGTCGCCGAGATCCGCGCCGCCGAGCCAGGGGAGGCCACGCCTGCCGAACTGAAGCGCTACTCGGCGATCTTCCAGCGCAGCAGCTACCGCTCGCCGTTCGCGCTGCACCACGTCCCGCCACGGCTCCTGCGCCTGCTGGGCGACACGGCGGCCGGGCCGGGCACGGAGGCGCGGCTCGTCCAGCCCCGGACCGAGGCGGCGCCGCTGGCCGAGCTGCTGGCGCACGCCGGGCAGCTGCTCCGCGCCGACCGGGCCTACCAGCGGGAACTGACCGCCTGGACCGCCCAGCTGCGGGAACCGCCGTCGCGGGAGACCACGCTGCCCTGGTCGGGCCTGGTGCGCGCCGACACGCACCTGCCCGACACGGTGACCCTGACCGAGCGGGTCGCGGCGGAATCCCTGCTGATCGTGCTCACCGCGGACGACACCCGCCGCGACCAGCTGCACGCCGGCGCCGCGCTGGAGCGGGCCTGGCTCGCCGCCATCACCGAGGGGCTGGTCGGTTCGGTCCTGACTCAGCCGCTGCACCTGCCCGAGGTGCGTGCCGGGCTCATCGAGAAGCTCGGCCTCCCCGGGTACCCGCAGGCGATCCTCCGGATCGGCTACCCGGTGACGGCCACCCCCGGCCGGGTGTTGGCGCCGACCGGGGCGGGGAAACGCGGATGAGCACGACGCCGGGGCGCTACCGGCGGGCGGCCGCTCGCCGCGCGGCGGGTTCCCAGCTGATGGGTTCCGCGCCTGCCCCATTGGCCGGTGGGTGGTTGTGCGTGCCGCGGTGCCGCAGGGGGCCACGTCCAGGGCGGCGGCCGGGTGGGGAGGTGGGGATGAGCGCCACCGCACGTGGGGGCCATCGGCGGGTGGCTCACCGTTGCTTGGGGGACCCGGTGGTCGTGTGGCCGGCCCGCGGGCGCTTGTGGGGCTACCGCGCGCGGCGTGGTGGTGAGGTGGTCGAGTTCCCGGTGGGCCGGCTCCGGGGCGGCGGCTGGGTGGGGAGGCGGGGATGAGCACCACCGCACCTGGGCGCCATCGGCGGGTGGCTCGCCGTTGCTTGGGTGACGGGGTGGTGGTGTGGCCGGCTCGCGGGCGGTTGCTGCGCTACCGCGCGCGGTGTGGTGGTGAGGTGGTCGAGTTCCGGGTGGGCTGGATCCGGGGCGGCGGCCGGGTGGGGAGGCGGGGATGAGCACCACCGCACCTGGGCGCCATCGGCGGGCGAGCGCTCGCCGCGGGATCGGCAACCGTGTGGTCCTCGGGTTGCTGGGCTCGGCGCTCGCTCCGCTGGCGGGCGGGCGGTTGTGTGTGCTGCGGTACCGCGCGCGGCGTGGTGGTGAGGTGGTCGAGTTCCCGGTGGGCCCCGTCCGGGACGGTGACCACGTGCTGGTGATGGCCGGACGGGCCGCCCGCAAAACGTGGTGGCGGCACTTCCGCACCCCGGCGCCCGTTGAGGTGCGGCTGCCGGGCGGGTGGTCGGCCGGTGTGGGCCGGGTGCTGCACGGCGCCGAGCGCGAGGCAGCCCTGGCCGTGTACCGGCACCACCGGCCCCACGTGCCCGCAGAGGCACCGCTGGTCACCATCGACCTGCCGCCCGCGGAACCGTTGCGCGGCAAGGCGTTCGCGTGGAGCTGGTTCTGGATCGTCACGCTGGCCGAGTTCGCCGGGTTCGCCGTGCCCGCCGTCGTCGGCGCGCTCACCGCCGGGGCCGCACCCGCGGTCGCCGTGCCCGTCCTCCTGGCCGCCGGGGCGGTCGAAGGGGCCGCGCTCGGCTGCGGGCAGGCGCTCGTGCTGCGGCACGCGCTGCCGGCCCTGCCCGGGCGGCGCTGGATCGCGGCGACCTCGGCCGGCGCGGTCGTCGCCTACCTGGCCGGCACGCTCCCGGCCGCGGCGGAGATCCACCGCCGGCCGCCGGTGCAGGCCGCGGCGGCCGCGGTGGCGCTCGGGCTGGTCCTGCTCGCGTCACTCGGCACGGCCCAATGGCCGCTCCTGCGCTCGCACCTGTCCCGCGCGTGGCGGTGGATCCCGGTCACCGCCGCGGCCTGGCTGGCCGGGCTGGGCGTGTTCCTCGCCGTCACCATGCCGCTGTGGCACGACGGGCAAGCCCTGGCCGTGACGGTGCTGATCGGCGCCGGCGGCGGGCTGCTCATGGCCGCCACCACCTCCGCGATCACCGGCTTCGCGCTGGCCCGGCTGCTGGCCTCGGGCGGCTGAGGACAGGGCACAAAGTCCCCGCCGTCGGCGACCTCAGCCCCGCCACGACGGGCCCTCCGCCCGTCGTCCCGGGCCTCCGTCCGCGAATAGCGTTCCTGGCATGGAGATCAGCTCGCACGAACCGACCCCGGAAGAACGTCACCGCACCGCGCGCGCCGTCGCCGGCCAGGCGAAGGACGCCGACGAGCTCCGCGAGCTCCTCGCCATGCTCGGGCTGTCCCCGGCCGAAGGCCGCGCACCGGTCCCGCGACCGCGCCGGCAGCCGGCGAACCGGACCCTGACCATCCCGGAACTCACCGCGTTCGTCCAGCGCGCCACGGCCGCGGCGTGAACCCGGACCCGAGAGGAACAGCCATGTCCAACTCCGCGAACCCGGTCGTCGTCGGGGTCGACGGCTCCGAAGCGTCGCTCGGCGCGGTCCGCTGGGCCGCCGCCGAGGCGCGCCGCCGGAACGTGCCGCTGAAACTGGTGCACGCACTGGACGAAGCCTCGCTCGGCTACCCCCAGCCGATGCCGGTGCACGTGGACCTGGCGGGTCTCGCGCGTCAGCGGGGCCACCGGATCCTGCACGCCGCGAGCGACGTCGCCCGCGACACCGAGTCCGACGTGGACATCCGGCGGAGCCTGCGCGAGGAGCGGCCCGGCGCGGCGCTGCTGGACGAGTCCCGCGCGGCGAGCACGCTCGTCCTGGGCACCCCGCCCGTGCGGTTCCTCGGCCGTTTCCTGGCCGGGTCGGTCACGATCGCGCTGGCCGCCAACGCGGACTGCCCGGTCGCCGTGGTCCGGCCGCACGCGGCGGACGACGAGCCGCCCGTCGAGGGGCCGGTCGTGGTCGGGGTCGACGCCTCGCCCACGAGCGACGAGGCCATCGCGGCCGCGTTCGACGCGGCGTCCCGGCGCGGCGCCGCGCTCGTCGCGGTGCACGCGTGGGACGACTCCTACCTGGGCGCCCTGTTCGAGGACACGCGCTGGACGCTCGACCGGCCGGCGATCGAGGAGCGCGAGCGCGAGCTGCTGGCCGAGCGGCTGGCGGGCTGGCAGGAGAAGTACCCGGACGTCGCCGTCGAGCGGATCGTGGTGCGCGGCGCCCCCGCCGACCGGCTGCTCGACCAGGCCGTCCACGCCCAGCTGATCGTCGTGGGCAGCCGCGGCCGCGGCGGGTTCGCCGGCATGGTGCTCGGGTCCACCAGCCAGTCGCTGATCACCTTCGCGCTGTGCCCGCTGCTGATCGTCCGCCCGGGGTGAGGCAGGTGCGCAGGCCGGTCGTGGCCGACCTGATGACGCACCCGGTGATGTCCGTGGGTGCCCGCGATGCCGTTCAAGAACGTGGGCCCGGTTGCTCGACCGCACCGTCGAACAGGAGGTGCTGCGGCACTGCCGGGCGGCCCCGGAGCAGGCGCGCGCCGGAGTCGTGGACGGGGTCGGGACGCTGACCGGCACCGTCGACCGGCCGCGGTGACGCGGACCGGGCAGTGCGGCCGACCGAGGCGATCCCGGGTGTGGTCGCCGTGGCCGACCGACTCAATTCCATTGTGGACGACCGGGTTCCGGATTCGGGGAGGAACGACATGCCGAACAGCGCAGGGGTGACGGTCGCCGGGGTGGACTGGTCGGAGGCCTCCACCGCGGCGGTGCGCTGGGCCGCGGCCGACGCGGCGCGGCATCACGGCCTGCTGCACCTCGTGCACGGGTTCTCCCCGTTCACCGGCCGCTACGGCCAAGCGATGCCCGCCCTGCGCGCGTTGCACGACGATCTGGCGGACAACGCGAGGGACTTCCTGGCCGCGGCGGTCCGGGTCGCCCGCGACGCCGGTGGTGAGGAACTGGAGGTCACCACGGCGATGCCGGAGGAGAAACCGGCCGAGGCGCTGATCGCGGCGTCCCGCGGCGCCCGGGCGCTCGTGCTGGGCGCGTCCGGGGACGGCGTGCTCGCCGGGACCACGGCTGTGCAGGTGGTCTCCCACGCACACTGCCCGGTCGTGGTGGTGCGAGGGCAGCACGGCCCGGCGGCGGGACCGGTGGTGGCCGGTGTCGACGGCAGCCCGTTCAGCGAGCGGGCGCTGGCGGCGGCTTTCGAGGAGGCCTGTCGGCGCGGGGCGCCACTGGTGGCGGTGCACGCGTGGAGCGACGACGACCTCCTCGGTGGTCTCGGGTCTTTCCCGCTGGTCGTCGACTGGGACGCGGTGCGGCAGGACGAGGAGCTGGTGCTCGCCGAGCGGATGGCGGGCCGGCAGGAGCGCTACCCCGACGTGAAGGTGGACCGCGTCGTGGTGCGCGATCGGCCGCGGCACCAGCTGATCGACTGGAGCGGGCAGGCGCAGCTGGTCGTCGTGGGCAGCCGGGGGCGCGGCGGGTTCGCCGGGCTGCTGCTGGGGTCGACCAGCCAGGCGCTGATCCACCACGCGGAGTGCCCGGTGATGGTCGTCCGCCCCGGCGGGGAACCGCGATGACGGCAGGACAGGACGTGGCGGCGGCGCCGGCCGAGGTCCGCCGGCGCCCTGACCCCCGCCGTGACGGCCGGATACCGCCGCAAGGCCCGCACGACGGGGACCATCGGCCCTTCACCACCGGCCGTCGCCGGACCAGGCTGGGACACAGGGACAACGACCGGCGAGAGGACGGCGTCATGGCCGCGATCGTGGTGGGGGTGGACGGCTCCGCGGGCAGCGCCGCTGCGCTGCGGTGGGCGGCGGACGAAGCGGCGCGGACCGGCCGGGACGTGGTGGCGGTCCACGCCTGGAGCTACGCGGGAGGCGGGGCGACGGCCGAGGCGGTGTTCAGCGCGCACCGGCGGGCCCTCGGCGAGATGGTGGACCGCGCGCACCGCGACCAGCCGGAGGCGAAGATCCGGCCGGAGGTCACCGAGGGCGAGCCGGCGCAGGTGCTGCTGTCCGCCGCGGAGGACGCGGCCATGCTCGTGCTCGGCAGCCACGGCTACGGGCGGCTCATGCGCGCGCTGGTCGGTTCCGTCGGCGCGCAGTGCCTGCGCCGGGCGCACTGCCCGGTGGTGATCGTGCCCGCCGCACGCACGGCCCGGCACCCGCTGGCCGAGGTGGACTACCAGTCCGGTCCGATGGTGTGAGCGCGTGCTGGGGGAGGAGCGTCGATGTCACCGTTCACGTTGTGGCTGAGCAGGCAGTGGCGTCTGATCCGCCCCGGCCGCGGCTCGCTCGCCCGGAGCTGGGACCGCGCCGAGGCGGCCGTGCTCGCCACCGCGGTGCTCGCTGCGCTGTTCGCGGTCCCGGTGGCCGGTGTCGTCGTCTCCGAGGTCCGGGCCGCCCAGATGGCGGTTTCCCGGCAGCAGCAGGCCGAACGGCGCGAGGTGGACGCGCTGGTGCTCGACGTGACCCCGCCCAGCCCCGACAGCGACGACGGAACCGCCACCGCGGTGTGGCGCCTGCCCGACGGCAGCGACCGCACCGGAACCGTGCCGGCCGGCCGCGGCACCGGGCCTGGCGACCGGGTCCCCGTCTGGGTCGACCCGGCCGGGGAGTCCGTGCCCGCGCCGCTGACCGCGAGCGGCGCACTGACCGTGGCCCTCGCCGCGGGGTTGCTCGCGTGGCTCGGCGTCGTGGCGGCGCTGGGGCTGCTCGTCGCGCTGGTGCGCGCCGGCCTCGGCCGGCTGCGGCTGGCGGCCTGGGAGCGCGAATGGTCCGAGCTCGGCAGCGACAAGACCCGGTGGTGAGGAAACGATGACCGTGCGGGAACACGCCCGGGAAACCCCTGCCCGCCCCGGTGATCGCGCGAGGCCGGTCGTGGTCGGCGTCGACGGATCCGGCTCGGCGCTCGACGCGGTGCGCTGGGGCGCCCGGGACGCCGCCCGGCTGGGCGTGCCGGTTCGCCTGGTCCACGCCTACCCGCGCAGCGACCGGGACTACCCCGCGCTGAGCATGAACGCCGGCCAGATCCGCGCGGAACTGCGCGCCTGGGGCGCCGACCGGCTGCGGACCGCCGAAGCGGTGGCGCGGGAGACCGCCCCCGGGGTGACGGTGGAGCTGCGGCTGCACGAGGGCGATCCCCGGGTCGTGCTGCGCCGCGAGTCGGAGCACGCCGCGTCGGTTGTCCTCGGGCACGACGGCGCGGGCGGGCTCAGCAGGCTCGTGTTCGGCTCCTGCGGCCTGGCGCTGACGGTGCACGGCCACCGCCCGGTCGTGGTCGTGCGCGGCCGCGTCGCCGACCAGGGTTCGATCGTCGTCGGCGTCGACGGCACCATCACCGCGGCCCGCTACGCCATGAAGATGGCCGCGCTGCACGGCACCTCGGTGACGGCGGTGCGGACCTGGCACGCGGCTCCCGGGGACCCGGTGGACCGGCACGACGCGGAACACCGCGGGCTGGTCGCCCGGATGGCCCCGCTGGCCGAAGAGTTCCCCGGGGTGCCGGTGGAGCACCTGGTGCTGCGCGGGCGCCCCGGGCACACCCTGCTGGAGTTCGGGCAGCACGCCCGCCTGCTCGTGGTGGGCACCCACGGCAGCAGCGCGTTCGCGGGGCTGCTGCTCGGCTCGACGAGCCAGTCCCTGGCCTTCCGGGCGCCCTGCCCGGTCGCGGTGGTGCCCGAAGATCCGGAAGACGCGTGAGGAGACGACGCCATGAACGACATGGAACGAAGGACGGCGGCCCCGGAAGCGCGGCCGAGCGCGGCGTCCTGGACCGGCCATCCGGCGTCGGACCTGGCCGAGGCGTCGATGCGCCGCGACGTCACCGGTGAGGCCTACCGGCAGCGCCCGCACACCCCGGACGGCATCCACCTCGCCGCCGACGAGCTGGCCGCCGTCGTCGGCGAACTGCGGCGGGTCTGCCCCGGCGCGGACCCGGCGCGGGTGCGTGCGATCGTCGACGGCACGTACCGCAAGCTCGCCGCCGCCGCGAAGATAACCGACCACTTGATCCCGCTGACGCTGCACCGGGCGCGCGCGGTGCTCGAAGCGGAGTGAGGACAGGGGAAGGGCCTCGGGTGCCGGCCGGAGGCCCTTCCCGCAGGTGGATTTCGCAGTGTGCGAGCACCCGTTCGGTCGTGAGGGGCTTCCGATTTCCGGCCCACCGGAAGGGACTCCGGGACGGCACGAGCGCCGGTCAGGCCGCCATCGGCACGCCCGCGTCGGCGGCGCCGGTGAAGACGTCGTCGATGAGGACCACTCTCCGCCCGGCCCTGGCGAGCAGTGAGGCCGCGGCGGTCGCGCGGTAGCCGCTGGCGCAGTGCACCCACACCGGGCCCGCGGGGAGTTCGCCGATCCGGTGGGGGAGTTCGGGCAGGGGGATGTGCACGGCGCCGCGCACGTGGCCGTCCCGCCACTCGTGCGGCAGGCGGACGTCCAGCACCACCGCGGGCGGCGGGTAGGCGCCGGCATGCCCGTGCCGGAGCGCGGCGGCCAGGTCGGCGAACAACGCCGCGGGCAGGCTCGCCAGCCGCCCGGACCGGCCGCCCGCCCACTTCTCCGGGCTCCCACTGGCCGCGGCGGCGGGCCGGTCGATGCCGATGCGGGCCAGCTCCCGCTGCGCCTGGGCGACATCTACCGGGGTCTCGCCGAGCAGCGTGATCGGGGCGCCCCAGTCGATGAGCCAGCCCAGCCACGTCGCCATCGGACCGTCGAGGCCGAGGCTGACCGTGCCGGCCAGGTGCGAGTGCACGAACGCCTTGCGGGAGCGCAGGTCCACCACCCACTCGCCGTGGTCGATGCGCTGCCGCAGTTCGTCCGGTCCGGCGGTGCGGGCCGGGGTGAGGTCGATGGGATCGGGTCCGGCGGCGTTGCGCGGCCCCATGTGCGCGTAGTAGGCCGGGTGGACGTCCAGGCCGGCCAGGGTCTGCTCGACGAACTCGCCCTCGGCCAGCGTGAGTGCCGGGTTGTGCCGCCGTTCGCGGCCGATCGTGGAGGCTTCGCCGTCGGCCTGCCCGGCCGAGCAGAAGCTGCCGAACCCGTGGGTGGGCCAGACGGCCGCGCCGTCGGGCAGCAGGTCGGCGAGGCGGCGGGCGGACGAGTGCTGGTGGCGGGCCAGTTCGTGCGCGTGGTCCTGGCCGAGCAGATCGGTGCGGCCGGTGGTGCCCAGCAGCAGCGACCCGCCCGTGAACACGCCCTCGGGTCCGTCCGGTCCGTCGAGGACGTAGGACAGATGGTGGAAGGTGTGGCCCGGGGTGGCGACCGGCCGGATCCGCATCTGCCCGGACACCTCGATCACGTCCCCCTCGCGCACCGGAACGCGCTCGAACGGCACGTCGTCGGCCGCGGAAAGCCCGTAGCGCGCACCGGTGAGCCGGGCCAGGTGCAGCCCGCCGGACACGTAGTCGTTGTGCACGTGGGTTTCCAGCACCCACGCGACGCGGACCCCGAGCCGGCCCGCCAGCGCGGCGATCCGGTCGATGTCGCGTTGCGGGTCCACCACCACCGCGAGTTCTCCGTCGTGGGCGAGGTAGCTGCGGTCGCCCAGCGACGACGTCTCGATCACCCGTACATCCAGCATGGCCTTTCTCCTTCGGTTCGGCCTGGTCGTACCCCGGGGGGTATGTGGCGACGACACCCCGGCGCCGCACGGACGGCGCCGGGGGTCAGGCCAGGGCCAGGAAGAGCTTTTCCAGCTCGGCTTCGGTCATGGGTGGCTCTTCCCCGCGGTCGCGTGCGGCCTGGCAGTGCCGCATACCGCTGGCGACGATCTTGAACCCGGCGCGGTCCAGGGCGCGGGACACCGCGGCCAGCTGGGTCAGCACCTCCTGGCAGTCCCCGCCGTTCTCCATCATGCTGATCACCGCGGCCAGCTGGCCCTGCGCGCGGCGCAGCCGCACCAGGGCGTCGCCGGTCAGTTCGGGTCCCATTTCCATCAGGCCACCTCCGCCTTCCGCACGCTCATCGCCCGAACAGGCGCCGCAACGCCCCGCCCCGCTTCTCGGGCTCGCACTGGCAGCGCTGCCCGGCGGGCACGTCCGCGAGCACTTCTTCCACGTGCTGGCCGCACCCGGCGTAGGTGGCCTTGCCGCACCGGGCACACGTCACACGACGACACATCGGTGAACCTCCTTGGTTCCGCTGGCATCCACGGTACCCCCGGGGGTATCGAGATCGCCACGGGCGACCGGGCCCTGCTCCGGTTCGCCTGCCCCGCGCGTATCGCTGCGCGGATCTTCGCGATCCAGGAAACCGGAGGTGGCGCAGCGAAAGACCGCGGCCGGCGGGCGCCGGCCGCGGTCTTCGTCACGATTCAGCCGACCGCGACCGGTTCCTCCGCCGCTCGCCGCGCGATGTCCTCGCCCGGGCCGGCTTCGGTGATCGAGCTGCGGAAGGCGTTCAGCCGGAGGCTGTTGCTCACCACGAAGACCGAGCTGAATGCCATGGCGGCGCCGGCGATCATGGGGTTGAGCAGGCCGGCGGCGGCCAGGGGGAGGGCGGCGATGTTGTAGGCGAAGGCCCAGAACAGGTTGCCCTTGATCGTGCGCAGGGTGCGGCGGGAGAGCCGGATCGCGTCCGCCGCCACCCGGAGGTCGCCGCGGACCAGGGTGAGGTCGCTGGCTTCGATGGCGACGTCGGTGCCGGTGCCCATGGCCAGTCCGAGGTCGGCCTGGGCGAGGGCGGCGGCGTCGTTGACCCCGTCGCCGACCATGGCCACGACCTTGCCCTCGCCCTGCAGGCGCTTGACCACGTCGACCTTGTCCTCGGGCAGGACCTCGGCGATCACCTGGTCGATGCCGACCTCGGCGGCGACTGCCTCGGCGGCGGCCCGGTTGTCGCCGGTGAGCAGGATCGGGGTGAGCCCGAGCCCGCGCAGTTGCCGGATCGCCTCGGCGGAGGTGGGTTTGACGGTGTCGGCGACCACCAGCACCGCTCGCGCCCGGCCGTCCCAGCCGACGGCGACCGCGGTCTTGCCCTGCCGTTCGGCCGCGGCCTTGGCCTCGGCCAGCTCGGGGGACAGGTGCTGGCTCCAGTCCGCCAGCAGCGCGGTCCGCCCGACAAGCACGGCCTTGCCGTCGACGATGCCTTGCACGCCGAGGCCTTCGATGTTGGTGAAGCCTTCGACGCCGGGCAGGTCACCGACGCGATCGCGTGCTCCGGTGGCGATGGCCTGGGCGATCGGGTGCTCGGAGGCGCTTTCCAGCGCTCCGGCCAGGCGCAGCACCTCGGCGGTGTCGGCGCCGTCGGTGTGCACCTCGGTGAGGGCCATCTTGCCGGTGGTGACGGTGCCGGTCTTGTCGAGCACGACGGTGTCGACGCGGCGGGTGGATTCCAGGACTTCCGGGCCCTTGATCAGGATGCCGAGCTGGGCGCCCCGGCCAGTGCCGACCAGCAGCGCGGTCGGGGTGGCCAGGCCCAGCGCGCAGGGGCAGGCGATGATCAGCACCGCCACCGCCGCCGTGAACGCCGCGGACACCGTGCCGCCGGCGCCGAGCCAGAACGCCAGGGTGCCTGCGGCGAGGGCGATGACGACCGGCACGAACACCGCGGAGATCCGGTCGGCCAGCCGCTGCACGGCGGCCTTGCCGGTCTGGGCCTGCTCGACCAGTTTCGCCATCTGCGCCAGCTGGGTGTCCGCGCCGACGCGGGTGGCCCGCACGACCAGCCTGCCGCCGGAGTTCACGGTCGCGCCGGTGACCGGGTCGCCGGGCCCGACCTCGACCGGCACGGACTCGCCCGTGAGCATGCTCGCGTCGACCGCGGAGCTGCCCTCGGTGATCACACCGTCGGTGGCGATCTTCTCGCCGGGCCGGACCACGAAGCGGTCGCCTACGGCGAGCTGCTCGACCGGGATGCGTTCCTCCCGGCCGTTTCGCAGCACGGCCACGTCCTTGGCGCCGAGTTCGAGCAGCGCCCGCAGCGCGGCCCCGGCCCGTCGCTTGGAGCGGGCCTCGAAGTAGCGGCCGGCGAGGATGAACGTGGTCACCCCGGCCGCGACCTCGAGGTAGATGTTGCCGTCTCCGCTGATCCGTTGGATGGTCAGCTCGAACGGGTGCGTCATGCCGGGTGTTCCGGCGCTGCCGAACAGCAGCGCGTAGAGCGACCAGGCGAACGCGGCGAGCGTGCCCATCGAGACGAGCGTGTCCATGGTGGCCGCGCCGTGGCGCAGGTTCGTCCACGCGGCGCGGTGGAACGGCCACGCGCCCCACACGATCACCGGCGCGGCCAGCGTGAGCGAGATCCACTGCCAGTAGGTGAACTGCAGCGCCGGGACCATCGCCAGCACGATCACCGGCACCGACAGCACCAGCGAGCCGATCAGCCGCTGCCGCAGCGGCCGGGTCGGGTCCTCCTCGGCAGCCTCGGCCGGTTCCGCCGTCTTGGGCTGGGGGACGGTGGCCGTGTAGCCGGCGGCCTCGACCTGGGCGACCAGCGTGGCCGGGTCCAGGCCGGCGGGGTAACTGACCTTCGCCTTCTCGGTGGCGTAGTTGACGGTCGCGGTGACGCCGTCGAGCTTGTTGAGCTTGCGTTCGATCCGCATCGCGCACGAGGCGCAGGTCATGCCACCGATCGCCAGCTCGATGTCCTGGGCCGCGGCCTGCGGGAGGTTCTGCACATCCGAAGTCATCGTGGTTCTCCTCGATCAGCCGTGGCTGTGGCCGTGGCCGGTGGCGGGCGGTGCGGTGGGCGCGCTGCCCGCGGTCGGCACTGTGAACTCGGCCGTGCGGACCTGGCCCGCGTGCTGGAAGTCGAGGAAGAGCCGGTAGGTGCCGGCGGAGGGGACTTCGGCGTGGAACGTGACGCCCGGCCCCGGCTTCGTCGTCCAGTCGCCCGGGCTGCCGTCCGGGTGGACGTGCAGGTAGGCGAGGTCGCCTTCGCGCAGGGCCACGAGGTGCCCGTAGGCGCCGAGGTAGGGCTGCAGGTCGGTGACGTCGTGGCCGTCCTTGGTGACGGTGGCCGTCACCTTCGACGTCTGTCCCGGGGTCAGTTCGCCGTCGAGCCGGACCTGGTAGCCGTCCACTTCCGCGACCCGCGAGGGCGCGTGGGCCCGTGGCTGGAAGTCGCCGGCCGCGGCGAGGTCGACGCCGAGGGTGGTGGCCTGGCCGCCGGTGGGCGTGAAGTCGGCGAAGGCGCGGTAGCTGCCGGCGTCGGCGACGGCCAGCGGTACCGTCCAGGTGCCGTCGGCGGCCATTTCCGGGTGCACGTGCTGGAATCCGGCGGTGTCGCGGCGCACCACGATCAGATGCATGCGCTTGTCGTGCTCGACGTCGAACGCGGTGACCGCGTTGCCGTCGGGTCCGGTGATCCGGAAGGCGAACTGGTTGGTGGTCCCGGTGGTCAGCGTCGTGCGGGTGGGCGTGAGGGTGTAACCGCCCCTGGACGACGCCAGCCCCGCGGGCTGGTCGGGTTGCGTGGTCTCCGCGACAGTGCCGCTGTGGCTGTCTCCGTGCGCGGCGTCCTCGGCGCCACGCGTGCCAGCTTCGCTGGTGACGGGACCGACAGCGGTGCCGATCGCCCAGGCGCCACCGGCGACCAGGACGAGCGCCGCACCGTAGGCGGAGAGCTTCCCTGCAGTGTTCATGACATTCCTGTCCTCGGGCCGGCCGCTACGCGGTCAGCTGGTAACCGGCTTCTTCGACGGCGGCGCGCACCGCGTCGGTGGTGAGCGCGATTTCGCTGGTGACGGTGACCTTGCCGGTGGGCAGATCCACCGCGACGTCGGTGACGCCGGGGATCTCACCGACCTCCTCGGTCACCGAAGCCACGCAGTGCCCGCAGGTCATGCCGGTCACGGTGTAGGTCTGCTGAGTCATCTGTCTCTTCCCTTCTCCTGGTCAGGAACGGACCAGCCGGGCGATGGCTTCGCTGGCCTCGCGCACCTTCGCGTCGGCCGTGTCGCCGCCCACGGCGATCGCTTCGGCCACGCAGTGCTTGAGGTGCTCGTCC
Organism: Amycolatopsis thermoflava N1165; assembly: GCF_000473265.1. NCBI lineage: Bacteria > Bacillati > Actinomycetota > Actinomycetes > Pseudonocardiales > Pseudonocardiaceae > Amycolatopsis > Amycolatopsis thermoflava. Next base: position 1,252,605 of record NZ_KI421511.1, read on the forward strand.
ATCAGGCCCAGCGACACCGACTGCAGGGCCTTCGTGGCCGCGGCGATCTGGGTGAGCACGTCGATGCAGTACTCGTCGTTCTCGACCATCCGCTGCAGGCCCCGGATCTGCCCTTCGATCCGGCGCAGCCGGGTGAGGTAGCCGTCCTTGTCGCTGGTGTAACCCCGCATCGTTCCTTCTCCTCACGTCGGCCCGGTGGCGCCGACACCGAGATTTATACCCTAGGGGGGTACCGTAGTCAAACAACGGGGCGGAGATCGTCTCCACAGTGGAACGACTGGCCGCCGCCGGCGCGACGGGCCGATCAGCCGGTCACGCGGGCCGGGACGTCACTGAACCCGGGTGGCGATGCCCGGGTAGCCGAGGATGAGGCCGTGCCGGTCGTAGGTCAGGCGGCAGGTGAAGTCGAATCGCGGCGCGGCGTAGTCGTAGTGCCCGTTGGCCAATCGGGAGTAGCTCTGGTCCAGGCGGTCCACCGCGAGCCCGACCGCGCGGACGTACGCGGCCGGTGCCTGCACCGCCTGCCCGGTGGGCAGCTGCAGCCGGTGCACGGGGAAGGTGTTGGTCATCGCCGAGGCCTCCAGGTCGAGGTCCAGGCAGCCGTCCAGTTCGGGCGCGGCGACGCCGTCCACCTGCCAGTGACCCTCGCCGTCGGTGTCGATCACCCTGACCAGGGTGGCGCCGCCGCTGCGGCCGGTGATCCGCGCGGACCTGGTCCGCCACGACTCGTCCAGGTGGATCATGTAGTCGACGATCCAGGACTCGCCGTCCTCGGTGGCCGTGGTGGTGCCCTCCACCCGGCAACCACCCCGCTCCGCGGCGAAGAACGCGACTTCGAACCCGGCGCGAGCCCCCAGGTGCCGCCACGACGCGACCGGGGGCAGCGGGTCGAACGGCATCGGCGACCTCCGTGTGATCGGTACCGGAAGAACTGCCCGGCGCGCCTGCCGGTTCAACGACAAGTCTAATCCGACAGGTGTCAGAAAGCGTGGTAGGAAAGGCGATGCCGGAGTCCACATCGGACATCCCGGTGCCCGAACTCGCCGGCAGGCTCGCCGTGGTCGCCGGAGCCGGCGACGGCGTCGGCCTGGGGCTTGCGACCCGGCCGCGGGCGCGGAGGTCGTCCTGCCGGTCCGCAACCCGCGCAAGGCGAGGCCACGATCGCGAAGATTCGCCGCCGGCACCCCCACGCTGCGGGACCTGGACCTGTCCTTGGTCCACATCCTGGTCAACGATGTCCCGCCCCCGGCGTGGCGCCGACGAACCTGCTCGCCGCGCGCTGACCGGCAGCGCCGTGCCAGCCGGGTGAGCTGGGCACCAGGCCCGGTCAGGCGGCGTCGAAGTCCACCGAACGGCCGAGCGCCGCCCACTTCGTGTCCTCGGCGACCAGCTTCGCCATCCCCTCCCGGACGATCTCCACGCCGTCGGAGCCCAGCACCAGGTGCAGGGGCGGCTCGTCCATTTCGGCGACGTCCAGCAGCACGCGCGCGACCTTGGCCGGGTCGATCGGCTCCTTGCCGCGCTTGCTGCGCAGGTGCTCGAACAGCGGCGCGAACACGGGCTCGTACCGCTCGTGGTAGGGCCGCATCACCATCGACGGGCCGGACCAGTCTGTCCGCATCAAGCCCGGCTCGGCCATCGTCACCTTGATGCCGAGGTGCCGGACCTCGTCGTTCAGCACGCCGGAAAAGCCCTCGGTCGCGAATTTCGCGCTCTGGTACGCCGAGACCGCCGGCGCGGTGCCACGACCGCCGATCGAAGTCACCTGGATGAAATGCCCCGACCCCTGCTCGAGGAACACCGGCAACGCCGCCTTCGTGACGTGCACGGTGCCGAAGAAGACGGTTTCGACCTGGTCCCGGAAGTCCGCCAGGTCGACCTCCTCGATCGAGGTCATGTTGGCGTACCCCGCGTTGTTCACCACCACGTCCAGCCGGCCGAACCGCGCCACCGCGGCGGCGACCGCCGCCTTGGCCTGCGCGTAGTCGGTCACGTCCAGCGCGAACCGCAGCACGTTGCCGCCGTAGCGGTCCGCCAGGTCCTGCAGCGCGCCGATGTCGCGGGCGGTCGCCACCACCCGGTGGCCCGCGGCGAGCGCCTCTTCGGCGATCGACCGCCCCAGTCCGCGTGAACTGCCCGTGACCAGCCACACCTTCGTCATGTCTCCACCTTTCCGATGTCCTGACCCGACGTTAATACAACGCCGTTGCACTAACAAGGCAACGGCGTTGCGTTAACATGTCTGCGTGGTCACATCGGAGTTCCAGCGAGCGCGCCGTCCCGAGCACAAGGAACAGCGGCGCGAGGCGATCCTGGCCGCGGCGCGCAGGCTGGCCACCCGCGACGGCGTGCGGGCGGTCAGCCTCGGCGACATCGCGGCCGAGGTGGGCGTGCACAAGTCGGCGCTGCTGCGGTACTTCGAGACGCGCGAGGAGATCTATCTCCGGCTGACCGCCGAGTGCTGGGCGGAGTGGGCCGGGGCGCTGCGCGCGGAACTGCCCGCGGCGGAGTCCGCACCCGCCGCGGTCGCGGCGGTGATCACCCGCACGCTGGTGGAACGGCCGTTGTTCTGCGACCTGCTCACCCACGCCCCGCTCAGCCTCGAACGGCACGTCTCGATGGAGTCGGTCCGCGCGTACAAGGTCGGTGCGATCGAGCGGGTGAACGAGATCTCCGGACTGCTCGGTGACGCGCTGCCCGGGCTGGGCGTGGACGGCGGGCGGAAGGCGGTCACCGCCGTCACCGCCTTCGCGGCGACGCTCTGGCAGGTCTCGCACCCGCCGGAGACCCTGGCGGCCTTCTACGCGGAGGAGCCGGAGTTCGGGCACTCCGTCCTGGACTTCGCCGCACGACTGGAGGAACTGACCGCGGCCGTCCTCGCGGGGCTGGTCCAGGGCTGAGCGGTCACGCCTAGATCACGCCGCCGGCACGGCGACGCCGGTCAGCTCCTCGGAGATCTCCCACATCCGGCGGGCGCGCTTCGAGCAGGTTCGTCGGCGTCACGCCGGGGTGGGACAGGATGCTCGTGAAATCTTGCGGCGGTAGGCGAGCGTGGCGAAGAAGTAGGCCACGACGAGGATCCCGGCGCGCCAGGCGAGCACGATCCGGATGTCGCCGCCGACCGGCTGCCGCGTGAACAGGTCGCGGATCGAGTCGACGATGGACGTCACCGGCTGGTGCTCGGCGAACGCGCGCACCGGGCCGGGCATCGTGCCGGTGGGCACGAACGCCGAGCTGACGAACGGCAGGAAGAGGAGCGGGTAGGCGAACGCGTTCGCGCCGTCGGCCGACTTCGCGGTCAGGCCGGGGATGACCGCGATCCAGGTCAGCGCCAGGGTGAACAGGACCAGGATGCCGGCGACCGCGAGCCAGGACAGCACCCCCGCGCTCGAGCGGAAACCCATCAGCAGCGCCACGCCCACCACGACCACGACCGAGATCCGCCGAACACGTAGACGAAGAGGAGCATGAAGGCGATCGGCATGATCGCGGTGGTGATGATCGTGTCCAGGCTGCGCGTGATGTGCCGCGGTGACCGTCCCAACAGGACGGCGGTGTCACCGGCGAAGTGCTTGTTCATCGTGCCTCCGCGCCGCCGGCGCCGACGAGCGCGACGAGCACGAGGTGCTCGCGCCCGGTGAGGATCCCGTCGACGGCGGCGAACTGCCCGGTGAGGCTGATCGATTCCCGCACGCGCTCCGGTTGCGCCGCCACGTCGAAGCCGCCGACGCGCGCCGTTCCCGCGTCCGCCTCTTGAGGAGCGTGGACAGGATCCTGATGACGGTCGTCTTGCTTGCCCCGTTGGCGCCGAGCAGCGCGAAGATGCTGCCCGGGGCGACGTGGAAGTCCACGCCCCGCAGCACCCGCAGGTCCCGGTACGACTTCTCCAGTCCGCGGACGCGGATCGCCGGTTCCGGGGTCATCTCCGCTCCGCCCGCTCCGCGTCGTCGATCGCCTTCGTCAGGCGGGCGCGTTCCTTGTCGATCCAGCGCTTGCCGCTGTAGGACTGGGCGAAGGTCTCGGCGAACTCGACCGGGTCGTCGCCCGCGATGGCCCGCACCGGCGTGCCGTCGGCGACGGCGCGGCGCGGCTCGCGCAGCGCCTCGATCCGGGCCCGGTACCGCTTCCAGTCCTTCTTCTGCTCGAGCGAGCCGGTGACCAGCTCGATCCACTTCGGTGCCATGTCAGTTCTCCCCGTTGCGTAGATGTGCCAGTCGTTCCGAGAGGAATCCCGAGGTCCGCCAGAACTCGTCGAGGTACTGCCGCCCCTGCGCGTTGAGCGAATACACCTTGCGCGGCGCGCCCTTCTCGGACGGAACCTGTGCCACGTCGACGTAGCCGCGCTGCTCGAGCCTGACCAGCAGCGCGCAGGCGGCGCCCTCGGCGGGGCCGGCGCTCGAGAGCCGCCCGGCCCGCGGTCCGCGGCGGCGCGCTCAGCCGCCGACGTGGATGCCGGGGCGGCGCGCCGGGTCGGGTTCGCTGGTGCGGATGATCTCGCGCACCACCGGTGCGGTGTCGCCGCGGCCGAGGATCAGGTACCGGAACAGGTGGCCCAGCGGGTTGCCCTCGCTCCACTCGAAGTGGCAGTGCGGCCGGACCCCGGTGGTGTCGCGCAGGGCCAGCAGGATCGCGGCGATGGCGTTGGGCGCGGCGGGGCTTTCCGCGCGCAGGACGCGGAAACCTTCGACGTCGACGCCGCGCACATGCAGCACGTCGCTGAAGTCGGAGGGGTCGACGACCTCGATCTCCAGGAACAGCACGTCGGCCGAGCCGGGCACGGGGTTCATGCCGCGCTGCTCGCTCTCCTTGGCCCGGTACTCGGCGATGTCGCCGGCCTGCCTGCGGTTGGCGATGATGGTCAGTGCGCCGTCGTGGGCGATCGAGTCGGTGACGAAGCGCCGGGCTTCCTCGTCGAACTCGATGTGCTCCACGCGCAGCTCGGTGGTCCGGCTGACGCGGGAGACCAGGGAGACCGCGATGATGCCGAGGATGAAGAACGCGGAGATCGTGAGGCCGTCCGGCTTCTCGATCACGTTCTCCACCAGGGCGTAGAGCAGGATGAGGGTCAGGATCGTGAACCCGGTGGCGGCCGGGCGGCGGCGGGCGCGCGCCGCGGAGATGGCCACGGCCACCGAGGCGGAGACCATCATCGCCAGGATGCCGGTGGCGTAGGCGCCGGCCTGCGCGTCGACGTCGGCGCCGAAGATGATCGTGACCAGGACGCAGATCCCGGTGTAGACGAGCACCACCGGCCGCACCGCGCGCGTCCACTCCGGGGCCATGCCGTAGGAGGGCAGGTAGCGGGGCACGATGTTGATCAGCCCGGCCATCGCCGAGGCGCCGGCGAACCACAGGATCAGGATGCTGCTGATGTCGTAGGCCGTGCCGACCCATTCCCCGAGCAGCTCGTGGGCCAGGTAGGCCAGGGCGCGGCCGTTGGCTTCCCCGCCGGACTCGAACTGGTCCTCCGGGATGAGCACCGTGGTGACGAAACTGGTCGCGATCAGGTACACGGACATGATGAGCGCGGCGACCGTGAGCAGCTTGCGGGTGTTGCGGATCCGGTTCGCCAGCCGCTGCTCGGCGGTCTCGCCGTCGGCGGCGACCAGCGGCATCATGCTCACGCCGGTCTCGAACCCGGACAGTCCCAGCACCAGCAGCGGGAACGCCAGAACCGCGGGGCCGATCACGCCGGTGATCCCGCCGCCACCGGAGGTGAGCGCGTCCACCCAGCGGTCCAGCGCGGCGGGCGTGGTCAGCACCTCGGCCACACCCGCGGCCACGACCACGGCGTTGAGCAGCAGGAACACCGCGACCAGCGGGATCGCGACCCCGACGGCCTCGGAGAACCCGAGCAGGAACACCCCGCCCAGGATCAGCAGCAGCACCACGGTGACCAGCACCTCGTGACCGTGCAGGAAGGCCGGGACGTGCGGGTTCTCCAGCGCGTGCACGGTGGCGTCGGCCGAGGACAGGGTGATCGTGATGATCCACGACGTGGCCACGAACCCGAGCAGCACCAGCACGAAGATCTTGCCGCGCCAGAACGGCAGCAGGTCCTCCAGCATCGCGACCGACCCCTGGCCGTGCGGGCTCTCCTTCGCCACCCGCCGGTACATCGGCAGCATGCCCAGCAGGGTCAGCGCGACGATCAGCAGGGTGGCCAGCGGCGACAGGGCGCCGGCGGCCAGCGCGGCGATGCCCGGCAGGTAGGACAGCGTGGAGAAGTAGTCCACGCCGGTCAGGCACATGACCTTCCACCAGGCCTGCGGCTCGGTGTGCTGCTCGCCGCTCTCCGGGCCGACCGGCTGGACGCGGTGCTGCAGCAGCCACCGGCCCAGCCGGGTCGACGGCGCTGTCGGCCGGACCGGGCTGTCGACCCGTTGCGGCACCACGAACTCCGGCAGCTCGGCCATGGCCGTCCTTCCCGATCCCTCGTGCGGTTCGCTGATCAGGATGCCGGATCGGCCGCCGGGGAGCAGTGCCGCCCCAGTGCGGCGCGGACGCGTCCGGGCGGTCAGCTGCGCACGCGGGAGCGGATGCCGTCCAGGAGGAGTTCGATGCCCCGCTCGAAGTCGCCGGGGCCGCCGGGTTCCCGGTCGATCGCCCCGGCGCTGGAGGCCTGCAGCGCGGCCTGCTCGTCCGCGGTGTGGCCGAAGACGAGGTGCAGCAGCGCGCGCGTGCCGACGTCGACGAGGTCGTCCGGCAGGCCGCCGTCGCGCAGGGCTTCCCGCAACTGCGCGGCCGGTTCGCCCGCGCCGAGGCCGAAGGTGTGCGCGGTGGCGACCACCTCGGCGCCGTCCCGGTAGGCCAGCATCGAATCGCGCAGTTCGGCGCAGATCTCCACCGCCCGCCGGTCCCACTCGGCGGCGCGGCGCTCACGCCGGCCGCGTGCCAGGATCTCGTCGGCGACCGCGGCCAGCAGCGTCTGCTTGTTCGGCACGTGGTGGTACAGCGCGCTCGGTTGCAGCCCGAGTTCGGCGGCCAGCCTGCGCATGGTGAGCGACTCCAGGCCGTACTCGTCGAGGACCTCGATCGCGCGCTCGACGACATCGCGCCGCTGGTAGCGCACGCCGGACTCCTCCCGTTGACCTGTTCGGCGCGCCCAGTGTACCGTCAGCGCCGCTCACCCGAACACCGTTCAGGTTGTAATCAACTAGTCACTCTGAGTCAGGAGAAAGTGGATGGGCTCCAGGTTCGAGCAGCTCGCCGACGCGGTCCTCGCCGGGGTTCCCGCCGGGCCCGGCGACGCACTCGCCGTGCTGGGCGCCGACGACGCCGAGGTGCTGTCCGTCGTCGCCGCGGCGGGCAGGCTGCGCCGCGCGCATTTCGGCAACACCGTCAAGGTGAACTACCTGGTGAACCTGAAGTCGGGTCTGTGCCCGGAGAACTGCAACTACTGCTCCCAGGCGCTCGGCTCGGCGGCGCCCATCCTCAAGTACTCCTGGCTGTCCACGGAGGAGGCCCTGAAGCAGGCGGGCGCGGGGATCTCCGGTGGCGCCGGCCGGGTGTGCCTGGTCTCCTCCGGACGGGGACCGTCCAACCGGGACATCGACCGCGTCACCGAGATGGTCGGCGCGCTGAAGGTCGAGCACCCGGACGTCGAGGTCTGCGCCTGCCTCGGGCTGCTCTCCGACGGACAGGCCGAGCGCCTCAAAGACGCCGGGGTGGACGCCTACAACCACAACATCAACACGGCCGAGAGCCACCACCACAACATCGTCCAGACCCACACCTACGCCGACCGGGTGGACACCGTGGAGAAGGCGAAGCGCGGCGGGCTCTCGCCCTGCTCGGGTCTCATCGCCGGGCTGGGGGAGACCGACGAGCAGCTGGTCGAAGCCCTGTTCGCGCTCAAGGAGCTGGACGCCGACTCGATCCCGGTCAACTTCCTGATGCCCTTCGACGGCACCCCGCTCGCGGACACCTGGGAGCTGTCCCCGTCGCGGTGCCTGAAGATCCTGGCCATGGCGCGGTTCGTCTGCCCGGACAAGGAGATCCGCATCGCCGGTGGCCGCGAGATGCACCTGCGCTCGCTGCAGCCGCTCGCGCTGCACGTCGCCAACTCGATCTTCCTCGGCGACTACCTCACCTCCGAGGGGCAGGCCGCGGAGGCGGACCTGGAGATGATCCGGGACAACGGGTTCGTCGTGCTGGGCTCCGAAGAGGACAGTGCGGCGCGGGAACCCGCCGACCCGGCGATCCGTCGGCGCGGCGCGGGCACCGCCGTGGTCCCCAACGCGTGATGACACCCGCGGAACTGCTCGCGTTCGACCGCGGGCACCTGTGGCACCCGTACACGTCGATGACCGACCCGGCCCCGGTGTGGCTGGTCACCGGGGCGTCCGGCAGCCGGATCACCGTGGACGGCGCCGGGGACGTGGTCGACGGGATGGCGTCGTGGTGGTCGGCGATCCACGGCTACCGGCACCCGGTGCTCGACGAGGCGGCGCGGCGTCAGCTGGCGAAGATGTCCCACGTGATGTTCGGCGGTCTCACCCACGAACCCGCCGTCGAGCTGGCGGCGCGGCTGGTCGACCTCACCCCCGCCGGGCTGGAGCACGTGTTCCTCGCCGACTCCGGCTCGGTGAGCGTCGAGGTGGCGATGAAGATGGCGCTGCAGTACCAGCGCGGTACCGGCCACCCGGAGCGGACCCGGTTCCTCACCGTCCGGGGCGGCTACCACGGCGACACCTTCGACTGCATGAGCGTGTGCGACCCGGACGGCGGCATGCACGCGATGTGGTCGGGGGTGCTGCCGGAGCAGGTGTTCGGCGACCGCCCGCCCCGGTCCGAAGTGGACGTCGCCGCGTGGGCGGCGGGCTTCCGCGCGCTCGCGGCCGAGCACGCCGGCCGGCTGGCCGGGCTGATCGTGGAACCCCTGCTGCAGGGCGCCGGCGGTATGCACCCCTACCCGGCGAGCTGCCTGCCGGTCTTCCGGGAGGTGGCCGACGAGCACGGGCTGGTGCTGATCTTCGACGAGATCGCCACCGGCTTCGGCCGCACCGGCACGCTCTTCGCCGCCGACGCCGCGGGCGTGGCGCCGGACGTGATGTGCGTCGGCAAGGCCCTCACCGGCGGTTACCTGTCGCTGGCCGCCACCCTGTGCACCACCGAGGTCGCCAGGGGACTGTCGGCCAGCGACTCCGGCGTGCTCATGCACGGGCCCACGTTCATGGCCAACCCGCTGGCCTGCGCGATCGCCACCGCCGGCCTCGACCTGCTGTCCAGTGTGGACTGGGCGGCCGATGTGCGCCGGATCAACGCGGGACTGCAGGCGCTGCACCGGATCGAGGCCGCCGACGTGCGCGTGCTCGGCGCGGTCGGCGTGGTCCAGCTCGACCACCCGGTCGACGTGGCCAAGGCGACCGAGGCGGCGCTGGCGGAGGGCGTGTGGCTGCGGCCGTTCCGCGACCTGATCTACACCATGCCGCCGTACGTGTGCACCGACGACGACATCGCCACGATCTGCCGTGGCATCGCGGCCGCGGCGGCGGTCGCATGAGCTGGGCGGAGTGGTTCGCCACGCAGCGCGCCGCGCGCGAGGCCGCGGGCCTGCAGCGCATCCTGCGCCCGCGGGCGGCCGGCGATGACCTCATCGACCTGGCCAGCAACGACTACCTCGGGCTGAGCGGTGACCCCGGCGTCCGCCGCGCGGCGGCCGAAGCCGCGCTCGTCTGGGGCGCAGGCGCCGGCGCGTCCCGGCTGGTGACCGGCACCACCACCCTGCATGCCGAGCTGGAGCGGGAACTGGCCGAGTTCACCGGCCGCGAGGCGGCGCTGGTGTTCTCCACCGGCTACCACGCCAACCTGTCCGCGGTGACCGCGCTGGCGGACCGGGACGCGGTGATCGTCTCGGACGCCCACGTCCACGCGTCGCTGATCGACGCCGCACGCCTGTCCCGCGCCGCCGTCCGGGTGGTCCCGCACAACGACGTCGCCGCCGTCCGGGCCGCGCTGGCGGCCGCCGGTGGACGGCGGGCGCTCGTGCTGACCGAGTCGGTCTTCTCGGTCCTCGGCGACGCCGCGCCGCTCGCCGAGCTGGCCGGGGTGTGCGCCGAGCACGACGCGCTGCTCGTCGTGGACGAGGCGCACGGGCTCGGCGTGGCCGGTGACGGTGGGCGGGGTCTGCTGCACGGCCTCGGCCTGTCCGGTCACTCGCACGTGGTGATGACCGCGACGCTGTCCAAGTCGCTGGGCGCGATGGGTGGCGCGGTCCTCGGTTCGGCCGCGCTGATCGACCACCTGGTCAACCGGGCGCGCCCGTTCATCTTTGACACCGGGCTGGCGCCCGCGCCCACCGCCGGGGCTCTGGCGGCGTTGCGCACGTTGCGCGCCGGGCCGGACCTGCCGGCCCGGATCCACGAGCGCGGCGCGGCACTGGCCGAGCGGCTCCACGTGCCGCGCTCGGCGGGCGCGGTGCTGTCGGTGCCGATGCCCTCGCCGCACGTCGCGGTCGCCGCCCAGGCCGAGGCTCTCGCGGCGGGGGTGCGGGTGGGTTGTTTCCGGCCGCCGTCCGTGCCCGACGGGATCTCCCGCCTGCGGGTCACGGCGCACGCCGGGCTGGACGAGGAACGCTGGGCGCGCGCGGTCGACGTGCTGGCGCGGGTCGCCGCTCAGTCGAGTTCCTCGGCGAGCGCGACGAAGATCCCGGCGGGACCGCGGACGTAGCAGAGCCGGTAGCTGTCCCTGTACTGCACCACTTCGCCGACGGGTTCCGCGCCGTGCGCCCGGAGGCGGTCGAGCACGTCGTCGATGTCGTGGACCGCGAACATGATGCGGTGCGCGCCCAGCGCGTGCACGGGCTGGGCGCCGTCCGGGCTGGCCGGCGAGTGGTACTTGGTCAGCTCGACCCGTCCGTGGCCGTCGGGGGTCCGCATCATCGCGATGTCCGTCCGGACGCCGTCGAGCCGGATGAGGCGGTCCACCAGGCCGCCTTCCAGCGTCGCCTCGCCTTCCAGCTCCATGCCGAGTTCGGTGAAGAACGCCTTGGCGACGGCGAGGTCGTCGACGACGATGGCGATGTTGTCCATCCGCCGCAGTGTGTTGTCGGTCATGGTGACTACTGTCCCGCCGTCCCGCCGCCCTACGCGAGCTGAAGCTCAGCCGAGCCCGTTCAGCAGCAGGTCCGCCACCACCTTCGCGGCCAGGGGTGGTGCCCCCGGGGTCACCGAGGCCGCCGACGAGGTCGCCACCAGCATCCGCGCGGCGGCCTGGTGGCGGGGCGCCGGCCTGGCGTCCCCGGTCACCCGTGCCAGGTAGGCGCTCACCGCGGTGACGATGGAGTCGTGGATTTCGCGGGCGCGGTCCTGCAGCTCGGGGTGGTGCTCGCTCTCCCGGAACACGATCCGGTGCATCGGCGTCTGCTCGCCGAGGTGCCGCGCCAGCCGCCGCCACAGCTCGGCCACCGCGGCGTGCGCGTCGGGCGGGACGGTGGCCGGCACCAGGTCCGCGAGCGTGCGCGTCGACCGCTCCCGGATCAGCGCCAGCAGCAGGCCTTCCTTCGTGCCGAAGTGGTAGAAGATCAGTCCCTGCGGCACCCCGGCCGCGGTCGCCAGCCGCGCGGTCGACGTGCGGGCGTACCCGCGCTCGGCGAACAGCTCCTCCGCCGCGGCCAGGATCCGGTCGCGGCCGGAGCCGGCGGGTTCGTCCACGGCGGTCAGAACTCGGTCACCCCCGCGTCCGGGGCGAGCTCGTGCGCGGTGACGTACTTCGACTCGTCCGAGGCGAGGAACAGCACCATGTCGGCGACGTCCTCGGGTTCGGTGATCGCCACCGGCAGCAGGTTCGTCAGCATCCCGGCGAGCTTCGGGTCGCGCTCGAACCCCTTGGCGAACGCGGCCTGCAGGCCCTCGCCGGTCATCCCGGTGTTCACGCCCGTCGGGTGGACGCTGTTGACCCGGATGTCGTGCCGCGCCAGCTCGGTCGCGAAGGCCTTCGCCATGCCGCGCACCGCCCACTTGCTCGTCGTGTACGGCACCAGGAACGGCTGGACCTTCATTCCGGCCGCCGAGCTGATCAGGATGATCGACCCGCCGCCCCGCTGGATCAGGTGCGGCGCGCCCGCCATCACCGTGTTCCACACGCCGCGCACGTTCACGCCGATCGTGTCGTCGAAGATCTCCTCGGTGACGTCGTCCCACGGCGCGGGCACGCAGATCCCGGCGTTGGCGACCACGATGTCGAGCCCGCCCAGCTCCGCGACGCCCGCGTCCACGCCCGCCCGCAGCGCCGCCAGGTCCCGCACGTCCGCCTGCACCCGGACCGCCCGCCGCCCGGTCTTCTCCACCAGGCTCACGGTTTCGTCCAGGTCGGCGGGCGTGGGGGAGGCGTAGGTGACGCTGGGCAGCGTGGCGGCGATGTCCACCACGATCACGTCGGCGCCCTCCTGCGCCAGCCGCACCGCGTCCGCCCGGCCCTGACCCCGTGCCGCGCCGGTGATCAACGCGACCTTGCCCGCAACCCGTCCCGCCATGGTGAGTCTCCTCGTCTCCCGCGCCGTCGCGGGTCTCCGCCGACACTGCCCCTGAGTGAGTACTCAGTCAAGAGTCTTGACGGGTTCGTGCCCCGATGCCATCCTTCCTCTCCATATCAGGGTCTCTGATGATTGGTGGTTCGATGACGCACCAGCCAGCCGTCTCCGTGCAGGCCTCGGGCACCCGCGAAGCCCGGCGGGTCGCCGTCGCGAGTTTCGTGGGCACCGCCATCGAGTGGTACGACTTCTTCCTCTACGGCGCGGCCGCCGCGCTCGTCTTCGGGCCGCAGTTCTTCCCCTCCAGCAACCCCGCGGTCAGCCAGCTCGCGTCGCTGACCACGTTCGCGGTCGGGTTCCTGGCGCGCCCGGTCGGCGGGATCGTGGCGGGCCACTTCGGCGACCGGATCGGCCGGAAGCGGATGCTGGTGATCTCGCTGCTGATCATGGGCATGGCCACCGTGCTGGTCGGGCTGCTGCCCACCTACGCCCAGATCGGCGTGGCCGCGCCGATCCTGCTCGTGGTCTTGCGGCTGGCGCAGGGCGTCGGCGTCGGCGCCGAGTGGGGTGGCGCGGCGCTGATGGCCGTCGAGCACGCACCGCCGTCCCGTCGGGGGCTCTACGGCGCCGCGCCGCAGCTCGGCGTCCCGGCGGGCGCGATCGTCGCGAACCTGGTGCTGCTGGTGGCCTCGACCTCCACGCGCGAGGCGTTCGTCGAGTGGGGCTGGCGGCTGGGTTTCCTGATCAGCTTCGTGCTGGTGATCTTCGGTCTGGTGATCCGGCGCCGCCTCACCGAGAGCCCGCTGTTCGAGGAGGCGGCGCGGCACCGCCCGGCGCGCGTGCCGCTGCTGGAGGTGCTGCGCGACCACCCGCTGGCCGTGCTGCGCGCGGTGTTCGTGACCGGCGCGTCGACCGCGATGGGCTACATCATCCTCACCTACATCCTGTCCTACGGCACCGCCGAAGTCGGCTACTCGCGCAATGAGCTGCTGATCGTCGTGATCCTCACCAGCGTGGTGCAGCTCGGCGCGATCTACGGGCTGTCCGGGCTGGCCGACCGCTTCGGCCGCCGCAAGGTGATCGCCGCGGGCGCGATCGCGCAGGCCGTCGCGGCGCTGCTGTTCTTCCTCGTGTTCGACACCGGCGTGTTCGTGCTGGCTCTGGTGGCGTGCGTGGTCACGGTGATCACCGTGTCCGCCCAGTACGGGCCGCTGCCCGCGCTGCTGTCCGACCAGTTCCCGACCCGCATCCGCTACAGCGGCGTGTCGCTGGGCTACCAGCTGGGCAACGTGGTCGGCGGCGGCCTCGCGCCGGTGGTGGCGACCGCGATCTTCACCGCCTCCGGCAGTTCGCTGCTGGTGGGCGTGTACCTGGCCGGGATGGCCCTGCTGGCGCTGGTCGCCGTCGCACTGACCCCGCGGGGTGAGGCGTGACCTTGACCCGCCGTCTCGGGGTCCTGCTGCTCGCGCTGGCGCTGGCCGTCGTCCTGCCCGCGGCGCCGGCGAGCGCCGCGACCCGGCTCACCGGGACGCTGCCGAACGGCGCCACCTGGATCGCCGACGTGCCCGCCCGCTGGAACGGCACGCTCGTGTTGTTCAGCCACGGTTTCCGCCCCGGCCCGGAGAACCCGCCCGCCGACGCGCCCGACGCGGCGACCGCGCAGGCGCTGCTGGACCGCGGCTACGCGCTCGCCGGATCGTCCTACGCCCACGCGGGCTGGGCGCTCGACACGGCGGTGGCCGACCAGCTCGGCACGCTCGCCGCGGTCGAGGAACGCATCGGGGCGGCGCGCGAGGTGGTCGCGCTGGGGCAGTCGATGGGCGGCCTGGTGTCGGCGCTGCTCGCCGAGGGCGGTCGCGTCGACGGGGTGCTGACCACGTGCGGTCTCGTCGGCGGCGGGGTCAACCTGAACAACTACCAGCTCGACGGCATGCACGCCCTGGCCGAGCTGCTGCTGCCCGGGCAGGACCTCCAGCTCACCGGGTTCACCACGCCGGCGCAGGCGGCCGCCACCGTCACCGCCCTCACCACCGCGGTGCGGCAGGCGCAGGCCACCCCGGGCGGCCGCGCGCGGATCGCGCTCGCGGCGTCGCTGATGAACATGCCGACGTGGGCCACGGGGCCGCGGCCGCCCACGGACTTCGCCCAGCAGCAACAGGCCCAGTACACGTGGCTGTCGCAGACGCTGCCGTTCGTGATCCCGTCGCGCGTCAGCATCGTCTCGGTGGCCGGCGGCGACAGCGGCTGGAACACCGGCGTGGACTACGCGCGGCTGGTGCACCGGTCGGCGCAGCTGCCGCAGGTCGCCGCGCTCTATCGGGCGGCGGGCTTGGACCTGCACGCCGACCTGGACGCGCTCACCCGCGCCGCGGACATCGCCCCGGACGCCGGGGCGCTGGCCTGGATGCGGCGCACGTCGACGCCGACGGGGGAGTTGCGGGTGCCGGAGCTGACCCTGCACACGATCGCCGACCAGCTCGCGCCGGTGGAGTACCAGCGGGACTACGCGCTGCGCGTGGCCCGCGCGGGGGAGAGCGCCCTGTTGCGGCAGGCGTATGTGCAGCGGGTGGGGCACTGTGCGTTCACCCCGGCCGAGTACCTCGCCGGGCTGTTCGCGGTGCAGCAGCGCATCCGCACCGGCGCGTGGTCCGACGCGGCGCGGCCGGAACGGCTGCAGGAGGTGGCTTCGACGATCGGGGACGCGGCGTTCGCGCGTTACTCGCCGCCGCCGTTCGTCAACGCGCGCTGAGCGTTGGCGTGCGAGGCGAGAATGCCGTAGCCGTCCTCCAGGTCGCGGCGGAACCCGGCGCGGCGGTCGTCGTCCATGCCGGACAGCATCCTGTCCTCGAGCTCCCGGACCAGCGGCGTGCACTCGTCGAGGACCTGCTTGCCGCGCTCGGTGAGGGTGGCGAGCAGGACCCGGCGGTTGGCCGGGTCCTCCGCGCGCTCGATGAGCCCGTACTTCTCCAGCGTGAGCACCATGGTGTGCATGGTCTGGGGCCGGACGAACGAGCGGCGCGCGAGCTGCGCGGACGACAGCCCGTTGCGGTGCCGCAACGCGGTCAGCGCGGTGTACTGCAGGGTGGTCAGCCCGAACGGGCGCAGCGCGTCGTCCATCAGCGAGCGGATCACCAGCTCCAGCCGCTTGACCAGGTAGAGGGTCAGCGGGGCGTCCTCGGCGCGGGATTCGGTCACCACCCCATGCTGCCACGGTCCGCTGTGGACTCCGCGCGCACCAGCCGGCCTGGTGGCTGGTGCGCATCGGCTCCTGCGTCAGGACGCGCGCCCGGCAGGCAGCAGCTTCAGCAGTTCCGCGGCGAGCGGTGCGGACGAGGCGGGGTTCTGCCCGGTCACCACGGTGCGGTCGGTCGCCACGTGCGGCGCGAACGGCTCACCCGTCTCCACCTTCAGGCCCGCCTCCGTGAGCCGGTCCTGCAGCAGCCAGCGCGCCTTGGCGGCGTTGCCGGCCAGCTCCTCCTCGGCGTTGCTGAACGCCGTGATCCGGTACCCGGCGAAGGCGTTGCCGCCCTCGTCGGTGGTGGCGGCCAGCAGTGCGGCCGGCCCGTGGCAGACCACGCCGAGCGGCTTGCCCTCCCGCAGGGCGCGGGCGAGGAGCCGACCGGAGTCGGCGTCGGCGGCGAGGTCCTCCATCGGGCCGTGCCCGCCGGGCACGTACACCGCGTCGAACCCGTCCAGATCGACGTCGGCCAGCGCGACCGGGTCGGCGAAGGCGGAGGCGGCCGCCTCGCGCAGGTGGGCGGCGGTCTCGGCGCCACCGGTGGCCTCCGGGCTCAGGCTGGCCTCGTCGACTGGCGGCACCACACCGCCGGGCGTGGCCACGGTGACCTGGTGCCCGGCAGCGGTGAAGGCCTCGAACGGGACCACGGCCTCCTCGGCCCAGAAGCCCGTCGGGTGCTGGGTGCCGTCCGCCAGTGTCCAGCGGTCGGCGCCGGTCATCACGAAAAGAATGTTCGCCATGCCTGCGACGGTAAGCGGGAAGCCATCGGAAATCGAATAGAAAGGGCAATCGATGCGATCGGTTTTCCGATACCTTGGCCGGTGTGGACCTGAACCTGCTGCGCACCTTCCTCGCCGTCTACCGGTCGGGCTCGTTCACCGCGGCCGCGCCCCTGCTGGGCCTGTCCCAGCCGACGGTGACCGCGCAGGTGCGCACCCTCGAGCAGCAGCTGGGCCGCGCCTTGTTCACCCGCCTCCCGCGCGGCGCCGAACCCACCCATCTGGCGCACGAGCTGGCGGGCCGGGTCGCGGGGCCGGTCGACGCGCTGGCCGCCGTCGCCACGACGGCCGCCGTCCACTCCGGACCGCCGGAGCCGGTGTACCTGGCCGGCCCGGCCGAGCTGCTCTGTGTCCGTGTGATGCCCGCGCTCGCGCCGCTGGTCGCCGGGGGCGTGCGGCTGCGGGTGGCGACCGGGCTGACCGATCCGCTGCTGGAGCAGTTGCGCGCCGGGCACCACGACCTGGTGATCTCGACCCGACGTCCCCGCGGCCGTGCGCTGGTGGCGTACCCGCTGATGGACGAGGACTACGTGCTCGTCGCCGCGCCGTCGTGGGCCGCGCGGGCCGGTGACGACCCGTGCGGCGCGGTGGCGGGCCTGCCGCTGGTGACCTACGCCGAGGACCTGCCGATCGCGCGCCGGTACTGGCGGGACGTGTTCGGCAAGCGGCTGACCGCCGAGGCGGCGGTGACCATGCCCGACCTGCGCGGGGTGGTGGCCGCGGTGGCCGCCGGCGCCGGGTACAGCGTGTTGCCGCGGTACCTGTGTGCCGCCGAGCTCGCGGCCGGCGCCCTCGTCCAGCTGCACGAGCTGGAGGAGGCGCCGTTCAACACGGTGTTCCTGGCGCAGCGGCCCGGCGCCGAGGTGAATCCCGCGGTCGAGCGCGTGCGGGACCTCCTCCTTCGCGAGGCGCGCACCTGGTAGCTCAGATGACGATGCCCCGTTCCCGGATCGCGTCCCACGTGTCCAGCGGCAGCTCGGTGAGGGCGAAGACGTCGTCGACGGCCGAGAAGCGGGCGCCGGCGCGGGCGTCAACGATCTGCTGCGCGACCGCGGGGTCGACGGCGCAGGTCTGGGCGATCGCCGAGGCCGGGGCGGCGTTGAGGTCGACCAGGCCGCCGTCGTCGTAGTCGCGGGGCAGGTCGGGCCGTCCGATGCGCAGCTCGCGCGCCATCGCCGGATCGTTCGCCGCGAGCTCGCGGGCCTGCCCGCGGCGTTCGCGGGCCGCCTTCACCCGGGCCACCGCCGGGTCCTCCGCGGGAGGGGGTGCCGTGCGGGTGCGCCGCAGGAAGAACTGCTGCACCGAAGCCACGCCGGCGACCGCCAGGATCACCGCGACACCGATGTTCGCGCGGGTGTCCTCGGCCGGGGTCGGTGTCTCCGTGTAGGGCGGCAGGACGACCAGCACGAACACCATCAGCGCGAAGTACAGGACGGCCCACAGGTGGATCCGCGGCCGGCGCAACCGCACGGCGGCGTGCACGAACGGCACCCACGCCAGGAGGCCGAGCGACAGGATCGTCACCGGCAGGTACCACCAGCCGGTCCAGCGGCTCCGCGTGCTCGTCGTCATGCCGGTCCTCCTCGTCGCCGTCACGGCTTCGACGCGCGCCGGTGGCGTTCGGTTGCCGCCCCGGCCGAGCGGGTACCGCCCCGGGGACGGAAGGAGAAGCCATGCCGAAACCGGTGTCCGAGCAGGTGGTCGTCATCGCGGGGGCCTCCAGCGGGATCGGGCGGGCGAGCGCGCTCGCCTTCGCGGCGCGGGGCGCGCGGGTGGTGTGCGCGGCGCGCGGTGCGGAGGCGCTGGAGTCGCTGGTGCGGGGGATCCGCGACGGCGGTGGCCAGGCCATGGCGGTGTCGGCCGAGGTCGCCGACCCGGCCGCGGTCCGGCGGCTGGCCGACGAGGCCGAGCGCGAGTTCGGGCGGATCGACACCTGGGTGAACGCCGCGGCGGTGGCCGTGTTCGGGTACGTCGAGGAGACCAGCGACGCGGAGTTCGAGCGCGTGATGCGGGTGAACTTCCTGGGCCACGTGCACGGCGCGAAAGCGGCGCTGCCCGCGTTGCGGCGGGCCGGTGGCGGGGTCGTCGTCGGGATCGCCTCGGTGGAGGGCGTCCGCGCGGTGCCGCTGCACGCGCCGTACACGGCGAGCAAGTTCGCGCTGCGCGGGTTCTACGACTGCCTGCGGATGGAACTGGCCCAGCGCGGCGACCCGATCGCGGTGTCCACGATCCTGCCCGCTGGGGTCGACACCCCGTTCTTCGAGCATTCGCGCAGCAAGATGGGCGCCCTGCCGAAGCCGCCGCCGCCGGTGTACGCGCCGGAAAGCGTGGCCGACAGTGTCGTGTTCGCCGCGGAGCACCCGCGGCGGGAGATCCCGGTCGGCGGGGCGGCGCTGGCGTTCTTCCTGGGCCAGCGGCTGTCACCCGCGTTCACCGACGCGGTCCTCTCGGTGCGGCGGCTGGGAGCCCGGGCGTTCCGCAACGAGCGACCGGACAACGGCGTGGACAATGTGGACAGTCCGGTGGCGGAGACCGGGAGCGTGCACGGCAGCGAGCCCGGACGGGTCTTCCGGGGCAGCGCGTTCAGCCGGGCGGTCGGGCGCCTGCCGCGACCGGGGGAGCTGCTGACGGCCGCGGTGTCGGCGCTGCACCGCCGGGAGGCGCCGCGCTGACCCGGCTCGCCGTGCCGGCCGGCAAGACGACGTTCTTGGTTCCCGCCGGACCGCGATCCTTCGGCGCAATGCTCTCCGCGCCCGTCGCGTGCCGGAGATGGGCCTGTTCGCGACACGAACTGTACGAAGTGGAGGTCGACGGATCGGGCGGGTTCGTCGTGCGTCCTAGCCCCGGGCGTCCCGCTGTGCCTGGCGGATGAGGTCGAGGACGTGCTCGGCGTCGGGCACCTTGTGCAGCACCAGCGGCGGGACGAGCAGGCCGCTGGCGCGGTGCCCGGGGTTCTCCTGGTCGCGCGGGTCGCCGAAGGCGATCGAGCCGTCCTCCAGGAGCTTGGGCGTGGTGAGGTCGGTGAGCAGTTCGCTGCGCCGCACCCGAAAACGTTGACCCGCCGCTCAGCAGCGCAAGTACCGCCGCGTTGAGCAGACCGTCCCAACCGGTCACCAGGATCGACGGCCCGACGATCACGGCCGCCAGTGTCGCGTAGACGCAGACTGCGATGACGGCGTTCCGGCGGTGGTACCAGGGCGGCACCGGTGGAAGTCGTTTCACGGCGTTCAGTCAAAGAATCACCCACCACTGCTCTACACCGTGGTTGAAACACACTCGCGTTTACCGGTGTTCTACTTCGGAACGGGCACCGAACGGACTCGAAACGGTCACCGTGCGCATTCCGGCGTGATCAGGTTCCGCCATCCGGGGTAGCGTGCGCCTGCTCGTCGCGCCGGGCACCGGCGCGCGGAATCCCCGACCTCCCTGGAGTTCCCACGATGACGTTCATCGGACGCCGGTCGCTGCGTGCGGCCGTCGCCGGGGCCCTGCTGGCCACCGGTTTCGTTCTCGGCACCGCGACGGCCCACGCGGCCGCCGAAGACCCCCGCGCCACGCGCCACGAGGGCAATGCCAGCACCTGCGCCGATGCCAAGCTCGCCGGCTCGATCCTCACCTCGCCGGACGACTACACCTACACGCGCGGCAAGCTCGAGGACGACCAGTACCTCGACATCCTCACCGTCTCCCCGGACATCACGGTGACCGGCATCGTCGTCAAGGGCGGCAACGCCTACAACGTCTACGAGCCCGGCAAGCTCGGCCTGCCGGACAGTCCGCCGTGGACGGACCTGCGCGCCCCGGTGACCGGTCAGAACGACAACATCCCGCAGCTGAGCCACTGGTTCGTCTGCGGCACCGAGAAGACCACCACCACCACGACGACCGCGACCAGCACGACGGGGACGGAGACCACCACCACGACCGCGTCCTCGGCCACCTCCTCGACCGTGGTGAGCACGACGTCGCAGTCCAGCGTGGGCACCAGCAGCAGCTCCCCGGCCGGCGGCGCCGTCGCGACCATCAGCGGCGGCCCGAAGGCCACCACGCAGAACGCCGAGGAACTGGCCTACACCGGTTTCGACGGCGGCTGGCTGATCGCCCTCGGCGCGGCGCTGGTCCTGGGCGGCGCGGCGCTGGTGTTCGTGGTCCGCGCCCGCCGGAAGGCCTGACCACCCGCCCGGCGGACCGGACGTGACCGGTCCGCCGGGCAGTCAGCCGACGCCCGCCGTCCGCGCCCACTCCGCGATCTGCGTGCGGTTGGCCAGGTCCAGCTTGTTCAGGATGCTGCGCACGTGGCTCTCCACGGTCCGCTCCGAGAGCACCAGCCGCTCGGCGATGGCCCGGTTGGACAGCGCCGCGGCCAGCAGGCCGGCGATCTCCCGTTCTCGCGCGGTCAGCGGATCAGCCGCCCGCAGCCGGTCCAGCAGCTCCGACGCGCGCCGGACGGCGCCGGGCATCCGCAAGCGCCGTGCTTCCGCCAGCGCGTCCCGCGCGAGCGGTTCGTCGCCGGTCAGCCCGGCCAGCGCGAGCCGGTTCAGCACGACGTACGGGCGCGCGCCGGTGCGGGTGTCGATCGTGATGGCCTCGGCGAACCAGCGCCGCGCGTCGTCGTCCCGCCCCAGCAGCGCCGCGGCACGCGCCCGCCACGCCACGAACGTGTCCGAGCAGAACACCCCGGCGCCGCCGGAGACCATCGGCGGCAGTGTGGCGAGGTGATCGGCCACCAGCGCGGCGATCTCGCGGTCGCCGAACTCGTCCGCGAGCAACAGCAGCTGGAACGCGGTCGCGGGGTTCTGGGCGAGGAACGCGGTGTCCACTTTCGGCCGTACCGACTCGTACCGGGCGGCCGCTTCCGCCCGCTGCCCGCGTGCGAGCGCGACGACCGGGCCCGAGACCACGGCGATCGCGAGTGCCGGGGTCTGGGCCAGCACCGCGTCGGCGGCGTCGGGGACC
The DNA here is from genome assembly GCF_000473265.1 of Amycolatopsis thermoflava N1165. Taxonomy (NCBI): domain Bacteria; kingdom Bacillati; phylum Actinomycetota; class Actinomycetes; order Pseudonocardiales; family Pseudonocardiaceae; genus Amycolatopsis; species Amycolatopsis thermoflava. Next base: position 1,274,050 of record NZ_KI421511.1, read on the forward strand.
TCACCCGGGTCGCCGGTGACGATGGCCAGCTGCTGGCGGAACGCGAACGACAGCCCGGCCGTGGTCCCGTCCTCGGCGAGGTCGGCGGTGGCGACTTCGGTGGCCAGCTCGTCCAGCTGCCGCGCCTCCGCGAACGATCCGCGGTAGGCCAGCACCGACGCGCGCAGCCGCAGCTCGTGCCAGCGCACCAGGGGGAGCCGGGTGGCGCGCGCCAGCTCGGAGATCGCGGCCAGTTCGACGTCGACGGCGGTCATCGTGCCGACTTCGAAGGCCGCGTCCAGCCGCCACTTGTGCCCCCACAACGCCAGTAGCGGCTGGCCGGTGCGGGCGGCGAGGTCGATCGCCAGTGTGGCGAGCCGGAGCCGTTCCGGCAGCGGCAGCTCGATCGGCCACACCTTGAACCGCGCCCGCACCGCGTCCACGAGCGCTTCCGGGTCACCACTGGACTCGGCGAGCGCGAGCGCGTCGGCGGCGAGCCGGGTGGCCTCCGCGGTGCTCCCGGCCTCGGCCGCCAGTGACGCGGACTGCGCCAGCAGCCGGGATCGCAGCGCGGGTTCGTGCACCACCCCGAGCGCGGCCGTGGCCAGCTCGGCGAGGCCGGGCACCAGATCCGGGGCGGCGATGTCCCGCACCACCAGTGCCGCCGCGGCCGCGAGGTCGGGGCGGCCCCGCGCGGCCTCCCTGGCGTGCTCGTAGGCCTGCCGGAAGCGGCCCGCGCGGTACTCGGCGGTGGCGAGCTCGATCAGCAGCCCGGGCAGGCGGGTCACCTCGCCCGCCCGGCGCAGCGCGTCGTGCGCGAATCCCAGGAACCGGGCCGCTTCGGCGAAGGCGAGCGACCGCGTCGCCTCCGCGGCCGCTCGCCGGGCCCAGTCCGCCGCGCGCGACAGGGCGGATGCGTCGGCGGCGGACCGCAGCCAGTGCCCGGTGACCACCCCGGCCAGCGCCGGATCCCGCCGCGCCCGGTCTTCCAGTGCCCGCGCGGCGCGGCCGTGCAGGGACTCGCGGACGCTGGGTTCGAGGCCGGCGTAGATCGCGTCCCGCACGACGGCGTGCGCGAAACGGCGCAGCCCGGGGCCGACCGGCACCAGCACCGCGGCCCGCACCGCGGGATCGAGCGCGCGAGCCACGTCGTCCACTCCGGACACTTCGGCGAGGACGGCGCTGTCGACCTCCTCGCCGAGCACGGCGGCGATCTCCAGCAGTTCCCGCGCCTGCGCCGGCAGCGCCGCGACTGTCGTGCGCACCAGGTGCCCGAGCGGCACGCCGTCGCCGGACCGTGCGATCGCCCGCAGGTACAGCGGGTTGCCGCCGGAGCGCCGTAACGCGTGCCGGGCGTCGAGGCCGGAACCGTGGTGCGCCAGGAACTCCCGCACCTCCGCTTCGGACAGCGGCGGCAGGGTGACGCCGTGCGCTCCCGGACGGGAGAGGAGATCCGGCAGCGCCGCGTCGAGACGCCCCGGCTCGGTGTCCCGGTAGGTCGCGAGGACGGCGAGCCGGGACCGGTGCAGCTCGCCGGCCAGGTGACGCAGCAGCCGCAGCGACGTTTCGTCCGCCCAGTGCAGGTCTTCCAGGACGAGCACCAGGCCGTCCGGCTCGGCGGCGGCCACCAGCGCGTCGGTGGCGGCCGCGGCGAAGCGGAACCGTGCGGCGGCGAGGTCGCCCGCGTGGTCCGGTTCCGGCACGTCCAGTCCCGCCAGGACGCGGCGCCACGGCCACAGCGGCGGCGCACCCGGATCGTCGACGCACCTGCCCCACCGCACCGGCGCCGGGCCGCCCGCGGTGGCTTCCTCGCAGAGCCGGGTCTTGCCGATCCCGGCCGGGCCCGCGACGAGCAGCAGGCCGCCGGCGCCCGCGGCGGCGTCGCCGAGCAGGCGTGCGACCTCGCCCCGCGCTGCGGCGCGCCCCACGAACGGCTCGGTGCCCACGCCAGGAGTATCGCCCGCGCGGCCGTCTCCGTGACGGGATTCAGTGCCGCGCATCCGTGCCGGCACTGATGTGGCGGCCCCGCCGGCGGGCGGACAGTCGTGCGGTCACCACAACGGGGAAGGAGAACCCGATGTACGCCACCGTTCACCAGTTCCGGCGCTCGTTCCGCGACCGAGGCGAGGACTGGGGCACGTCCCGGCCCGGCTCCCTCGGCGGGTGCGTGCTCGCCGAGATCGCAGGCGCGGCCGGCGCCGAGATCACTTTCTGGCCGGACCGCGACAGCGCCGCGGCCTGCGGCGGTTCGGCCGTCTACCAGGTCGCGTTCACCGGCGCCGCGCCGGGAGAGCCGCGGTTCGCGCAGGCGACCTGGTTCGCCGGGCCGCGCAGGCAGGAGGTCGCCGACGCCGGGGCGCGCGCGGGGCGCGACCGGATCTGGCCCGCCGTCCGCGAGCTGCGCGGGGCTGGCAACTGCTACGCGCTGGTGGGGGAGGACAACGCGTGCCTGGTGCTGGGCTTCGCGGACAGCGTCGAGACGATCGAGGCGGTGCAGCGAGCCGTGATGACGACCGAGCTGTTGCCGGGGGAGGACGAGGCCCTGCTCCCCGGCCCGGACCGCGTCGACGTGCACCGTGTGCTCCAGGCGAACCTGCCCACGCCGGTGGGTGATCCCCGATGACCGCCGTGCGCAGCGGGAACTGGACCGTCGTCGCCGCGGACACCACAGCGCGGTTCACCGTCCGGGACCTCGGGTTCAAGCGGGTCACCGGCACCATCCCGGTGCGGGGCGGCTCGGTGCAGGGCACGGACGTGCGGGCCGAGCTCGACCTCGCGGGCCTGGACACCGGCCACCCGAAACGGGACGCCGACCTGCGCAAACCGGGCCTGCTCGACAGCGCGGCCCGGCCGGTGCTGCGGTTCCGCGGCACCGCCGCCGACGCCGGGCGCGTCGACGGCGCGCTGGAGCTCCGGGGCACCACCTGCCCGGTCACGCTGGCAGTCCACCCCGCCCCGGACGACCGCCCGGAGGCTCCGCACCTGATCGCGACCGGCGTCCTCGACCGGGCCCCGCTGCGGATGCGCGTCCCGCGGTTCGTGATCGGCCGTCACATCGAGATCACCGTGGACGTCCGTCTCGTGCCCGGTTGACCACGGTTCATCCCCGGCGGGTGGTGCGCCGGCCCGGGGGCGGGTGCACCGTGGACCGGGTGGGCTCGCGGGCACTGGCCGACCGGGACGGCCGCCGTCCGGTCCACGCCGCGGATCTGCGGATCCGGGCGTGGGCCGCCTGCCGCGAGGCCTGCCTGGCCGAGGCCGTGGAGGCGATGGTCCGCAGCTTCCTGGGCCGGGTGCCGCGGCCGTCCTCCGACGTGCGGTTCAGCGTGTCCGGCGGCAGCGACACCGACCTGCTCCGCGCCCTGCTCACCAGGGCGATCGACTGCATTCGCGTGCTGAACCGCATCCCGGTGTCCGTCACGGTCGTCCCCACGGCCACCGGGCTGTCGGTGGAGTGCGCGACGGTCGACGCGGGCGCGGTCCTGCCGCGCGGCGCGCTCCCCAAACGCGTCTCCGCGACGGGGCTGCGCTGCGAGCCGGCCAGTGACGGCCGGTGGCTGGCCACCGCGCTGATCGACGTCTGACTCAGGGCGCGGGCGCGGTGCCGCCGAGGTGGGCGGGCAGCCACCACAGGTCCCCGGGGCCCGCGGGCTTGTCCGGGTACTCCGCCTGCGCCTTGTCGAGCAGCAGGCTCATCCGCCCGCGCAGCTCGCGGGTGACCGCGTCGGCGTCCTCGTCCGGGCCGGGGCGCAGCGGCTCGCCCAGGAGGATCGAGACGGGCACGTGCCGCTGCGTCAGGTTCCGCGGCCTGCCCTTGGTCCACAGGCGCTGCGAGCCCCACACCGCCATCGGGATCAGCGGGACCCCGGCCTGCGCCGCCATCCGCGCCGCGCCCGACTTGACCTCCTCGACGGTGAACGACGGGCTGATCGTGGCCTCCGGGAAGACGCCGACGACCTCGCCTGCGCGCAGCCGGGCGACCGCCTCGTCGTAGGCGCCGCGGCCGGCCTTGCGGTCGACTGGGATGTGGCCCATCCCGCGCATCAGCGGGCCGGAGATCCGGTGGTCGAAGACCTCCTTCTTGGCCATGAACCGCACCAGCCGCTTCGCCGGCTGCGCGCCCAGCCCGCAGAAGACGAAGTCCAGGTAGGAGACGTGGTTGCAGGCGATGACCGCGCCGCCGCGCGCGGGCACGTGCTCGCTGCCCTCGACCCGCAGCTTCAGGTCGAGGACCCGGAACATGGTCTTGGCGAACAGGACGACGGGCGGGTACACGAGCTCTGCCATCCCGTCAGGTTACGGGAGCGTAGGTTACCTTCGCGTAGGGTGCGGATGTGACGTTCGTCCGGTTCTCCGGACCGCACTTCTGGTCGTCGTGATCAGAACTGTCGCCGGGCAGGCAGCCGCACGGCGGCGGGCGCGGATCCCCGCCACCGCACTGGCCGCGGACGTCACCGCTGGGACCGTCGCGCCTCGCCGCCGTGGACGACCACCGCCCAGATGACCACCACGTCGAGCGCGATCACGAGCGTGGCCCATACCGGGTAGGCCGACAGGAACGTCAGCTGGGCGACCGCGTTCACCGTGGCCAGCACGACCGCCGTGACGCGGGCCCACGCGGCGCCGGTGAACAGCCCGATGCCCGCGGCGACGGCGAGCACCCCGATGATCAGGTGTACCCAGCCCCAGCCGGTCAGGTCGAACACCAGCGTGCCCGCGGCCCCGACAAGGTAGTACTCGTCGTTGAACAGCGCGACCAGTCCCTCGATGACGTTGAAGATCCCGAGCAGCACCATCATCGCGCCGCCGAACCACACCCAGCCCAGCCAGGCCGAGCGTGACTCGTACGGCGCCGGCGCCTGCTCCGGGGGACGGGTGCCGCCCAGGGGCTCGACGTGGGGCTGCGCATGCTGCTGAGTCATTTGTTCCTCCTGCTTGAGCGGATCAGTCGGTGAGCCGCATCTCCCGCCCATGCGCGACGAGCGCGTAGATCACGAAGACGTCGAGCGTGATGACGATGAGCGACCACACCGGGTACGCGGGCACGAAGGCGAGGTGGATGATCGCGCTCGCGCCGGCCAGTATCGCGCCGAGGTACTGGGCGACCCGGTTGCCGGCGAGGACGCCACAGCCGATGACGACGGCGGTGACCCCGAACCCGAAGTGCACCCAGCCCCACACGTCGTAGGAGACCTCGACGACGAGGCCCGACGAGGGCACCGCGAAGTAGTCCTCGTCGAAGACGGCGACCAGGCCCTCCACCGCGTGGAACAGGCCGAGCAGGACCAGCATGATCCCGCCGAAGGAGACCCATCCGGTCCAGCCGGTCGCCGTCCGGGGTGGGGTGGATGAGGTGTAGCTGTCGGTCATGTCGCCTCCCGCGGAAGCCGGGGTCCGGAACGTTCCACGGTGCACCGCCGCCCGCGCGGACGCCTCATTCCCCGCGGGTGATGGCACCGGGCCGCGCGCCGCGCACAGTCCCCGGCGTCGAAACCCGAACCGGGTGAACAGGAGGACGGAATGGGCACGTTGAGCGTGTGGAAGTTCGAGTCGCCGCAGGGGGCCGAGAACGCACTCGGCCTGCTGACCAGGCTGCAGAAGGAACAGCTGATCAGGATCCAGGACGCGGCGTACGTCAGCTGGCCCGAGGGGCGGAAGAGGCCGAAGACCAAGGAACTGGGCAAGCTGACCGGTGCGGGCGCGCTCGGCGGCAGTTTCTGGGGCTTCCTGTTCGGGCTGATCTTCTTCATCCCGTTGCTGGGCATGGCGGTGGGCGCCGCGATGGGCGCGCTGGCCGGGTCGATGCGGCACGGCGGCATCGACGAGGACTTCATCCGCGAGGTGCAGCGCCAGGTGACGCCGGGGACGTCGGCGCTGTTCGTCGTCACCAGCGAGGTGGTGGCCGACCGGGTGCTCGAGCCGTTCAAGGAGACCGGCGCGACCCTGATCACCACCAACCTCTCCGCCGAGCAGGAGACCCGGCTGCGTGAGGCCTTCGCCGAGTCGGAGGAGACGCAGCGGGTGTGACCGTCAGGTGGTCCGGCCGGCCAGCACCCGGACCAGGGCCACGACCACGGCCCGCGTCCCCGGTGGCAGCATCGCCGCCGGGGACGCTCCGGGCGCGTCGCGCGGCACCCGCACCCGGAGCGCGCCCGGCAGGATCCGGAACCGCAGCGGCGGCGCCAGCCGCACCGCCTCACCGTCGACGCCCGCCTCGACCGCGGGCAGCCCCGACTCGACCACGAACTCCGGCGCCGACCACGACCGGTACCCGGGGAACCGGGAGATCCGGCCCGCCATCTCGGCCGAGACCAGCCGCGGGACCTCGGCCGCGCGGTCGACCGTCACGGTGACGACGCCGAGCGATCCGCGGTCCAGGCGTTCCCGCGTGCCGAACCCGCTCAGGTGCTCCAGCCGGTAGGGGCCGTTGGACACCAGCACGACGTCGGCCGACTCGCTGCGGGTCCCGTCCGGCAGGCCGAACCTGAGGTCGGGCCGCGGCGCGTCCGGGCCGAGCAGGCCGGGCAGCTGCCGGGCGACCGTCGCCGCCTTCGCGTCGCGGTAGTCGGGCGACTGGACGACCGAGGCGTAGACGCCGAGCGAGACGTTGTTGACGAACACCCGTCCGTTGAGCTCGGCGAGGTCGATGCGGCGTTCCAGCGCGTCGCCGAACGCGGCCAGCGCCGCGGGCACGTCCTCCCGGTCCAGCCCCAGGTCGAGCGCGAGGTGGTTGCGGGTGCCCGCCGGGACGCAGACGAACGCCAGGCCGTGCCGCCGGGCCACGTCGGCGACCAGCGCCTGCGACCCGTCGCCGCCAGCCATGCCGAGCACGTCCGCGCCGCCGGCGGCCGCCTGTTCGGCCAGTGACCGCAGGTCGTCGCCGGGGCGCAGCTCGATCGGCTCCACGCCGAGCGCGCGGGCCCGCTCCGCCAGCCCGAACCGGGCCGCCTTCCCGCCGCCCGACCGGGGGTTCAGGATCAGCACCCCGTGCCGGGCGGGGCCGACGGGCGTGCCGTCGGTGGACGGGGGGTGCCCGAGTGCGGCCCGTGTCGCGGCCCCGGACAGTGCGACCAGCACGACCACCACCAGGAACCACAGGTAGGCGCGCAGGTCCGGAAGCGCCACCGTCGCGGCCAGCGCGAGCAGCGCGACCGCGGCGGCCAGGACACGCCGCGGTCCCCGCCGCACCAGCGCCGCCCAGGCGGCCGCCACGGCGATCCCCACGAGCACCGCCGCGAGCACGAGTTCGAGCGGGTCCCGCAGCAGCACCAGGACCGTGACGGCGAGCGCCGCGGCGCCCGCGAGCAGAGCGGCGAGCGCGAACCAGCGCCGCGCCGCGGGGGAGCGAACCGCACGCCCGGTCATCGCCACACACCGCCTCCCGTAGCTGGGCCACCACTGTCCCCGCGGGGCCGGGGACCGGCCTCACCCGGCCCGGAGGAGGCGTCCGGCGGCGGCGGCGCGGACCGTGCCCGGATGACACGCACGACGACACGCACGACGACGCCACTGGCCGCCGTGGACGGCGCCGGCCTGACCCGCGCCGAGCGGGCCGAACGGGGAAAGGCCGCGCGGACCCGGGTTCCGCGGTCCGGTCACGCCGCCTGGACCCGCGACGGGCCCGGGCCGCTGGAACTGCTCGCCGGCCAGGACGCCTCCCGCGTGCCCGAGCTGGTGCCCATCCGCTACGGGCGGATGGCGGTCACGCCGTTCACCTACTTCCGCGGCGCCGCGCTGCCGATGGCCGCCGACCTGGCAGGCACCCCGGTCACCGGGTTCACCGTGCAGGCCTGCGGCGACGCCCACCTGATGAACTTCGGTCTCTACGCCTCGCCGGAACGGCGCCTGGTCTTCGACATCAACGACTTCGACGAAACGCTGCCCGGGCCGTGGGAGTGGGACGTCAAGCGGCTGGCGGCGAGCGTCGAGGTCGCCGGGCGGGACAACGGCCACACCGGCAGGCAGCGGACGACCGCCGTGCTCGCGGCGGTCGGTGAGTACCGGCGCGCGCTGCGCGAGTTCGCCGCGAGCACCGCGCTGGAGGTCTGGTACGCCCACGCCGACGTCGAGACCGTGCGCGAGGTGTACGCCGGCGAACTGACGGCCGGGCGGCGGCGCCGCCTGGACCGGACCGTCGCCAAGGCCCGCAGCGCCGACCACACCGGCTCGTTGCGGCGCTTCGCCGCGGCTGACGGCGGGCGGATGCGGATCGTCCCGGACGAGCCGCGGATCATCCCGCTGGACCGCGTCACGGGCGGCGGGGTGGATCCGGCCGAGACGGCGGAACGGCTGGACGAGATCGTGCAGGCGTACCGGCGCTCGCTGGAGCCGGAACGGCGCGCGCTGCTGGACCGGTACGCGGTCGCGGACATGGCGCTCAAGGTCGTGGGCGTCGGCAGCGTCGGCACCCGCTGCTGGATGATCCTGCTGCTCGGCAACGACGAACACGACCCGCTGTTCCTGCAGGCGAAGGAGGCGGGCGAATCGGTGCTGGAACGGTTCGCCGGGCCGAGCCGGTTCGTCAACGCCGGGCAGCGCGTCGTCGTCGGCCAGCGCCTGATGCAGACCGTGAGCGACATCTTCCTCGGCTGGGTGCGGGTGCGCGGGTTCGACGACCGGACCCGGGACTTCTACCTGCGCCAGCTGCGGGACTGGAAGGGCTCGGCGGACGTGTCGGTCATGCGGCCGGAGGGGCTCGCCGCCTACGCGCGGTTGTGCGGCTGGACGCTGGCCAGGGCGCACGCGCGGTCCGGCGACTGCGTGGCGATCGCCGCCTACCTGGGGTCCTCGCCCGTCTTCGACCACGCGGTGCGCGACTTCGCCGTCGCGGCCGCCGACCAGAACGAGCGGGACCACGGCGCGCTGCGCGCGGCGATCGACGAGGGGCGCATCACCACCCGGGACGGGTGAGGTCGGCGCGCGCGGGCCGCGACATGATCCCCGCATGGTGGCAGCGGAGGGCCCACGGCCTGGTCCGGCCGCCGCGGATCTGGTGCTCGGCGGCGGCGCACTGGCCGTCACCGCGCTGCGGCGGCTGGCGCGCACGGCCCTCGCGCCCGTGCGGCCCGTGCTCGCGCCGGTCGTGCGGACGGAGAACTGGCCGCCCCCGCTGCGCGAGCTGGCCGAGGACGGGCAGCGGCGGCGGGAGGAGGCCGTCGCCCACGGCGTGCGCCTGTTCCGCCGGGTCGCACCCGCCGTGGTGGTGACCGTGCTCGACGAACTGGATCTGGCGGGGATCGTGCGCGGCGTGATCGAGGAGATCGACCTGCCGGAGATCATCCGCACCTCGACCGGGTCGGTCGCGAACGAGTCGGTGCGCGACGCGCGGATCCAGGCGATGGCCGCGGACGACGCGGTGGCCCGATGGGCGGGGCGGATCTTCGCCACACGGCGGCGGCCACTGCCGGCCGGGCATGACGCCGCCACCTGACGGCGGGCCCGGCGCGGCCTGGTTCGCCGCGCTGCCCGCACCCGCGCGTGCCCACCAGGGCAGGCCGGCCGGACTGGTCAGCCGCACCCTCGCCGCGGTCCTGGACTGCGTGGTGCTGGCACTGGTGCTCGCCGGCCTCTACCTCGGGTGGGCGGCGCTCGATTACTCGCTCGACCCGGTGCGGTTCACCTTCCCCGCGCCGACCCGGCTCGTGACGGTCGCCGTGGCCACCGGGGCCGCGGTGCTCTACCTCGCCGTGTGCTGGAGCGCGACCGGCCGCAGCTTCGGCGACCAGCTGCTCGCGCTGCGCGTGGTGGACCGCCGCGGCCACCCGCCCCGCCCCGTGCGGGCGCTGGCGCGGGCGGTCGCGTGCGTGTTCGTCCCGGTCGGCCTGCTGTGGGTGGTGGCAGGCGGCCGCCGCCGGTCGCTGCAGGACCTTCTGCTGGGCACGTCGGTCGTCTACGACTGGAACCCGCGGCTCCGGCCGGTCTCACCCGGAACGAGTGACGCCGGGGACAGCCCGGCGTAGTCATCGTGGCGGGGTTTCCGGACGAGGGGAGGCGATCGCGGTGGATGCTCGCGTGCGGTCCGCGGGGCTGGCACTGGGCGCCGCGGCCCTCCTGTTCGCCTCGGCCTGCGGTGGGGACAGCGGCTCGTCCGGCTCGCAACCGGCCACGACCACCGCTGCCGGCACGACCGCCTCGGCGACCCCCACGAGCCGTCCCGAATGCGCCGCTCTCGTGTCCACCGGGCAGGCGCTCGTCGACACGGTCACGCAGTTCGCCAATGGACAGGCGACCGGCGAACAGGTGCGCGTGGCTGCCCAGGAGCTGGTGGCCTCGGTCGAGGTCGTGCGCACGGTGGTCGGGGCGGACACCGCCGCCCGCCTGGACGAGGCGAAGGCCGCGCTGGGGCGCCTGCAGTCCGCGCTGACGGCGCAGCCGCCGGACCTGCCGCAGGTGCGGGCCGCGGCGAACGACGCGCTCGCGGCCCTGCGCGAGGCCGTCACCCTGTGCCAGGCGAGCACGCCGAGCCGCTGATCACACCGTCGCGGCGGGCCGCTGCCCGCCGTCTGCCGACGGTGGCCCGTCGTCGGCGGGCCGGGGCTGGTCCAGGAACTGCAGCACGCCGAGGGCGAACACCAGCACCAGCGCGATCACCAGCACGGTGAGCCCGCTGGGGCTGCTCAGCGACACGAAGACCAGCACGGCGACGCCGAGCAGGCCGAACCGGAGCGCGGTGAGGTGCGCGTGCACCCACGGGCCGACCGGGCCGGTGCGCAACCCGGCCTTGGCCCCGCCGCGGCGCAGCCAGCCGATCGCCTTCACCGCGCCCCGGCGGACGCCCACGGCCGTGGCCGACGGTCCGGCCAGGAACGCGCCCAGCGCGACCACCAGGCCGATGGCGAACACCAGCCGCAGGCCGTCGCGCAGGAACCGGACGATCAGGTCGTAGGAGACCCCGGCGGCCACGGTCGCGCGCGGCGGCACGGCGCCGACCAGCACACCCCGGGTGATCAGCAGCGCCGCGGCGATCACCAGCATCCCCAGCGACACGCCCAGGCCCGCGCCGATCAGGGCGCGCCGGTGGTGCCGGGCGACGTAGACGCCCAGGGCGATCAGCGCGAGCGCGACCCACGGCAGCCAGGTGGCCGCCTTGTCCAGCAGCGAGTAGCCGTTCTTCGCCCGTTCCAGGGTGGTGGCGTCGGTGATCGCGATCGTCGGGTGGACGTCGGGAATCCGGCTCGCCACGCCGAACCCGGACTGCACCAGCTGGTTCTTGGCCTCGGTGATGAACGGCGCGAGGTCCAGCCGCACCTCGCCGTCGGACACCACCACCGCCTCGCTCTGGCCGGACAGCACCGCGTTCATCTGCTCGCTGGCCGTGCGCAGCGAGCGGTCCCACAGTTCGGCGACCCGTGGCCCGGACACGATGCCCGCGACCCGGTCGTGCACGAACCCGCGCAGGCTCGACTCCAGCGGCCCGGCGAGCCCCTGCAACCGGTCGGTGACCGCGGGCGGGACGCCCTGTGCGCTGAGCACACCCAGCGCGTCGGAGGTCAGCTCGGGCACGTTGACGTACTCGAACACGGTCGCGGTGACCCGGTCGGTGATCGCGGTCTGCACCGACGGTTCCCGGATGATGGGGCTGGTCGTTTCGACGAAGCGGTCGGTGTTGGCCACCTGGTTGTGCACCCAGACGGTCAGCAGGGCGACCGGCATCAGCAGGCACCCCAGCGTCAGGATCACGCCCGCGGCCAGCGAACGCCAGCGGATCCGCCGTCGCGGTGGGCGCTCCCGCAGCGCGGCGACTTCCGCCCGCAACCGGTCCAGTTCCGCGCGCTCGCCGTCGGTCAGCGGCGTGGCGCGGCTCGAGGTGTCAGTCATCACCGGCCTCCGTTCTGGGCAGCTCGGGGATCCGGTGCACCGACACGATCTGCAGGCCGAAGTCCTCCAGCAGCAACAGCAACCCGTGCAGGTGCGCCTGGTCGGAGACCGCGCCGTAGATGATGGTCTCCGGCGGAGCGGGGACGACGCGCACCTCGCTGAACTCGCCCACCGCCTGCCGCAGCTGCGGTGAGCACCGCCCGTGGACACGGAACTCGTAGTTCATCTCCGGCACGACTCCGCCTCCTCGAGCAGGTGGGGGCGACGGCATCCGGCCGCGGCCCGGCAGCGCCACACTCCGTGCCGGGCGGGCCGCTTTCCTCGCCTGCCCTGGGTGAGATGCGGGTGGCCGCTGGAAAGGGCCCCGCCGGATGTCCACACTGGGAACCGGCGAGAGGGAGTGTGATGCAGGACCCGGGGAGCGGGGAAGAACGCGGGCGCGTGCCGAGGAGCAAGATCACCGCGCCCGATCTTCCCGCGCACTTCGTCTCCCGTCCCCGGTTGCTGGCCCTGCTCGACCGCGCCACCGCTCCGGTCACCGTCGTCCGCGCGCCCGCGGGCGCGGGCAAGACCCTGCTGCTCGCCGAATGGGCGCGCGGCCACGGGTCCGGCCCGGCGGCGATGGTGTCGCTGGATCCGGACGACCGCGACGACCACCGGTTCTGGTCGGCGGTCCTCGACGCCTTCGCCGCCGGACCGGGAGTCCCGCCCGGCAGCCCGTTGCGCACGTTGAGCGTGCCCCGGGACCCCGGCGCCGACCCGGGTTTCCTCGCCGAGGTCCTCGACGCGCTGGACGACCTGCCCCGGCAGGCGCTGCTGATCCTGGACGACGTGGAGGCGCTCGTCGGCGCGGGGCAGCGGACCGCGCTGGACGCACTGGTGCGGCACCAGCCGGCCGGCCTGCGGCTGGTGCTGTCCGGGCGTCGCGAACCCCCGCTGCCGCTGGCCCGCCTGCGGCTGTCGGACCAGCTCTTCGAGATCGGCCCCGACGACCTGCGGTTCACGTCGGCCGAGATGCGAGCGTTGTTCGCCGTCAGCGGCGGTGACGTGCCGGCGGCGGTTCTCGGCAGGCTGGACGAGGAGGCCGAGGGCTGGGCGGTCGCGCTGCGGCTGGCCGCCGCCGCGGCCGTGCGCGAGGGCGGGCTCGACGAGTTCTTCGCCGGGCACGACCGGGCGCTGGAGGAGTACCTGGACCAGGAGGTGCTGGCCGGGTTCGACGAGGGCGTGCGGGAGTTCCTGCGGCTGATCAGCGTGTGCGCGGACACCTCACCCGCGCTGGCCGCCGCGCTGGCCGGCCGGTCCGACGCCGCGGCCGTGCTGCACGACCTCGCCGGGGCCGGTGTCGTCGTGCGGGAAACGGGCGCGGAGGACGGTTACCGGATCCTGCCGCTGCTGCGCACCTACCTGCTCGCCGATCTCGCGCGGCGCGACCCGGACCGGCTGGCGGGCCAGCACCGGCTCGCCGCGGCGTGGTTCGAGGGCCGGGGCGACGCCGCGCAGGCGCTGCTGCACTCCGCCCGCGCCCCCGACCCCGCCCGCACGGCCGCCCTGCTGCGGACCGACGCGGTGCCGCTGTTCCTCGCCGGTGAGCACACCGTGCTGCGGGAGGCGCTCGGGGTCCTCGGCGAAACGCCGGTGGCGCGGGAGCCGAGGCTGGCGCTGCTCGCGGCGGCGCTCAGCCTCGAGGCCGGCGAGACCGGCACGGCGGAGCTGCACCTGCGCCACGCCGAGGACGCGTGGCCGGCGGAGCCGCAGCCGGAACTCGTGGTGCTCCGGCAGCTCGCCCGGTCCCGCCGGGCCCAGCTGGACGGCGACCTGGCCGAAATGGCGAGCGCCGCGCGCGAGGTGGACCCGGAACTCGCCCGCGGCACGGATCTGGAGACCCTGGCCGGGCTGCAGCGCGAAACGGAGGTGCTGCTGACCGGCGAGCGCCGCGGCGCGCGGGACCACGTCGGCGCGGTCGCGAGCCGGGCCGGGGCTACCGGCCAGCGCCACGTCGAGGTCCGCGCGCTGACGATGCTCGGCGAACTCGCCGTCCTCGACGGGGATTTCCCGGCCGTGGACCGGATCGGCGAACGTCTCGACTCCGTGGGGGCGAGCGCCCGGGGCACGATCGAAAGCGCGACCACCGGTGTGGTCCGCGCTTACCGCGCCCTGCTGCGGGCGGAACCCGAGGAGTGCGTGCGGCTCGTCATGCAGACCACCCGCGCGGTCGACGGCGTGGCCGCGCGGATCGGGGGGAACCTGCTGGTGGCCGCGGAGATGCTCGGCGGCGCCGCGCAGTTCGACACCGGCGACTGGCAGGGCGGCCTGCGGCGAATGCGCCGGGTGCGGCTCGGGCTCGGCGGCCGCACGCTGCAGCCGGAGTACGCCGCGGTCTCGGCTGTGCTCGAGCACCGGGCGGCCCTGCTGGCCGGCGCGGCCGACCACGCCAGGGAAGTGGTGGGCTGGTGCCTGAACGAGATCGGGCGGACCGCCGAGCTCCTGCTGATGCGGGCGCGCGCGCAGATCGCGCTGGGCAGGCACGGGCCCGCGGCCAAGGCCCTGCAACCCGTCGTCGACGGCAGCGTCACGGCCGTGCTGCCGTGGTCGGGCATCGAGGCGCGCCTGCTGCGCACCCGGATCGTGCTGCACCACGGCGACCTCGACGCCGCACGGCGGCTGGTGGCCGAGGCGCTGGCCGATGCGGAACGCCTCGACGTCTGGCGGCCCTTCGTGTTCGCGCCGGAGGAGGTGATCTCCGTGCTGATCGGACTGCTCGGCAGGCTCGGCGGGCGGGAGGCCTTCGCCGCGAAACTCCTGGAACGCAGGCGGAGCCTGGGCGGCAGCGCGATGCCCGAGCCGCTCACCGAACGGGAGCGCAGCGTGCTGCGGCTGCTGCCCACGTTGCGGTCCGTCGAGGAGATCGCCCAGGACCTGACCGTGTCGCCCAACACGGTGAAGACGCACGTGCGCGGGATCTACGCGAAACTGGGCGTGCACCGGCGGCGGGACGCCGTCGCGGTGGCGATCGCGCGCGGGCTGCTCGACGTGCACGGCGCGGAACCGGGGGAACGAGGACCCGTCCTGTGAGGACCCTTGGCCCTACCCGGCCTCGCGGTCCGCCCATAGTTTCCTTAGTCATGGAGGAGAAGGCGGCGAATCCCGCCGGCGGGCGGCGGTGGGGTGTCCCGCACACGAAGGTCGTGCCACCACGGCTGCCGGGAAATTTCGTGCATCGCCCGGGGTTGTGCGAAAAACTCGCCCACGCGGTGGCCACCAGCCCGGTCACGCTCGTCTGCGCGCCCGCGGGGTGCGGGAAGACGTTGCTGCTGGCCGAATGGATGTCCACACTGGCACGGGACGCGGTGTGGGTTTCGCTCGACCACGACGACGACACCGCGCAGCACTTCCTGACGTCGCTGCGGTTCGCCATCGCCGAGCACGCGCCCGCGACGGCGGAACCCGCGCTGCGCCACCGGTCCGCGCCGCCCGGCGACGCCGCGGTGACGGTCGCCGAACTGCTCCAGGCGATCGAGGCGCTGCCCGGCAGGCTCGTCGTGGTGCTCGACAACGTCCAGGAGATCCCCGGCCGCGACGTCCTGCGGGTGCTCGCCGCGGTGATCCGGCACCAGCCCCGCAACCTCCGCCTGGTGCTGGCCGCGCGGTCGGATCCGCTGCTGCCGCTGGCGAAGCTGCGCGTGCAGGGCCGTCTGACGGAGTTCCGCGCGGACGCGTTGCGGTTCGGGCCCGCCGAGGCGCGTGAGCTGCTCGACGGTTGCGGTGTCCGGCTCCCCGAAGACCAGTTGCTGCGCCTGGTGAGCCAGACCGACGGCTGGGCCGCCGGGCTGCGGCTGGCCGCGCGTTCGCTGCGCACCACCCAGGACCCGGACCGGTTCGTGCCGTACTTCGCCGGCCACGACCACGCCATGGCCGACTTCCTCACCGGCGAGGTGCTCGCGCACCTGCCCGGCGACGCGCGCGAGATCCTGGCCATGCTGAGCGTGAGCGACCGGGTGACGCCGCGACTGGCCGCGGCGCTGACCGGGCGCGACGACGTCGGCGGTCTGCTGGCGGGGCTCGAACGGGAGGGCGTGCTGGTCACCGCGATCGAGGGCGAGCCGCCGTGGTACCAGCTGCACCCCCTGCTGCGCGCCTATCTGCGGACCGAGCTCGCGCGGCACCAGCCGGACCTGGTCACGATGCTGCACCAGCGGGCCGCGCGGTGGTTCGCCGGCCAGGACCGGCCCCGGGAGGCGCTGTTGCACGCCGAGCAGACCGGCGACGAGGGCGCTGCCGCCGAACTGTTGCACGCGAAGGGGATGGACGTGCTGCTCGACGGCGGGCCCGGGCTCGTGCTGCGCGCGCTGGACGCCGCGGGGAGCATCGTCGCGCGGGATCCCCGGCTCCTGCTCTTCGCCGCGCTGGCCCACCTCGAGCTCGGCGAGCTGTCCGCGGCCGAGTCGGACATCGCGCGCAGCTCCCGGGGGTGGCCCGAGCGGCCGGACGACTGGCTCGCCGAGCTCCGGCGGCTCGTGGTGTCCGCGCACGGGCTGGCCTGCGGCCGGGCCCCGGCGCCCGGCGGCGCCGGGGTGTGCCGGTCGGCCGCGGTGGAGGCGTGGGCCCGGCTGGACCACGGTGTCGCGCTGCTCGCGGTGGGCGACCACGGCGGCGCGGCCGGCGAGCTCGCGGCCGCGGACCGGCTCAGCGACGAGCAGGACCTGCACTACCTGGAAGTGCACACGAAGGCGGCGCACGCCATGCTGGCGGTGGCCGCGGGCGACGACGTCGCGGCCGCGGAGGCGAGCGAGCTCGCCCTCACCCTCGCCGGGCAGGGCACCTGGAGACGCTCTCCGTGGCTGGCGGTGTGCCGCGCGATCCTCGGCTTCGCCCGGTTGCTGCGGACCGATCTGCGTGGCGCCCTGGATCTCGCGGCCGGCCTGGACGGTGCCGAGCCGAGCGCGCTGCGCTTCGCGGGCGGGGTCATCGAAGGCGCCGCCCGGTTCGACGGCGGCGACCGCACGGCCGGGCTGAAACTGCTGCAGGACAGCCGGAGCGCCCTCGCCGACGCGCCGGTGCCGCGACCGCTGGCCGCGATGGCGATGGCCCTGGAGCACCAGTGCGCGCTCGTCCTGGCGCAGGCCCCGCACGCCCGCGACGCCGCCGAGTGGGGCGCGCGGCGGCTCGGTCCCGTGGCCGAGGTGCACCTCACCGTGGCGCGAGCCCGGTTCGCGCGCGGCGACGTGGACGGATCCGTTCGCGCCCTGCGGGCTTCGCGGGAGCCGGGCGTGCCCAGGCTGGCCGCCGGCACGGACATCGAACTGGCGCTGCTCGACGCCGCGACGGCGCTGCGGCTCGGCTGCCGCACCAAGGCCAGGGGAGCTCTCGAGGAGGCGCTCGTCTCGGCCGTGCCGGCCGGGATCGTCCGCCCGTTCGCCTACGCCGACCCGGACGTGAAAGTGCTGCTGCTGGACCAGATGGGCGGGTTCGGCGCGGCCGAGACCTTCGCCGCGCGGCTCCGGCGGGTCCTGACCGAGGACGGCGCGGCGACCGCGGCGGTGCTGACGAACCGGGAACTGGTCGTGCTGACGCGCCTGACCTCACCGCAGCCCCTGGACGAGGTGGCCTCGGAACTGCGGGTGTCGGTGAACACGGTGAAGACCCACGTGCGGGCCATCTACGCCAAGCTGGGCGTGAACAACCGGCGGGCGGCCGTGGTCGCGGCGCGGGAGCTAGGCCTCGGCTGAGCGGTGACCGTGGCGCGGGACCGTGCCGTGCTCCTCGCGGCGCACCTCCAAGCCCCAGCCGAAGAGCAGCGCGCCGCCCAGCACCAGTTGCAGCCCGAGGATCCAGACCAGCACGACCAGGCTCGCCGAGGTGTAGGCGAGCACGAGGATGCCGGTGACCAGCGCGAGCGCTCCGCTGGCGACCCGCCAGGCGCTGCCGGTCTCCCGTTCCGCCAGCCCGTGCACGATCTGGACCAGGCCCGCGACCACCCAGAACATCCCGAGCAGCAGCGTCAGCGCCGCCAGCGTCGGGAACGGGTACCGCACGAAGACGATGCCCACCAGGATCGACAGCACGCCGGCCAGCACGGGCAGCGTGCGCTGCGCCGCGGACCGGTCCCCGGCGGACACCGCCGAGACGAGCCGGACGACGCCGTCGACGATCGCGGAGATCCCGAAGACCACGGCGATGACCTTCAGCGTGGCTTCCGGCCAGGCGAGGACCACCGCGCCGGCGGCGATGGTCCCGACGCCGATCGCCATGACGGCCCCGGACGAGCCTGCCGCACTGGCGAGTGAGTGGACGGTCCCGCGTCGCGGGCTGGTGTTCGCGGTCATCGCGCCTCCTCGGTCGTGTCCTGGCGGCAGCGTCCTCCCGCGCGGGAGCGGGGAACTCACCCCGGCCGGGTGATGCCGCACCGGTCACCCGGAGTGACGCTGCCGGGGTGACCACGCGCGGGACGTGCGCATCGAGGCGCGGGCACCACGTGCGGGCGGCGCGCCCGGGGAAGCCGACGGGACGCCGGCCCCACGGGATGCGCCGTCCGCGGCGCGTGATCCCCAGCGGGTGTCGAGCAACGGAGGCGTCATGACACTGGCACAATCGGAGTACCCGTTCCTGGACCTGGTCTGGACCATGCTGGTGTTCTTCGGCTGGGTGATCTGGTTCTGGCTCCTCGTCGTCATCTTCGGCGATCTCTTCCGGCGCTCGGACGTCTCCGGGTGGGGCAAGGCGGGCTGGACCGTGCTCGTGCTGGTGCTGCCCTTCCTCGGGGTGCTGATCTACCTCGTCGCGCAGGGCAAGCACATGGGCGAGCGCAGGCGGGCCGAAGCGGTCGCCGCGCAGAACCAGTTCGACGACTACGTCCGCAACGTCGCCCACAACGGCGGCGGGAACGGCGCGGCGAGCCAGATCGCCGAGGCCAAGAAGCTGCTGGACAGCGGGGCCATCGACGACAAGGAGTACCAGGACCTCAAGGCGAAGGCACTGGCCCGGTGAGACCGGCGCCCGGATGACCGGGGCGGTCCGGGATGGCGCCCGGTGTGGGGGAGCGGGTACGGGCGCACCGGGGACGGTTCCTCGTCCTCGGTGTGCTCCGCCCCTCGCTGACCGTCGCGCTGCTGGTCACCGCGTACTACGTGCTCCCGCTGGGGGACCGGGTGCGCGGCGGCGGCGCGGTGTTCCTGGCCGCCGGGCTGGCGGTGGTGACGGCGGTGGTCGTGTGGGAGGTCCGCGCGATCCTGCGGTCGCCGTACCCGCTCCTGCAGGGTGTGCAGGCACTGGCCCTGGTGGTCCCGTTGTTCCTGCTCCTGTTCGCCGGGGCCTACCACAGCATCGAGCTGGTGCGGCCGGGCAGTTTCACCGGCGCGCTCAGCAAGACCGACGCCCTGTACTTCGTGGTGACGGTGTTCGCCACGGTGGGCTTCGGCGACATCACCCCGGTCGCGGAGCCGGCGCGGATCCTGGTCACCGTGCAGATGCTCGGTGATCTGCTCCTGCTGGGCCTCGGCCTGCGGGTGATCCTCACCGCCGTGCGGCACGGCCGCGACCGGGCGGAGAAAACCGGAGGAGACGATGACCGAGACCGCGATCTCCGAGCACGGGATGATCGGTGACCTGCACACGGTCGCACTGGTGACGACGGACGGGTCGATCGACTGGTTCTGCTGTCCGCGGTTCGACTCGCCGAGCGTGTTCGGCGCGCTGCTCGACGACGAGCGCGGCGGCCGGTTCCGGGTGCGCCCGGCGGGCGATTTCACCAGCCGCCAGATGTACTACCCGGACAGCGCGGTGCTGATCACGCGGTTCTTCACCGCGGAGGGGGTCGGCGAGGTCGGCGACTTCATGCCGCCCGCGGGGGAGCACGCGACCGGCAACCACCGGATCGTGCGGCTGATCCGGTGCGTGCGCGGCCGGATGCGGTTCGAGGTCGAGCTGGCGCCCCGGTTCGACTACGGCCGTCGTCCACATCGGACGGAACTGGCCGGCGGGGGCGCCGTCCTCGACGGGGGTCCGGTGGTGCTCACCGTCCACCCGGTGCGCGAACCCGGTGACGAGCGGCTGGCCGAGGTGCGGGCAGCGGGTTCCGATCTGGAGATGTCGCTCGACCTGTCCGCCGGGCAGGTCCGCGGGGTCGTGCTCGAATCGGGCGCCGACGGGCCGCCGCGGGAGATCCGGGTGGCCGAGGTCCGGCGGCTGTTCGAGGAGACGACCGCGTTCTGGCAGAACTGGCTCGCCGGCTCGTCCTACCGCGGCCGGTGGCGCGAGGCGGTGGAGCGGTCGGCGATCACGCTGAAGCTGCTCACCTACGCGCCGACCGGCGGGATCGTCGCCGCGCCCACCGCGGGGCTGCCCGAGCAGGTGGGTGGCGAGCGCAACTGGGACTACCGCTACACCTGGGTGCGCGACGCGTCGTTCTCGGTGTCCGCGCTGCTGGGGCTGGGGTTCGACGGCGAGGCGGAGCGGTTCGGCCGCTGGCTCGGCGACCGCGTGCGCGAGCGGGCGGGCGGGTCGTCCGGGCCGCTGAACATCATGTACCGGGTCGACGGTTCCAGCGATCTCAAGGAGGACGTGCTGGACCACTGGTCGGGCTACCGGGGTTCGCGTCCGGTCCGGGTCGGCAACGGCGCCGCCGAACAGCTGCAGCTCGACATCTACGGCGAGGCGATGGACAGCCTGTTCGCGGGCGACCGGGCCGGGCTGCCGATCCCGCACCAGGGCTGGCGGGCCGTGCGCGACGTGCTCGACTGGGTGTGCGCCAACTGGGACCAGCCCGAGGAGGGCATCTGGGAGACGCGCGGTGGGCGGCGTCCGTTCACGTACGGCAGGCTGATGTGCTGGGTGGCGCTGGACCGGGGCATCCGGCTGGCCGCCGAGCACGGCAGGCCGGCCGACTGGCGGCGGTGGGCGGCGGAACGGGACCGCATCTACGAGCAGGTGCACGACCGCGGGTGGCACCCGGGGCGGCGCGCGTTCGTCCAGCACTACGACACCGACGTGCTCGACTCCTCGCTGCTGCGCATGCCGCGGCTGGGGTTCGTCGCCGGGCGCGATCCACAGTGGCTGTCCACACTGGACGCCATGGCGGACGAGCTGGTCACCGACAGCCTGGTCTACCGCTACGATCCGGCCGCCTCACCCGACGGGCTGCGGGGGTCGGAGGGCACCTTCTCGCTGTGCACCTTCACGTGGGCCGACGCGCTGGCGCGGGCCGGGCGCGTGCGGGAGGCCCGCGGCGCGTTCGAGAAGATGCTCACCTACGCCAACCACCTCGGCCTGTTCTCCGAGGAGATCGCGCTCACCGGCGAGCAGATCGGCAACTTCCCGCAGGCCTTCACGCACCTCGCGCTGATCGACGCGGCCCTCACCTTGGACCGGGCGCTCGCTTAGCGCGGCGGGCGCCGCGGCCCAGCAGCAGCCCGGCGAGCAGGCCGAGCACGAGGACACCCGCCAGCGCCGCCCACAGCGGGCCGGTGATGGTCGTGGTGAACACGCGGATGTCCACGGTCTGGCGGTTCTGCAGGACGAACGTCACGCCGAGCGCCACCAGCACCGCCGCGGCGATCAGCTTGACCGGGACCTTCCGCTTGGCCGGCGCCGCCTTGGGGGCGCCGTCAGGACGTGCTGTCATCGGAACTCCTCGGCAGTCGGTCCTCCTGCTCCGACAGCAGGAGGTTGAGCAGGTGGGCCAGCACGACGAACCGTGCTATCAGCATGAGCCAGACGAGCGCGGCCGCCGCCACGCCGAGCGTTCCGTACAGTTCGGAGGCCCGGGACAGCTTGCCCGGCAGGAAGTGGACGGCGACGGCACGCAGGCCTTCCAGCCCGAGCCCGAACAGGACGGCCCCGGGCAGGTACGCGCGGTAGGGCCCGGGCTGTCCCGCGCGCAGCAGCGGCAGCCCCAGCAGGACGAACACGCCGATCATCACGACCGACATCACCGCCGTGGGGATGTGCAGGACGGCTTCCAGCAGTGGCCCGCCCAGGCACGCCACCAGGATCCCGAGCAGGACGGCCGTGTAGCGGCCCGCCCGGGGCAGTGCGGTGAAGTCGCGCGGGCAGCTGCCGGGGCGGACACGGTTCGCGACGCCGTCCAGCGCCCGCCCGAGCGTGAACGACGCGATCGCGAGCGAGCCGATGCCCACCCCGAGTGCGATCAGCCTGCTCTGTTCCGCCTGCCGCCCCACGTTCTCCAGCAGGCTCGCGGTGAGCGGGCTGAGCCCGGTGGTCCGCACGAACTCGCCCAGGGCCGTCCCGGACCACCAGAACCCGAGGAGCGCGACGAGGATCAGGACGCACGGCAGCAGCCACACGAAGAGCCGGAAGGCCAGCGCGGCCGCCAGCAGCGGGCCGGCGATCTCCAGGTCCCGCCGGAGCAGACGGCCGGTGAGCCGCACCGCGGGGAACCGGCCCGCCGCCGAGGCGAACCCCTCACGCGCGGCGGTGGTCCTCACTCCCGGCCGTGCGCGACGACCGCCCAGATCACGAGCACGTCGATGGCGATGACGATGGTGGACTGCACCGGTGCGACGTTGAGGAACGCCAGGTGCGACAGGGCGTTGAACCCGGCCAGCAGCACCGCGACCACGCGGGCCCACATCGCCCCGAACCCGAGGGCGACCCCGGTGGCGACCGCGAGCACGCCGACCACGAGGTGGATCCAGCCCCAGCCGGTGAGGTCGACGACCAGGGTGCCCTCGGGGCCGACGACGTAGTGGTCGTCCGCGGCGAGCGCGACGATGCCCATCACCGTGGTGAACAGCCCGGCCAGGACCACCATCACGGCGCCGAACAGCAGCCACCCGCTGCCGCGTTCCTCCGTCACCCGGCCGAGCCCGGTGGCCCGCTGGGAACTCATGTATGCCTGGTCGCGCAGGTACGCCTGATCCGCCATGGCCGCCTCCGATCCGCGGGAACCTCCGGCCACAGTGCGCCCTCGCGTCACGCCGCTCTTCGCCTGCGACGGGTGAGCGCACCCGCCCGCGGCCCGGTTACCGTCCCCGGATGCGGACAACGGCTGCGACGCGGCGCCGCGGCGGCACGGTGCTGCTCACCCTCGCGGCCGGGCAGTTCCTGATGACCCTGGACACCTCCGTGATGAACGTGTCGATCGCGACCATCGCGAACGACCTGGGCACGACCGTCACCGGGATCCAGACCGCGATCACCCTGTACACGCTGGTGATGGCGATGCTGATGGTCACCGGCGGCAAGATCGGGGCGCTGATCGGGCGCCGCCGGGCGTTCGCGATCGGGTGCGTGGTCTACGGCTGCGGCTCGCTGACCACCTCGCTCGCCCCCGGGCTGGGGGTGCTCATCGTGGGCTGGTCGGTGCTGGAGGGGCTCGGCGCCGTGCTGATCATGCCCGCGATCGTGGCCCTGGTCGCGTCGAACTTCGAGCAGGCGCAACGGCCGCGGGCCTACGGGCTGGTCGCCTCCGCCGGCGCGATCGCGGTCGCCGTCGGCCCGCTCGTCGGCGGGCTGGTGACCACCTACTTCTCCTGGCGCTGGGTGTTCGCGGGCGAGGTGCTGATCGTGCTCGTCATCCTGGTGCTGGCGCGCCGGATGGCCGATCCCGAGCGCGGCGAACGGCCCGCGCTCGACTTCGCCGGGACGGCCCTGTCCGCTCTCGGACTGGGCCTGGTGGTGTTCGGCGTGCTCCGGTCGGGGACGTGGGGCTGGATCCTGCCCCGGCCGGGCGCCCCGGCGCTGCTCGGGCTGTCCCTGGTCCTGTGGCTGGTGCTGGCCGGCGGGGTCGTGCTGTGGTTGTTCCTGCTGTGGGAGCACCGGCGGGTCGCGCGCGGCCGGGAGCCGCTGGTGGACCCGGCGATGCTGGGCAACCGGCGGTTGCGCGCCGGCCTCACGGTCTTCTCCGGCCAGTACCTGATCCAGGCCGGGTTGTTCTTCGTCGTCCCGCTGTTCCTGTCCATCTCGCTCGGGCTGTCCACAGTGGAGACCGGATTGCGGTTGCTGCCGCTGTCGATCACCTTGCTGGCCGCGGCGGCCGGGATCCCGAGGCTGTGGCCGCACATCTCGCCGCGCCGGGTGGTGCGGGCCGGGCTGGTGACGTTGTTCGTGGCGCTCGTGGCCTTCTTCGCCGCCCTGGACGCGGGCGCCGGGCCGGAGGTCACCACCGTCCCGATGCTGCTCGCCGGGCTGGGCATCGGCGCACTGGCCTCCCAGCTGGGCAGCGTGACGGTGTCGGCGGTGGCCGACGAGCGCAGCAGCGAGGTCGGCGGGCTGCAGAACACCTTCACCAACCTCGGCGCCTCGCTGGGCACCGCGCTGGCCGGATCGGTCCTCATCGCGGTCCTCACGTCGTCGTTCCTCGACGGCATCCGCGACAACCCGGCCGTGCCGCCCCAGGTGACCGCGCAGGCCGAGGTGCAGCTGGCCGGTGGCGCGCCGTTCGTCTCGGACGCGGCGCTCGAGGCGAACCTGGCCGCGGCGGGGGTTCCGGCCCCGACGGCGCAGGGCATCGTGGAGTCCAACCGGGACGCCCGCATCCAGGGCCTGCGCGCCGCGATCGCGGTGCTCGCGCTCGCCGCGGTCGTCGCGGTGTTCTTCACCCGCCGCATCCCGGAGGAACAGCCGGGCGGGTCACCCGGCGCGGGTGAGGACAGCCGCCCCAGCGGTCCGGGCGGGCACAGTGGTGGCGCTGACGGCGTCACGCGAGCCGGCGGGCTCGCCTCTCCGCCGGGAGCCGGATCGCCCGGCCGGGATGAGCAGCACCCGGTGCCGCCGCTCTAGCCTCCGGCGGATGGAGGAGCGGAACCCGCGGCTGTCGCCCGACGGCCTCGCGCCGTCCCGCGATCTGCTGCCGCGGGCGCTGGTGGTGCTGCTCGGCGCGGCCGCGGTGGTCGTGGTCGTCGCCGGGGTCCGCGCCGCGGGCTGGCTGGTCGCCCCGGTGTTCACGGCGCTGGTGATCGTGATCGCCGTGTCGCCGGTGCAGGACTGGCTCCGCCGCCGGGGGTGGCCCGCCTGGCTGACGACGACCGTGCTCGTCGTCCTGGTCTACGGGGTCCTCGCGCTGCTGACGCTGGGCATCGTCGTCTCCCTCGGGCGGCTGGCCGGCCTGGTGCCGCAGTACACGGAACAGGCCGCCGAGGTCGTCGGCGACGCCTCGGCGGGGCTGTCCCGGCTCGGCATCGGCCCGGACCAGCTGCGCGCCGCCGCCGAATCCCTCGACCTGGGCAAGCTCAGCGGCCTGCTGACGGCCCTGCTCGCCGACGTCGCGGGCCTGGTGTCGAACCTGGCGTTCCTGCTCGCGTTGCTGCTGTTCCTGAGCGTCGAAGCGGGCGGGGCGGGGCAGCGGTTCGCCGCGATCGCCACCGACCGCCCGGCGGTGAGCACCGCGCTGCACGGGTTCACCGGCGGCACTCGGCGCTACCTCCTGGTCACGACGGTGTTCGGGCTGGTCGTGGCGGCCCTGGACGCGCTGGTGCTCGCGGTGATCGGCATCCCGCTGGCCCTGACCTGGGGGCTGCTGTCGTTCATCACCAACTACATCCCGAACGTCGGGTTCCTGATCGGGCTGGCCCCGCCCGCGATCCTCGGCCTGCTGACCGGCGGCGTCGACCGGATGGTGCTGGTGATCGTCTGCTACGGCGTCATCAACTTCGTGCTGCAGTCGCTGATCCAGCCGCGGTTCGTCGGCGACGCGGTCGGGTTGTCGGTGACCGTGACGTTCGTGGCGCTGGTCTTCTGGGCGTGGCTGCTGGGGCCGCTCGGCGCGATCCTGGCGATCCCGATGACCCTGCTGGCCAAGGCGCTGCTGGTGGACCTCGATCCGCGCGCCCGCTGGGCGGACGTGCTGCTGCGGTCCGGTCCGCGCAGGCCGCCGGATTCCCGGCGCCGGGAGGCGCTGTTCTCGCGGTGGCCGCACCGCGCGGCAGCCGGACGGAAGGAGTAGCGATGGCGCGCGTGTCAATGGGGCCTGGATCCGGCGTGGTGGCCGGGTACCACGACGGCATCCCACTGGACCGGTGGGCGCGGGTCACGGCAGGCCGTCTGCTCGCCGACGAACAGCCGCGGCGGTGGGCCCACAGCCAGGGAGTCGGGCGCAAGGCCGAAGGCACGACGCTCGCGCTGGCGCCCGCCGACCGTCCGGTGCTGGTCGCCGCGGCCTGGCTGCACGACATCGGGTACGCCGCGGCAGTCGGGGGCGTCGGGTTCCACCAGCTCGACGGCGCGCGCTACCTCCGCCGTCTGGGTGTGCCGCCACGCGTGTGCGCGCTCGTGGCCCACCACTCCGGCGCGGACGCGGTGGCCGCGCTGGTCGGTCTCGGGCCGCGGCTCGCGGAGTTCCCCGACGAACGCGGACCGGTCCGGGACGCCCTGTGGTACTGCGATCTGACCACCAGTCCGGACGGCCTGCCGGTGTCCTACCGCACGCGGCTGCTGGAACTGCGGGCGCGCCGCGCCCCGGACGATCCCGTCGTGCGCGCGCTGGCCGACAACGGCGAGGAGCGGGCGGCCGCGGTCCGGCGCACCGAAGACCTGCTGCTGTCCGTCCGATTCGGACACCCGGCGGAGGTGGACGATGATCGGCGAACCGGCTGACCGGACCACCGTCCGGACGGCGGGCAGGCGGCGCGCGGCCGGCATCTACGGGGCGATCGTCACCGCGGCGATCCTGACCGCCGTCGGCGAGCAGCTGCCCACCGCGGCACTGGCGGTCGCCGTCGTGGTCACGCTCCTGGTCTACTGGTCCGCCGAGGAGTTCGCGGAGATCCTGGGGGAGCAGACCTCCGGCGGGAGGCTGCCGACCCGGGCCCAGGTGTGGGCGGAGCTGCGGGCCACCTGGCCGATGGTGACCGCCTCCTACGGTCCGCTCGCCGCGCTCCTGCTGGCCCGGCTGGCCGGCGCCACACCGCTCACGGCGGCGAACGTCGGGCTCGTGACCGCGGTGGTCCTCCTGGTCGCCCACGCCTGGTCGGCGGCGCGGGCGGCGCGGCTGCGCGGGGTTCCGCTCGTGGTGACGACCTGCGCGGCCGGACTGCTCGGGGTGGTCATGATCGTGCTGAAGAACCTGGTTCTGCTGCACCTGCACTGACCGGGACCCAGCCGTTCCCGGTGCGGCGGCGGAACGCGTCCACGGCGGAGGAGACGGTGGGGTAGAAATGGTCCGGATCCAGCGTGCGGGTCAGCTCGTAGCGGTCGATCTTGCGCCGCACCGGGTCCTTCAGCTCGGCGAGCACGAGGTGCGTGCCGAGTGCGTTGAGCTCGTCGTCGAGGTCCCGCAGCATGTCCGCCGCCGTGGTGTCCACATCGGTCACCGGCTCGGCGGCGACGACGATCCAGTGCGGCGCCGGGTCGCGAGCCGCGAGACGGCGCACCGCCTCCCGGAAGGTCTTGGCGTTGGCGAAGATCAGCGGCGCGTCGAACCGGAAGATGACCAGGCCGGCGGGCCGCCGCGCGTCCGGGTAGGACCGGACGTCGTGGTAGCCGGGCACCCCGTCGGCCTTGCCCAGTTCCGTCTGGTACGGCAGCCACGCGTGCCGGAACACGTTGAGGATCGACAGCACCACCGCGACCGCGATGCCGGGCAGCACGCCCAGCAGCGCGACGCCGAGCAGGGCCGCGGCCGACAGGAGGAACTCGGTCCGCCGTTGCCGCCAGAGCCGCACGGTGCCCCGGACGTCGGCGAGCGACAACGCCGCGGTGATCACGATCGCGGCGAGCACCGGCTGCGGCAGGTTCCGGAACAGGCCGGGCGCGACCAGGATCATGACCGTGATCAGGACGGCGCCGACGACGCCGGTCAGCTGGGTGCGCGCGCCGGCCTGCTGGGCGACCGCGGTGCGGGATCCGCTGGTGCTGACGGGGAACCCCTGGAACAGCCCGGCCGCCAGGTTCGCCACGCCGATGCCCGCCATCTCCCGGTTGCCGTGGACCTCCTGCCCGGTGCGGGCGGCGAACGCCGACGCCGTGGAGATCGTGTCGGCCAGCGAGACCAGCGCGATGCCCAGCGCCCCGGCGAACAGCGGAGCGAGGTCGGACAGGCCGACGTCCGGAATGGACAGCGGCGGGAATCCCTTCGGCAGCACGCCGACCAGGTCCACGCCGCGCGCGGCCAGGTCGAACAGCGGGACCGCGGCGATCGCCAGCACCACCACGACCAGCACGGCGGGGATCTTGGGCAGCCAGCGTTGCAGCACCAGGATCGCGGCGACGCCGCAGATCCCGACCGCGGCCGCGGCGCCGTTGACGTCGCCGCCGGATATCCCCCGCACCACGGCGCCGATCTCGGCGACGAGGCCGTCGGCGTCGACGCTGAACCCGCACAGCTTCGGCAGCTGCCCCACGACGATGGTGAGCGCGAGCCCGTTGAGGTAGCCGATCATCGTCGGCTTGGAGATGAGGTCCGCGATGAACCCCAGCTTGGCCACCGATGCGACGATCATGATGGCGGCGACCAGGATCGCGAGCATCGAGGCGAGCGCGACGGCACGCCCGGGGTCGCCGTCGGCCGCGACGAGCGGCAGGATCGTCGCGGCGATCATCGGCCCCAGCGAGGAATCCGGCCCCAGCACGAGGATCCGCGACGGCCCGAACACGGCGTACCCGAGCAGGCACAGGATCGACGTGTACAGCCCGGTGATGGCGGGCAGGCCGGCCAGTTCGGCGTACGCCATGCCCTGCGGCACCAGCAGGGTCGTGAGAACGACACCGGCGACGAGATCCTTCGCCAGCCAGCGGCGTTCGTACGACCTGATCTGCCGCAGGCCGGGAACCCAGTGGGACATGACGGAAATCCTTCCCCGGCCGATGGTAACCGGACACGGGTTCGGCGAACCGGGGCCTCGGTCCTCACCGGAGGAGACGAAAGACCCTTGACGGAACAGGAGCCACCGACATGAACGACGTACGGGCCAAGCGGATCGCGAAGTTCATCGAGCCCTTCCGCGTCGAGCCGGGCTCGAAGGTGAAGCTGGACAGGGACTTCGACCCGGCGTTCAAGGCCGGGGTCACGAAGAAGCGGGAGGGGCGCGAGCTGTTGCGGACCGGTGTCGAACTGCTGGCCGAGTACCAGCGGAGGCTCGCGGCCCAGGGCACGCACGGTGTCCTGCTGTGCCTGCAGGCTCTCGACGCCGGCGGCAAGGACGGCACGATCCGGCACGTGATGAGCGGGGTGAACCCGCAGGGCGTGGCGGTGAGCAGCTTCAAGGTGCCGTCCGCGGCCGAACTGGGGCACGACTACCTGTGGCGCTACGCCTGCCGTCTGCCCGCGCGCGGCGAGATCGGGATCTTCAACCGCTCGCACTACGAGGAGGTCCTCGTGGTGCGGGTGCACCCGGAGCACCTGGACCGGCAGCGCCTGCTCGCCAGGTCGCTGGGCAAGGACCTCTGGGCCCGGCGCTACCGCGAGATCAACGACTGGGAGCGGTACCTGAGCGACAACGGGTTCGCCGTGGTGAAGCTCTTCCTCAACCTGTCCTGGTCCGAACAACGGGCGCGGTTCCTCAAGCGCATCGACGTGCCCGAGCGGAACTGGAAGTTCTCCGCGGCCGACATCCGGGAGCGGGCGTACTGGACCGACTACCAGCACGCGTTCTCCGAGATGCTGTCGGCGACGAGCACGACGTGGGCGCCGTGGTACGTCGTCCCGGCGGACCGCAAGTGGTTCGCGCGGCTGTGCGCGGGCGCGGTGCTGGCGCACACGCTGATCGAGCTCGACCCCCGGTACCCGCGGGTGAGCAGCGAAGCCCGCGACCAGCTGCGGGACGCGCGGGCGAAACTCGTGGCCGAAACCGAACCGGCACCGGCACGGCACGGGCGTGCCGCGGCCGGCCGGGCCTGAACGGAGGTGGCGACATGGTGCAGAGCTCCGGCACGCGGGCCGCGCCCGCCGGATCGTGGTACACCCGCACGGCCGAGGACACCACCGCGTTCTTCGGCGTCGACCCGGACCGCGGCCTGAGCGCCGCGCGCGCGGCGGAGTTGCTGCGCGCGAACGGTCCCAACGCGCTCCCCGAGGAGAAACCCCGCCCGGGTTGGCTGCGATTCCTCGCGGAGTACCGCAGCTACATGCAGATGATCCTGGTCGCCGCGGCGGCGGTGTCGCTGGCGATCCAGCAGTGGACGACGGCGGTCCTGCTGGTGGTCCTGACCGTGCTGAACGCGGTCGTCGGGCTGCGGCAGCAGGGCAAGGCCGACAGCGCGATGAACGCGCTCAAGTCGATGATGAAGGCGACGGCGCGGGTCCGCCGCGACGGACAGGAGGCGGTCGTGCCCGCCGAGGAACTCGTCGTCGGCGACGTCGTGCTGATCACGGCGGGCGACGAGGTGCCCGCGGACGGCCGGATCGTGCGGGCCGCCGCGCTGCAGATCGACGAGTCCGCGCTGACGGGGGAGAGCGTGCCGGCGGTGAAGAGCGCGGAGGTGCTCGCCGGTGACCACTTGGGACCGGGGGACCAGGCGAACATGGCGTTCATGCACACGCCGGTGACCCACGGCAGCGGGACCGTGGTGGTGACCGCGACCGGCGCGGCCACCGAGCTGGGCCGGATCTCCGGGATGCTGTCGGCCACCGCGCCGGAGCAGTCGCCGCTGACCAGGGAGCTGAACCGGCTCACGCTGTGGATCGCCGGGGCCGCCGGGCTGACCATGATCGTGATGTTCGTGCTCGGGCACAACCGGGGGCAGGCGTGGGACGCGTTGTTCGTCAGCGCGGTGTCGCTCGCGATCGCGGCGATCCCGGAGGCGCTGCCGACGGTGACGCAGACGATCCTGTCGCTCGGTGGTGTGGACCTGGCCAAGCGCAACGCGATCGTCAAGGACCTGCCCTCGGTCGAGACCCTGGGCTTCACCTCGGCGATCAACTCGGACAAGACCGGCACGCTCACGATGAACCAGATGACCGCGGTGGAGGTGGTGGACCCCGGCGACCGCTACACCGTCTCGGGCAGCG
Organism: Amycolatopsis thermoflava N1165; assembly: GCF_000473265.1. Taxonomy (NCBI): domain Bacteria; kingdom Bacillati; phylum Actinomycetota; class Actinomycetes; order Pseudonocardiales; family Pseudonocardiaceae; genus Amycolatopsis; species Amycolatopsis thermoflava. The sequence goes on from NZ_KI421511.1 coordinate 1,304,744, forward strand.
GGTACGACCTGGACGGCCGCATCCACCGGGTGGCGGGCGCCGCGGACGGCATCGGCGAGGCCATCCTGCCCTACCTGGTCGCCAGCGACGCGCGGCTGGTCGACGGCAAGGTCGTCGGCGATCCCACCGAGGGCGCGCTGCTCGTGCTGGGACACAAGGCGGGGATCGACGTGGCAGGCACCCGGGAAGCGCTTCCCCGGCTGGCCACGCTGCCCTTCGACCCGGCCTACAAGCTGATGGCGACCTTCCACCGGGCGCGCAACGCGGCAGGCGAACCGGTGGTCCGGTGCTACGTCAAGGGTGCCGCGCCCGCGGTGCTGTCCCGCGCCGGCAGCGCACTGTCCGCTTCGGGCCCGCTCGCCTGGGACGCGGACCTGTCCGCGAGGGCGCAGGCGCACCTGGAACGGATGGAGGGCCAGGGCATGCGGGTGATGGCCGCCGCGGCGCGGGACATCGACCCCGCCCGGTTCGACCCGCACGGCGATCTGCTCGGCCACGTCACCGGCCTGCAGGTGACGAGCCTGGTCGGCATGGTGGACCCGCCGCGGGACACGTCGGCGGAGGCGGTCGCGAGCGCCCGGGCGGCCCACATCCGGGTGCGCATGGTCACCGGTGACGACGTGATCACCGGCGCCGCGATCGCCGCGCGGCTCGGCATCCCCGGACAGGCCATGCTGGGCGCGGACTTCGCGGCGCTGCCCGAAGCGGAACGGATGAGCCGCATCGACGACATCGGCGTGCTGGGCCGGGTCGCGCCCGAGCACAAGGTGCTGCTCGCCGAAACCCTGAAGAAGAAGGGCGACGTGGTGGCGATGACCGGGGACGGGGTCAACGACGCGCCCGCCATCAAGGCCGCGGACATCGGCATCGCGATGGGCAGCGGCACCGAGGTGGCGAAGAACGCGGGCCGGATGGTGCTCTCCGACGACAACTTCGCCACCATCGTGTTCGCGGTCGAACAGGGCCGCAAGATCTACGACAACCTGACCAAGTACATCCGGTTCGTGCTCGTGCTGCTGGTCGTGTTCGTGCTGACCTTCCTCGGCGCGGCGCTGTTCGGCATCGCCGCCGGGGAGCCGTTCAACCCGGCGCAGGTGCTGTGGATCCACTTCTTCGTCAACGCGGCGTTCGGCTTCGCGCTGGGGTTCGACCGGGAGAGCCCGGGACTGATGAACCGCACGCCACGACCGCGGGGCTCGTCGGTGCTCAGCCGTGGCGTGGTGATCACCGTCGGGGTGTCCGGGCTGGTGATCAGCGCGATGCTGCTGGCCGTGCTGCACCTGGGTGCGGACCGGTTCGACCCGGCGGTGGCCAACTCGATCGCCTTCACCACGTTCGCGTTGTGCCTGATCGTGGCCGGGCTGGAGTGCCGCAACGAGACGGCGTCGGTGCTGACCACCTCGACGTTCGACAGCAAGCAGCTGAACTGGGCGGTGTTCGCCGAGTTCGTGCTCGCGGTGCTGGTCACGCAGGTGGACGGCTTCCAGCGGCTGCTGGGCACCACCGAGCTGACGGCGCTGCAGTTCGGCTGGGCGCTGGTGCCGCCGGTGGTGCTGCTGGTGCTGTGGGAGCTGGGCAAGCTGGCGGCGCGGCGGTGGGCCGCCCAGCCGGCGGCCGGGCGCCGGGACGCCGTGCCCGCCGTGGCCCGCCACCGGGCGCAGCCGAGTTCGTGAGGACCGGACCGGCCCCGGCGGGCGTCCTCGCGCCGGGGCCGGTTGCCCGGCGGGTCAGTTGACGGCCGGGGCCTCGGTCTTGTCCTCGGCGGCCTTGGCCCGCGCGGCGGCGACCCGCTCGGCGTGGCTGGGCGGGTTCGCCGGCACGTGCTCGGGGCGCTTGGCCTCCATCTCCTTGCGCAGCACCGGAACGACCTCCTCGGCGAGCAGGTCGATCTGCTCCAGCACCGTCTTCAGGGGCAGGCCGGCGTGGTCGATGAGGAACAGCTGGCGCTGGTAGTCGCCGACGTCCTCGCGCATGCTCGCGTACCGGTCGATCACCTGCTGCGGGCTGCCGACCGTCAGCGGGGTCGTCGCGGTGAAGTCCTCCATCGACGGGCCGTGGCCGTAGACCGGGGCGTTGTCGAAGTAGGGGCGGAACTCGTTCCACGCGTCCTGCGAGTTCTTGCGCATGAAGACCTGCCCGCCGAGGCCGACGATCGCGGTGTCGGCCGGGCCGTGCCCGTAGTGCTCGAAGCGCTGGCGGTAGAAGCGCACCATCTGCTTGGTGTGCGACATGGGCCAGAAGATGTTGTTGTGGAAGAAGCCGTCGCCGTAGTAGGCGGCCTGCTCGGCGATCTCCGGGCTGCGGATCGAGCCGTGCCAGACGAACGGCGGGACGCCGTCGAGCGGGCGCGGGGTGGCGGTGAAGCCGCGCAGGGGGGTGCGGAAGTTGCCCTCCCAGTCGACCACGTCCTCCTCCCAGAGGCGGCGCAGCAGGGCGTAGTTCTCGATCGCCAGCGGGATGCCCTGGCGGATGTCCTGGCCGAACCACGGGTAGACCGGGCCGGTGTTGCCGCGGCCCATCATCAGGTCCATCCGGCCGCCCGAGATGACCTGCAGCATGGCGTAGTCCTCGGCGATCTTCACCGGGTCGTTGGTGGTGATGAGCGTCGTCGAGGTGGACAGGATGATGTCCTTGGTCACGCCGGCCAGGTAGCCGAGCATGGTGGTGGGCGAGGACGCGACGAACGGCGGGTTGTGGTGCTCGCCGGTGGCGAAGACGTCGAGCCCGGCCTGGTCGGCGTGCTGGGCGATGGTCAGCATCGACCGCACGCGCTGGGTGTCGTCCGGAGTTTCGCCGGTCGTCGGATCCGTGGTCACGTCGCTGACGGAGAAGATCCCGAACTGCATGACAGCCTCCTGCTGATCTGGTGTTCGGCCGGTAAAACGTCTCGCGCGGAAGAATATTCCTGGCGAGACTATCAGGAGGGTGCGCCGAAGTCCGGTGACTCATGGCGTCGCTCTGGGGAGGGAGGCTCGCCGGTGCGGTTGTCGGCTGGTCCGGCGTGGGTGGGTGTCCGGGTCTAGGTTGCTTGCGCAGGTGGTGATCACTGCGGCCCGGCGAAGGGTGCCCGTGGCCGGCTGCCGGTGGGCAGCTCGTGCGGCGGCCAGGGCTCCCTCGCCGGTGTGGTTGGCGCCTGGCCCGGCGTGGGTGCGTGTCCGGGTCTAGGTTGCTCCCCGCAGATGGTGATCGCTGCCGCGCGGCGAAGGGTGCCCGTGCCAGCCGCCGGTGGGTAATTCATGCGGCGGCCGGGCCCCTTGGCGGTGCGGTTAGCGGCTGGTCCAGCGCCGATGGGCGTCCGGGTCCACGTTGCTCCCGCAGGTCGCGATCACTGCCGCCCGGCGAAGGGGTGCCCGTGGCCGGCTGCCGGTGGGCAGCTCATGCGGCGGCCGGGCCCCTCGGCGGTGCGGTTAGCGGCTGGTCCAACGCCGATACGCCTCGGGGTCCACGTTGCTCCCGCAGATGATCGTGACCACGTGCCGCCCGGCGAAGCGCTCGCGGTCCTCCAGCACCGCGGCCACCCCGAGTGCCGCCGACGGCTCGGCCACCAGGCCGGCGTGGTCGAGCAGCAGCCGCATCCCCGTGGTGATCGACTCCTCGCGCACCAGGACCGCGTCGTCGGCCACCTGCAGCAGGTCGTCCAGCACCTCCGGGATCGGGAAGCGCCCGGCGACCCCGTCGGCGATCGTCTCCGCCGAGTCCGTCGTCACGACCCGCCGCTGCCGCCAGGACAAGGTCATCGCGGGCGCGCCCAGCGGCTGCACGCAGATCACCTCGACCCCGGGCGCGAGCGACTTCAGCACGTGCCCCACCCCGGTCGCCATCGCCCCGCCGCCCAGGGCGATCAGGACGGCGTCGGCCGACGGCGCCTGCTCCACCAGTTCCAATCCGATCGTCGCCGCGCCCTCGCACGTTTCGAGGTCCAGGCTGTCCTCCACCAGCCGGATGCCGTCGTGCCGCGCGATGTCCGCCGCCCGCTCCCGCGCCTGCTCGAAGTCGCCGTCCACCAGCTCCAGCCGCCCACCCAGCGCCCGGATCCGGTCGAGCTTCGCCGCCGGCGCCGACCGCGCGGCCACCACGGTGACGTCGAGCCCCCGCCGGCCGCCGGACCAGGCCAGCGCCTGCCCGAGGTTGCCCGCGCTCGCGCACACCACCGCACCCGAGCCGAGCCCGTCGGCGATCACCTCGGTCCCGCGGCCCTTGAAGCAGCGCACCGGGTTGGCCGTTTCGAGCTTGACGCTGACCGCGCACCCGAGGACGGGTTCCAGAGCGTCGCAGCGGTACAGCGGCGAATCGAGGAACACCGGGTCGATCACCCGGCGGACGGCCCGGATCCGGTCGGTGTCCAGGCGCGTCGTCAGCACAGCAGTTCCAGAACCACGTCCCGCAGCCCCGGCGCCAGTGCGATCGTCGACGCCGAGGACACCGTGTGGTCGCTGCCGTCGGCGTCCAGGACCAGCCCGCCGGCCTCCCGGACCAGCAGCACGCCCGCCATCGTGTCCCACGGCAGGTTCGACAGGATGATCGTCGCGTCGAGCCGGCCGTGCGCGACCCACGCCAGGTCGGCCGCGGCGGTGCCGATCATCCGCACCCGCTCCGCCCGCGCGCCCAGCTGCTCCAGCAACGCCAGCCGCAGCCGGTTCTTCGGCCCGGCGTCCGCGCCCACGGCGAAGTCGCCCAGCGACACCATCGCCTCGGCCAGCGCCGACGCCCCGGACACCCCGATCCGCGTGTCCCCGGCGAAGGCGCCGTAGTCCTCGACCGCGGTGTAGACCGTGTCCAGGAACGGCAGGTCGATCGCCGCCACGACGCTGCGCTCGCCGGACACCAGGGCCAGCGAGATCCCGGTGAGCGGGATGCCGCGGGCGAAGTTCGCCGTCCCGTCGACCGGGTCCAGCACCCACCACAGCGCGCCCCGCTCGCCGCCGTGCTCCTCGCCGACGAGCCCGATGTCCGGCGTCTCCCGCGCGAGGAACTCCCGCACCGCCTCCTCGACCGCCAGGTCGATGTCGGTCACCAGGTCGCGCTCGCTCTTCGCGGTCACCGACCGCGGCGCGCGGGAGGTGACGATGCGCCGCCCGATCGCGACGGCCTCCCTGGCTACGGGCAGCAGGCTCAGGTGGTCCACGTCAGTGCTCCGCGACGTCGAAGGCGTCCACCTGCGGCAGGACGTGCCCGAGGCGGTCGCGCTTTGCGGTCAGGTACCGGATGTTGTCCGGGCTGGCCGGCGCCAGCAGCGGGACCCGCGCCGACACGCGGATCCCGTTCGACTCCAGCGCCGCGATCTTGTCCGGGTTGTTGGACATCAGCCGCACCGACCGCACGCCCAGGTGACGCAGCACCCGCGCGGCGGGGCTGTAGTCGCGCACGTCGACCGGCAGCCCGAGGCTGGTGGCCGAGTCGACCGTGTCCAGCCCTTCGTCCTGCAGCACGTGCGTGCGCACCTTCGCCACCAGCCCGATCCCGCGGCCCTCGTGCCCGCGCAGGTACACCAGCACCCCGCTGCCCTCGCGCACGATCGCGTCCAGCGCGGCGTCCAGCTGTTCACCACACTCGCAGCGCACCGCGCCGAACACGTCGCCGGTGAGGCACTCCGAATGCACCCGCACCAGCACGTCGTCGCGGCGCAGCCGTCCGTGGGCGAGCGCCAGGTGCTCGGCGCCGTCCCGGAACGCCACGCTGCGGAACTTGCCGCGCCGGGTGACCAGCGTCGATTCGGCGATCTCCATGGGTTCCCCTCGTCGTCGACCGGGAACTTGCCCTACCCGGTATACCTGATCTGATGAATCCGCTGCCGCCGGACACCACCGACGACGTGCGCGGGGCCGCCGTGGCGGTGCTGCCCGTCGGGAGCCTGGAACAGCACGGCCCGCACCTGCCGCTGACCACCGACACCCTGATCGCCTGCGCGGTCGCGTCGCGGATCGCGCAGGACCACGGCTTCTGGCTGCTGCCGCCGGTCACGGTGTCCTGCTCGCACGAGCACGCCGCGTGGCCGGGCACGGTGAGCATTTCGGTCACCACGCTGGTCGCGGTGGTCGAGGACATCGCCGCGTCGCTGCGGGCGTCCGGGGTCGGCAGGCTCGTGCTGGTCAACGGGCACGGCGGCAACCACGTCCTGGCCAACGTCGTGCAGCAGGCCGGCGGCTCGATGGTCCTGTTCCCCACCTACGGCGAGTGGCAGGAGGCGCGCGCGGCGGCGGGCGTGCGCACCTCCAACGACGAGGACATGCACGCCGGCGAACTGGAGACCTCGATCCTGCTCTGCACCGCCCCGGAGGTGGTCAGACCGGGCTACGAGACGGCGGACTCGGCACCCGGCGATCTGCGCCACCTCCTTTCACTGGGACTGGCCCCCTACACGGAATCGGGCGTGGCCGGTCATCCGTCACTGGCTTCGCCGGAAAAAGGCCGGGCGGTGCTGGACGCGCTGGCCCGCGCGTTCCGGGCGCACCTGCCGGTTCTCGGCTCCTGAGCGCCAGGACGCCCGGCAGCGCCGCGACGAGTGAGAGCACCCCGTAGACGACGGCGGTGGTGATGCCCGCGCCCGCGCCGAGGCCGGTGGCGCCGAAGGCGACCGCGGTGAACCCCTCGCGCGGCCCCCAGCCGCCGATGTTGAGCGGCAGCGCCATGACGACCAGCGCGAGCACCACCAGCGGGGCGAGGGTGGTCACCGGCGCGGTCACCCCGGCCAGCCGGGCGGCGAGGACGAACATCGCGACGTGCCCGGCGATGGTGAGCGCCGACAGCGCCACGATGCCCGCCGCGGTGCGCCCGCCGAGCAGGCCGCGGGCATCGGTGAGGGTCCGGGTGGCCGCGCCGCGCCAGGCCGGTTTCGCGGCGAGCAGCCCGGCGACCGCGAGCGCGGCGCCCAGCAGCACCAGCAGCCCGGGGCCGGTGGACAGGCCCGGCAGCAGGTCCGGATGGAGCGTCAGCGCGGTGACGCCGGCGACGAGCAGCACGGCCTGCCCGGCGAACCGTTCGAGCACCACGGCGCGGACGCCGCGGCCCACGTCGCCGGAGTCGCGGCCGTGGCTGACCGCGCGGTCGACGTCGCCGAGCACCCCGGCGGGCAGCACCGAGTTGAGCAGGGTGGAGCGGTAGTAGGCGGCGACCGCGGCGGGCAGCCGCAGCGGCAGGCCGAGGCCGCGGGCGACGAGGACCCATCGCCCGGCGGCGGTGACGGTGGTCAGCAGCCCGATCGCCAGCGCGAGCACGACCGATTCCGCGTTGATGAGCCGCAGCCCGTCGAGGAACGCGCCGGTGCCGACTTTCCAGATCAGGGTGGCGAGGATGCCGGCCGCGGCGAGCAGGCGCAGCCACGGCCACAGGCGGGTCGCCGTCCCGGTGGTGGGGGTGGTCATCGGGCTCCTTTCGGCGAGGCGAGGCCGGCCGATCGGGAGTCGATGAGCTCCAGCCCGGTGCGGAACGCCCGGGTGCCCATCTCCCGGGTGAGGGTGGCGGTCGCGGCGAGCGGGCGGAGCCACGGCCACAGGCGGGTCGCCGTGGCGGCGGTGGGGGTGGTCATCTGGCTCCTTTCGGCGAGGCGTGGCCGTCCGATCGGGAGTCGATGAGCTCCAGCCCGGTGCGGAACGCCCCGGTGCCCACCTTCCGGGTGAGAGTGGCGGTCGCGGTGAGCGGGCGGAGCCACGGCCACAGGCGGGCCACCGTCCCGGCGGTGGGGGTCGCCATCAGGCTCTGATCGTCGGCGTGGGCAGGCGTATCGACGGCCACAGCCGCCATCCCGGGGGTGCGGGTCGTCATCGGGCTCCGATCGCCAGCAGGTCGGTGTGGTGCACGACCACCTCCAGTTCGCCCGCGGCGCAGGCGGCCAGCCGCCGCCGGGTGTAGGCCTCGGTGTCCAGCCACGGTTCCTGCAGCCGGGCGGCGGCGACCCAGCCCCGCAACCACTGCTCGGTCAGCTCACGCTGGTCCGGCCCGAGCCGCCACGGGCTGGGCGCGCGGTGCACCGTCGCGCCGCGCCGCTCGAACGCCGAGGTCGTCACCGCGACCGCGTCCGGGCCGAGCAGCGCGCCGCGCCGCTGGTGGGCGTTGAAGGCCGCGGCGAGGTCGGCGTCGAGCGGGTCCGCGGGCGTCAGCTCGACCCGCCCGGCGACTGACAACGTCAGCAGGGCCGCGCAGCCCGCCGCGGCGCACGCGTCGGCGATGGTGTCCACATCGGACGGTGTGAGCAGGTCCAGCAGCGCGGACGCGGTGAGCAGCGAGGTGCCGGTCAGGTCCAGGCCGGCGAGCTCCCCGCAGCGGGTCTCGAACGTCGCCCCGCGGACCGAGGCGCGCACGAGCAGGGCGGGGTCGCGGTCGTGCAGGACCCAGTGCTGCGGGACGCCCAGCCGCGGCGCGAGCCAGCGGCCCATCGACCCGGTGCCGGAGCCGATGTCCCGGACGACCAGCGGGGCGGGACGGCCGGTCAGCCACCGCCGCAGCGGGGTGAGCAGTTCCGGCGCCCGCGCGGCCGCGTCGGCGGGTTCGCGCAGCGCCAGCCAGTCCGGTGCGCAGCGGGTCGGGTCCGTGCTGCCGGGTGCGCCGGGTCCGGCGCCGTCCCATCGGTCGTGTGCCACACCCTTGTCACGGGCGCGCACCCGGTTCCGGTTCAAACAGGATCCGGTCCATCACCCGCGCGGTGGTTCCCCAAGGCAACAACCCGTCGCGCCGGGACCGCGCCGCCCGGCGCAGGGCCGACCGCGTTCCCGCCGAGGTCAGCCACGAGCGCAGGGCCCCGGCGAGGGCGTCCACGTCAGCGGGCGGCACCACGATCCCGGGCGGCGACCCGTCCGCCGCCCGGCCGAGCGCCTCGGTCTCCACCGACGTCAGCACCGGGATCCCGCGCGCCAGCGCCTCCGTCACCACCATCCCGTAGGTCTCCGACCGCGACGGCAGCACCAGCAGCCCGGCCCGCGCGTAGGCGTCCTCCAGCGCCGTCCCGGTCAGCGGCCCGGTGATCGTCACGCGCGCCGTCAGCCCGTGCCGCGCCACCAGGTCCCGCACCCGCGCGGCGAACGCGGGGGAGCGGTGCACCGGCCCGACCAGCCGGGATGCCCAGTCCAGGTCCGCCACCGCGGCCAGGGCCTCGACCAGCACGTCCTGTCCCTTGTGCGGGGTCAGCGACGCCACGCACAGCAGTTCCTCGCCCGCGGACAGCGGCGCGGGATCCGTGCCGGGCGTGACCACGTGCACCCGGTCGCGCGGCAACCCGTGGTGGCGCACCAGCCGCGCGGCCGTCCGCGCGCTGGGCGTGACCACCGCCGACGCCGCCCGCAACGTCGACCGCTCCAGGTCGTCCAGCTCCGCGTGCGCCCCGGTCTCGTCGGCCAGCGGCATGTGCACCAGCACCACCAGCCGCAGCCGCGCGGCGTGCGGCACCACGACGTCCGGCACGCCGCACGCCACCAGCCCGTCGATCACCACCAGGGACCCCGGATCGGCGGCCGTGAGCGCGCGGTCCAGCGCGGCGCGCGCCGCCGGGGAGGGGTGCGGCCACGACCCGGCGATCGCGACCTCCCGGACCGGCCTGCCCAGCGCGGTCAGTTCGCGGCTGATCCGCCGGTCGTAGACGTTGCCGCCGCTGGGCAGCTCCGGATCGTCGACGTCACCCGGCAGGATGAAGATCACGGTCGTAGCTCGCCCACGCCACGTGCGATTCGCGCAGTGTCACCGAAATCCCCGACAGCCCGTGCGCGCCCGCGCCGAGCGCGCCCGAGTGCACGCGGTCGGCGAGCCGGTCGGCGATCACCTTCGCCAGGAACTCCGTGGACGTGTTGGTCCCGGCGAACTCCGGCACCTCGTCCAGGTTGCGGTAGTTGAGGTCGGCCAGCACGGCGCCCAGCTGCTGGGTCGCCAGCCCGATGTCGACGACGATGTTGTCCGCGTCCAGTTCGGCGCGGCGGAACGTCGCGTCCACCACGAACGTCGCGCCGTGCAGGCGCTGCGCGGGGCCGAACACCTCGCCGCGGAAGCTGTGGGCGACCATCACGTGGTCGCGGACGGTGACGCTGAACAAGGGCCCTCCTACGGGTAGACGACGCGGTGGCACAGCGCGGGGATCGCGCCCGAGGCCAGCTCCGGCATGACCGAAGGCAGGTCCTCGAAGGCGCACTCCCCGGTGATCAGGGTGTCGAAGACGGGATCGGCGAGCAGCTCCAGCGCGAGCGCGAGCCGGTCGCCGAAGCCGCGGCGCGACCGCCGGGCCGGGGACACCATGCCGACCTGGCTGCCGCGGATCGTCAGCCGCCGCGAGTGGAAGAACTCGCCGAGCGGCACGCTGACCCGCCGGTCGCCGTACCAGCTCAGCTCGACGACCTCACCCTCCGGCGCGACCAGCTCCAGCGCCCTGGCCAGGCCCGCGTCCGTTCCGCTCGTGTGCACCACGAGGTCGCAGCCGTCGGCGGCGTCGCCGGGCAGGGCGAACTCCACGCCCAGCGCGGCTGCCACCGCGGCGCGCGCCGGATCCACGTCGACCAGCTGCGCCCGCACCGCCGGGAACCGCGCCAGCAGCGCCGCGACCGCGCAGCCGACCATGCCGCCGCCGACCACGGCCACCCGGTCGCCGAGCAGCGGCGCGGCGTCCCACAGCGCGTTCACCGCCGTCTCCACCGTGCCGGCCAGGATCGCCCGGCCCGCGGGCACCGCGTCCGGCACCGGAGTGACCGCGCTCGCCGGGACGACGAACCGGGTCTGGTGCGGGTAGAGCGTGAACACCGTGCGGCCGGCCAGCTCCGGCGGCCCGTCCTCGACCACGCCGACGTTGAGATAGCCGTACTTCACCGGTCCCGGGAACCCGCCCTCCTGGAACGGCGCGCGCATCAGCTCGTGCTGGCTCGCCGGGACCGCGCCGCGGAAGACGAGCGTCTCGGTGCCCCGGCTCACGCCCGAGAACAGCGTCCGGACCTCGACCTCGTCCGGCCCGCGCGCGGGCAGCGGGACCGTCCGGACCTCACCCGGACCCGGCGGGTTGAACCAGAAGGCCCGTGCGGCACGTGTCATGGGCACACCTCCGGCGAAGGGACACGATCACCATGATCGTCCAGACCCAGCGTGGCACGGTTGCCGCCGGCCAGGAACAGGCCCTGGCGGCGTGCGGCCTGATCGTGCTGCTGAACGTGCTCGCGATGACCCTCGGCCTGGGGGTGCTGGGCTGGCTCGCCGGCGCCGCCTACGGCGCGGCGTTGTTCGGCCTGCTCGGCGCCGCGCTGCGCCGGTCCGGCCGGCTGGTGCTGGGGCCCGCGGACCGGGTCACGCTGGCCCGCGCGACGCTCGTCGGCGGCGTCGTCGCGCTGGTCGCCGCCGGGCTGTCCGGGCCGGTGCTGGTCGTGCTGGCGGCGGTCGCGCTCGCGCTGGACGCGGTCGACGGCCGGGTCGCCCGCCGCACCGGGACCGTGTCGCCGCTGGGCGCGCGGTTCGACATGGAGGTGGACGCGTTCCTGATCCTCGTGCTGTGCGTGCCGGTCGCGCTCGCGCTGGGGCCGTGGGTGCTGCTCATCGGCGCGATGCGCTACGCGTTCGTGGTGGCCGGGTGGCTCGCGCCGTGGATGCGCGGGCCGCTGACGCCGAACCTGGCGCGCAAGGCGGTCGCCGCGGCGCAGGGCATCGCCCTGGTCGTGGTGGTCGCCGGGGTGCTGCCCCGGCCCGCGGCGGTGGTCGTGGCCGGGGGCGCGCTGGCGGCGCTGGTGTGGTCGTTCGGCCGGGATGTGGGGACGCTGTGGCGGAACCGGTGACCGCGCGCCGGGTGGCGGCGGACGTGTTCGCGTGCGTGCTCGTCGTCGCTGCCCTGGTCGTGCCGAACAACCTGGCGCTGTTCGGGCCCGCCACGCTGCTGCGGATCCCGGTGGAGGCGGTGGCCGGCGTCGCGCTGGTGCTGGTCCTGCCGCCGCGGGGACGGCGGATCGTGGCCTCGGTGGCCGGTGCCGTTCTCGGGGTGCTGGTGTTGTTCAAGATCGCCGACATCGGGTTCCACCGCGCGTTCGACCGCCCGTTCAGCCTGGTGTTCGACTGGAGCTTCGCCGGGCCGGCGCTGAGCCTGCTCGGCGGCTTCGCGCGAGTCGCCGCAGTGGCCGGCGCGGTGCTGGCCGCCGTCACCCTGGTGCTGCTGACGACCTGGGCGGCGACGCGGCTGGCGCGGCTCGCCGCGGACCACCGCATGGTGTCGGCGCGGGTGGTCGCCGTGCTGGCGGTCGTGTGGATCGCGGCCGCGCTGACCGGGTTGCCGCTGGCGTCCCGCACGACCGCCGCGCTGGCCTACCGCGAGGTGCGCGCGGTCGCTTCGGACCTGGCGGACCAGCAGGAGTTCGCGGCCGAGATGGCCACCGACGCCTTCCGCGACACGCCGCCGGAGCGGTTGCTGACCTCGTTGCGGGGCAAGGACTTCCTGCTCACCTTCGTGGAGAGCTACGGCCGGGTCGCGCTGGACGACCCCGGGGTGGCCGCGTTGCTCGACTCCGGCTCCGACCGGTTGCGGGCCGCCGGGTTCAGCGCACGTAGCGCGTTCCTCACGTCCTCGACCAGCGGCGGGGGCAGCTGGCTCGCGCACTCCACGATGGAGTCCGGGCTGTGGGTGGACAACCAGCAGCGCTACCGCACCTTCGTGGGCAGCGACCGGCTGACCCTGTCCGGCGCGTTCGCGCGGGCGGGCTGGCGCACGGTCAACGTGCAGCCGGAGAACGGCGCGGACTGGCCGGAGGGCGCGGTCTACCGGTTCGGCCGGCTCTACGACGGGCGCAACATCGGTTACCGCGGCCCGAACTACTCCTACGCGGCGATGCCCGACCAGTTCACGCTGTCGGCGTTCCACCGCGACGAGATGACGCCCGGGCACGCGCCGTTGATGGCGGAGCTCGACCTGGTGTCCAGCCACTGGCCGTGGGCGCCGCTGCCGAGGATGGTGGACTGGGGCGCCGTCGGCGACGGCTCGACGTTCACGCACACCGGTCCGTCGGTGGACGAGGTGTGGTCCGATCCGGCGCGTGTGCGGGCCGCCTACGGCGACGCCGTCGAGTATTCGTTGTCCGCGCTGATCTCCTACGTGGAGACCTTCGGCGACGACAACCTGGTCCTGGTGTTCCTCGGCGACCACCAGCCGAACACCTCGGTGACCGGCGAGGGCGCGAGCCGCGACGTGCCGGTGACGCTGGTGGCGCGCGATCCCGCTGTGCTCGATCGCATCACCGGATGGGGCTGGCAGGACGGGCTCCGCCCGGGCCCGGACGCGCCGGTGTGGCCGATGAGCGCGTTCCGGGACCGGTTCCTGACCGCCTTCGGCACGTGATCCGGTGCCGGTTGTCGTCAGTGCGGCGCGGCCGCGGGTTCCAGCAGCAGCACCGGGATCCGCCGTTCCGTCGACTCCTGGTACTTGGCGTACTGCGGGAACACCTCGACCGCGCGCTGCCACCACACTTCGCGTTCCGCGCCCGCCGCCTCGCGCGCGATCATGTCGAGCACCTGCTCGCCGTCGCGCACCTCGACCCGCGGGTCGGCCAGGGCGTTGAGGTACCAGACCGGGTTCTTCGGCGCCCCGCCCAGCGACGCGACGGCCGCGTAGACCCCGTCGTGTTCGACGCGCATCAGCGGCGCCTTGCGCAGCTTCCCGGACTTCCGGCCGATCGTCGTCAGCACGATCACCCGCATCCCGTGCATCGCGACGCCCTGCGTGCCGCCCGAGCTCTCGATCTGCTCGACCTGGTTGCGGGACATCGTCATCGTGCCGGGCTCGTACTCACCTGTCAGCGGCATCCGCGGGGTCCTTCCGGTCAAGATCGCTTTCCGCGGGCAACGCGGTCACGACCGGAGTGATTCCCGGATGGCCGGTTCGGACAGGACCTCGTGCATGAACCCGGTCAGCCAGTGCTGCGCCGGGGTGCGGGCGTGGCCGTGCCGCGCGTACACCGAGACCTGTGCGGGCTCGATGTCGAACGGCAGCTCCAGCAGCCGCACGCGGTGGTCGGCCGCGAAGACGTCCGCGACCAGACGCGGGACCATCGCGACCAGTTCGCTGTCCTGCACCAGGTACGGCAGCGTCGAAAACCGCGTCACCTCCAGCACCACCCGGTCCAGCAGGCCACGCGCCTCCAGCGCCCGGCGCGGGCCGTGGTGCCCGGTGGGACCGAACACCGCGATGTGCTGCTCCCGCGTCAGGTCGGCGAGCGTCGCCGAGGTGCCGCGCAGCCGGGGGTGGCCGGCGGCCACCATGCCGACGTAGCCCTCCGCGAACAGCGGGATCCGCGCCACCCGCTGCGAGCTGATCAGCGGGGACGCCACGAACGCGTCGATCTCGCCGCGGCCGAGCTGGTCCACCGCGCTGTCCACGTCCAGCGGCCGCACGGTCAGCGTGACCCCGGGCGCCCGCGACGGCAGTGCCGCCATCAGCCGGGGGAGCAGCGACACCTCGCCGAGGTCCGACAGGCACAGCGTGAACCGGGCGCGCGCCGTCGCCGGGTCGAACGTGTGCGCGCCGCTGAGCGTGGACTCGATCTCGGCCAGCGCGTGGTGCAGCGACGGGTACAGGGCCTGCGCGGTCGTCGTCGGGGCCAGGCCGCCGCCGGTGCGCCGGAACAGCTCGTCGGAGAAGCGACGGCGCAGCTTCTGCAGGCTGTAGCTCACCGTCGGCTGTGTGACGTGCAACGACTCCGCGGTCGCGGTGACGCTGCGCGTCTCGTAGAGCAGCACGAACGTCCGCACGAGGTTGAGGTCGAAGTCGCGCATCATCGATCCCGTCTATGAGGGCCGTCGGCAACATTGATTGGAGCACGGGCGGATGATCTGCCACCCTCGGGGCAACCCCAGTGCCGAGGAGGACACCGCGCATGCCGACAGTCCGGAAGGTCGCCCACGAGTTCCTGGAACGCCGTGGCCTCACCACGATCTTCGGCAACCCCGGCTCGAACGAGCTGCCGTTCCTGGCCGGGCTGCCGGACGGCTTCACCTACGTCCTCGGCCTGCACGAGGGCGTCGTGGTCGGGATGGCCGACGGGTACGCCCAGGCCACCGGCCGCCCGGTGCTGGTCAACCTGCACGCCGCCGCCGGCTCCGGCAACGCGATGGGCGCCCTCACCAACGCCGTCTACTCCCGATCGCCGCTGGTCCTGACCGCGGGCCAGCAGGTCCGCTCGGCGATCGGGCTGGAGGCGATGCTCGCCAACGTCGACGCCACCCAGCTGATGCGCCCGCTGGTCGGCTGGTCCGGTGAGCCCAGCTGCCCCGGCGACGTGCCGCGCTCGCTGGCGCATGCCGTGTTCGAGGCCGAACTGCAGCGCCGCCCCACCTACCTGTCGGTGCCCTACGACGACTGGGCCGCCGAGATCGACGACAACCCGGTCCTCGACCGCACGGTCCGCCGCGGCCTGTCGCCGGACGACGGCCAGCTCGACGACCTCGCGCGACGGCTCGACACCGCACGCAACCCGGTGCTGGTGCTCGGCGGCGACATCGACGCACTCGGGCTCTTCGACCGCGCGGTGGCCTTCGCCGAGCACCGCGCCCTGCCGGTGTGGGTGGCGCCGTCGCCGCACCGGCTGCCGTTCCCCAACCGGCACCCGCTGTTCCGCGGCGTCCTGCCCGCCGGGATCGGCTCGGTGTCGGCCGAACTCGACGGCCACGACCTGGTCCTCGTGCTGGGCGCGCCGGTGTTCCGCTACCACCAGCACGTGCCCGGCCCGTTCCTGCCCGAGGGGGCCACGCTGGTCCAGGTCACCGACGACCCGGGCGAGGCGGCCCGCGCGCCGATGGGGGAGTCGCTCGTCGCGAGCGCGGGCGCGGTCCTGGACGGCCTGCTCGCCCGGCTGCCCGCCCGGGAGCAGGGGGAGACGGCGTTCGTGCCGAACCCGGCGGCGGCCACCGGGGAGCGGGCGCTGCACCCGGAGCAGGTGTTCGCCGCGCTGCGCGAGACCCAGCCCGCCGACACCGCCTACGTGGTGGAGTCCACGTCGACCAACTCGGCGTGGTGGCGGCAGATGGACCTGCGCCGCCCCGGCTCCTACTTCTGGCCCGCCGCAGGCGGCCTCGGGTTCGGCATGCCCGCCGCGGTCGGGGTCGCCATGGGCCTGCCCGGCCGCCCGGTGGTCGGCGTCATCGGCGACGGCTCCGCGAACTACGGCATCACCGCGCTGTGGACCGCGGCCAGGTACCGGGTGCCGGTGACGTTCGTGATCCTGCGCAACGGCACCTACGGCGCGCTGCGCTGGTTCGCGGACCTGCTGGGCACCACGGACGTGCCGGGCACCGAGATCCCCGGCCTGGACTTCGCCGCGATCGCCGCCGGCTACGGCGTGCCTGCCACCACGGTGTCCGATGTGGACGACCTGCGCGCCCAGCTGAAGACCACGCCCGCCGGACCCCGCCTGATCCAGGTGGACACCGAACTGACCACGCCCTAGTCCCCACACCCCACAAGGAGAACGGCAATGACGACGTCTCCCACCCGCTCGGCCTGGACGGCGGTGCTGTGCTGGCTGACCGTCCTGCTCGAGGGTTACGACCTGGTCGCGCTCGGCGCGACGATCCCGACCCTGCTCAAGACCGGGCACCTCGGGTTCACCGCGGCCGGCGCGACCGCCGTGGCCACCGTGTCGCTGATCGGTGTCGCGGTCGGCGCCGCCGCGCTCGGCCCGCTGACCGACCGCTTCGGACGGCGCATCATGCTCATCGGCTCGGTGCTGCTGTTCTCGGTGTTCACGCTGGTGCTGCCGCTCGCGCCGAACGTGGCCACCTTCGGCGTGTTCCGCTTCGTCGCCGGGCTGGGCCTCGGCGCGTGCATGCCGGTCGCGCTGACCGTGATGTCGGAGAACCTGCCCGCGCGGCGCCGGGCCAGCGCCTCCACCTTCACGATGACCGGCTACCACGTCGGCGCGGTGCTCACCTCGCTGCTCGCGCTGGCCGCGGTGGAGAACTGGCACGTGCTGTTCTACGGCGGCGGCATCGCCGGCCTGCTCGTGGTGCCGATCATGTGGTGGAAGCTGCCCGAGTCGGCCGCCTACCTGGAGGCGAAGCAGGACGCGCAGAAGTTCAGCGTCCGCGACCTGATCGGGCCGAAGTTCCGGCGCATCAGCATCGCCGTGTGGACCGGCTCGTTCATGGGCCTGCTGCTGGTGTACGGCCTGAACACCTGGCTGCCGCAGCTGATGCGCACCGCGGGCTACCCGCTGTCCACGTCGATCACGCTGCTGCTGGTGCTCAACATCGGCGCGGTCATCGGGCTGGTGCTCGCCGGGACGATCGCCGACCGGTTCGGGATCCGGCCGATCGCGCGGATCTGGTTCGGCGCCGGCGCGGTGCTGCTGGCGCTGCTGAGCCTGAAGATCGGCAACAGCTTCGTGCTCAACGCGCTGGTGCTGCTGACCGGCGTGTTCGTGTTCTCCGCGCAGGTGCTGATCTACGGCTACGTCGCGCACGCCTTCCCGGCGCAGGCGCGGGGCACCGCGCTCGGGATGACGTCGGCGATCGGACGGCTGGGGTCGATCCTCGGCCCGTTCGTGACCGGCGCGCTGGTGACCGCCGGCGTGGCCTACCCGTGGGGCTTCTACTTCTTCGCGGTCGTCGCGGCGCTCGGCCTGTGTGCGATCCTGCTGCTGGGCTCGGGCAAGCGCGAGGCGGCTGCGGTGGCGCCGGCGTCACCCGCGCAGGAAGGGCTCCAGCACTGACAGCAGCTCGGCGGGCCGGTCGAGCGGGATGATGTGCCCGCAGTCCGGGATGAGCCGGCTGGTCAGGTCGTCGGTGACCGGCCGCAGCTGGCGGGCGAGCGCGTCGCCGACGGGGTGCGCGCCGACCGCCAGGGTGGGGACGGTCAGGCGGTGCTCGCGCACCGTCGCCTCGAGCTGCCCGGCGGTGCGCGGCAGCTCCCGGTAGAAGGAAAAGGCGCGGCGCAGGGCGGCGGTGCCGGTGTAGGCGGAGACGAAGGCGTCCCGGACGCCGGCCGGGACGCCCCGCCCTCGGGTGCCCGCGGCGAGGAAGAAGTCCAGGTAGGCGGCTTCGTGACCGGCGAGGACCTCCTCGGCGAGGCCGGGCACCGCGTGGAACCCGAACCACCACGGCGGCCCGGCCGCGAGGAAGTCCTCGCCGCCGGGCAGCGTGCCCAGCAGCGACTCCATCACGACCAGGCGGCGGACCCGGCCGGGGTGCCGCAGGGCGAGCAGGGCCGCGGGCGGGGTGCCGGCGTCGATGCCCACGACGGTCGCCGACGGTTCGCCGAGGGCGTCCAGGATGCCCAGCGCATCGGCGGCGAGCGTGCCGGCGTCGTAGCCGCCGGTGGCGTCGCTGCCGGTCCAGCGCTGATCCGGGGCGATGACGCGGTGGGTGCGGGCGAGAGCCGGCAGCACCTCGCGCCACAGCTGCCAGGTGTGGGGGAAGCCGTGCAGCAACAGGACGGCGGGGCCGCTGCCCGCGGTGGCGACGGTGGTCTCGATGCCGTTGGTGCGGACCCTGCTCAGGGCGACGGGCATGGTGCTCCTCGTGCTGGTTACCATTGGTGACCACGTCAACGTAGGTAACCGGTGGTGAGCCGGGAAGACGGCACTTCTCGCACAGGTGGTGAGTTCGAGGTGACCAGGGGGCGCAGGGGTGACCTGTTCGACCCGGCCTGCCCGACGCGCAGGCTGCTGGACCGGATCGGCACGAAGTGGACGTCGATGGCCGTGAAGGTCCTCGCCGAGGCCGCCCCGGGCGAGGTGCGCTTCGCCGAACTCCGGCGGCGCATGCCCGGGGTGTCGCAGAAGATGCTGTCCGCGACGCTGCAGAGCCTCGTGCGGGACGGCCTCGCGGAGCGGCGCGTGGAGCCGACAGTGCCGCCCAGCGTGCACTACCGGCTCACCGACCTGGGCCTGTCACTGGAGTCGGCGCTCGCGGTGGTGCGCGACTGGGCGGAGACGCACATGGCGGAGATCGACCGGGTGGCGGAGGGATCCTGAAGGCCGATCGCGCCGTCAGCGGGACGGCCGCCACTTGAGCAGGCGGTCGACGGCCTGGGCCACCTTCGCCCGCGCCACCGGCTTCAGGAGGTAGTGCGTGGCTTCGAAGTCGAACGCGTCGACCGCGTGGCTTTCGTACGCCGTGACCAGGACGACGCCCGGCCGGACGGCGAACCGGGAGACCAGGCGAGCCAGGTGGAGGCCGTCGAGTCCGGGCATCCGCACATCGAGGAACACGCCGTCCAGTGGCTCGTCATCGTCGGGGCGCCCCAGGTAACGCACGGCGTCCACGGTGTCGGTGAAGGGTGTGACCTTGGCGATCCGGTGGTCCTCCTGGAGCAGGTGCACCAGTTCGTCGAGCCCGTGCGGTTCGTCGTCGACGGCCATCACGTGCAACCCGCCGTGTGACGCCGCTTCCGGAGTGGCGGCGGCGTCGGTGTTGATGTAGACGCTGCCCTGGACGTCGCGGAACTGCAGGGCGTTGTGCACGGTGCCGGAGAGGGCGTTGCGGGTTCGATCAGCGGCGGGTGAACTGTCGCGCGTCAACGGCTCCTCCTCTCCTGGAGGCCCCCAGGTTGTTCACGATGTCGGGCGGAGGGCCCGGCGCGCAACACCGGACGGCGCTGATCGACGCTTCCGTCACCCGTCCGGCGCAGCGACCGTCACGATGCGACCTTGATCACAATCGCGCGCTCTTGAACATCGTTCCCGCCCCGGTCGTGTCCGAACTGTGTCGAACCTGCCATTCCGCAGGTAGTGCCGCCAACGAGCACCCGGAAACCGGGCCTTGAGGTTGCCCATTTCCTCCCCATCGGTAACGGTAGGTCGACCAATGATTTAGGTTTGACCCGTTCGGGTTACCGCTTGCGAAAGGAGGCCGCGCCTCTCGCGACGGCGCGTGCGTATGTCTGCTGACTCTGAAACCGAGGCCCGCGCAAGAGTTCCCGAGGAGACCGGTATCGCCGGGCACCTCCCGGACGAGCACGTGCCTCCGGTCGGCGACGCGGCGGGCCCGCCGCGCACCGACCGCACGGTGTTCGGGGTCGCCGCGGCACTGGCGCTGGCGATCATCGTTTGGGGGGTCGCCTCGCCGAGCAGCCTGGCGAACATCGCGGACACCGTGCTCAACGACGCGGTCATCCCGTACGGCGGCTGGGCGTTCGTCCTCGCCGCGAGCGGCTTCGTGGTCTTCGTCGTCGCGCTGGCGGTCAGCCGCTACGGGCGCATCCGGCTGGGCCGGGACGACGAGAAACCCGAGTTCCGCACCGCGTCGTGGATCGCGATGATGTTCAGCGCCGGCATGGGCATCGGCCTGATGTTCTTCGGTGTGTACGAACCGGTGTCGCACCTGGCCAGCCCGCCGCCGGGCACCGCGGCCGCCGGTTCCGACGAGGCCGTGCACACCGCGATGGCCACGACCCTGTTCCACTGGACCGTCCACCCGTGGGCGATCTACGCGGTCGTCGGCCTCGCCATCGCCTACAGCACGTTCCGCCGCGGCCGCAGCCAGCTGATCAGCTCGGTGTTCGCGCCGCTGCTCGGCAAGCGCCGCACCGAAGGCCCGCTGGGCAAGGCGATCGACGTGATGGCGATCTTCGCGACGCTGTTCGGTTCGGCCGCCTCGCTGGGCCTCGGCGCGCTGCAGGTCGGCGGCGGCATGGCGTCGGTCGGCTGGATCGACAGCCCGGGCACCGGCCTGCTCGTCGGCATCATCGCGATCCTCACCGTCGCGTTCATCGCCTCGGCGGTGTCCGGCATCGCCAAGGGCATCCAGTGGCTGTCCAACATCAACATGGTGCTGGCCGCGCTGCTCGCGGTGTTCGTGCTCGTCGTCGGCCCGACGGTGCTGATCCTGAACCTGGTGCCCAGCGCGATCGGCGACTACTTCCGCGAGCTGGCCGAGATGTCCGGTCGCTCCGGCGTGACCGGCGGCGCGGAGATGCAGACCTGGCTGTCCGGCTGGACGGTCTTCTACTGGGCCTGGTGGATCTCCTGGACCCCGTTCGTCGGCATGTTCATCGCCCGGATCTCCCGCGGCCGCACCATCCGCCAGTTCGTCCTCGGCGTCATCGCGGTGCCGAGCGTGGTCAGCCTCGTCTGGTTCGCGATCTTCGGCGGCGCGGCGATCCAGAAGCAACGGTCCGGTGTGGACATCGCGGGCGCGGGCAGTTCCGAGTCCGCCACCTTCACACTGCTGGAGCACCTGCCGTGGTTCGTCCCGATGGCGATCCTGGTGATGATCCTGGTGTCGATCTTCTTCGTCTCCGGCGCGGACGCCGCGTCGGTGGTGATGGGCACGTTGTCGCAGAAGGGATCGGTCAACCCGCACCGCAACGCGGTGATCTTCTGGGGTGTCCTGACCGGTGCGGTCGCGGCGGTGATGCTGCTCGTCGGCGGCGAGGACGGGCTGACCGGCCTGCAGAACCTCACCATCCTGGTCGCGGTGCCGTTCGTCGTCGTGATGATCGGGCTGTGCGTGTCCCTGTACCGGGACCTGCGCAGCGATCCGATGGTGATCCGGGAACGCGAGATGCTGCGCTCGCTGGCCGAGATCCACGAGGAGCGCACCGGCGACGAGCGCAGGCGCCGCCGCCTGCGCGCCCGCCGGACCTGATCCGCCACGGCCACCCGGGCCCGCGCCCGGGTGGCCGGATCGCGGGTCAGTCGAGGCCGAGCGCCTCGAGCGTCTCGGCGGCCATTTCGGCCTCGCCGAGGGCGTTCGGGTGCACCACCACCGGGTTGGTGCCCTGCAGGAACGGCTCGATCCAGCGGACGCCCGCGGGCCGGCACGCGTCGTGCCCTTCGGAGGCAACGGAGAAGTCCACGTAGGTCACGCCGGTTTCTTCGGCGGCGCGGCCGACCGCGTCGTTGAGCGTGGCCTGGAGGCTGCGCAGGTACGCCACATCGCCCTCCGCGACGGGCATCTTGTCGAAGCAGCCGCCGGTCGCCGGCAGGATCCACGGGTAGCCGAGGATCGCGACCTCGGCGTCGGGAGCCTTGTCCCGCACGGCTCGCAGCGCCTCCACGAGCGCCGGGTAGGTCTTGTTCCGCACGGTGTCCTCGAAGCTGGTCCCGAAGGTGTCCTTGCAGGGGCTGCCCTTGCCGCCGGCCAGGATGCCGGTCGAGCCACAGGCCAGCAGCGCGCCGATGAACACGCCGCTGTCGTTGCCGCCGATGGTCATCGTGATCAGATCGGCGCCCGCGTCGACGGCGTCCAGCTGCGGCGGCACGCCCGGGTACTGGGCGGCGGTGAAGTGCCTGGTCTCGGCGGCGCCGCAGGTGACGTCGGTGAGGTTCGCGCCGATCTCGTCCGCGAGGACGTGCGGGTAGTTGCGGCTGGAGCGCAGGCACAGCGGGGAAGCGTCCGGATCGGACGGTTGCACGCCGGAGGCGGCGCTGTAGGAGTCGCCCAGCGCCACGTAGTCGAGGGAGTCGGCGTGGGCGGCGGGTGCGGCGGCGAGGGTGGCGGTCGCGGTGGCCGCGGCGAGGGTCGCGGCGAGTCGGCGGGGCATGCTTGGTCTCCCGGGCGTCGTTGGCGGGTGCCGTAATCTACTGGCGAGTAGGTAAGCGATCGTCCGGCATCCGCGAAACGCTTGTCAAGGCGCCGGACAGGGGCTTTCCGGCTCCCTCGTGCGGTCGCGCCAAGACTTCGCGATCCTGGCCATCACGGGTGTGACAACTCCGGCGCGCTGATCCTTCCGCTGACGTTCACCCGCGCTACGGCTCGCGGTCGGCTGCCGGTCGGGTGGCGCGGCTGGACTGCCCCGCGTGCTCGCGTTGAAGATCAAGGCCGCCGCCTGCCTGGCGCTCGTCGCCGCGACCCTGCCCGCCCCGGCGCAGGCCGCGCCCGAAGCCGGCTGGGGCGGGGACGGCCTGGCCTGGACCACGACCGCGGTCGCGCCGGGCGTCGAGGTGCGCTCGGGCGTGCTGCAGCGGCCGACCGCGCCGTACTGGACTGTCACCGTCGCCGCGCCCGCGACGAACGTGCTCACGGGCGCCGCGACGGTCGCCGAGGTGGGCAGCGCGGAGTGGGCCTCGGCGATGGCGGATCGCCTTGCGGCAGCGGGATTCCCGGCCCGGCAGGAGGTCGTGCGCTGGCCGTCCTACACTGACACGCCCCGCGGGGTCGCGGGCGTGCGGGTGCGGACCGGGAAGTTCGCCACGCAGGCCGAGGCGCAGACGACGGTGACGGCGCTGCGGGCGGCGGGCTTCCCGACCGCGACGGCGGCCTGGACCGGTTACGACGTGGACCAGGCCCCGGACGCCGAGCGGGTGCACGTCGCCGTCGTCGACCCGCGGGCGTTCCGCGGTTCGGTCGCGGCCTCCCACGGCGAAACGGTCGCGACGCGGGAGAAGACCTCCACCCTGGCCTCGAAACTCGGTGCGCTGGTGGCCGTCAACGGCGGGTTCTTCGTGACCTCCGACGCCGACGGGTACCAGGGCGTGCCTGCCGGGCTGGCGGCCTATGACGGGCGGCTGGAGTCACTGTCGGCGGGATCGCGGGCGGCGCTCGTGCTGGGACCGGGGCCGGCGCGGATCGCGAACCTGACCTCCACGGTCACCGTCCGGTCCGGCGGGGCCGCGCACGCCGTGGAGGGCGTCAACCGCAAGCCCGGCGTGCTGCGCAACTGCGGGCGGCCCGGCGCGGTGCCGACGACCGCGCCGCGCCAGGACTTCACCTGCACCAGCGCGGACGAGCTGGTGCTGTTCACCGACGCGTTCGGCGCGGCGCTGCCTGCCGGGGCCGGCACGCAGGTCGTGCTCGACGCCTCGGGCGTGGTGGTCTCGGCGGGGGCGCGGGGCGGCGTGCTGCTGCCCGGGCAGTCCGCGGTGCAGGGCATCGGGGCGTCGGCGGACTGGCTGGCCGCGCACGCCGTGGTGGGGCAGCGGCTGCTGGTGGACTCGCGGGTGCGGGAGGCCTCGGGCTTTCCCACGGTGACGCCGCGCTCGGTGGTCAGCGCCGCGCCGCTGCTGCTCCGCGACGGCCGGCTCGCGGTCGACGCCGCGACCGAAGGCGTGCTCGACCCGCGGGACCTGTCGTTCGGCTACGCGTGGTCGCAGCAGCGCCAGCCGCGCACGATGGCCGGCATCGACGCGCGTGGCCGTCTGCTCCTGGTGACCGTCGACGGGCGGCAGCCCGGGGTGAGCGAGGGCGTGACGCTGGTGGAGGGCGCGCGGCTGATGCGGTCGCTCGGCGCGGTGGACGCGCTGAACCTCGACGGCGGCGGCTCCAGCGCGATGGTCGTCGCCGGAGCGGTGGTGAACAAGCCATCGGACGCGGCGGGGGAGCGCGCGGTCGGCGACGTGGTCGCGGTGCTGCCCTGAGCCCCTTGGGTCACTCGCTTCCGGAGACCTGGGCGCCGGTGCGCTCGCGGGCCAGGAGCCGGCGCAGGGCGGTGAGGACCTCGTCGGGCGCCTTCTCCATGACGAAGTGCCCGCCGCCCGGGATCAGGGTGAGTTCGGCGCGGGGGATCCCGGCGGCGAGCTCCTCGGCGATCGTGGTGCGCAGGTAGTCGTCGCCGGTGCCCCACACGATCGCCGTGGGGCACGGGATGCCGCCCAGCCCCGCGGCGAGGTCGGCGCGGGCGGACACGCGGTACTGGCTGAAGTAGTGCAGCACCCAGCGGGCGCCTTCGGGATCGCGCATCCAGCCGAGGTAGTCGTCCAGGGTCTCGCGGTCGAAGACGCCGTCCCGCACCGGTTTCCGCAGGGCCGCGTAGTTGATTCCGGCCACTGGCAGGACTTTCGCGAACGCGTTCGCGAGCGGGCTGCGGCCGAGCAGGCCCACCAGGGAGAACACGGCGTACCAGGCGGGCACGAAGGTGCGGTGGGCGCGGCTGTTGAGGATCGCGAGCCGCCGCACGCGCTCGGGGTGGCGCTGGGCGAAGCCGAGGGCGAGGAAGCCGCCGTAGTCGTGGCCGAACAGGTTGCCGTCGCCGATCCCGAGGGCGTCCAGGACGCGCCGGAGGCGGGCGACCTCGGTGTCGTAGTCGAACCGCAGATCGGTCGGCCGTTCCGAGACGCCCCAGCCGAGCCAGTCGAGGGCGAGGACGCGGTGGTGCTCGGCGAGCGCCGGGATCTGGTGGCGCCAGGCGCGGTGGTTCGCGGGATAGCCGTGCAGCAGCACGACGGGCTCGGCGGCGGGGTCACCGAGATCCACGTAGGCGATCCGGGCGCCGTCGACCCGCACTGACCGCATCTCAGCGCGCTGGGACATGGGTTGCCTCCCTGTTCTTGCAATCGTTGCAAGAGCGGGTTCACGGTAGCAGGCCCGGGGAGTTCTTACAACGAATGCAGGAACGCGTAGGGTGTCCGGCATGACCACCGGGGACGTCAAGGCGCGCGATCCGCGGAAGCAGCGGACGATCGACGCCCTGCTCGCGGCTGCCGAACAGGTCTTCGCCCGCCGCCCGGTCGACGAGGTGACGGTCGAGGAGATCGCCGAGCGGGCCGGGGTCGCGGTCGGCTCGATCTACAACAACTTCGGGTCCAAGGCCGGCCTGCACGCCGCGGTCGTGGAGCGGGCGCTGGACGTGGACCGCGAGTACATGGACCGCGCCTACACGCCGGACCGCTCGCCGGTCGAGCAGCTCGAAGCCGCCGCCGAGCAGTACCTGCGCTTCTACCTCGAGCAGCCGGAGTTCTTCCGGATGCTCGCCTTCCCCGCGCCGCTGGGGAACTACTCCGCTGCGGCCGAGACCGCCGCGCGGCTCGCGCACCGGGTGGACGAGCAGAACGCGCGCATGATCGACGCGATCGAACGGGGCATCGCGGCGGGGCTGATCCGGCCGCTCGACGCGCGCAAGGCCGCGAAGGTGCTCTGGGCGAGCTGGAACGGTGTCATCAGCCTCGCCTGGCGCCCCGACGAACTGCGTGAGGACGAGGAGGGGCTGGCGGAACTCCTGTCGCTGGCGGCGGACCTCGTGGCCTGGGGGCTGCGCCGGGCCTAGCGCCTGTTTCGATGTACTGACCTGCGGAGTTTCTGGTCGGCGTTGTGGGTGCGGCGTGTCTTGGATCAAATAGTCGAGGTCTCCGGTAGACCGATCAACGACCAAGCTGATCAAGAACACCGGAGACCTCGTGCCCAGCCTAGCGGCGACGGGGCGAGCCGATCTGACCGACGCGCAGTGGGCGATCCTGGAACCGCTGCTGCCCGTCGGCAAGAAGCCCGGCCGCCCGCCACTGTGGAGTAAACGTCAACTTCTGGACGGCATCCGCTGGCGGGTTCGTGTCGGTTCGCCGTGGCGTGACGTCCCACCTGTGTATGGCTGCTGGCAAACCGTCTATGGCTTGTTCCGGCGCTGGCAGCGCGCTGGTGTGTGGGCGCTGATCGTGGCGGCGTTGCAGACCCGGGCCGACGCCGCCGGGCTGATCACCTGGGAGGTGAGCGTGGATTCCACGATCAACCGGGCGCACCAGCACGCCGCAGGCGCCCGCATCGACGGCGACCTGCAAAAGGAACCGCCAGGCGGTATCGGCGGGCCCGAACCGGCCGACCACGCGCTGGGCCGGTCGCGGGGAGGCTGGACGACCAAGCTGCACCTGGCCACCGAGCAAGGCCAGAAACCGTTGTCGTTGCTGGTGACCGCCGGTCAACGTGGTGATTCACCGCAGTTTGAGGCGGTGCTGGCCAGGGTCCGGGTCGCCCGGATTGGTGGTGGGCGAGCCCGGACCCGGCCGGATCGTGTCCTGGCGGACAAGGCCTACAGTTCCCGCGCCAACCGGGCCTATCTGCGGCGGCGCGGGATCGCGTGCACGATTCCCCAGCCCTCTGATCAGGTCCGGCATCGCCGCAACCGCGGCCGGGCCGGTGGGCGGTCACCGGCATTCGACCCAGAGATCTACAAGCAACGGCACGCGGTCGAGTGCGGCATCAACCGCCTCAAACGCAACCGAGGCGTCGCCACACGGTTCGACAAACTCGCGGTTCGCTACGAGGCGACCGTGCACATCGCGGCGATCAACGAGTGGCTACGCCATTGAAACAGGCTCTAGGCGGCCCGGCGCAGGTCGAGGCGCTCGGGGAGCGGCCGGAATCCGGCGGAGCGGTAGGCGGCGACGGCGGCGGTGTTGGTGCTCGGGGTGCAAACGAACGCACACGAAGAGCCGAGTTCGCGCAACGCGGCCGCCGCGGCGAGGGTGATGGCTCTGCCGTGACCGCGGCCGCGGTGGTCCCGGTGCACGCCCATCGGTTCCAGCAGGCCGGGCCTGCCGGGACCGGCGGACCACACGGTCACCGCCGCCACCGGGGTGTCCTGGTCGTGGCCGACGAGGCACCGCGCGTCGGCGTACGGCGGCGCGGACGCCATGTCGCGCCATTGCTCAGTGGTGAACGCCGATCCGTCGAAGGCGGCCCGTTGCACGGCGGCGCGCACGTGGGCCCGCTCCGGCCCGGTCACCTCGATCCGCAGGCCCGGGTCGCCGACCGGCTCGGCGAGGTCGCGGACCAGCGGTGTCCAGGCGTCGCCGTCGTGCCAGCCGTCGCGGCGCAGCAGGTCCCGGACCAGCGCGCCCGGCGGCGTTTCCAGGAACACTTCGCCCGCGGGCAGGACGCCGCGCTCGGGTCGGGTCAGGTCGTCGGCCAGCCGACGCGCGAGTTCCCCGTCCTGGCGGAGGTCCGGCGCGACCGTGAGGCGCAGCAGGCCGGGCTCGTCCAGCAGCCCCACCGCGACGATCCGCCCGTCCCGGCTCCACGTCCGGACCGCCTCCGCTGTCGCGTCCGCGCCGAAGCGCCAGAACCAGCCGAGGTCGCCCGGATGCAGCTGCACCGGCGCCGCGTCGTGCTGCCAGGTCCGCAGCGCGCGCACGGCCTCGTCCAGCATGGTCCCCACACCGTCGATCAGACACCACCGCGCCGGCGGCGCGCACCCGGTTTTACGCTGGGCCGATGGATCTCTTCGCCGGCATCCCGGTCAGCGACTACCCGGCCGCCCGCGAGTGGTATGAGCGGTTGTTCGGCCCCATCGCCTTCGAGCCGAACGACGTCGAGGCGGTGTGGGAGCTGGCGGAGCACCGGTACGTGTACATCGAGCACCGCCCCGCGCGCGCGGGCCACGCCCAGCACACGATCTTCGTGGACGACCTGGACGCGGTGGTCGCCGGAATCGCCGACCGGGGCCTGGAACCGGCCCAGCGGGAGACCTACGACAACGGCGTCCGCAAGATCACCTACCGCGACGCGGACGGCAACGAGATCGGCTTCGGCGGCGCGCCGGTCGGGTGAAATGCGGTTGCTCCGGCTCACTTGTCCGCTCCCGCGGACGGCCCGCGCCTAGAGCATGCCGGCCGCGCGGAACATCCGGTCGTAGACGTCGCGGATCGTCTGCTGCTTGCGGGCGTTGTAGTCCATCACGGTGCCGCCGCCGGGGACCGCGGCCAGCTTCGCCTTCTGGTAGCGCTCGCGGTCGTCCGGGTGCGTGCGCAGCCAGTCGCGGAAGAGGCGGTGCCGGATGGCCTCCGGGCAGTCCGGCCCGTACACGTGCAGGTTCACCCGCGGCTCGGCCAGTGTCAGGCACCGGTGCTCGTGGAAGGACGGCTCCCGGATCGTCAGCACGTACCCCAGCCGCTCCAGCGGTGGCACGTACGTGTGCTCCGCCCGCGGGTCGGCGACGGTCAGGTCGATGTCGATGACGTCCTTCGCGGCGAGGCCGGCCACGGAGGTCGAGCCGACGTGCTCCAGGTCCAGCGCCGCCGGGCCCAGCGCCGTGCGGATCCCCGCCGCCAGGTCCCGGTAGCGGCGCGGCCAGTCCGGGTCGTACGGCACGATCCGCACGGGGGCCGGCGCGGGCGGGCCGTGCACCCACGGGTTCTCGTCCGGGTCGGGGTCGTGGTGCCGGGTGATCTCCGCGAAGGTGGCCACTCCCGCGAAGCTAGCAGCCCCAGATGCCGCCTTCCAGCTCGTCCCCGGCGCCGCCCGGACGGCCCGCCGCCATGCCGAGCGCCGTCATCGCCGCGTCGAACGCGTCCTCTGTGGACGCTGCGATCTCCCGGAACGCCGGGGGAAGCCCGGCGACGGCGCGGGCGCGGGCCGCCGGGTCGCTCTTGGTGACGCCGCCGGTGAACATCCGCGGGTACACCTCGGCCACGAACGGCGGCCGCGGCGGGTCGAACGGCCAGACCCGGAACCCGGCGCCCGCCAGCCGGTGCAGCGCCCGCATCCCGTGCAGCGACCCGCGACCCACCTGCCCCGCGCCGACGAGCTGGAACACCGACTTCGCCGGGAACCCGGCGGCGCGCGCGGCTTGCTCGGTGCGCCGGAACTCCTGCGACGGCAGCAGTCCCGCCTTGCCGGCGGTCCAGAACGGCGGCTCCGGTGCGGCCAGCCACCGCGCCAGGCCGCGCTCCCGCATCAGGGGCGTCAGCGACTCCTCCGCGAGGGCGGCCCACAACCCGCGCGCGGTCAGCCCGCGTTCCCGCAGGTACCAGGCGGGCAGCGAGAACGCGAAGTCCAACCCCACCACGAGATCGGGCGTCGCGGTCCCGATCAGCCAGTCGACGACCTCCTCGCGGCTGCGCCCGTTCTCCAGCCGTACCAGCTCACCGCCAGCCACCTCGGCGACCCAGATCACCCGCCGCTGTGCGGGGCCGGCTCGCCCGGACCAGTCGACGGCGACGACACGTGCCACGAGCCGATCGTGGCACGCCGGGCGGCGACCGCGCGAACCACCAGGTAGCTCAGCAACCCGAAGGGCGACAACAGGATCGTCAGCACCAGGATCGGCGCCACGAACGCGTGGTGCACCCCGCGCTCCCGCGCGTCGGAGTACATCCACCGGCCGACGAACAGGTCGAAGGCGATCAGGTGCGCCCAGATCGCCGCCGCGCCTTCCGGCGTGCCCAGGAACGCCCGCAGCGTCTCCAGGTCCGGCCTGCTCACCACCGACCACAGCGTGCCGAAATCGCCGACCGCGAACACGGTGTAGACCACCAGCGGCGGGAGGACGATCCACGGAGACGCGATGATCCGACGCGTCAACGACCACCCCGGCGCGAGGATCATCAGCGCCCAGAACGGCGCGGCCAGGTAGAACGTGATCTGGAACAGGGTCGTCGTGCTCATGCCACGCTCACTTCCGGACGACGGGAACCGGCGGCCAGCGACCAGGCCGCGCCTGCCGCGACGGCGACCACGATCCCGGCGAGCGCGGCCAGGGTCCGGGCGTCGGGGTGGATCAGCGGCTGCCCCCGCAGGGCCTGCCACGTCACGAGCGCGACCAGGCCCGCGTAGCCGAACCCGGCCACCGCCACCAGCCGCGCCCGCACGACCCCGGACCGCAGGCGCGTCACCCGGCGGGCCAGCACGGCCAGCAGGAGCGCGAACAGCGGCAGCACCTGCAGCGCGTGCATGCCGACGAAGTGCGGGATCCGCAGGTCGCCGCCGGTCGTGCTCCAGCCGGTGAGCGGCATGCCCGGCCCGCCGTCGGCGACGCCCACGCTGTGCGCGCCGACGAGACCTTCGAACGTGCCGTCCCGCATCGAACGCACCTGCTCGTCCGTGGGGCCGATCATCAACCCGCCGAGGCCGAGCCCGGCCAGCGACACGACCGCGCCGAGCCGGATGGCCCAGCGCGCGGCCGCATCGGTGATCTCGGTGCGCAGCAACAGGATCGTGAGCACGAGAGTGCCCGTCCACAGCGCCGCGATCGAGATGCCCATGACCGTGAACAGCGTGGCGTCGAACGCGGTGGCTGCGCTGAAGTGGCTCGCCCGGCCGCGGACCACCTGCAGCACGATGATCGCGTACTCGACCAGCACGATCACGGCGATCGCCGTCGACACGCGCGCGGCCAGCCGCTGCCCGCGCCGCAGGAGCGTGAGCATCCACGCCCACGTCAGGCAGTACAGGGCGATCGAGACGGCGAACTTGAGCGGCTTGAGCCAGATCGGCGCGCCGAGCAGGACCCGGTCGTCGAGGGCGAGGCCGCCCAGCGACACGACGGTCATGCCGGCCATGATCCCGGCGGTCCACGTCATCGGGCGGTGCCAGGCCGAGACCCGGCCGAGCAGGGTTGTCATCGTGTCTCCTCCCAGTCGGATAGCTCTACTATCCACTACGGGAAGCTACGCTATCCATCCTGAGGGAGTCCACAGGAATCGCGCTAACGGAGGAGCGCCTCGCCGAGTTCGCGCCAGAACGGCCGCGCGGTCGCGCCCGGTTCGATGCCGATGACCTGCACGGCGACGTGGTCCGCGCCGGCCTCGACGTGCCGGTGCAGCTTGCCCGTGACGGTCTCCAGGTCGCCCCAGAACACGAGGTCGTCGACGATCCGGTCGCTGCCGCCGCGGGCGAGGTCGTCCTCGGTGTAGCCGAGGCGACGGAACTTCGCGATGTTGTACGGCGTGGTCAGGTAGGTGTGCAGGTGTTCCCGCGCGACGGCGCGGGCGATCGCGGGATCCGTCTCGAACAGCACGGCGTGCTCGACGGCCAGGAACGCGTCCGGGCCGAGGGTCTCACGGGCACGCGCGGTGTGCTCGACGTTGACGTGGTAGGTCTGCGCGCCCGCGGTGCGGTCCCGGGCGAGTTCGAGCATCTTCGGGCCGTAGGCGGCCAGGATGCGGCGGATCGGCGCCGCGGGCTTCCGCGCGTCGAGCTCGTCGAGGTACTCGCGCATGGCCGTGAGGGGCTTGACGCCGGGGTGCGGTTCGCCGCCGAACCCGAGGCCGAGGACGTGCCGGCCGGGGTAGGCGTCGGCCAGCAGAGCGGCCGCGCCGCGCGCGGAGTGGGCCGGGTGCGACCAGATCTGCGCGATGCCGTTGACGACCCGCAGCCGCTCGGTGGCCGCGAGCAGGACGGCAGCCTGCGTGAAGGCCTCGCGCCCGCCCACCTCGGGGAACCAGACCGCGCGCCAGCCCTGCTCTTCCAGTTCCCGCACCGACTCGCGCATCAGTCCGGCGGGCTGGTGTTCGAAGTCGAAGGTGTAGATGCCGAATGTGCCCAGATCATCCATGGATCGAAGTATCGCAGATTCTCGATATGATCGGGTGTGGGCTCCGGCACGGGGGAGCAGGGGAGCGCTACAGGGTCTCGCCGAGCACCGCGACCAGCTCGGCGATGCGCTGCTCGTCGCGCTTGTAGTGGGTCCACTTGCCGACCCGGGTGGCGCGCACGAGGCCGGCGCGCTGCAGCTCGGCCAGGTACGCCGACACCGTCGACTGCGCCAGCCCGGCCTTGGCCTGGATGTGGCTCACGCACACGCCGACCTCGGCCGGATCGGCGATCGCCTGGTCGACGGGGAAGTGCCGCTCGGGCTCGCGCAGCCAGGTCAGCAGCTGCAGGCGCACCGGGTTCGACAGCGCCCGCAGCGCGCGGACGACCTCGGGGTCCGGGGTGACCGCGGCTTCCGTCATGGCACCCAGGTTATCCGGGCGGGCGCGAGCGGGGCTGCTCACACCTCGGGCGACGGCGGGGTGGGGCAGGGGTCCCAGCCGTAGACGGCGCAGTTGATGGTCGCCCACACGGTCTTCCCGCCGTCCGGGGAGTGCCTGCTGCCCCAGTCGTGGGCGACCGCGTTCACGATGCGCAGGCCGCGCCCGCGCCGGTCCCCCGGGGTGCTGTCCGTCAGCACCGGCTTCAGCGCGGAGTCGTCGTCGACCTCGAGGTGGATCCGGCAGGGGTCCTCGTCCCGGTGCAGCCGCAGCCGCCGTGGACCGCCGCCGTGGTCGTAGGCGTTGGTGACCAGCTCAGTCGCGGCCAGGAGCACCGCTGTCAGGTGGTCTTCGCCCAGGTCCGCCAGCGCCGACGCCGCCCAGCGCCGCACCGCGACCAGCGGGGGCACGGCGTCGGGCTCGAAGTCGAGCACCAGCGCGGCGCGGTCCGGATCCGTCATGTCCACGTGCCGCCACCCCTCTCCGCCCTGTGTGCTCAAGGCGGCTGGTGCTGTCTACCCTGCGGCGGCACGCCGAAAACCCGCAGCGGCGCTACGCCGTCGGGTTCCGGCGCGGCTTGATGCGCGCGTGCGGCAACTCGGGCGCGGGCAGCCAGGACACCGCGCCCTGGTAGCCCTCGACGCGGCCGAACTGGTCGGACCCGGCCTGCCAGGCCTCGCGGTAGGCGGCGATCTCGTCGTGGGTGCGGCCCACGAAGTTCCACCACATCACGATCTCCTCGGTGAACGGCGTGCCACCGAGCAGGAGGACCCGCGCCGGGCCGGTGCCGTCGTTGACCAGTTCCAGGCCGGCCGCGCCGGGCGCGAGGTAGGCGAGGTCGCCGCTGGTCAGCTTCGTGCCCGCGACGGTCACGCCGCCGGTGTCCTGCAGCACGCCGTGCTCGAAGGCGGGGTCCACGTCCAGTTCCAGGCGCGCGCCGGGCGCCACGGTCAGCTCGGCGCCGAGCAGGGGCGTGAAGGTCGGCACCGGCGAGGTGCTGCCGGCGAGGCTGCCCAGGAAGACGCGGACGGTCGCGCCCGGCACCTCGACGACTGGGGGCGCGTAGTGCCGGAAGTCGCGCGCGGTGTGCCGGTGCTCGTCCGGCAGCGCGATCCACAGCTGGACACCGTGCAACGTGGTGGTGTCCGGTGTGGACACCTCCGAATGCGCGATGCCGTGCCCGCCGGTCATCAGGTTCAGCTCGCCGGGGCGGACGAAGGCGTGCGTGCCGAGGCTGTCCCGGTGCTCGACCTCGCCGGTGAACAGCCAGCTCGCGGTCTGCAGCCCGGTGTGCGGGTGCGGGGCGACGTCCATCCCGTCGGTGGCCGCGACGTCCTCCGGGCCGTAGTGGTCGGCGAAGCACCACGCGCCGATGAGGGATCGCTGCCGCTGCGGCAGGGTGCGGCGCACCCGCATCGCGCGCGGTCCGCCCAGCGGGACGTCCCGGGGCGTCAGCACGGTCACGCTGCGCGCGGGCGCGGGCAGGTCGCCGCACACCAGTTCGGCGGGGTCCGCCTCGACGTTGCTCATGGGTTCATCCTGCCACCCGCCGGCGGCGCGGGCCGGGGCTCAGCGGGTGTCGGCGCGGGGGCGGCCCGCCGACAGCGGGAGCAGCCCGAGCACGATCATCCCGATCCCCAGTCCGAGGTGCAGCCAGTTGTCGGCGTCGTTGACCGGCACGAAGTTGGCGCCCGAGCCGTGGTCGACGAGCAGGCCGTACAGCCACAGGACCAGGTACACGCCGCCGCCGCCGACGAGGAAGGCGCGGGCGCCCCGCCCGGTGCGGGCGAGTGCCAGGCCCGCGACGCCGAACGCGAGGTGCACCAGGTTGTGCAGCACCGACACGGCGAACACGCCGAGCAGCATCGCGCCCGAGTGGTGGCCGGCGAGGGTGAGCTGGTCGTAGTGCGTGGTCAGGCCCGGGATGAACCCGGCGATCCCGGCGAGCAGGAACACGACGGCGACGACCGCGGCGACGGTCTGGGTGACGGTGCGGGCGGTGCCGGCGGCGGTGGGGGTGTGCGACATGGTGCCTTCCGATCGGGTTTCCCACGCGGGCTTCCCGGCTGGGCTCGGTTCAACCAGGCTCAGCCCGGTCCGCCGCGGTGGATCGCGAGGCTGTCCAGCGGGTAGAAACGCAACTGCGCGCGGCGGCCGAAGAGCCGCCGGCCGAGGAGGTGATCCGGCCCAGCGACGGCGCGCCCTACGAGTAGCGGGTCCTGCCTCGCCGCGGCCGCGACCGCCGGTGGTCGCCCCGTCGACGGCGTGCACATCACGACCCGCCGGCTCGGCTGACGCTGCCGCACTTGGTCTGAACCTCGCAGGGGGCGGTACGGGCGGTCCCACCGCCCACCCGCATCACCCCGGTGGGCTCACCCGGCGCCGAGCTCGGCGGCGACCTCCGCGTTGATCCGCTCGAACTCCTCGCCCATCCGGGCGGCCAGCGCGGTGGCCGCCGACAGCGGCCGCACCATCACCATGAAGTCGTCGATCCGGCCCTGCTCGTCGAGGTGCAGGAAGTCGCAGCCGGTGAGCTGCTTGCCGTCGACCGTCGCCTCGAAGACGAGCGCGTGGTCACGCCCGCCGGCGATCTCCCGCACGTAGCGGAAGTCCTCGAACACCCGCATCACGGCGCGCAGGATCGCGGCGGTGACGGTCTTGCCGTGGTACGGCTTGAAGGCCACCGGACTGGTGAACACGACATCGTCGGCGAGCAGGGCCGCCATGCGGGTCTCGTCGCGTGCTTCCACGGCTTCCCGGAACGGATGCATGGCCGCGAGAGTAGCGGCGCCTCCCCGGCGGGACAATCCAGGCGGCGTCAGTCCTCTGTGGATCGAAGCGTGCCGAGCTCGGTCAGCCGCGCGGCCAGGAACGCCCGGTCGGCCGGGTTCGCCGCCAGGTCGTACGCCAGCCGGTACGCCGCGGCGGCCTCCGCGGGGCGGTCGAGCCGCCGCAGCAGGTCCGCTCGCGCGGCGTGGTGCAGGTGGTAGTGGTCGAGCCCCTCGATCCGGTCCAGCAGCGCCAGCCCGGCGGCGGGACCGTCGGTCATCGCGACGGCCACCGCGTGGTTGAGCGCCACCACCGGCGACGGCGCGATCCGCAGCAGCTCCGCGTACAACGCGGCGATCCGCGGCCAGTCGGTGTCCTCGGCGGACGGCGCCTGCGCGTGCAGCGCCGCGATCGCCGCCTGCAGCTGGTACGGGCCGGGCGCCCCGAGCCGCAGCGCGCGGTCCAGCACCCCGACCCCCTCGGCGATCGCGGCCCGGTCCCAGCGCCCGCGGTCCTGGTCGGCCAGCAGCACCACCTCGCCGGCGGGGGAGTGGCGCGCGGCCGCCCGCGAGTCGTGCAGCAGGAGCAGCGCCACCAGTCCCAGCGCTTCCGGCTCGTCCGGCATCAGGGCCGCGACCAGTTTGGCGAGCCGGATGGCCTCGGCCCGCAACGTGCCTGCCTGCCCCGCCGTGTAGCCCTGCGTGAAGATCAGGTACACCACCGACAGCACCCCGGACAGCCGCTCCGGCAGCAGGTGGTCGGCGGGCACGGCGAACCTGATCCCGGCGTCGCGGATCTTCCGCTTCACCCGCACCAGCCGCTGCGCCATCGTCGCCTCCGGCACCAGGAACATCCGCGCGATCTGCGCCGCGGTCAGCCCGGCGACCGCCTGCAACGTGAGCGCCACCCTGGCCTCGGGGGCGAGCGCCGGGTGGCAGCAGGTGAAGATCAGGCTCAGCCGCTCGTCGCCGACGGCGAGCAGCCGGTCTTCGCCCAGCTCGCTCACCGCCGGCCGCCCCGAGCCGGCCCGGTCTTCCTTCTCCCGGCCCACCTGGTCGCGCCGCAGCCGGTCGACGGCGCGGTTGCGGGCGGCGGTGAGCAGCCACGCGACCGGATCGTCGGGGATCGTGTCCCGCCAGGCGCGCAACGCGAGCGCGCACGCGTCCTGCAGCGCGTCCTCGGCCAGCTCGAAGTCGCCGAGCACCCGCACGAGCGCGGCGAGCATCCGGGCGCGATGCTCCCGGTAGACGCGCCCGACGACGTCAGACGGCACCGGCGGGGCTGTGGTCGACGCCGGGCACGTGCGCCAGCGGCCGGACCTCGATGGTGCCGGTCTCGGCCAGCGGGCACAGCGCGGCGAGCTCCAGCGCCTCGTCGAGGTCGCGGCAGTCCAGCACGTAGTACCCGCCGAGGTGTTCGTGGGTCTCCACGAACGGCCCGTCGGTGATGAGCGTCCGCCCGTCCCGCACGGCGACCGTGGTGGCGGTGTGCACGTCCTGCACCGGATCGCCCGCGACCAGGACCGCTCGCCGCCGCAACTCGTCGGCGAAGGCGTTCACCCTGGCCAGAGCCTCCGCGAACCCCGGATCCGACGGTTCCGGCCGTTCGCAGTTGTAGATCATCAGCAGGTAGCGCATCGGTCCTCCCGGTCGTCCTCATTCCCGGATGACGAACGGGATGCCCGCGACTCGACAGCCCGCCGGGAGATTCTCGCCCTGCCGCGCCGAAAATGCACGAGGGCACGGCCGCGTCGTGCGGCCGTGCCCTCGTCGCCCCGGGCGATCAGCGCGGGGTGTAGGTCAGGCAGTTCGCGGCGTGACCGCCGGAACCGGGCCCCACCCGGACACCCGAGGCCGTGCACTCGAGCGAGGAGTTGTAGGTGCAGTCCGCGCGCGAGCACGCGCCGACCTGCGCGACGACCCGGTCCAGGCCGCCCTTGGTGTTGAGCGGCACGAAGGTGCCGCAGTCCGCCGAGCCGTTCTCGCCGCTGACGGTGATCGCGTAGGCGTGGCATCCGTCGTGGTTGTACGAGCACCCGGTGACGGTGCACTCGGCCACGGCGGGCATCTCGGTGCTGGTGGTCATTACCGCTCCTCACGACAGGTGGTGGGATATCGTTCGGTACCCAGGACGATGCCACCGGGCGGTGCGCGCGGCAATTCGGCGGAATTAGGTGAGGCTAGCCTGGACGCGACGGTTTCCGCAGGTGGGCGCGGGTAGGGAAATTGCGGGAACGGGAGCCCGGAAATGATTCCCGCCCCTTCGGGTGATTGTTCATACCACTCACCGCGTCCCCAGGCAGGCTGCAGCCCGGTCAGGGCGGGGGAGTCGCGAGCGGGACGCCCGGGCCGGCTGGAATGGTCCACTATGGACAAACGCCGGAGATTTCCCAACCGTGATCAGCGCGATCCGGTGTGAAAGATTCGTCGATCTTTGTGTCCCGGTGATCCGTTTCGTCGCGTAGGCTCCTCGCGTTTGTGTTGATGGCCTGCACCAAGGAGTTCGCGTGCGCCCTCGTCACTGGGGATCCCTGTTGTGCGTGCTGACAGCGGCTGTCGCCGTGCTGTCCGCGCCTGCCGCCGCGCAGCCCGCGGCCCGGCCGGTCGCGCCGGAGGCGTCGACGGTCGCGCTCGCGAACGCGCCCGAGGTGGCGCCGGGCGCGCGGGAAGTGCCTGCGCAGGAGGAGTTTTCGCTGGCCGGGCTCACCTGGCGGGGCGCGGCGCCGGACACGGTGTCGGTGCGGTGGCGGTCCGCGGCGGGCGGGTGGAGCGACTGGCGCGCGGTCGACCGGCAGGACTCCGGCCGTGACGGCGCACCGGCGCCGTCCACCACCGAGCCGATCTGGACCGGTCCGGCGGACCGGCTGCAGGTGCGCGCCGAACGCGGCGGCGCCCCGGTGACCGCCGAGCTGTCCGCCGTGCTGGTCGACCCGGGGACGTCCCCGGCGGACGCGATGGTCGCGCAGGCCACGGGCGTGCCGTCGATGCCGGCCGTCGTGACCAGGGCGCAGTGGGGCGCCGACGAATCGCTGATGACCTGGACCCCGGAGTACGCGCCCACCGTCAAGGCGGTGACGCTGCACCACACCGACAACAGCAACGACTACACCTGCGACCAGTCGGCGGAGCTGGTGCGCGGCATCTACTACTACCACGCGGTCACCAACGGCTGGGGCGACATCGGCTACAACGCCCTGGTGGACAAGTGCGGCACCGTGTTCGAGGGCCGCGCGGGCGGGCTGAACCTGCCCACGATCGGCGCGCACGCGGGCGGGTTCAACACCTCCACCTTCGGTATCTCGATGCTCGGCACGTACACCACGGTCGCACCGACCGAGGCGACGCTGGACGCGGTGGCGCGCCTGACCGCGTGGAAGCTGGGCAACGGCTACACCGACCCGTCCGGGTCGACGACGCTGGTCAGCCGGGGCGGCGGCACGTCCAAGTACCCGGCAGGCACCGAGGTGACGCTGCCCACCGTGTTCGGGCACCGGGACGTCGGCGCCACCGAGTGCCCCGGCGACGCCGGATACGCCCAGCTGCCCGCGCTGCGCACGCGCGCCACGGAGCTGGCCGGGGACTGGCGGTCCAGCCCGGTGCACCAGAAGTGGGTCGCGGTCGGCACGGCCGCGGCGGGCCCGGTGTACGCGGTCGAGGCGGACTGGCCGGGCGGCGGCCGGGCGACGACCTTCGGCGCCGGCGGTTCGACGATCGCGTGGCGCTCGGACCTGGGTGCGTACTGGGTGCGCGGCGCGATCCACGGCACGTTCACCGCGCTGGGCGGGCCGTCGCTGTTCGGCTACCCGACGACGGACGAGCGCGGCACGCCCGACGGGGTGGGCCGGTACAACCATTTCAGCGAGAACGCCTCGATCTACTTCACCCCGGACACCGGCGCCCACGGCATCCACGGGCCGATCCGCGACAAGTGGGCCGCGCGCGGCTGGGAGACCGGGCTCGGATATCCGCGCACGGACCAGAAGGTGACGCCCGACGGCGTGGGCCGCTACAACCACTTCACCGGGAACTCGTCGGTCTACTGGACGGCGGACACCGGCGCGCAGGCGGTCCAGGGCGCGATCCGCGACACCTGGTCGGCGCTGGGGTGGGAAACCAGCCCGCTGGCCTACCCGACGACCGACGAGCGGGCCACGCCGGACGGAGTGGGCCGGTACAACCACTTCAACGGCAGCGGCGGCGGCTCGATCTACTGGACGCCGGGGACCGGCGCCCGCGCGATCTACGGCGCCATCCGGGCGCGGTGGAGCGCGCTCGGCTGGGAAGCGGGCCCGCTCGGCTACCCGACGACGAACGAGCTGGTGACCCCCGACGGAGTGGGGCGGTACAACCACTTCAACGGCAGCGGCGGCGGATCCGTCTACTGGTCGCCCGGCACCGGCGCGCACGCGATCTACGGCGTGATCCGCTCGCACTGGGCCTCGCTGGGCTGGGAGACGTCCTGGCTGGGCTACCCGACGAGCGACGAGTACGGCGTCGCGGGCGGACGGCGGAGCGACTTCCAGGGCGGCTACATCGTGTTCTCCTTCGCCACCGGCAAGGCGACCGCCTACCGCTACTGAACGGCGGCCGCCGGGGCCGGTTCCGCGTCGCGCAGGACGAGGAAGTCCGCGACGAAGCAGGCGATCGCGCCCCCGGCGGTGCGGCCGATCCAGGTCGGGTACGAGCCGTCGCCCCAGCCGCTGGGGAACCCGACGAGCGTGGCGCCCGACGCCGGATCGGCCACCTGCGCCGCCGAGCCGCCGCTGAGCCCGGCGAAGGTGTCCTTGACCGACTCCCGGAGGATGCCCTCCATCGCGCCAAGGGCGTCGGCGTCGACGAAGCACCCCAGGCCGGCGTCCACACTGAACCCGTAGAACCGCCCGTCCCCGAGCAGCAGCGGATCCTGCCCCGGTTCGAGCGCCGGTTCCGACGACACGACGGGCTCCGCGGAGACGGCCGGCCGGGCCGCGGCCACGCGCTCGTGGCCGGGATCGCCGGCGAACCGCACCACCGCCAGGTCCACGGGGTACTCGCCCGGCGCGACGGTGGCGGTGCACGGTTCGACCCGGCCGTCCAGCCACCCCGGGTCCGCGGCGACCACCCGGCCGCTGGTCAGCCGGACGGTGCCGGCGCGGCGTACTTCGGTCTCGACCTCCCGGTCCGGCAGCGACCAGCGTCCTGGCCGGAAGAGCAGGTCCGCGTGGCGCGGCCGGGGCGGGACCGCGGGACGCCACGGCGGGTCGGCCGGTTCGTCCGGGCCGTGGTGCTCGCGTGTCCCGGCCGGCCGAGGAAGTCCGCCCACTCGCCGAACGGGGGAGCGGGTATGTGCAGGCCGTCGGCCGGTTTCCGCTCGATGGTCTCGCTCGTGCTGCCGCCGGGGATGCGGGTGGTGGTGCGGACCGTGCCGTCCGGGCGGAAGGAGGACGTGCTGTGGTGGACGTGCCGGTCGTCGAACTCGGCCTGGTCCGGGTCGGCGTAGTGCCAGGCGGTGGAGCGCAGGCAGGACAACCGCCGGTCAGGCAGGAGGCGGAACTCGATCTCGCGGTCCCGCCTGCTGGTCTGGTCGAAGCGCCAGAACCGCGCGAAGTGGTGGGCCCAGGCGATTTCGAGCATCGCCTGCGGCCATTGCGCGTCCGGCGCGGCGAACGCGACGGCGTACTGCTCGCCACGCCCGTCGCGGTCCCGGGCCGTGGCCGTGGTCAGCCGCCCAGCGGCACGTGCTCGTTCATGCGGGGCACTCTAGGGATGCCCACCGACACTTTCCGGCTTGAACGGCACCACCTGCCCGAACCGCACGAGTTCGCCGTAGTGCTCGGGCTTCACCGGTTCCAGCACGAGGTCCAGCAGGGCCGTCGCGGCCTGGGCGGGCGACGGGGCGTCGCGCACGTCCCACCACAGCGCGGAGGTCGGGGTGTTGATCATCCCCGGGCACACCGCGGCCAGCAGGATCCCCCGTGCGAGATCGGTGTCCCGGCGTTGTGTGGCGAGGGCACGCACGGCCGCGACCTGCGCGATCTTGGACGGGATGTTCACGAAACCCGGCCACGCGCCGGCTCGGGCGCTGCCGTCCTCGACCGCGTCCCGCCACGCGGCGACCTGCTCGTCCACCTCGTCGAGCGTGGTCAGGCCGTCGAAACGGCGGTGCAGCACCGGGGCGAGGTGGTGCAGCGTGCCCAGCGAACTGGCGACCACGATGAGGCTGCCGTGGTCGCGCACCAGCGGCGCGAACGCCCGCAGCAGCCGCGTCGTGCCGAAGTTGTTCACCTCGGTGTAGGGGCGGATGATCGCGCGCGGGTCGTCGTCGGGCCCGACGCGCATGACGGCGTTGCCGAACACGATGTCGACCCCGCCGTGGCGTTCCCGCACCAGGCCGGCGAAGCGGGCGGCGGAATCCGGCTCGCCCACATCGAAGATCTCGCCGCGGACGTGTGCGCCGCCGGCCGGCATGGCGTCCACGGCCTGCCGGCCCCGGTCGGCGTCGCGACCGGTCAGGTACACGGTGTCCGCTGTGGACAGACGCTGGGCGAGGCCTTCGGCCAGTGCGAGGCCGAGCCCCTGGGTGGCTCCGGTGACTACCGCGACTCTGCTCATGGGCCCGACGCTAGGCTCGCCGCGACCATCCGGGTAGCGAAAGAAACTCACTACGGGTATTCCTGTTCGTCATGGCCTTCACCGATGCTTCGCTCACCGCGCTGCGGGTCTTCCGCGAGGTGGCCGAGCGGGGGACGCTCACCGCCGCGGCGACCGCGCTCGGCTACACCCAGTCCGCGGTGTCCCGGCAGATCGCGGCACTCGAACGCGCCGCGGGGGCGCCGCTGCTGGAGCGCCGCCACGACGGCGTGCGGCTCACCCCGGCCGGGCGGGTGGTGGTGCGCCGCGCGGCGAGCGTCATCGACCAGATCGACGCCACCGCACGCGAGCTGGCCGGACTGCCGGACGAGCACGCCGTGGTGCGGCTGGGGTGGTTCGCCAGCGCCGGGGCCGGACTGGTGCCGCGGGCGCTGGCCGCGTTGCGGGAGACGCACCCGGCGATCAGCGTGGTGACCAGGGAGGGCAGCACACCGGCGCTGGTGCGGGCGCTGCGCGCCGGGACGCTGGACCTCGCGGTGATCGCGGCCGCGCCGCCGTTCCGCCCGCCGGACAGCGAAACCCCGGCGCTGGTGGTGCGGACGCTCGTCGAGCGCGGCCTGTGCGTCGCCGTGCCCGCGGCGCACCCGCTGGCGCGCGGGGAGTTCGTGGACATCGCGGACCTGCACGGGCAGCGATGGATCGCGGGCACGGGCGACGATCGGGTGATGGGGGTCTGGCCGGGGCTGGACGAGCGCCCCGAAATCGCCCACACCGCGCGCGACTGGCTGGCGAAGCTGCAGCTGGTCGCGGCGGGATGCGGCATCACGACGGCGCCCGCCTCACTCGCCCCGGTGG
Source organism: Amycolatopsis thermoflava N1165 (assembly GCF_000473265.1). Taxonomy (NCBI): domain Bacteria; kingdom Bacillati; phylum Actinomycetota; class Actinomycetes; order Pseudonocardiales; family Pseudonocardiaceae; genus Amycolatopsis; species Amycolatopsis thermoflava. Next base: position 1,347,207 of record NZ_KI421511.1, read on the forward strand.
CGCCGGCGGGCGTGCGGGTGCTGCCGGTGCGCGGCGGACCGTCGGAACAGCGCCGCCTGCAGCTGGCCCGGATGCCGGGGCCGCAGCCGGAGGCAGCCGGGCGGGTGGCGGAGGCCCTGCGGGTGGCGGCGGTGGAGGCGGGGGCTTGATTGCGGGGGTTGGCTTTTGCCGGAGGCGGCGAGGTGGAGGTTGGGGCGGTGGACCACGGCGGACCGTCCGACTGCCGCCCGCAGGTGGGCCGGGCTGCTGGGGCGGCTGTCGGCGGGTGGTTGGGTGGCGGTGGGGTCGTGATTGCGGTTGGGGGGTAGGTGGTTTGGCTGCTGCGGTCGCTGCCGGAGGCGGCGAGGTGGGGGTTGGGGCGGTGGACCACGGCGGACCGTCCGACTGCCGCCTGGTGGGCCGGGCCGCTGGGCGGCTGCCGGCGGCAGCTGGTTGGGTGGCGGCGGGGTCGTGATTGCGGTGAGGGGTAGGTGGTTTGGCTGCTGCGGTCGCTGCCGGAAGCGGCGAAATGGGGGTGGTGCGGGCGATGGTGGTGCACGGGGGACCGTCCGAATGCCGCCCGCAGGTGGCGCGGATGCCGGGGCCGCAGCCGGAGGCAGCCGGGCGGGTGGCGGCGGGGGAGGCGCGGTCGTGATCGTGCGTGCGGCGCACGCCAGGTTGCTCGAGCAGGGGGCAGTTGCCAAGGCCACCTGCGCCGGGGTCGCGCCCGGGTGTCGGGCGAGGGTTAGCCCTCGCTGCGTAGCTGGTAGCGCCGCTCGGCGTAGGCGAGGTCGTCCTTCCACAAGCGGGCCGCCGCGTGGCGCATCAGTGGGCGCAGCGCGGGCGCGGCGGTGCGCGCGAGGCGGAAGCCGGGCCGGGACGACGCCGCCACCACGGCCTCGATCACCGCGGTGCGGGGGCGGCCGTCGCGGCCCGGGCCCAGCGGTGTGGCGTGCGTTTCGACCACACTGCCGACGCCCTCGCCGTCGGTGATGCGCATGACGATCGTCCGCGGCCCGGGGCAGGTGAACTCCGCCTGGACCGGCACGCCGAGCGTCGGGGTGACGCGGAAGGTCACCGAGACCAGGAACCGGTCGTCCGCCTCGGCCACGTCGACCTCGGCCGGCGCGGACAGCACCTTCAGGCGCGTGAACGAGTACGGGTGGAACCACGAGCCGTGCCACGGGTCGAGCCGGTTGGCGATCACGTCCCGCGGCTCGCACACGCCCTCCAGGCGCGCCACCGAGTCCACCCCACCATCAGGACGAGCGGGAACGACCGGCGCGGGCAACGGCTCCTCGCCGCCGGCGTGGTCCAGCCGCACCCACGCCAGCACCCCGTCGTCGAACGCCGGACGGCACGACCGCTCGTCCAGCCGCAAGCCGTGCCACCGGCAGCGCAGGCCGCCGTCGTCGACGGAGCCCAGCGCCATCGGCGCGCCCAGGTGCGGGCACGCCCCGGGCCCGACCAGCAGCTTCCCGGCCCGGTCCCGCCACGCGACCAGCTCGGTCCCGGCCACGGAGAACCCGTAGGGCCGGTCGCCGCGCACGTCCCGGCTCGCCGCGAACACGTACCAGTTCCCCGACGGCCGCGCCTCGGCCCGCTTCAGCGCCGCCTCGATCAGCGACGGCTTCGCGTCCCGGTACGTGGGCTCCTGACGCGCCCACGGCGTGCGCGGGATCGGTTGCAGCGGCCAGTTCCGGGGCCAGCGCGGTGACATCTCACCCTCCTAACGCGGCCAGGGCCCGCAGCGGCGCGAACCGCCCGCGGACCGGCACGGTGGTCAGTTCGTGCCCGGCCAGCCCCCACCGCGCGAGCAGGCAGTTCGCGGCGTGCCAGCCGGTCGCGGCCGCGCGTTCCATCAACGCGACCGGAAGATCGATGCGGATCCCGTCCCCGGCCAGCACGACCCCGTCGAACGGGGTGCGGACGTGGGGGCGGCGGGCGAAGTCGCCGACGCCGAACAGCGGGCAGTCCCGCCGCCACTGCACCAGCTCGCCGACGATCCGCGCGCCCGCGGTCTCCGGGTACAGCTGGTGCAGCCGGCCGACCAGCTGCTTGCGCAGCACGGTGACCTCGTCGGCGCAGGCGTAGGCGTGCAGCTCGACGACGGACCCGCCGTGCTCGGCGGCCCAGGTCGCGGCCTCCCGCTCGTACCGGTCCAGCACGCTGATGTTGTCCAGCGGATCGAGCCCGCCGGTGGCGAGGAACGCGGGCCGGTCCGGCGCCACCGGGCGGTCCAGCCACAGCCGGTGCACCAGGAACGGCGGCGCGATCCGCAGCCCGAGCACCCGCGACCGCCAGTCCTCGTCGGCGAGATCCGGCGACGCCGACACGATCGACCGCAGCCCGGACACGTCCGCGGCGAGCACCACACCGTCGGCGGCGAGACCGTCGACGGCCCAGCGCGAGCCGTCGCGCGCCACGGATCCGGCCTCGGTGCCGGTGCGGAACCGCACGCCCAGACCCGCCAGGTACGCCCGCAGCGGCTCCCACAGCGCGGTGTCGTAGGCCGAGTCCGGCACGTCGAACACGAGCCCCTCGGAAGAGCCGAGGAAGTACAGGTGGAACATCGTCGCCAGCTCCGCGGCCGACATCTCCGACGGCGGCGCGAAGAAGCTGCGGGAGAACACCTCGAACGCCAGGTGCCGGGCGGCCGGCGGGAAGTTGATGCGCTCCAGGAACGTCGCCGCGTCCACGTCGTCGAGCCGGTCGTAGGTGCCCGGCACCGACACCGCGGCCAGCGGCGCGGCGGCACGGGCGTTGAGCCGCAGCAGGTCCCGGACGCGGAAGGTGGGGCTGCGCAGCGCGAAGGCGAGCGCGTTCCACGGCGGCGTGCTCGGCAGGCCGCGGAAGGTGTCGCGGCGGCCTTCGCCGTCGACGAGCGGGTAGTCGGCGACCGGGCGCAGCCGCGACAGGCCCGGGTCGGCGCGGCGCAGCAGCGCGCGCAGGTTGTAGTACTGCCGGAAGAACGCGTGGAAGCCGCGGCTCATCGACACGGTGCTGCCGTCGGCGAGCCGGTCGGTCCACGCCGACACGCGCCCGCCGAGCTCGTCCTCCCGCTCGACGACCGTGACGGCGACGCCGCGTTCGGCCAGCCCGGTGGCCGCCGTGAGCCCGGCGATCCCGCCGCCCACCACCACGACCTCCGGCCGGTGCGGCAGCGTGCGGGCGTCCGCCGCGCCGGCGGGGGCACGGTGCCGGACGGCGCGGCGGTCGGTCACGCGGGCTCCTCGGGGTTGGTGGCCAGGAACGTGTGCACGACGCCGCGCTGCCAGCCGGTCATCGTTTCGCTGTGCACGGCGGTGAACCCCGCGCCTGCGAGCCGTTGCCGGAACCGCGCGACGCCGTCGAAGGCGAGGACGCTGCGCCACAGGTGCCGGTAGAGCGTCGCGTCGCCGGTCGCCACCCGGCCGGCCGGGATGATGATGCTCCAGCACACCGCGTGCCACACCAGGCGGGCGGCGAGCGAGTCGCGCACCGAGTACTCGTGCGCCGCGAACGTGCCGCCCGGCTTCAGCAGGGCCCGCAACGCGCGCAGCTGCCCGTCCGGATCGGCGAGGTTGCGGATCAGGTACGCGGCGAAGATCCCGTCGAACGGCCCGGAAATCCCGGACGCGGCCAGCTCCTCGACCGGGCTGTGGACGAAGTGGACGGTCGGGGGCCAGCACTTCCGCCGCGCCTGGGCGAGCATCTCGGCGGAGGCGTCGAAGGCGACGATCTCGGCGTGCGGCGCGGCCGCCAGCAACGCCGCGGTGGAGGCGCCGGTGCCGCAGCCCGCGTCGAGCAGGCGCAGGCCCCGGCCGCCGCCGGGCAGCCGCATCCGGCGGGCCGACAGGCGCAGGTGCTCGTGGTAGCCCGGGTTGGCGCCGACCAGCCGGTCGTAGGCGGCGGCGCCGGTGTCGAACGCGCCGGGCACCTCGTGGCGGGCCAGGCCGGTGCGGTCCACGGTCATGCCTCCTCCTTGGCGGTGCGCCGTTCCCACAGCAGCAGCACGGCGGTGACCAGCGCGAACCCGAACAGGAAGTCCTCGACCGGGATGTCCCACGGGAAGCGCAGCCCGCTGGTGTGCTCGGGCGCGTACAGCACGATCGGCGCGCTCAGCTTGGTGAGCCAGCCGTCCACCGGGATCTGGAAGCCGACCACGATGGCCATCGAGATCCAGTACGCGGGCTTGCGGAACAACCCGGTGCGCAGGCAGGCCAGCTCCCACGCGCACACGGCGATCACCGCGAGCACCGCGGGCAGCGTGTACCCCAGCCCGTTCACCGGCGCACCTTCCGCAGCTCGCGCAGGCGGCCGAGCATCGCCTGCACGCACCCGTAGGTCAGCACCCCGCACACCGGGATGACCAGGAAGAACAGCAGCTCCTCCAGCGGGACGGCGAACGGCAGCCGCACCCCGGTGACGTATTCGGGGTTGTACCACCAGACTCCGGCGGCGATCGCGATCGCGTCCCACACGAGGAACACCAGCGCGACCGGCAGCACCGCGCGCGCCAGCGCGACCGGGCGCCGGTAGACGCGCGCGCCCAGGAACTCCAGCGGCAGGGTGATCGCCAGGCACCCCGCCAGGACGAGCAGGTACTGGTAGTGGTCCATTCACGCCCACCTCTCCGTCGCGGCCGCGGTCAGGTCCGCCGCGCGCCGGCCGCGCCGCGCCCAGATCGCCCGCGCCAGCCCGGACAGCGCCAGCCGCACCCGGCGGGCGCGGCCGACCCGGGCCCGGTGGGCGAACACCGCGAACTCGGCCGCCTCGATCCGGTCCAGGATCTCCGAGTACAGCACCAGAGCGGTCGCGATGCACGGCCGGGACACCGGGTGCAGCCGGTCGATGCCGGCGCGCGCGTAGGCGTAGATCTCGCGGGTGGTGGCGTGCTGGGCGGCCAGCGCCTCGCGCACCCTGGGGTCGGTGCGGCCGTGCCGATGGCACCACAGCAGCAGGTCGCGGTCGACGCCGAACGCGGCGAGCTCGTCGGCGGGCAGGTAGACGCGGCCGCGGTCGAGGTCCTCGGCGACGTCGCGCAGGAAGTTGGTCAGCTGGAAGGCCTTGCCCAGCGCCGCCGCGTAGGGCGCGGCCTCCGCCTGCTCGCCGACCGTGCCCAGCACGGGCAGCATCTGCAGGCCGATCACCTCCGCCGAGCCGTGCACGTAGCGGTCCAGGGCGGCGCGGTCGGCGTAGCTGGTGACGGTGAGGTCCATCCGCATCGAGTCGAGGAACGCGGCGAACAGGTCGCGGCGGATCCCGTAGCGGCCCGCGGTGTCCACCACGGCCGCGAGGACCGGGTCGTCGCTGCGGCCGCTGTCCAGCCCGGCGAACAGCTCCGCGGAAAGCGCTTCCAGCCGTCGGGCCGGATCGCTGCCGGGGGGAGCGGAGTCGACGATGTCGTCGGCGAAGCGGGCGAACCCGTAGAGCGCGTGCACGGCCGGGCGCTGCGCCTTGGTCAGCAGGCGCGTCGCGAGGTAGTAGGTGCGGCCGTGTTCGGCGTTGAGGCGGCGGCAGCGGACGTAGGCCTCGCGCAGGCGTGGTTCGGTGATCCCGGCGGCGTCCAGGGCCCCGGTCATCGCGCCGCCACCAGTGGACGGGTCACGCGGGCGCCGGTGATCCGGTCGGCGGCGAGACGCCCGGACACCAGTGCCGTCGGCACGCCCACCCCGGGCGCGGTGCTGCCGCCGGCGAGCACGACGTTGTCGGTGCCGCGCACCAGGTTGCGCGGCCGGAACGGGCCGGTCTGCGCGACGGTGTGCGCCAGCGCGAACGGGGTGCCGGCCAGCATGCCCTGCCGCGCCCAGTCGGCCGGGGTGACGACGTGCCTGGCCTCGATGCCGTCGCCGAGCCCGGGCAGCAGCCGCTCGGCGACGTGGCCGAGGACCTCGTCGGCGTAGGCGTCCCCGACGCGGTCCCAGTCCACCGGGCCGCGCCGCAGGTTCGGCGCGGGCGCCAGCACGTAGAGCAGGTCGCGGCCGTCCGGCGCGAGCGCGGGGTCGGTGGCCGTCGGCCGGGTCACCAGCAGGGAGGGATCGCTCATCAGCCGTCCTTCGTGGATCAGCTCGTGGAACGTCCGCCGCCACGCCGCGCCGAACAGGATGGTGTGGTGCGCCGTGTCGCACCGCTGCCGCGTGCCGAGGTGCACGACGACCGCGGACGGCGCGGGCCGCAGCGGCACCGGCCGGCGCGGGCTCCGGCCGAGCAGCTCGTAGGCCGCGGGCAGCTCGGTGGTGAGCACGACGGCGTCGGCGGGCAGGCTGCCGCCGGTGGTCTCCACCGCGGTCACCCGCGAGCCGGACCGCCGCAGCGCCGTGACCTCGGTGCCGTAGCGGAACTCCACCCCGGCGTCCGCGGCCGCCGCGGCCAGGGCGTCGGGCAGCGCGCGCATGCCGCCGCGCGGGAAGAACACCCCGGCCACGGTGTCCATGTAGGCGATCACCGCGTACACGGCCAGCGCGTGCTGGGGCGACTGCCCGGCGTAGAGGGATTGGAACGAGAACACCCGGCGCAGCCGCTCGTCGCGGAGGAAGCGGCCGATCTTGCGGTCCAGCGGCCCGAAGGCGCCCATCGCGACCAGCCGGGCCAGGTGCGGGGTGACCAGGGCGAGCGGGGAGTCGAAGTTGGCGCCGATGAACCGGTCGAACTCGGTCCGGTACAGCCGGGTGAGCCACTCGCGCAGCCGGCGGTAGCCGTCCGCTTCGGAGGGTCCGGCGAACGCGCGCACCGCCTCGGTCATCGCCTCGGGGTCGCTGTGCACGTCGAGGCTGCTGCCGTCGGCGAAGCGGGCGCGGTAGGCGGGGGTGACCGGGACGAGGTCGAGCCGGTTCGCCAGGCTGTCGCCGACCGCGGCGAGGGTCTCGTCGACCAGATCGGGCATGGTCAGCACGGTGGGCCCGGTGTCCACGCGGTAGCCGTCCAGGTCCAGGCGCCCGGCCCGGCCGCCGGGCACCGGGTCGCGCTCGACGACGGTCACCTGCCGTCCCCGCCCGGCCAGGTGCAGCGCCGCCGCCAGCCCGGACAGCCCCGCCCCCACCACGACGATCCGGTCCGCCGGGCCCGTCACGGTCCGCATCCAGCCACCCCTCACTCGACAACCCGGACAGGTAAAACGTTGCACGAGCGTTGCGCCGTTGTCCACTCGGTGAGCCTGCCGCCCTGCGGACTAGCGTAGGTGACGGACGCCGGGCCGACCGAGCACGAGGAGGACGTGGTGGGAGACCTGCTGGGCCGCGGGCCCGCGCCGAGGAAGCGGTTGCGGGAGCTGCTGGCGGCGCCGGGGCCGCTGGTGGCGCCCGGCGCCTACGACGCGCTCACGGCGCGGCTGGTCGAGCAGGCCGGGTTCGACGTGGTCTACATGACCGGGTTCGGCACCACCGCCTCGCTGATCGGGCGGCCCGACGTCGGCCTGCTGACCGGCACGGAGATGATCGACAACGCGCGGCGCATCGTGTCGGCCGTCGACGTGCCGGTGATCGCCGACGCCGACACCGGATACGGCAACGCCCTCAACGTGGTCCGCACCGTACAGGCCTACGAGCAGGCCGGGGTGGCGGGCATCCACCTGGAGGACCAGGTCAGCCCGAAGAAGTGCGGGCACCTGAGCGGCAAGGCGGTCATCCCGCGCGAGGAGATGGCCGGCAAGCTCCAGGCGGCCGCCGCGGCTCGCCGGGATCCGGACTTCGTGCTGATCGCGCGCACCGACGCCGCCGCCGTGCACGGGCTCGCCGACGCGGTCGACCGCGCCCGCGCCTACGCCGAAGCCGGCGCCGACCTGCTCTTCGTGGAGGCCCCGACCAGCGAGGAGGACATCGCCACCGTCGCGCGGGAGCTGTCCGGGGTCGCCCCGCTGGTGTTCAACTGGGCCGAGGGCGGCCGCACCCCGCCGCTGTCCCTGGAGCGGATCCGCGAGCTGGGCTTCTCGCTCGTGCTCTACCCGATCGGCACGCTGCTCGCCGCGACCGCGGGCGTCCGCGCCCTGCTGGACGCCGTGCGCCGGGACGGGACGCCCGCGGCCGCGCTGCCCGGACTGCCGTCGTTCGGCGAGTTCACCGACCTCATCGGGCTGCCCGAGGTGTCCGATCTGGAGGCGCGGTTCGCCGGGGAGTCCGGTTAGGACACCTGCGGCACGCCCTTGACGAACTCCAGGTTCATGCCGAACAGGCCGCGTGCGGCACGCTGGCCGCCCAGCCAGCCGTGGAAGTAGATCCGCCCGCCGACGACGTCCGCCCCGCCCGGTCCTTCCGCGGCGTGGCCGATCGAGTCCGTGGTCAGCAGCGGCTGGTCGGCCTTGGTGTAGGGGCCGGTCAGCGACGACGCCGTGGCGTAGCGGGTCTGGTAGCCGGCGTTGCGGTAGTCGTCGGCGGAGTAGAACAGCACGTACTGGCCGCCGCGCTGGGTGATCACCGGCGCTTCGACGATGCCCTTCTCCTCGGGACGGTCCGCGCGCAGGATCTCGGTGCGCGGGCCGGCGGGCGCGGTGCCGTCCTGGGTCATCTTCTGCACGAAGATCGCCGCCGCGCCGCCGCCGGGGTGCTCGCCCTTGTAGAGCAGGTAGCGGGTGCCGTCACGGGTCTGGAAGGTCTGCGGGTCGATGTCGCCCTTGTCGCCTGGGTCGCAGATCAGCGGCGCGTCCCCGGCCGGCTGGTAGGGGCCTGCCACGGAGTTCGCGACGGCGGTGCCGATGCAGCGGTGCCGGTCCGTTTTGGACACCGCCGCGTAGTACATGAGGAAGGTGCCGTCCGCGCGGCGGGTCACGTCGGGCGCCCAGTAGCCACCCTTGGGGTCCACCCAGGACGGATCGGCGGTCAGCGCGTCGCCGGTGACCCGCCACGGCCCGTCCGCGTCCTTGGCGACGGCGACGGGGATCCGGCCGGACGGGGCGCTGGTGGCGAACGCGTGGTAGTCGGTGCCGATCTTGAGCACGTCGGGGTCCGGGAAGTCCGCGTCGAGCAGCACCCGCGGGGCGGGCGCGGCCTGCGCCACGGCACCCGGGAGCAGCGCCGAGGAGAGCAGGATTCCCAGGCAGGTCAACGCTCTCACGGTCCTGGGTCGCCGGCGCGGGCGGGTCGGTCGGTCGGGTTCGCGGGCCTTGGTGATCTTGCCTGCCGTGTCCACGGCGCAGGAGTTACCCGGGTGGCGGAGGGACTAATCTCCTCCCTTCGGGCCGCCGGTCGTGCCCGCTGCGGTGACGACGGGGGAGCCGCGGGGCACTGGTCCGGTGATCCACCCGCCTCCGACGGAGGAGCCGCCGGTGCGGACGGTCACCGGACGTGGGTCAGGACCCCGCGGCCGCGGGCACGGCTTCGAGCAGGTACCAGCGCCAGAACTCGCGCCGGGCGGCGGGGTCGCTGCCGTCCAGCCACGTAGGACCGTTCGCCGCCGCGTTGGCCGCGTAGAAGCAGGGCGACCAGTCGTCGGGGTCGAGGTCCATCTCGCCGTCGACGTCGCCGGGTTCCTCGGGTCTGCCGAACACCAGGTTGCGCGCCACGGCCCAGTACGCGAGCCCGGCGGACACCGCGGTGCCGCCGCGCAGCGAAAGGTTGTCCAGATGCGTGTGCGCGTCCCGGACGGCCTGCTTCAGGCCCGCGGCGGCGGGGCCGGCCTGCGCGGCGGCGAGCAGGCGCATCGGCTCGTCGTCGCCGGGGAAGGCGGCGTCCCAGACCGGCCGGACCCGTTGCGCGCACAGCAGTTCCAGCCTGGACAGCGCGTCGTCGCCCAGTTCGGCGTGGATGGCGCGCCGGTCGGCGTAGGGCAGTGCGCCGTCGGGCGGCAGCGTGCCGGCGAGCCGGGCCAGGGTGTCAGTGTCGAGGTGTGGCACTCATCGTCCCGTTGGTGTGGAAGGTGAAATCGTGGTGCGGGTCGGAGACATGCTGGGGGATCCCGCGGTGCTGCGCAAGGGCGAGGAAGAACCCCTGGCAGTCGTCGCACATCGTGGACGACACGCGGATCGGCGCGTCCGGGTCGAGGTAGGCGGCCTGGCGCTCGGCGTGCATCGCGAAGTAGCGCCCGAACACGCCCAGGTCCCGGCCGTTCGGCTCGGCGACCAGCGGGTGGCCGATCTGCTGGTGGAACTGCCGCATGTCGTTGAAGGAGGGGCGGGTGAAGTGCGGCTCGTGCCTGCCCCAGCCGCTGAGGGTGTTGACGCGGTCGGTGAAGGCGATGGTCTTGTGCGAGTCGTCGTACCCGTGCAGCCCGAGCGGGTCCAGCCAGGTCAGCGGGTTGCGGACATAGGAGTGGATGCCGAGGCCGCCGAGCAGGTGCAGCGGATCTGGGCTGTGGTAGCGGCCGGTGAGCGGGTCGTAGTAGCGGTGCAGGTTGTAGTGCAGGCCGGTTTCCTGATCGTGGTACTGCCCGGGGAACCGCAGTGGCGTGGCCGCCCCGTCATCGCCTGCGGCGCCCCACAACGCGGTCGTGGCGCGCCACGCGACCGTCCCGTCCGGGTCGACCAGCTCGGTCGGCGTGCCGACCAGATCGGTGACGATGGCGTAGAAGCGGCTGTCCACCCACTCCTGGGGCGCGTGCGCGGCGGAGGTCCGCTCCACCTGGGTCAGCGGGCGCCAGCTCTCCGGGTGCCAGTCCCACGTCGTCGCCCTGGCGCCGCCGTCGCCGGAGGTGACCTGCTCGGCCAGGCGCGTGCCGTCCCAGCTGAACACGGTGCGCTCGACCACGGCTTCGCCGTCGGCGGCCAGGCGCTCCTTGGCGACCCGCCGCCCGAAGGCGTCGTAGGAGTAGCGCCACCGGACGCCGTCCGGGGTGACGACCGCGGCGAGCCTGCTTTCGGCGTCCCACTCGTAGCGCCACGTCCGGTCCCGCCCGGACAGCGAGCGGCGCCTGCGCAGCACGACGCGTCCCTCGGCGTCGTGGACCAGGTGCAGGCCGCCGGCCCGGTCCAGCCGGGTGCCACGGTAGGCGCGCGGCCCGTCCTCGCCCGCCCCGGCGGACGTGGCGAAGGTGATGTTGCCCGCGGGGTCGTAGGAGTAGCGCTCCGTCCCGGCCGGGGCCCGCACCTCGGTGACCCGGCCCAGCACGTCCAGCGAGTACTGGCGTGGCCCGGCCAGCTGGTCGACGATCGCGGTGATGCCGCCGTCGGCGCGGTAGGTGTAGGCGCGCCGCTGCGTGACCCGCGGCCCCCGGCCTCCGCCGGTGGCGGTGACCACCTGCGTGTGCGGGCGGTGGCCGGCGGTCCAGGTCTGGCTGAGCGCCGCCGCGCCGAACCGCCGCTCGGTCTCCCGCCCCGCCGCGTCGTGGGCGAACGTGATCGCCCGGCCCGCGGTCTCCAGCGCGCGGGGGCGGCCGGCCGGGTCGTAGCTCCAGGCGGTCCGCCCGCCGGACGGGGTCGTGCGGAGCACCCGCCTGCCCAGCGCGTCGTAGGCCGAGGACACGACCCGCCCGTCGCACGTCTCCGCGAGCACCCGTCCCGCCGCGTCGTAGGAGACGGTCACCTCGGCCGCGGAGTTCACGGCCCGCACGATGCGCCCGGCCGGGTCGTGCTCGAAGGTCGTGACCTCCCCGCCGGCAACCTGTTCGACGACCGCGCCCCTGGCGTCGTAGGTGTAGCGGATCGCCTCGCCCGCCGCGTTGACCCGTTCCACCACGCGCCCGGCGGCGTCGTGCCGGTAGGTCAGGACCCGGCCGTTGAAGTCGGTCTCCCGGACCAGGTTGCCCGCCGCGTCGTACTCGTAGCGCCATTCGAGGCCCTGCTGGTTCACGACCGCGACGGGGCGCAGCTCGGTGTCGTAGCGGATCTCCACGCGTGCGCCGTCCGCGGTCGTTTCGGCCGACTTCAGGTCGAAGTGCGTGTGCTCGATCCGCGTCACCGCGCCGGTGAGGTCGATGTGCTCGACCGTGTCGCCCTCGCCGTCGTAGCTCATCCGCTCGGTCGACCCGTCGGGCAGGGTCCGCCACGCTGGCCGGCCTTCGACGGTCCAGCCGAACCGCGTCACCCCGCCCAGCGGGTCGGTGGTGCTGACGACCCGGCCGAACCCGTCGTAGGTGTGCCGGGTCGTGGCGCCCACCTCGTCGGTGACGGTGACCGGGAGGCCGGCCGCGTTGGTCTCGAACCGCTTGGTGTGCCCCAGCGCGTCGGTGACGGCGAGCAGGTGGCCGCGGCTGTCGTGCGTGTAGGTGGTGGTGGCGCCGGTGGGGTTCGTGCTGGTGCGGGGGTTGCCCCGCTCGTCGTAGGTCCAGCGCCAGACCGCGCCGGCGGCGTCGGTGACGGCCACCGGCTGGTGCAGCGCGTTGTACTCGGCGCGCAGGCGGCCTCCGCCGGGCTGGACCACCTCGACCAGATCGCCGGCGTCGTCGGTGACGTACCGCGTGGTCGCGCCCGCCGGGTCGGTCTCGGCGAGCAGCCGCCCGCGGTCGTCCCACTCGCTGGTGGTGGTGCCGCCGAGGGGGTCGACGCGGCGGACGACCTGTCCGCGCTCGTCGTAGTGGAAGGTCGTCGTGTGGCCGAGCGAATTCGTGTGCCGGGTGACGCGGTGCGCGTTGTCGTAGGCGAAGGTGCTGTTCAGCATCCCGTCGGCCCCGGTGCCGCGCACGCAGCGGCCGGCGTCGTCGTAGGTGAACTCGTACCAGGTTCCCCGCCGGTCCTCCCAGCGGGTCATCCGGCTCTGCCGGTCGTAGGCGAAGCGCATGGCCAGCCCGGAGGAGTTGACCACCGCGGACAGGTTGCCGTCCTCGTCGTGGTCGTAGCGCGTCACCGGGACGTCGGCGCCGCCCGCGCCGGCGCCGAGCATCGTGAGTGCGACGACCCGCCCGGAGTCGGTGGTGACACCGACCCGGTAGCCGCCGGAGTGCCGCAGCTCGACCGGGGCGCCCGTCTCGTCGTACCGGAACTCCACGGTGTTGCCGTTGCGGTCGGACATCCCGGTGACCGGCATGGTCCCCGGCGAGCGCGGGTCGACCACCGAGAAGCTGAGCACCCGGCCGGTTTCCGGGTCGGTGATCGTGTACCCGTCGCGCCGGCTGCCCGCCAGGACGTGCCGCGGCCCCGCCGAGGGCACCGTGGCGAGGCTGCCGTCGTCGGCCCGCGGGTACACGAGCAGCTTCCCGTCCGCGGCGGCGAACACCACCCCGGCGGCGTCGACCTCGATCCGCTGGTCCAGTGTGGACGCCCAGGACCGGCCGAACCACCGGCCCGAGCGGTGGTTCGACAGGTGGATGCGCTCCAGCCGCAGCGGGAACACCCCGGGGAGGTCGAGGTCGGTCTGGGTCAGCAGCACCTCGCCGCTGACCATGTCCACCGGGTCGCCCAGCGCGCGGCCGATCTTCTCCTTCGCGCTGACGGCCAGGTCGCGGATCTTGTTCCCGGCGTTGCTCACCGCCGTGCGCAGCGAACCCGGCGTGCCCGGTGTGTCGGGGCTCGCGGGGGTGTCCGGAGTGGACGGTGTGCCGTCCAGGTCCGGGGTGGAGGTCCCGTCCCCGCTCCGCGCGGCCGACGGGGTGGTCGGGCCGTCGCCGTGGCGCCCGAACTTCCGGCCCAGCGCCGAGAGCTTGTCGATGATCTCGCCCAGTTTGTCGATCACCCGGCGGATCCGCGGCGCCGCGTTCCCCACGGTCTTGACCAGTTTGCGGATCAGGTCGGCAATGCGGGTGATGGCGCTGCTGATCGCCGTGGTGGCCTGCGCGGCGATCAGCGGGGTCGCGAAGCCCAGGGTGCACGCGGCTTCCAGCGCCCACGTGATCAGCTTGCCGACCAGTTCCGCGACCAGGTCGCGCACGATCTCCCGCACCATGGCCACGACCTGGCCCATGATCATGACGCCGGTGGAGATCCCGTCGGCCAGGGTGGCCGCGCCCGCGATCGCGTCGGTCTGGGCGGCGACGTTGGCGCGGTAGGCGTCGCCGCCCTCGCCCGTCCACCCGGCGGTGCCGGTGTTCGCCTCGGTGGTCAGGTCCTGCGCGATCGTGTTCACCTCGGTCGCGACGTTGGCCCAGGTGTCGGCGAAGGACTGGATCACCGGCGGGTCGCCTGCCAGCCAGTCGAGGGCTTCCTTGAGCGGCCGGACGTGCTCGATCAGCCAGGACACGCCGTACTGCGCGAGGGTGCCGAGCGGGTCGATCACCATCGACAGCACTTCCAGGCCGACGCCGAGCGCGCCCAGCCCGCCCTCGACCCAGGACCCGTCCTTGATGCCGTTGGCCAGGTCGGTCGCGGACTCGGCGATGCCGATCCCCGTCACGCCCGTCGTCTGCGACTGGGCCTGCGCCACCAGTGGATTCGACACGCGCCACCCCCATGACTCGTCCGGGGTACGACGCAATCAGGGGGTGCACGGTTGCACAAGCCGCCGAATGATCTAAGGACCGAGCCGGATTCCGTTGGTATCCCACCGGACTGGCGGGGTGTGCGCCGCGGGCCTACGGTTGCTGTTCCGGCTGCGGAAAGGGGACCGTCATGGCCGCGCACCAGCCCTACGGGGCGTTCCGGGTGACGCTCGGCGAGGGGACGGGCGGCGAACTGCGGCGGGTCACCGGGCGGTGGTGGATGGTCGCCCTGCTGGGAGTCGCCACCGCGGTGCTGGGCGTGCTGCTGCTGGTGAACCTGGCCGTCGCGGTGGGAACGCTCGCCGTGATCATCGCGATCGCCCTGCTGTTCGAGGGCTTCGACGAGATCCTCACCGCGGACCGGCACCGCACCCGGTGGCCGTCCTACCTGCTCGGGGTGGTGTGGATCGGGATCGGGGTGATCGCGCTCGCCTGGCCGGGCATCACCCTGCTCACGCTCGCCGTGGTGGTCGGCGTCGGGTTCGTCGTCGCGGGCGCCGGGCAGATCGCGGCGTCACTCGCCTGGCGGCGGCGCCTGCCGATGTGGGGCCTGTGGCTCGGCCTCGGCGTGGTGACGCTGCTGATCGGGGTGGTAGCTCTGGTGTGGCCCGACCTGACCATCCTCACGCTCGCGATCTGGCTCGGAATCGCCCTGGTACTGCGCGGCGCCGGCGCCCTCTGGTTCGCCCTCCAGCTGCGCCGCGCCCACCAGGCGATGGCGGCCTAGACCGCTCGCGCGATCGCGATCGAACCCTCCAATCGCGCGCCGGCCTCGTAGAACATGTACTCCACGCCGTTTTCGGTGCCGAACGACGCCGATGCGCACCGGCCGTTGTCGGGGGCTCCGGGCAGCGGCGCGTGGAACACGCCGAGGTGCCGGCGCAGGCTGAAGCCGTTGCCCACCTCGGTGATCAGCATCGACCCGCCGGCCTCGATGTTGCAGTGGTACACGACGTAGGTGCTGCCGTTGCGCTTCACCACCGACGGACCGCTGATGTCGCGCGCGCCGACCTCCTCGGGGCGGATCAGCGGCTCCTGCGCGAACTCCC
Organism: Amycolatopsis thermoflava N1165; assembly: GCF_000473265.1. NCBI lineage: Bacteria > Bacillati > Actinomycetota > Actinomycetes > Pseudonocardiales > Pseudonocardiaceae > Amycolatopsis > Amycolatopsis thermoflava. Next base: position 1,362,491 of record NZ_KI421511.1, read on the forward strand.
AGTTCCGCCCGTCGGCCGACCAGCCCCAGCCGATCGTGCGCCGGTTGGTCTGGTTGTTGATCATGAAGACCATCACGTACTTCGCGCCCAGGGCGGGCAGGCTGTGCTCGAACACCCGCGCGTAGGACGTCTCGCTGGTGCCGGCAGGCAGCATCGACGCCGACAGCACGACCTTGTCGTAGGTGAAGTCGATGCCGTCGCTCGACCGGGCCAGACGCGTCGTGGTGTTCTCGCCGTGGAAGTACAGCCACATCTCCTGTGTCGGCGCGTGCCACATCACGTGCGGCGACGAGACGTGGCTGACCGAGTAGTGCGGCGCCCACACGTTGGACACGATCGGGTTGGCCGGGTACTCGGTGAACGGCCCTTCCAGCGAGTCGGCGTAGGCGAGGCAGATTCCGCCGGGCGCGTCGTGCGGCGCGTAGTACAGGTAGTAGCGGCCCAGCGCGTTGCGCACCCGGCCGACGGTGCCGCGGATGCACGGGAAGATCAGCTCGCCGGTCGGGTTGTACTTCAGCGCGCTCTTGTCGAAAGCGGTGCGCAGGAACCGGTAGTCGGGGAAGCCCGCGGGGGCGGCCTGCGCGGGGAGGGCGGGGACGGCGAAGGCCGCCAGGCCCAGCCCGGCGGCGACCTTCAGCGTCGCCCGGCGGGAGAGCTCGGTCATTCGGTGACTCCCTTTCGTCGGCGTTGACGACACGGGACTGTCCGTGACCCGTCCGAGTGGAGTCAAGGTGCTAATACGTATTAGTCCCGTCCTGTCCGGTTTCGGACAAGTTCCTTGACACCGCTCTGCTCGTGCCAGAGCCTCGCCTAATCCGCATTAGCAACAGCAGGAGGTTGCCGTGCCGTCCAGGCGTGACATGCCCCGGCAGGCCGACATCGCCCGCATCGCCGGCGTCTCGCAGGCCACGGTGTCGGTCGTGCTCGGCGGCCGGTCCGGGGTCCGGATGGCCGAGTCGACGCGCCGCCGGGTGCTCGAAGTGGCCGAGAACCTGGGGTACGTGCCGCACCCGGTTGCGACCCGGCTGGCGTCGGCGCGCTCGAACATGCTCGGCCTCTACACGTTCCGCGCCACGTTTCCGATGGAGGTGGCCGACTCCTACTACCCGATCCTGGTCGGGGTCGAGGAAGAGGCCGCGGCGCTCGGCCAGGACCTGATCCTGTTCACCGGGCTGAGCGGCGCGGAGGCGTCCGGGGAGGCCGCGATCCGGCGCACCCGCGTCGCCGACGGCTGCCTGTTCTTCGGCCGGCACGTGCCCGAGGAGCCGATCGCGAAACTGGTCGACTCCGGCTTCCCGCTCGTCTACATCGGACGGCGGGAGGAGCTCGGCGGCCGCATCCCGTACGTGGGCGCGGATTACGTGGCGGCCTCGGCCGAGGTCGCCACGCGGCTCGCCGGCCTGGGGCACCGGAACCTGCTGTACGTGCGGGAAGCCGACGAAGCGCCGTCCTCGGCCGACCGTGAACGCGGCCTCCGCCAGGCGGCGCCGGACGCGCGGATCGTCCGCCTCGACGGGCCCGCCCTGACCACGGACACGGTCCGCGGCTGGCTCGCCGACGGCGTCACGGCGATCGTCGTGGAGGAAACCGACACCGGCGCCGCCTACAGCGCGGTGCGCCGGGCGCTCGACGCGGCGGGACTGTCCACACCGGACGACCTGTCGCTCGCGGTGCTCGGCCGCCCGCCGGGGGACGAGCCGGTCAGCGGCTTCGACATCCCGCGCCGCGAGATGGGCCGGCGCGCGGTGCGCCTGCTCGTCGACCTGATCACCGAAACCGAGACCACACCGCAGCAGCTGCTGCGGTGCCCGCCCGTGGCCGGCACGACCGCCGGCCCCGCACCGGAGAGGGACCATGCCTGAACTCGACACCGAAATCCTCGTCGTCGGCGGCGGACTCGGCGGCGTGGCCGCCGCGCTGGCCGCGGCGGGCGGCGGGCACCGGGTCGTGCTCACCGAGGAGACCGACTGGCTCGGCGGCCAGCTCACCGCGCAGGCGGTGCCGCCGGACGAGAACCCGTGGATCGAGCGGTTCGGCTCGACCGCGACCTACCGCCGCCTGCGCGAGGGCATCCGCGACTACTACCGGCGCCACTACCCGCTGCGAGCGGAGGCCGCGCGCCTGACCGACCTCAACCCCGGCGCCGGCCGGGTCAGCAAGCTGTGCCACGAGCCGCGGGTCGCGCTGGCGGTGCTGGAGGCCATGCTCGCCCCGCACCGCGCGGCCGGGCGCGTCACCGTCCTGCTCGAACACCGCCCGGTGGCGGCCCAGACGACCGGTGACCGGGTGGACGCGGTCACCCTGGAAGGCCGCGACGGCACCCGCACCACCGTGCGCGCCGGATACGTCCTGGACGCCACCGAGAACGGCGACCTGCTGCCGATGACCGGCACCGAGTTCGCCGTGGGCGCCGAGTCGCGCGACGAGCACGGCGAGCCGCACGCCCCCGAGCACGCCGATCCGGCCAACCTGCAGGGCATCACGTACTGCTTCGCGTTGTCGCACCACGCCGGGCAGGACCACGTGATCGACCGGCCGGAGATGTACGACTTCTGGCGCGCCTACACCCCGGAGTTCTGGCCCGGCCCGCTGCTGGGGTTCCTCGCGCCCGACCCGCGCACGCTGGAACCGGTCGAGCGCACCTTCGTGCCCAATCCGGACGGTGACCCGCTCGCGATCACCGCCGACCAGAGCGCCGACGCCGGTGACAAGGAGCTGTGGGGTTTCCGCCGGATCCTGGCCCGTGGCCTGCACGACGCCGGCGCGTTCGACTCCGACATCACCCTGGTCAACTGGCCGCTCAACGACTACTGGCTGCGGCCCGCGCTGGAGATCGACGGTCACACCGGCCCGGAGGACGTCGCCCGCGCCCACCACGAGGCCAAGCAGCTGTCGTTGTCGGTGCTGTACTGGTTGCAGACCGAGGCGCCACGTGCGGACGGCGGCACCGGCTTCCCCGGGCTGAAGCTGCGGCACGATGTCACCGGCACCGTGGACGGCCTCGCGAAGTCCGCCTACGTGCGGGAATCCCGGCGGATCAAGGCGGTCACCACGGTCACCGAGCAGGACGTCTCGCTGGACGTCCTCGGCCCGCACGGCCACAAGCGGCACGCCGACTCGGTCGGCATCGGCAGCTACCGCATCGACCTGCACCCCTCGACCTCCGGCGACAACTACGTCGACGTCGCCAGCGTGCCGTTCGAGATCCCGCTCGGCGCGCTGCTGCCGCGGCGGGTGCGCAACCTGGTGCCGGCCGCGAAGAACATCGGCACGACGCACATCACCAACGGCTGCTACCGGCTGCACCCGGTGGAGTGGAACGTCGGCGAGGTCGCCGGGCACCTGGCCGGTTTCGCCCTGCGCCGCGGCGTGGAACCGCACCAGGTCCGCGACGACGAGAAGCTCTTCGACGAGTTCGCGCGGCTGCTCGACCAGTCCGGAGTGGAACGCCACTGGCCCGAGGTTCGCGGCTACTGACCCCTCACACCTGGAGGTGTGGCAATGACGCAACATCCCCGCCGGGCCGGTGTCCGGATCGGCATCGACGTCGGTGGCACGTTCACCGACGCCGTCGCCGTGGACGCGCGCTCGTTCGAACTTCTCGCCCAGGTCAAGGTTCCCACCAGCCACGACCACGCCGACGGCGTCGCCGCCGGAATCCTGGAGGCGCTGGAGAAACTGCAGGCCGGTGCCGGGATCGGGGCCGGCGACGTGTCGTTCCTGGCGCACGGCACCACGCAGGCCACCAACGCGCTGCTCGAAGGCGACGTGGCGACCGTGGGCATCGCCGGGATCGGCTCCGGCTTCGACGGCTTCGCCACGAAACGCCTGCGGTCACTGGGCAAGCTGGAGCTCGCGCAGGGCCGCAAACTGCCCGTCCGGTTCGCCGCCGTGCGGGATCCGGGCGATCCGGTCGCGGTGAAGGAGGCCATCGCGAGCCTGCGCGCGGACGGCGCCGAGGTGGTCGTGGCGGTCGAACCGTTCAGCGTGGACGATCCCGAGGGCGAGCGGCTGGTGATGGCAGCCGTGCACGAGAACGGCCTGCCGGGCACCGCCACGCACGAGATCACCGGGCTGTACGGGCTGGCCAAGCGCGCCCGCACCGCGGTGCTCAACGCGGGCATCATGCCGCGCATGATCACCACCGCCGACCTGGTCGAGCGCAGCGTCACCCGCGCCGGCATCACCGCGCCGCTGATGGTGATGCGCGGCGACGGCGGCGTGATGTCGCTGCCCGAGATGCGCCGCCGGCCGCTGCTGACCGCGTTGTCCGGGCCGGCCGCCGGTGTCGCGGGCGCGTTGATGGGGGAGAAGCTGTCCGAGGGGATCTTCCTGGAGACCGGCGGCACCTCCACCGACATCAGCGTGGTGCGCCGCGGCCGGGTCCAGGTCGGGCACGCGCACCTCGGCGGCCGGGAGACCTACCTGCCCGCGCTGGACGTGCGCACGGTCGGCATCGGCGGCGGCTCGCTGGTCCGGTTCTCCGGCCGGGCGATCACCGACGTCGGGCCGCGCAGCGCCCACATCGCCGGCCTGTCCTACGCCTGCTTCGCGCCGGCCTCGGCCCTGGCCGGTGCCAAGCTGGTCACGGTCGCGCCGCGCCCGGACGACCCCGCCGACTACGTCGCGCTGGAGACCCCGTCCGGGGCCCGCTACGCACTGACCCTGACCTGCGCGGCCAACGCCCTCGGCGCGGTCCCGTCCGGGTCCTACGCCCGCAGCGACGCCGAGTCCGCCCGGCTCGCGCTGCTGCCACTCGCCCAGGCGCTCGGCACGACGGTGGAGGAGGCCGCCCGCGCCGTGCTGCGGCAGGCGATCAAACCGGTCCGGACCGTGGTCGACGAACTGGTGCGCGCCTACCGCCTGGAGCACATCACGCTCGTCGGCGGGGGCGGGGGAGCGGCCGCGGTGACGCCGTTCCTCGGGCAGGACACCGGCCACGACTGGAAGCTCGCCGCGCACAGCGAGGTGATCAGCCCGCTCGGCGCGGCGCTGGCGCTGGTACGCGAGTCGGTGGAGCGGATCGTGCCCAGCCCGTCCAACGCCGACATCCTCGCCACCCGCGCCGCTGCCGAGGCCGCGGTGATCGAGCAGGGCGCGGACCCCGCCGGGGTCGAAGTGGACGTGACGGTCGACCCGCGGCGCAACCTGATCCGCGCCGTGGCCACCGGCGCCACCGAGCTGCGCACGAAGGACCGGGCGGCCACTGTGGACGAAGCCGCGGTGCGCGCCGAGGTGGCTCGCAGCATGGGTGTCCCGGCCGCCGAGGTCACCGAACTCGCGGCCACGCCGCAGCACCGGGTGTGGGGCGCGCGGGCGCGCCGCCGGTTCCGCCGTCCGGTGCAGCACGTCCGCGTCGTCGACGGCGAAGGCGTGATCCGACTGCACAGCGCGGGCGCGCTGGTGGAGAGCACGACGGTCGGGGAGGCGCCGGGCCGGCTGGCGACGGTGGTCGACCGGCACACTCGCTACGGCGACGGCGGGTCCCGCGCGCCCGCGGTGTGGCTGCTGGTCGGCCCGAAGATCGCCGACCTGTCCGGGGTGCTCGACCGCGACCAGCTGGTGGCCCTGATCGGCGCCGAGCTGAAGACCCGCGCGCCGGACGAGCCGGTGGTGGCCGTCGTGGCGGACCGGCCGTGACCGAACCGTCCGATGTGGAGCTCGCCGTCCGGCTGCTGCGCGAGACCCCCACACACGAGAACCGGCCCGCGGAGCAGCTGGTCCGGTGGGCCGAAACGGCGCTGGCCTTCGGCGACGAACTGGCCGACCGGGACGAGCCGGACCCGCCGGTGCGCGTGACCGAAGCCGACGGCGGCCGCCGCGACGGCGAAGTGCTGCTGGCGGAGTACCACGCGCGCCGGGGTGTCGTCACCGTCTACCGCGACTCGCTGGCCCTGCTGCGCCAGGTCGCGGTCCGCCACGGCTGGGATGCCGACGTGCCGGCCCCGGCCCTGCGCGACGCGGCCGTGGCGCACGAGCTGGTCCACCACCGGCTGCACCACGGCGCCGGCCGCGAGCTGAACCGGCGCCTCGGGCACACCGCCGCGCGGCTGGGCCCGTTCCGTGTGCCCGGCCACGTCGCCGGGGCCGACGAGCTCGTCGCGCACCGCTTCGCCCACCGCCGCAGCGGCCTGGGCAAGAGCCCGCTGCTCCTCACCGCGGCACTCGCCGCCTCCCTGCGAGCTGGAGACTGACCATGGGAATCGCGATCCTGGCCCTGATGGCCGCCGGCGTGGTCCTGATGCTCACCCGCGTGCTGCCGACCGCGTTCGCGCTCGTGCTGCTCGCACTGGGCATCGCCGTGCTGTCCGGTGCGCCCCTGACCGGGGACAAGAACAGCATCCTCACCACCGTCCTGCAGAACGGCGCGCCCGCGCTGGCCGCGACGATGATCGCGGTGCTGCTCGGGTCGTGGCTGGGCGCGCTGATGGACGACACCGGCATCGCCGCCACGCTGGTCCGCAAGATCGTCGAGTTCGGCGGCGAGCGGCCCTCGGTGGTGGCGCTCGGCGTGTTCGCCGTGGCCATCCTGTGCGGCAGCATCACCGGGTCCGCCCCGGCCGCGATGCTCGCCGGCGTGGTCGGCATCCCCGCGATGATCGCGGTCGGCGTCGCCCCGGTGGTGGCGGGCGGCACCGTGCTGATGGGCATCGCCGCGGGCTCGCCGCTGGAGCTGCCGGTGTGGCAGTTCCTGTCCGACGCCCTCGGCGCCCCGGTGTCCGACGTGCGCTCGATCATGATCAAGCTGTTCCCGCTGGCACTGGTCGCCGGCATCGCCTACGTGCTGGTCGAGACCCGCCGCCGCGGCGCCCGGCACACCTGGTCGGTCAAGGCCGCGCGGCCGAGCGCGCGGGTCCGGCGCGGCGACGCGCCCTGGTACGCGCTGCTCACCCCGCTGGTGCCGATCGTGCTCGCGCTCGGGCTGAAGGTGCCGATCGTGCCGTCGCTGCTGGCGGGCGTGCTGTTCGCGCTGCTGACCACGACCCGGTGGGGCAACCTCAACGGGCAGGCGCTGCGCTCGCTCTACAAGGCCTTCGACGTGGCCGCGCCGCCGATCGTGTTGTTCATCGCGATCGGCATGCTGCTGGCCGCGGTCAAGCTGCCCGGCGCGAAGTCCGCGCTGACGCCGATCGTGTCGGCGATCAGCCCGGCGGGCGCGGTCGCGTTCGTGCTGGTGTTCACCGTGCTGGTGCCGCTGTGCCTGTTCCGCGGGCCGCTCAACGTGTTCGGCCTCGGCGCCGGGGTCGCCGGCGTGCTGGTGTCCGGCGGGATCTACCCGATGCCCGCCGTGGTCGGCCTGATGGCCTCCTACAACCAGGTGTTCAGCGTCTCCGACCCGACGAGCACGCAGACGGTGTGGAGCGCGCAGTACGCCGGGGTGCGGCCGGAGCGGGCGATGATCTCGACCCTGCCCTACACGTGGTTGGTCGCGCTGGGCGGGATGATCCTGACCGCCGTGCTCTACCTGCCGTGAAGCTGTGGACGGCCGACGGGCTGACGCTGGACGCCCGTCGGCACCCCGGGGACGGCCCGGTGGTGGTGCTCGCGCACGGGATCACCGGCGACCTCACCGAGAACGGGCTGTTCGACGTGCTGACGGACAGGCTGACCGGGCACGGCTTCGAGGTGCTGCGGTTCTCGTTCCGGGGTCACGGCGCGAGCGCGGGCCGGCCGCGGGACATGACGATCGCGGGGGAGCGGCTGGACCTGCGGGCGGCGGTGGACTGGGCGGCCGGGCGGGGCCGCGGGGTCGCGGTGGTGGCGTCCAGCTTCGGCGCGGTGAGCACCACGCTGTCGTTGCCGGAACTGGGCGACCGGTTGTCCGGGGTGGTGCTGTGGCAGCCGGTGCTCGACCTGCGCGCGACGTTCCTGGAGCCGTCGCTGCCGCGGGGCCGCGCGCTCTACCGCGACCGGTCCTCGTTGCGGGAGAACGGTTTCCTGGACATCGAGGGCCGGTTCGAGCTGGGCGCGGAGCTGTTCGAGGAGTTCGCCCGGCTCGACCCGCGCGCGGCGTTCCTGGCGAGCATGGTGCCCGCGCTGGTGCTGCACGGCGACGCGGACGAGCACGTGCCCTACGAGGTGGCGCGGGATGCCGCGCTGGCCCGGAACCACACCACCTGGTGCACGATTTCCGGCGCCGGGCACGGGTTCCGTGAGGCGGCCGGGCAGGTGCTGGACCGGACGGTCGACTGGCTGGTGGCCTACTGCGGCGAGCGGTAGCGCGCGATGTAGCGCTCCTTGACCTCCCGCTCGGCCTCCTCCTTGGCTTCGGCGCGCACCTTGCGGGCGGTGCCGTAGGGGTAGCCGTGCTTGCGGAGCCGATTCTCGACGCTCTCCTCGGCGTAGACGAGGGAGTAGAAGAACCCGACGATGCCGGCCATGAGCACCAGGCTCAGCCGCAGGGTGAGCGGGCCGGGCAGCAGCAGCCACACCAGCATGAGCGGCAGGAGCAGCACCGAGGCCCGCGCCGCGTGCCGCCACAGCCAGGTCTTGGCGGTCACGTCGTGCAGGACCCAGGTGCGGTGCTGCTCGGGCAGGCGGCCGCCGAGGGCGTACCACAGCCACTGGAGGGGATTGGGGCGTCGGCGCTCGGTCACGTGCCCCACAGTACCCTAAAAGTTAGTGCATTAATTATCAGTGCCCTCACGGATGGAGTAGGCTCGGCCACATGACCGCGATCGACCTGGGCGAGAACCCGCTGGCGCTGGACCGGCAGGTGTGCTTCGCCCTGTCCGTGGCCTCCCGCAGCGTCATCGGGATCTACCGGCCGCTGCTCAAGCCCTACGGCCTCACCCACCCGCAGTACCTGGTGCTGCTCGCGCTGTGGGACCGCGCGCCCCGGTCGGTGAAGGATCTGGCCGAGACCCTGCGCCAGGAGCCGGCCACGCTGTCGCCCCTGCTCAAGCGGCTGGAGGCGCTGGGTTACCTGACGCGGGAACGCAACCGCTCCGACGAGCGGGCGCTGATGGTCGACCTGACGGAGTCCGGCCGGGACCTGCGTGCGGAGGCGGAGAAGATCCCGTACCGGGTGGTGGAGACGCTCGGCATGGAGGTCGCCGAGCTGGAGCAGTTGCACGCCGCGCTGGCCCGCGTCATCGCCGCGACCGGAAACGCCGGTGCGGAGCGCGACGGGACCGGTTGACGCCGGGATCGCCGGGAGCGCCGGTTTTTCCGGCAGCACTCCCGAAAGGCGTCCTCCTATGCATCCTGTCCTGTTCACCGCGGAGACCTCCGGCGAGGTGCCCGGTGCGGCGGCCCACCCCGGATCACCGCGGCGATCTTCGGCGGCGCGTTCTTCGCCTGCGACGCGCTGATCGCGGCGGCGCGCCGGGTCACGGCGCCGGTCCAGTTCCTGCTGCCGTGGGACGACGAGCACGTGAGCCGGGACTCCGCGTTCGCGTGCTCGGCGCCTTCGCCTCGCCGGAGAAGACGTTGCACGCCAACCCGGGCGACCACCGCACGATCCGCTGGACCGGCGTCGACGACGGGTTCCTGGCGCGGCACCTGCGTCACTGACGCGACCGGCGCCGGCCGGGCGAACCCGGCCGGCGCCGATCGTGCTCAGCGGGTTTGGGCCTGGAACATCCAGTGCTGCTTCTCCAGGTCGGCGGCGATGCCGATGAGGAGGTCCTGGCTGACCGGGTCGGGCTCGCCGGTGGCCGCGATCCCGGCGCGCAGGCCGGTGATCGCGGCGGCCAGGATGCCGGTCACGGCCTCGACCGCGGCCCGGTCGGCCAGCGGTCCGGCTGGCAGGCCGGGCAGCGTGGACTCGGCGGCGACGGTGCTCGCGCGGCCGTCGGGGGAGACCCCGAGCGCGGCGAGGCGCTCGGCGACGCTGTCGGCGTGCTCGCGGGTGGTGGCGGCCAGCTCGTCCAGGTGCAGGTGGACGGCGCGGAAGTGCGGGCCGGTGACGTTCCAGTGCGCCTGCTTGGCCAGCAGGCCCAGGTCGATCAGATCGGTCAGCGTCCGCTGGAGTGCGGTGGCGACGGTCTTGGCGGCCACCTCGTCGAGGATCACTTCGGTCCCTTCCTTCGGGGAATTCAGTCCTGCAGTGCCTTCTTCAGCACCGCGACCGCCTGGTTGATGGCGGCTTCCGCGGCGTTGGTCTCGCGCAGCGCGTTGAGCATCACGAAGTCGTGGATGACGCCCTGATAACGCACGGCGGTGACGGGGACGCCGGCCTGGCGCAGCTTGTTCGCGTAGGCCTCGCCCTCGTCGCGGAGCACGTCGGCCTCGGCGGTGATCACCAGCGCGGGCGGCAGCCCGGCCAGCTCGTCCAGGCTCGCGCGCAGCGGCGAGGCGGTGATCTCGGCGCGCTGCGCCGGGTCGGTGGTGTACTGGTCCCAGAACCACTTCATGCCCTCCAGGGCGAGGAAGTAGCCGGTGGCGAACTGCCGGTAGGAGCCGGTGTCGAAGTTCGCGTCGGTGACCGGGTAGAACAGCACCTGCTGGCGGAAGGTCACGTCGCCGCGCTGCTTGGCGAGGATCGTCACGGCCGCGGCCATGTTCCCGCCGACCGAGTCGCCGGCGATCGCCAGCCGGTTCGCGTCGAGGCCGTGCTTCGCGCCCTCGGCGACGATCCACCGCGCCGCGGCGTAGCTCTGCTCGAGCGCGACCGGGTAGCGCGCCTCGGGGGAGCGGTCGTAGTCCGGGAAGACCACGGCCGCGCCGGTGCCGGTGGCGAGCTCGCGGATGAGCCGGTCGTGGGTGTGCGCGTTGCCGAACACCCAGCCCGCGCCGTGGATGTAGAGGACGACGGGCAGCGTGCCGGTGGCGCCGGCGGGGCGCACGATGCGCAGCTTCACCTGGCCGGTCGGCCCGCCCTCGATGGTGAGGTCCTCGAGGTCGGCCTCGGGCTTGGCGATCTCCGAGGACTGGACCTCGTCGACGGCCTTGCGGCCCTCCTCCGGCGGGAGCTGGAACAGGTACGGCGGGTTGTCCGTCGCCTCGGCGAAGGCCTGCGCTGCGGGTTCCAGGGCCAGGTTGTGCGGGTTGGCGGTCATCGCTGTCTCCCTGAGGCTTCGGGGACCGGGTCACTCCCGATCGGTGTATTGCATCAAACCATCTTGTGCACAACTTAATTGCGTACTATGGCATGTGTCACCCCTGGATGGCACGCCACCGGCCGATGGGGGATGATCGAGTGCTGACCAAGGAGGAGTCATGGCCGAACCGGCCGCACCGCGGCTCGACGATCAGGTCTGCTTCGCGCTGTACGCCGCGTCCCGCGCGGTCACGTCGCTCTACCGGCCGCTGCTCGACGAGCTGGGCCTGACCTACCCGCAGTACCTGGTGATGCTGGCGCTGTGGGAGCACGGCGAGCTGTCCGTCAAGGACCTCGGGCAGGCGCTGTCGCTGGACTCGGGCACGCTGTCGCCGCTGCTCAAGAGACTGGAGAAGCTGGAGTTCGTCCGCCGGGAGCGGCGCGCCGACGACGAGCGCTCGGTGTGCATCCGGCTGACGGACAAGGGCGACGGGCTGCGGTCGAAGGCCGTGCCCCTGCCGGGCGTGATCGGCGACGCGATGGGCCTGCCGCTGGACGAGCTGGAGGCGCTGCGGGCGACGTTGCGCGGGCTCACCGAGTCGGTCAACGCCTACCGCGAGTCCCGGCCGGGCGTATAACGACCTATACGGCGCGGCGCTGGTGCGTGCGGCCGGGCGGCCCGGACCCCTAGTCTGCGGGGAAGGGCCCCCGACCGAGAGGATTCCACGTGCTCGACCTGCTGGTGCGCAACGTCCGTGCGCTGACCGTGTCCGACGAGCGTCCCCGCGCCCACACCGTGGGCGTGCTGCACGGGCGGATCGTCGGCCTCGACGAGGAGGTCGAGGGCCTGGCCGCCCGCACCGTGGTGGACGGCGGCGGCGCGGTGCTCACGCCCGGTTTCGCCGACGCGCACAACCACATGGTCTGGTACGGCCTGTCGCTGGCCGAGATCGACCTGTCCGGCTGCCGCACGCTGGACGAGTTGTACGACACGGTCGCCGCGCGGGCCGCCGAACTGCCGTCCGACGCGTGGGTGATCGGCTCGAAGTACGACGACTTCGTGCTGGGCGGGCACCCCGACCGCGCCGCGCTGGACCGCGCCGGCGGCGGGCGCGCGGTGTGGCTCAAGCACCGGTCGGCGCACATGTGCACGGTGAGCTCCGCGATCCTCGCCCAGGCCGGCGTGCTCGACGGCTCGGCGCGCGTGCCCGAGGGCGGGGTGGTGGCCCGCGACGACGACGGCGCGCCGACCGGGCTGCTCGCCGAGCAGGCCCAGCAGCTGGTGGACGCGCTGGTCAAGCCCTACCCGGTGGAGGAGCTGGCGGCGGCGATCGAGCGCGCCGGGAAGGTCTACGTCAGCGAGGGGCTCACCGCGGTCACCGAGGCCGGGATCGGCGGCGGCTGGATCGGCCACAGCCCGGCCGAGGCGACGGCCTACCACCTGGCACGCGAACGCGGAAAGCTGCCGCTGCGGGTGGAGCTGATGCCGGCCAGCGAGGTGCTGCACCCGCTCGGCGGCAACCCGGCCGACACCGGCACGATCGGCGTGGACCTGGGGTTGCGCAGCGGGTTCGGCGACGAGTTCCTGCGGCTGGGGCCGATGAAGATCTTCACCGACGGCGCGCTGAGCAGCCGGACCGCCGCTCTGACGGAGCCGTTCTGTTCGCACGGCGGGCTCGGCGTGCTGCAGGACGATCCGAAGGTGCTGCGGGACACCATCGTCGCCGCGCACCGCAGCGGGTGGCGGGTGGCGGCGCACGCGATCGGCGACCGCGCCATCGACCTGACGCTGGACGCGTTCGAGGAGGCCCAGCGGGTCCTGCCGCGCCCGGACGTGCGGCACCGCATCGAGCACGCCGCGATGGTGCGGCCGGACCAGCTGCCGCGGCTGGTCGCGCTCGGGGTGGTGCCGGTGCCGCAGGCCCGGTTCCTGTACGAGATCGGCGACACGATGGCCGAGGCGCTGGGCGAGGCGCGGGTGCCGTGGCTGTACCGGCAGAAGTCCTTCGTGGACGCCGGGCTGCGGGTGCCGGGCAGCTCCGACCGGCCGTGCGTCGGCGTCGGCGCGCCGCTGGCCGGTCTGCGGTCGATGATCGAGCGGACGACCAGCGCCGGGGCGGTGCTGAGCCCGGACGAGCGGGTCGGCGCGGAGGAGGCGCTGCGGGCCTACACCGCGCACCCGGCGTGGGCTTCGCACCAGGAACACGAACGCGGCCGGCTCGCCCCGGGCCTGCGGGCGGATATGGTGCTGCTCGACGACGACCCCACCGCGGTGCCGAGCGAGCGGATCAGCGAGATCGGCGTGCTGGCGACGTTCGTCGGTGGCCGCTGCGTGCACGGCGCGGAAGGGCTGCGCGCCCACGGGCCGGCGCCGGTCTGACTCACGCCTAAAGGGCGGCGAGCAGCAGCCCGCTGCGTGGCTTCGGGGTGGGTCTGCATGCGGACGTGGTGCGGTTCGACGACGACCCGACCACGGTGCCGGGCGAGCGGATCAGCGAGATCGGTGTGCTGGCGACGTTCGTCGGTGGCCGCTGCGTGCACGGCGCGGAAGGGCTGCGCGCCCACGGGCCGGCGCCGGTCTGAGTCACGCCTCCAGGGCGGCGAGCAGCAGCCCGCTGCGTGGCTTCGGGGTGAAGTATGTGCTCTTGCGCGGCATGCGGCGGCCCTGCGCGTGCGCGGCGAGCACTTCGGACAGCGGGACGGGCGCCAAGCGCAACACGGCGTCCGTCCCCGGTCCGGGGGAGTGCCCCTCGGGCAGCGCGTGCACGTGCGGGCCCTCCGGGTCGAGGCCGAGTGCCCTGTCCAGCAACAGGTTCTCCACCACGGCGTGGTCCGGTCCATCACCGGGTAGTGCCACCAGCAGCTCGCCGCCGCGCGCGGAAACGGCTACCGAGCCGGGCTCAATGGCGTCCACTTCGGACACTTCGCGCACCGTCAGCCCGGCGGCGCGCCAGGCGGCGGCCAGTTCGCGCGCGCCGAGGCCGGTGCCGCTGATCGTGCGGTGGATCGCGCCGATGCGCAGGTCCGGCCCCGCGGTCACCAGCGCCAGCAGCGGCGTGCCCGCCTCGGCCGCGGCGGCGACGCGGTGGTTGCCGTCGGCCACCAGCAGGGGAGCGGCGCGCACCGCGGCGAGCAACCGGTCCTGCTCGTGGCCGGGACCGGTGAGCCACAACCGGTGCGAGCGGCCCGCGCCGTCGGTCAGGTCCACCGCGGGATCACCGCGCATCGCCGCCAGCGCGGCGCGCGTGAGCCCGTCGCCGGTGACCGGCACCAGCATCGCCGCGCTCGTCGCGCATCCGAGCGTCCGCAGCGCCGCCGCGCGTTCGGCGACGACACCGGCGTAGACCTCCTCGCTGTGCCGGATCCGCGCGCCGACCGCCGTCGGATCGACCAGGCACAGCACCCCCGCCGCGGTCCCGTCGCGCCCGGCGATCCGGTACGGCGCCACCACCTCGCGCACGCGCCGGTAGTCCCGTTCCCGCAACCGGTCCAGCATCGCGCGCGCCGCGGGCAGCGCTTCCCGCAGCGACGCCGCACCCGGCCGCCGGTGCGGGTGCTGCACCGCCAGCAGCGAATCACCCGGCGCCGCGGCCAGAGCCGCGGCGATCTCGTCGGCGTCGGCGAACTCGTCCACGTCCGGCCCGGTCACCGGCCCGCCGGGAACCCAGCCGGTGCCGATCGCGCGCGCCCATTCCGCCATACCCCGATCCTGCCGGACCGGGCTCAGCTCGCCTGCGACAGCTCCCCGGCATGCTCGGCGGTCTGCTCGCGGGCCTCGTCCCGCGCCCAGCGGGCCAGGCGCGGCGCCGCGGCCACGTAGAAGTCCGGGTCCAGCCCCATGCCGGTGTGCGTGCTGCGGATCTCGACGCACTCGGCGTACGGGTCCAGGCACAGCTGCCACGGCGCGATCGCGTCTTCGCGCGAGTACACCGCCAGCGCGGGCACCTCCGGCGGCAGGGGCGCGGCCAGCGCCTTGGCGTTCTCGTCGTAGCACGGCCCGGTGAAGCAGTCCAGGTCCATCAGGCCAGGAATGCCCAAAGTGGACAGACGGGCGAGGACGCGGGCGACCCGCACCACCTTCGGGTGCGCGCCGAGCGGATCGAGCACCGGGCTGCCGAGCATCACCAGTCCGCGCACCAGATCCGGGCGGCGGATCGCGGCCAGCCGCGCCAGCCAGCCACCGCGGCTCTGCCCGATGATCACCACGCGGCCGCCGGTCTCCTCGGCGTGCTGCTCCAGCCGGGCCTCGATGCGGTCGACCAGTTCGGTGGTGCACCCGACGTTGAAGCCGATCCGGGACCCGGCGGGCCGGTACCCGCGCGCCTTCAGCCACGCGCTCGCCAGGGTCATGCTGCGATCGCCGAACCCGAAACCGGGCACCAGCAGCACACCCAGCCCGGCGCCCTCCTCCGGGTCCGCGGGCCGCCAGATCGGATGACGCAGTAGTCGCGGGATGTCCAGCAGAGCCAGCAACAAGTGCTCGCGCGCGGCGGTGCGGATCGTTTCGCCCGCTTCGCGCGCGGGCTGGAGCAGCGTCATCATGTGCGGCCTCCTCGCAACTGAAGAGGCCATTGATCTACCCAGGATCCGCGTGGTTGACACCTGGAGCCTTATCCCACCGTCGAAAGGGGACGCGAAGTCAGTCCCGTCTCCCGGACCGCAGGTACCGCGCCGGGGTCGTGCCGGTCCACCGGCGGAACGCGTAGATGAAACTCGACGCCTCCGCGTATCCCAGCCGCAGCGCCACATCCTCCACCGACAGCGCGCCGGTCGCGAGCATCTCCTCGGCGAGCGCCTGCCGGACCTCGTCGAGCAGGCCGCGGAAACTGGTGCCGGCGTCCTCCAGCCGCCGCCGCAGCGTCCGGGTGCTGACGTTGAGCTCCCGCGCCACGTCCTCCATCGCGAGCGTGCCGCCGACGCGGATCAGCTTGTCCCGAACCTGGTGCGCGATGCCGGAGCGGGCGCGGCGCCGGCTGACCAGCTCACGGCACTGCGCCTCGCACAACGCGACCGTGTGCTCACTGGCCTGCGGCAGCGGCTGCCCCAGTGCGGCCGCGTCGATCGCAACGTGGTGCGCGAGCGCGCCGAACGCCGGTCGGCACCCGAAGACCTCCTCGTACCGGCCCGGATCGGGTGGCTCGGGGAACCGGAACTCCAGGCGCCGCACGTTCAGACCGCCGGGCAGGAGGTCGTGCATCACCGTGTGGATCGCGCTGACGTCGCGCTCCAGCAGGAACCGGCGCACGTCGTGCGGCAGCCCGTCGTCCCGCAGCTCGAAGCGCAGCTCCTCGGCGGCCAGCTCGACCACCGGCAGGCAGAAGATGAAGCTGAGGTCGAGGTAACGCAGGGCGAAAGTGATCGCGTCGCGCAGTGTCGGGCTGCTGATGCAGGCGAACCCGAACACGCCGAAGGTGGTGACCCGGTAGCGGACGCCGGCGTCCAGGCCGAGGCCGGGCGGGTCGCCGAGCTCCCGCACGAGGTTGCGCGCGACCGTCAGCTCCTGGTGCGCGTCGACCTGCGCCGCCGGGTCGTCCAGGCGCGACGGGGGCAGCCCGGTGCCGCGCAGCAGGGCGTCCCGCGGCACCCCGCGCTCGGCTCCGAAGCGCACCAGCAGGGCGACGCTCGCGACGCCGCGGGGGAAGTCCCAGTCCCGGACGGCGACGGGCAGCTGCTGACTCATGGCCGGAAGTATGGATTCCGCCGGTCACCGGCCCGCGACCGGGGTGGCCGAAAATCTCGGTTTCCTGGCCGCTGGTCTCTGTGGCGGAGTGAGCCGGAGCACTTACTGTGGAGTAGCCCCACTCACCGCCGAGGAGCAGCATGGCACGCACCACCGCCCACCGACCGCCGTCCGTCGTCATCATCGGCGCCGGGTTCGGCGGCCTGGCCGTCGCGACCGAACTGGTCCGCGCCGGTTTCCGCGACTTCACCATCCTGGAGAGAGCGGATGAGATCGGCGGCGTGTGGCGGGAGAACACCTACCCCGGCGCCGGGTGCGACATCCCGTCGCCGCTGTACTCGTTCTCCCACCGGCCCAACCCGGACTGGCCGATGCGGTTCTCCCTGCAGGCCGACATCAAGGCCTACCTCGAGGACGTCGCCCGCGAGTACGGGGTGACCGGCCGGATCCGGTTCGGCACCGGCGTCGCCGGGGCGGAATTCGACGAGGCCACCGGCCGGTGGCGGGTCCGCACCGAAGCCGGCGAGGTCATCGAGGCCGACGTCCTGGTGCCCGCCGTGGGCCAGCTGTCCCGCCCGGCGGTGCCCGACCTGCCGGGCCGCGAGTCGTTCCGCGGGCGGGCTTTCCACTCCGCGGCCTGGGACCACGACGCCGACCTCACCGGCAAGCGGGTCGCGGTGATCGGCACCGGCGCCAGCGCGATCCAGTTCGTGCCGAAGCTTCAGCAGATCGCCGGCCACGTGACGGTGTTCCAGCGGTCGGCGCCGTGGATCGTGCCCAAGAACGACATCGCCTACCAGCCCTGGCACCGCGCGATGTTCCGCCGCCTGCCGATCACCCAGAAGATCGAGCGGTTCCGGATCTGGCTGATCTGCGAGTTCCTCTCGCTCGGGCTCGTCGACCTCCCGGTCGTGCGCCGGTACCTGGAACGCCTGGCGAGCAGGCACCTGGAGAGCCAGGTGCCCGACCCGGAGCTGCGCGCCAAGCTGACGCCGGACTACGAGCCCGGGTGCAAGCGGGCGCTGTTCTCCAACGAGTACTACCCGGCGCTGACCCGGCCCAACGTGAGCGTCGAGACCGAGAAGATCGTCGAGATCGTGCCGGAGGGCGTGCGCACCGCCGACGGCGTGGTGCACGAGGCCGACGTGCTGGTGTATGGCACCGGGTTCCGCGCCACCGACTTCCTGGTCCCGATGACGGTGCGCGGGCGCGGCGGGGCGGAGCTGGCCGACACCTGGCGCGACGGCGCGTGGGCCTACCTCGGCATCACGGTGCCGCAGTTCCCGAACCTGTTCCTGGTCTACGGGCCCAACACGAACCTGGGCGGCAACTCGATCGTCTACATGCTCGAGTCGC
Source organism: Amycolatopsis thermoflava N1165 (assembly GCF_000473265.1). Taxonomy (NCBI): domain Bacteria; kingdom Bacillati; phylum Actinomycetota; class Actinomycetes; order Pseudonocardiales; family Pseudonocardiaceae; genus Amycolatopsis; species Amycolatopsis thermoflava. The sequence goes on from NZ_KI421511.1 coordinate 1,380,511, forward strand.
AGGCCCGCTACATCGTGCAGGCGGTGCGCGCGCTGGCGAGCAGGCCCGGCGTGGCGCTGGACGTCAAGCCCGAGGTCGCCGCGCGCTTCGACACCGTCCTGCAGCGCAAGCTCGGCCGCTCGGTGTGGACCCGCTGTGCCAGCTGGTACCGCAACGAGGCGGGTCGGATCGTCAACAACTGGCCCGGCACGGTCACGCAGTACCGGCTGAAGACCCGGGCCCTGGATCTGAACGACTACCGCGCGATCGCGGCGGGAGGGGACGGCGCATGACCGGCGAGCTGGACTACGACGTCGTGGTGATCGGCTCAGGTTTCGGGGGCAGCGTGAGCGCGCTGCGCCTGACGGAGAAGGGCTACCGGGTCGGGGTACTGGAGGCGGGCCGCCGGTTCGCCGACGACGAGTTCGCCAAGACCTCGTGGCGGCTGCGGAAGTACCTGTGGGCGCCGCTGCTGGGCTGCTTCGGCATCCAGCGGCTGACGTTGCTGCGCGACACCTTCATCCTGAGCGGCAGCGGTGTCGGCGGCGGGTCGCTGGTCTACGCCAACACGCTGTACGAGCCGCCGGCGCGGTTCTACGCCGACCCGCAGTGGGCGCACATCACCGACTGGCGCGACGAGCTGGCGCCCTACTACGACCAGGCGAAGCGGATGCTGGGCGTCACCCAGTACCCGGGCACCACGCGGGCCGACCGGGTGCTGCGCGAGGTGGCCGAGGACATGGGCATCGCCCACACGTTCCGGCCGACGCCGGTCGGGGTGCTGTTCGCGACCGGTGACCAGAAGCCCGGCCAGGAGGTGCCGGACCCGTTCTTCGGCGGCGCCGGCCCGTCCCGCCGCACCTGCCTGAACTGCGGGTCCTGCATGACCGGGTGCCGCCACGGCGCGAAGAACACGCTGGTGAAGAACTACCTGCACCTCGCCGAGCGGGCGGGTGCGGTGGTGCACCCGCTGACGACGGTGGTGGACGTCCGCCCGCGTCCCGGCGGCGGGTACGAGGTGAGCACCGTCCGCACCGGGTCGCGCAGGCGCCGCCGGACCTTCACCTGCGAGCAGGTCGTGTTCGCCGCGTCCGCGCTGGGCACGCAACGGCTGCTGCACCGGCTGCGTGACCGCGGTTCGCTGCCGAAGATCTCGAAGCGGCTCGGGTACCTGTCGCGCACCAACTCCGAGGCGATCCTGGCGGTGCGCTCACGCGACAAGAACGCCGACTACACCGACGGGGTGGCGATCACGTCGTCGATCCACCCGGACGAGGTCACGCACGTCGAGCCGGTGCGGTACGGCAAGGGCAGCAACCTGATGAGCCTGCTCGCCACCGTGCTGGTGGACGGCAAGGACGGGCACCGGCGGTGGGTGCTGGGGCTGCGTGAGCTGGCGCGGCACTGGCGGGAGCTGCCGCGCATCCAGAACCCGCGGAAGTGGTCGGAGCAGATGGTGGGCCTGCTGGTGATGCAGAGCCTGGACAACTCGGTGACCACCTACACGCGGCGCGGCCTGTTCGGCCGCCGGATGACGACGCGCCAGGGAGACGGCGCGCCGAACCCGACGTGGATCCCGCACGGGCACGAGGTCGCGCGGCGGGTCGCGGAGAAGATCGACGGCGTGCCGCAGGGCGCCTGGACCGACATGGCGAACATCCCGCTGACCGGGCACTTCATCGGCGGCTGCGCGATCGGCGACTCCCCGGAGACCGGCGTGGTCGACCCCTACCAGCGGCTGTACGGCTATCCCGGCCTGCACGTCGTGGACGGTTCGGCGATCTCGGCGAACCTGGGGGTGAACCCGTCGCTGACGATCACCGCCCAGGCCGAACGGGCGCTCGCGCTGTGGCCGAACAAGGGCGAGTCCGACCAGCGGCCGCCACTGGGCGCGCCCTACACCCGGCTGGCCCCGGTGGCGCCGAAGAACCCTGTCGTGCCCGAGGCCGCGCCGGGCGCGCTGCGCCTGCCGGTCACGCCGGTCTAGGGCCGGTGCCCGGGTTGGTGGTGGCGGCGGTGGTGGTTCCGCCGTCTCCACCGCGCGCTCGTCCCGCCACTCCGGGCGGGGTTGCCCGGGTTTGCCCGCCGTCCCGGGCGAGTGCGAGTCGCGGCTGTCCCGCTGTTGCGGGTCGGGTAGCCGTGAGGCCTCATCGGCCGCGTCGGGGCGGCGTCATCTCAGGCCATGCCGCCACCTGACCTCGTCCGCCCTGCCGCGGTTGTCCTGTCCCTCCGAGCCGAGGTTTCGCTGATGTCCGATCCGACCGAGTACCCGCCCGAGCCATGGCACCTGCGTGGTCACATGCACGTCTCCGCCTGGTGCCTGCCCGTGGGGGAGCTGCCCGAACTGCCGCCGGGCGTCCGGCCGCTCACCGTGGCCGGGCGGGCGGTCGTGCTCGCCGCGTGGGTCGACTACCAGCCGCCCGGTGTGCTGTCCTATCGGGAGCTGATGGTGACCGTCGTCGCCCGCGGCGGGGTTGTCGTGACCATCCCGCACATCTGGGTCGACAGCCCGGCCTCCCTGGCCGGCGGGCGCGCCCTGTGGCACATCCCGAAGGAGCTCGCCGAGTTCACCCTCACCGACGAACCGGACTTCGCCGCGGAAGCCCGCGCGGATGGGGATCTGCTGGCGGGCGCGGAGTTCCGGCGCCGCCGCGCGCTGCCGGTGCGGTTGCCGCTGGCGTTCTCGGTCCTGCAGCGCGGCCCCAAGCGCAGCGGTGTGCGGGTGACCGCCCGGCTCGGGGTGGCCCGATCGGTGTGGCGGGTCGGCGCGGGCGGCCCGCTGGCGTTCCTGGCCGGGCGCCGTCCGCTGCTCAGCCTGGTCGCCCGGGACTTCCGGATGCGGTTCGGCGGCGGCCGCAGCACCGAATGACACGCTTGTAAGTCACCCGCGTGGTCTAATCTGCGTGTCGAATCCGGCGACGCCCGGTGTCCGTTACTCCACCTGATCAGGGGGTTTAATCGCGGCACGACCGGATCGCGTCCGACCCGATCACCGCGAGTGAGGACCGGCGCTCGCGTTGTCGCAGCGCATGGCGGTGCGGCTGTTCCAGGGGCTTTGGAACGCGTTCCAAACGTCGTTCATCCGGGTGAGCCCGGGCCGCTCGCGCGATCGCCGAACTTCCCGATCACCGGCTGCTAGCGTCTGCCGTGCTCGCGACGGGGTCACCCGGAGCGGGCGGAACTGTAGCCGAGCGATCGGATGAGAGAGTGCTGAAGAAGTCTGCGATTGTCGCCGCTGCCGCGGCCGGCTTCATGATGATCGGTTCCCCGGCCTTCGCCACGCAGGGCGCGTGGGACGAGGGTGGCGACACCGGCCAGCTGGGCCTGCTCAACGTCGACGACGTCGCCAACGACAACAACGTCGGGGTCTGCGACAACAACGTCAACGTCCTGGGTGTCCAGGTGGCGGACGCGCTGGAGGGTGTCGGCGCGACCGTGCCGATCCTGTCGGGCGCTTCGGACGCGCAGTCCGGCGACGCGCCGGACACCTGCGTCGCCGAGGCCGACAACTGAGGTCGCGGCAACAACCCTGAACCGGCTCCGCCGGCCAGGGTGCTGTGCACGGGTGCGGACGGGAATCACTGGTACTGATTCCCGTCCGCGCCTTTTCTTCGGGTAGGGGAAACGTGAACACCCGCATTCGAATTCGGATGCGGGTGTTTTTTCGTGCGCGGAACGGGGTCGCGGGGTGGCGCTCGCGGCTGGACCAGTGCGCCCGGACGCGCTGCCGCGGCGCCTCCGGACAGTGGGTCGGAGGGGAATTACATGCCGGTAAGTCACACGGCCGGGCTAATTGCCCGATCTCGTCTTCTCACGTTACGTGTTCACTTCTCTACCTGATCGAGGGGTTTAGACGCTGTACAACCGGTGTCCTGCACGGTCGATCACGCGGCGTGAAAACCACTGTGAGCGAAACGGGCGGATAATCGCAGCGCATCGCGTATGGGCGTGCGGAAGACTGGTTCACGGGCAGCGAAACGTCGTTCGTCCGGGTGATGGCGACAAGCCCGCGCATTTGCTTTCGGCGCACCTTGCCGACTGATAATGTCTGCCGTGCTCGCGACGGAAGTCTCGTCGCGGCGGAACTGTAGTCGAGTTGATGGGGAATAAAAAGGTGCTCAAGAAGTCCGCAATTGTTGCCGCTGCTGCGGCCGGTTTCATGATGATCGGTTCCCCGGCCTTCGCCACGCAGGGCGGGGGATGGGACGACGGCGGCGACACCGGTCAGCTGGGTCTGATCAACGTCGACGACGTTCTCAACGACAACAACGTCGGTGTCTGCGACAACAACGTCAACGTGCTCGGCGTCCAGGTGGCCGACGCCCTGAACGGCGTGGGCGTGACCGTGCCGATCCTGACCGGCGCCTCCGAGGCCGACTCGGGTTCCGCCCCGGACACCTGCATCGCCGAGGCCGACAACTGAGACCGGGCCCCACGGGGTCCTGGGTCGACCGACCCTGATCCGGCCGAGAGTCCCGGTGCGGTCTGACTGCACTCCGGATCCCCGGGACGGTTTTCTGGGTGAGAGCCGGCCGGGTCACGGAAAAAACGGGTGCGGACGGGAATTACTGGTACTAATTCCCGTCCGCACCCGGTGTTCTTCGGGTAGAACAACGACGAGCACCCGTATTCGACGCGAATGCGGGTGTTTCGTCGTGTCCGCGATCTTAGCTTCCGGCCGGTTGGGGCGCGACTCCGTCGGGCGCGCCGGTGCCCTCCGTCACCTCGCCCAGGCCGGCCGCTTCGGCCAGCTCCCTGGCCACCACGTACTCGCCCAGCCGCCTGCCGAGCTCGGTGTAGGCGCCGAACTTGCCGTCGTCGAAGAACTGGTCGCTCGTGCCGTCCCGCGGGAACTCCGGGTGGTGCGCGGCGTAGGACAGCAGCTCGTAGGGCAGGTCGCGCCACAGCAGCGCCTTCGCCACGATCAGCCGTCCCACCCCGGCCTGCCCGCTCTCGGCCGGGTAGCGGATCGTCCCGGTGATCACCGGGCTCTCCGACAGCCTGCTGTTCAGGTTGCTGAGCGGGTGCTCGGGTTCGAGCGGTTCGCCGCCGCCGGGTTCGGCCCGCCACGGATGGTCGAGGGTGACCCGCACGCCCAGCTCCTGCGCGGCCAGCGCGAGCGCCGACGCCAGCCCGCCTGCCGTCGGTGGCGCGTCCGCGCCCGCGTCGATGCAGTAGATCGTCGTGCAGCGGCGGCGGAACAATTCGACCAGGCCCAGGTTGTCGTAGTGCCCGCCGTCGGTGACGTGCAGCAGCCGGTCGGCGTGCGAGTGGATGCCGAGCACCTCACGCACCAGGTAGGGCAGCCGGCGCGCGTGCGGGAGCGTGGGGTAGGCCCAGGCGGCGCGGTCGGTGCGCGGCGGGCAGCGCAGCAGCACGTCCGGATTGGGCAGCCAGGTGCCCAGCCGCGCGCCGGACAGGGCGAGCAGGATCTGGTACCAGCGCGAGGCGCGGCCCATCGACGACGCGAACGCCGCCCCGCTGATCGCGACCGCGCCCTGGACGGTCAGGTCCCGCCGGAACCGGGCCGGCACCGTCTCCTGCAACCGCGCGGTCTCGATCCAGCCGACGTCCGGGCCGCCGACCCAGCCGCTGCTCATCGTGTAGGAGACGGCGCCGAGGCCGGGGGAGGTGCGGCCCTCGCCGGTGAGGTTCGCGGCGGCCGCGAACACGACCCGCGGGAAGTCGTCGGCGTGGCCGTAGGTCGCGAGCGAGCTGCGCTCGGTGCTCGGGTAGGGCGCGGCGACGACCTGCCCGTCGGCGCGGCGGACCCGGCGCACGGCGAACGTGCGCGCCAGCCGTTCCCGGTAGAAGGGGTGCAGGCTGAGCGAGGTCTCGTCGATCAGCCCGCCGACGACGATCAGCACGACGACCAGCCCCAGCGCGGACCACAGCAGGTCCGGCTCGCCCAGCGGCGTGATCACCGAGGCGAACAGCAGCAGCCAGGCCAGGGCGAGGACGGTGGTCGTGATGATCACCAGGAGGCGCTGGGCAAGGCTGGTCGGCAGCGCCGCGGTGAGCGCGTCGAGCGAGTCCCGCGCCTTGGTGACCACCTTGCGGTTGCGCCACCCCATCGTCGCCAGGGCGGACACGTAGGTCAGCAGCAGCGCGACGAGCGGGCTGCCGAGCGCGATCGAGGGCGGGGTCAGGGTGAGCAGCCGGTCGGCCAGCCAGGCGAGGGCGGGCAGGCCGAGCGTGAGCAGCACGATCAGGGCGGCGAGCAGCGCGAGCCTGCTGGACAGGCGCCGGGCGATCTGGCGCAGCAACGGCTTCGCCGGCGTGATCCAGCGGGCCACCAGGGACATCACGGCGGCGAACAGCAGCGTCAGGCCCAGTGACAGCAGCGCGCCGAGCCGTGGCGCGGGGTAGCTGCCGTCGGTGGGGAACGCGGTGAGCGGCACCTGCTGGTACAGCCAGCCGGTCACCACGCCCAGCACGACCGCGGGGGCGAACACCAGGAACAGCGACAGCACCAGGCCGCGGGCGATCACGCCGAGGGCGATGAGCAGTTCGGTTCGCGTGTTGGCGAGGTAGCTGACGTGCCGCCGGACGTGGTCCTCCTCGACGCTGCCGGGGCCGAACGCGGTTTCCGGTGTCGCGACCGGACGGCCGGCGGGCGCCTCCTTCGGGTCGGCCGCCGCGGTGAGGGCCTGCACCAGCGCGCCCGCGGTGTAGCCGCCGCCGGAGACCGAGACCAGGTACTGGGCGCCGAGCAGCCGCTGCCGCAGCGGCTGGAGCGCGCCGAGCGCGACGCTGGCCGAGCGGATCCCGCCGCCGGACAGGGCGAACCCGGTGCCGCCGGTCGGTTCGCCCGGCGGCAGGCGGTAGCCGTTGCGCCACCGGGTGGCCGCCGTGGTTTCGCCTTCCTCGCAGGCGCCGTCGGGATCGTCCGGGTTGAGCGCGGCGGAGCAGACGCCGTCGGGCGGGTCCTGCTTCACCGGCCGCGCCGAACGGAGCAGGGCGAGCACGATGCCGTAGAGCGCGAGCAGGAGCGCCGGGAGCAGGCCGGTGAACTTGGTGACCGCGGCCGCGGTGGCCAGTTCGAGCAGGACGGGGGCCGGATCACGCGTGGCGACCAGCAGGAACACGTTCTCCAGCACGTCCGAGACGACCGCGACCAGCCCGGCGATGCGGCCGAAGCGGGCGACCTCGTGCATCGCGGTGCCCGGCTGGCAGACCCACAGCGCGGCGGTGGTGCCCAGCAGCACGGCGAGCCCGTAGCCGGCGATCAGGGCGAAGTCCCACCACAGGGTGGCCGCGGTGCCCGGCGGGAGCGGCAACGGCTGGCCGCGGCCGCCGAGCTGACGTCCCACGATCCCGGTGTCCGTGGCGAAGGCCAGGTACAACCCGGTGCCGAGAGCGGCGAGCAGGAGAGCGGCGACGGCGGTCGAGGCCGCCCTGCTCCGCCCCGGGACCTCGCCCGCCCTGGGCAGCAGCTCACGCCAGCGCATCCTCGCCTCCCCAGCGGATCCGCACAGTACTGCGTGGAGTGTGGTTGCGGTGGCTCCCGGTGTAAAGGCGGGGCCGGATGAACAGCCCGTAACCGTTATGCGTGCGCCGGTTCGGCGAGCACGTCCCGCAGGACGGGCTCGAGGTCGGCGTCGAGCACCGCCCCCAGGTGGACCGAAGCAACACGTTGCAGCTTGTCCACGACGAGCGTCACGGGCACCGCGGACAACGGGATGCCACGCAGGTTCAGCAATATCCGGCCGGACTCGTCGGACATCGACGGGTAGTTCACCGCGAAGCCGCGCATGAAGTCCGCGGCGGCGTCGGGATCGTCGCGCACGTTCACCCCGAGCACGGCGACGTCCGGATGCGCTTCGGACAGCCGCTTCAGGACGTGGGTTTCGGTCCGGCACGGCGGGCACCAGGATCCCCAGACGTTGAGCACCATCACGCGGCCGGCGTAGCCGGCGACGGACAGCGTCGAGCCGGGGTCGGTCACACTCGGGCCGGTCAGGTCCGGGATCGTCTGCCGCTCGTGCGGCGGATAGCGGATGCTGGTCTGCCCGTTGGGGGAGACGAGCTGGAACGTGCCGGCATCCGCCGCGGAGCAGCCGGACGACGCGATGGCCAGTGCCGCGGCGAGCAGCGCTCCGGCCGCTCGGAGCCAGTTCATGTCGTGAGGCTATCGGCGCCGCACCGGTGGCGATCCCGCAACCGGTCAGGGCACGAGGACCACCTTCCCCGTGGCCTGGTCGTCCTCCATGTGGCGGTGGGCTTCGGCGATCTCGTCCAGGCTGACGACGCGGTCGACGTGCGGGCGGTGGACCCCGGCCTCGACCTGGTCCACGACCCGCTGCAGCACGGCCGCGCCCGCCGCGCCGCGCAGGGTGTCGCTGTGGAAGGCGGTCAGCCGGGTGCCCGTGGGGATCATCGCGATGGGCTCGAAGGCGGGGATCAGCCAGCCGCTGAGCGAGCCCGCCACGCACACGGTTCCGCCCGGGCGGACCAGCCGCAGCGAGTCCAGCGCCGTGCTCGTCCCGACCAGGTCGAGGACATGGTCCGGGCCGTCCGGCCACGCGGCGATCGTCAGCGGCCCGCCGTCGTCGACGAGGACGTGGTCGGCGGCCAGCGCGGCGGCCTTGTGCGGCCGCCGGGTCGTGGCGGCGGTCTCGACCCCGAGCGCGGCCGCGATCGACGCCGCCGCCATCCCCACCGACGAGGTGCCGCCGCGGATCAGCAACCGCTCGCCGCGCGCGACGTCCAGCGCGTCCAGCGCGCCCTGCGCCGTCAGGTACGTCTCAGGCAGCGCGGCGAGCGTTTCCCACGGCAGGCTCGTCCTGACCGGCATCAGCAAGTCGTTGGGCAGCAACGCGAATTCCGCGTAACCACCGTCGAACGCCCGGCCCATCTCGCCCATCACCGCGGCGACGGTGCTGCCCTCCGCCAGTCGCGGGTCGGTCGACGCCGCCAGCTCGCCCACGCACTCGATTCCCAGCACCCGCGGGAACACCACGGAGGGGGAGTGGCCCTGGCGCGTGCGCAGCTCCGACCGGTTCAGCCCGGCGCCCCGCACCCGCACGAGGCTCCAGCCCTCCCGGACCGCCGGCACGGGAAGCTCCCGGACCTCCAGCACCTCCGGGCCACCAGCCCGGGTGCACACCGCCGCTCGCATCGTCGTCCTCATGCGACCCACTGTCGCGGGCGCCGGGGGTGGCGGGCCACCGGTAGGATGCCAACGCATGCCGATCGGCCGCCAACCTGCCTCCTCGCGGATCTGGCCGTCCGGCGGCGCGCACCTGTGGCCGCCGGGCGGGACGAGCGCCGACCACACCCACCCGCGAGGGCACCTCGTGTACGCGGCCCAGGGCGTCCTGTCCGTGCACACCGAGGGCAGCACGTCGATCGTTCCCGCCAACCGCGTCGCGTGGATCCCGGCGGGCTGCCCGCACCACCACCGCGCGCACGGGCACACCGACATGCGAATCGTGTTCCTGCCGCCGTCGCTGGCCCGGCTGGCGCCCGCCCGCCCCGCCGTGTTCCTGGCCAGCGCGCTCGCCAGGGAGGTCCTGCTCGCCTTGACCGGTCCCCGCGACCGGGGCCACGCCGCGAACGCGCGGCTCCGCCGGGTGCTCCTCGACGAGCTCCGCGAAGCGGGCGAGCAGCCGCTGCAGCTCCCGGAACCCCGTGACGACCGGCTGCGGGCGGTCGCGCGGATGCTGCACGAGCAGCCCGCGGACAACACGCCGCTGGCCGAGCTGGGGCGGCGGACCGGGGCCAGCGCCCGCACCCTCAGCCGGCTCTTCCGCGGCGAGCTCGGCATGACCTTCTACCAGTGGCGGACGCAGCTGCGCGTCTACCACGCGCTCGTCCTGCTGGCCGAGGGCCACGACGCCACCCACGTCGCCCACGCCTGCGGCTGGTCGAACCCCAGCAGTTTCATCGAGGCCTTCGCCGCCGTCGTCGGCACCACCCCGGGTCGCTACCGGGCGGACACCCGGTGACGCGGCACCGTTATCCAGCGGACAATCCGGACATCGGCGCGCTAGCGTCTGGGGTGATGGACACCCACCTCGAACCCGCCCTGATCGGCCGTGACCACCCGGCCGGCCTGCTGCGCGCCGAGATCGGGCGGGCGGTGGACAGCCACGGCGGGCTCGTGCTGGTCACCGGGGAGCCCGGGATCGGCAAGACCACCCTGGTCACCGGCGCGGCGGACGAGGCGCGCCGGCTGGGGGCGCTCGTCCTCGGCGGCGCGTGCTGGGACTCCGGCAGCGCGCCCGGCTACTGGCCCTGGGTGCAGGTGCTGCGCGGGCTGCGGCGCGCCGCGACCGCCGACGAGTGGGCCGCCATCGAGCGGGACGCCGGGGGCGGGCTGGCGGTGCTGCTGGGCGAGGCGGACCCGCGGGAGACGCCGGACGGGTTCCGCCTCTACGACGCCGTCACCAGCGCGCTGGTCACCGCCTCGCACAGCCGTCCGGTCGTGGTCGCGCTGGACGACCTGCACTGGGCCGACACCGCCTCCCTCAAGCTGCTCGAGTTCGCCGCCGGGCACACCTGGTTCGAGCGGCTGCTGCTGATCGGCACGTACCGCGACGCGGAGGTCGAGGTCGCCGACCACCCGCTGCGGCCGCTGCTCTCCTCGCTGGTCGCCAAGGCGCGCACGATCACGCTCACCGGCCTGGAACCGGACGAGGTCGGCCGGCTCATCACGCGCACCGTCGGCGAGACCCCGGGCCAGGAGGTCGTGGCCGAGGTGCACCGGCGCACCGGCGGCAACCCGTTCTTCGTCGAGCAGGCCGCGCGCCTGTGGCACAGCGGCGGATCGGTCACCGCGATCGCGCCCGGGGTGCGGGACGCGGTGCGCCGCCGGCTGTCGCTGCTGCCGGAACCGGTCGTCGGGCTGCTGACCACCGCCGCGGTGCTCGGCCAGCAGTTCCACCGCCAGGTGCTTGCCGCGGTCGCCGCGATTCCCGCCGCGCCCGCCGACCGGCTGCTCGACCAGGCCGTGGCCGCGCGGCTGGTCACCGTGCGCGGCGGCGGCCGGTTCGCCTTCGCCCACGACCTGGTGCGCGAGACGCTCTACGACTCGCTCGGCGAGGACGAGGCCCGCGAGCGCCACGCCGCGGTGGTCACCGCGCTGGAGGGCAACCCCGCGCTGGCGGACCGGATCCTGCCCGCCGAAGCCGCGCGGCACGCCTACCTCGCCGGTCCGCTGGTGCCGCCGTCGCGGGCGGTGGACCTGATGGTCGCGGCGGGGCGGGCCGCCTCCGGCCGGATGGCGTTCGAGGAAGCCATCGGGCACTTCCGCCGTGCCGCCGAGATCGCCGGCGAGCCGCGGCGGCGCGTGCTCGTCCTGCTCGAACTGGGCGGCGAGCTGCACCACTTCGACGAGACCGCCGAGGGCTGGGCGGTGTTCGAGGAGGCCGGCGCCCAGGCCCGCGCGCTGGGCGACGCGGAGCTGCTGGCCCGCGTGGCGCTGACCGCCTACCGCTGGGGCGACGACGCGGAGCGCGCCGACCTGAAGGCGGGGCTGATCGCCGAGGCGCACCGGGCGCTGATCGGGCCGGGCGAGGCCGAGCGGCCGCTGGAGGACCGGGCCAGGGAGGTGATCGTCCGGCTGGGCAGGCTCGCCCGCGAGGACGGCGACGACGAGGCGCTCGGCTTCAGCCTGTCCACGCTGCACGACTCGATCTGGGGGCTGGGCACGGCCGCCGAGCGCGAGGCGTTGATGGCGGAGCTGGCGGAGGTCGCGCACCGCAGCGGGGACACCGAGACCGAGCAGTACGCCACGTCGCTGCGCTGGGTGGCGCTGCTGGAGCTGGGCGATCCGCGTTACTTCGACCAGATGCGGGCGTTCGTGACGCTCGCCGAGCGGGGCGATTCCCGCCGGATGCAGTTCGGCGCGCAGATCGACCAGAGCATCCTGGCCGGGTTCCAGGGCCGCTTCGCCGACGCGGAGGCCCTGTTCGACGGTGTCCTGTCGACGCCGGAACAGGTGCACCACAGCCACTTCCTGCCGATGCTGCGCCACCACCGGTGGTCGCTGCTGTTGCAGCAGGGCCGGTTCGACGAGCTCGCCGAGTTCCACGCCTCGCTCGGCCCCGGCGACCACCCCTACCCCGGACTGCTGGAGGCCACCACCGCGGCGCAGCGCGGTGACATGGCCGCGGCGGCCGGGTACCTGGCGGGGCTGGGGGAGCTGCCGGCGTTCCCGCGCTCGTACCTGCCGATGTTCCTCCGGCTGCAGGCGCAGACCGCGGCGGGCACCGGCGACGCCCGGCTGGCCGAGCGGGCCAGGGAAGCGCTGCTGCCCTACGACGGGCAGTGGCTGGTGTCGGTGTTCGGGTTCGAGATCAGCGGCCCGGTCACCCTGTGGCTGGGGAAGCTGGCCGCGGCGGCGCGGCGCTGGGACGAGGCGCTGGAGCGGTACCGCGCGGCCGAGCGGTCGGCCGAGTCGATGCGGGCCCGGCCGTGGGTGGTGGAAGCCCGGCTGGCGCGGGCCGCCGCGCTGCTGGACCGGGTGGCGCCGGGTGACGAGCGCGAAGCCGCGGCGCTGCTGGACGTGGTCGCCGCCGAGGCGGCCGAGCTGGGCCTGCGGCACGTGCCGGAACGCGTCCGCCGCCTGCGCGCGCGGCGCGACGAGCCGGCCGCCACCGGGGAGTTCCGGTTCACCGGCACGACGTGGACGCTCGCGCTGGCCGGGCGCACGGTGCACCTGCCGGACGCGAAAGGCCTGCGGGACCTGCACTTCCTGCTCAGCCACCCGGGCACCGACGTGCCCGCGGTGCGGCTGCTGGACCCGGCGGGCGGCGAGGTGGTGGTGGCCGCCCGGCGCCTCGGCGGGGACGAGGTGCTCGACGACACGGCGAAGGCGGCCTATCGGCGACGTCTCGCGGTGCTGGACGACGAGATCGACGCGGCGGCCGCCCGCGGCGACGACGACGGGGCCGCCCGGCTCGACAGCGAGCGGGCGGCCCTGCTGGCGGAACTGCGTGCGGCCGCCGGTCTCGGCGGGCGCACCCGGCGTCTCGGGGACGAGGCCGAGCGCGCCCGCAAGACCGTGACCGCCCGGATCCGCGACACGCTGCGCCGGCTGGACGGTCGCCACCCCCAGCTCGCCGAGCATCTGCGGGCGACCGTCTCGACCGGCGCGAGCTGCCGCTACGATCCGGGCGACCCCGGCATCACCTGGCGGCTCTGACGCCTCACTTGCGGTTGTACAGCCGCATCGTCAGCGTGCCGAACACCGCGAGGAGCGCGCCGCTGGCGATGAAGGTCCACATGATGTCGCTGCCGTCCGGCGCGCCCATCATCAGGCCGCGGACCGCGTCGGACAGGATCGTCACCGGGTTGACGTTGACGAACGCCTGCAGCCAGCCGGGCATGGTGGCCGGGTCGACGAACACGCTGGACAGGAACGTCAGCGGGAACAGCACCATCATGCTGACGCTCATCACCGACTTCTCGGTGCGCAGCAGCAGCCCGAACATCGTCCAGATCCAGGAGAACGCGAACGAGAACACCAGCAGCAGGCCGATGCCGGCGAGCACGCCGCCGACGCCGCCGGCCGGCCGGAAGCCGAGGATCAGCCCGACGCTGAGGATGACAGCTGAGGCAGTGCTGTAGCGGAACACGTCGCCCAGCAGCGCGCCCACCAGCGCGGCAGGCCGCCAGATCGGCAGCGTGCGGAACCGGTCGAACACGCCCTTCTCGATGTCGATGTTCACGCCCAGCCCGGTGTACATCGTGATCATCACGACGCTCATCACCAGGATCCCGGGCAGCAGGAACTGCAGGTACTGGGTGGTCGACCCGGCCAGCGCGCCGCCGAACAGGTAGGTGAACATCAGCGTCATCATGATCGGGAACGCGGTGACGTCGAACAGCTGCTCGGGCACGTGCTTGATCTTCAGCATGGCCCGCCAGCCGAACGTCAGCGACGCCGACAGCGCGCTGGGCCGCTGCGGCTGCTCGCCGGCGTCGAGCACGGCGTGCAGGCTTTCGGCGGCCGGGGTGTAAGCCGGGGACGTGTCGGTCGTGGTCGCGGTCATGCCGCTGCCTCCTCTTCCGCGGGGTGGTCGGTCAGCGCCAGGAACACCTCGTCGAGGCTGGGCTGGCCGAGGGCGAAGTCGTCGACGGTGATGCCGGCCTGCGCCAGGTCGGACAGCGCGCGGGCGGCGTGCTCGGCCGCGCCGAGGTCGGACTCGCCGCCGCCGATGCGCGCGGTCAGCGACACCGGGTCGCCGCCCAGCTCCACAGTGGACCCGAGCGCGCGGGCCATCACCCGCTGCGCCTCGGCGCGCTGGGCGCCGTCGCGCAGGCGGACGTGGATCGAGCCGGCGCCGACGGAGGCCTTCAGCTCGCCGGGGGTGCCCTCGGCGATCACCTTGCCGTGGTCGATGACCGCGATCCGGCCGGCGAGGTGGTCGGCCTCGTCGAGGTACTGGGTGGTGAGCAGGACGGTGGTGCCCTGGGCGACGATGATCCGCACTATGTCCCACACCTGGTTGCGGCTGCGCGGGTCCAGGCCGGTGGTCGGCTCGTCCAGGAACAGCACGTCCGGGGTGCGCAGGATGCTGGCCGCGATGTCGATGCGCCGCCGCATGCCGCCGGAGTAGTTCTTCACCTGCCTGCCGCCGGCGTCGGTCAGCCCGAACGCCTCCAGCAGCTGGTCGGCGCGGCGCCGCGCGGCCGGTTTGCGGTGTCCCAGCAGGCGGCCCAGCAGCATGAGGTTCTCGACGCCGGTCAGGTCCTCGTCGATCGAGGCGTACTGGCCGGTGAGGCTCACCCGCTGCCGCACCGCGTCCGGTTCACGCAGCACGTCGTGGCCGAACACCCTGGCCTGCCCGCCGTCGGGCCGGAGCAGGGTGGCCAGCACCCGCACCGCGGTGGTCTTGCCCGCGCCGTTCGGTCCGAGCACGCCGTACACGGTGCCGGCGGGCACGGCCAGATCGACGCCGTCCACGGCGCGGGTCTTGCCGAACACCTTGACCAGCCCGGACGTTTCGATCGCCAGGTCGCTCATGGTCCTTCCTTCCTTGTTCACGCCACGTAGGGGCGGGCCCGGCGGGCGGCGCGCAGCGCGTGGCCCCACCAGACGAGCTGGTCGAGCATCGGGCCGGCCGCGTGGCGGACGGCCTCGTCACGCGGGCCGCCGTCGGGCCCCATGTCGAAGAGGTTGAAGCTCACGGTGTTGCGCAGGGTCACGGTGTGCAGCTCGGTGAACACCACACGGAGCTGCTCGACCGCGTACAGCCCGGCGCAGCTGCAGCCGTAGGACACGAACGCCACCGGTTTGGCCTGCCACTCGTCGTAGGCGAAGTCGATCGCCTGCTTCAGGGAGGCCGGGAAGCTGCGGTTGTACTCCGGGGTGACGACGACGAACGCGTCCGCGCGGTCGATGCGGGAGGTGAAGGCCGTCATCGCCGGGGTGGCGCGGGCGGGGTAGCGGGCCGGGAAGTCGAACTCCGCGAGGTCCACCACGGACAGGTCGAGGTCGTCGCGCTGGCCCGCGGTGCGGGCGAACCACTGCCCGACCCGCTGCCCGGCGCGGCCCTCCCGCGTGCTCCCGATCAGGACCAGGACCCTCAGGACGTCCTCCACGGCGGCCTCCTCCCGTTCTCGACCGGAAGGCGCTAGATCGGCCGCTAGATCGGATCTAGCGGGCGGGGGCCCGGAACCGGAACCTCCAGTTCGGTTGCCGCTCGAGCAGGTCGGTCAGGGCCGCGACGGTGGCCTCGTCCAGGTCGGTCGCCGGCCGGAGGGGCACAGCAGGGAGATGCGCGGGCGGGCACGCTGCGTCCGCACTCGCTCATCGACCGGCTCCACCACGGATTCCGGCCGGAGCGGAAACGATCTCGCACGGGTTACGCTCGACCGCGTGACGGAGCTGTCCTTCGAGCCGCTGTCGCCGGTGTCCTTCCTGGACCGGGCGGAGGCGGCCCACGGTGACCGGACCGGGGTGGTCGACGGGGCGCGGCGCTTCACCTACGCCGAACTGGCCGACCGGTGCCGCCGGCTGGCCGGCGCGCTCGCGCCGCTCGCGCGGGGCCGGCCGGTCGCCGTTCTCGCGCCGAACACGCACGTGCTGCTGGAAGCCAACTTCGGGGTGCCGTGGGCCGGGGTGCCGCTGGTCGCGGTCAACACCCGCCTGTCCGCGGGCGAGATCGCCTGGATCCTGCAGCACTGCCAGGCCGCGGTGCTGGTGCACGACCCGGTGTTCGACGAGCTGGTCGCCGAGGTGCTGGCCAGGCTGGACAGGCCGGTCGAGGTGATCCGCGCGGGGGACGAGTACGAGGAGCTGCTCGCCGGCGCGACCCCGCGGGCCGAGGCGCCGCGCGACGAGCGCGGCCTGTTGTCGATCAACTACACCTCGGGCACGACCGGCCGTCCGAAAGGGGTGATGTACCACCACCGCGGGGCGTACCTGCAGGCGCTGGCGATGGTCGGGCACACCGGGCTCTCACCGTCGGCCGTGCACCTGTGGACGCTGCCCATGTTCCACTGCAACGGCTGGTGCTTCCCGTGGGCGGTGACCGCGGCCGCGGCGACGCACGTCTGCCTGCCGAAGGTCGAGCCGGCGCTGGTGTGGCGGCTGATCCGCGACGAGGGCGTCACGCACCTCAACGGCGCCCCGACCGTGCTGTCGATGCTCGCCTACGCCCCGGAGGCCGCGCCGGTCGCGCACCCGGTCCGCGTCGCCACCGGGGGCGCCCCGCCGACCCCGGCGATCCTGCGCCGCATGGGGGAACTGGGCTTCGACGTCACGCACCTCTACGGCCTCACCGAAACGTTCGGGCCGATCATGATCTGCGACTGGCGTCCCGAGTGGAACGCGCTGGACACCGCCGCGCAGGCCCGGCTCAAGGCGCGGCAGGGCGTGGGGAACCTGGTGTCCTGCCGGGCCCGGGTCGTCGCCGAGGACGGATCGGACGTGCCCGCCGACGGCGCGACCACCGGCGAAATCGCGGTGCGCGGCAACAACGTCATGCTCGGCTACTACCGGGACCCGGACGCCACCGCCGAGGCCGCGCCGGACGGCTGGTTCCGCACCGGCGACCTCGGCGTGATGCACCCGGACGGTTACGTCGAACTGCGCGACCGCAGCAAGGACGTGATCATCTCCGGCGGCGAGAACATCGCCAGCGTCGAGGTGGAGCAGGCGATCGCCGACCACCCGGCGGTGCTGGAGGTCGCCGTCATCGCGGTGCCGGACGACCACTGGGGCGAGGTGCCCGCCGCCTACGTGACCCTGCACGACGGGGCGTCGGCGACCGCCGAGGAGATCGTCGAGTTCGTCCGGGGGAGGATCGCGCGGTTCAAGGCACCCAGGCGGGTGGTGTTCGGGCCGCTGCCCAAGACGTCCACCGGCAAGATCCAGAAATACGTGCTGCGCGACCAGGCGTGGGCCGGCCGCGTGTCGCGTATCCGATGAGTAACGACACGGGTTAGCGGTCCACCCGGCGGGGTAGCCGGTGAGCAACGAACGCTAGGCAGGGGTGGGCGCGAATGTTGTGGCTGATGTTGCTGGTACCAATCGTCATCCTGGTCTTCACGGTGAGTCTGCAGAAGTTCGAGGCCGTGATGCTCGAGACCGATCCGTTGCGGGACCGCCGTCGCTACCGATGAGGTGAGGGGATGATCACGGTCTTCCTGGTCGACGATCACGAGGTGGTGCGGCGCGGAGTCGCGGACCTGGTGGAGGCCGATCCGGAGCTGACCGTGGTGGGCGAGGCCTCGACGATGGGCGAGGCGCTGACGCGGATCCCGGCGGCGCGGCCGGACGTGGCGGTGCTGGACCTGCGGCTGCCCGACGGCAGCGGCATCGAGCTGTGCCGGGAGCTGCGGTCCCGGATGCCGGAGCTGCACTGCCTGATCCTCACGTCCTACACCGACGAGCAGGCCATGCTCGACGCGATCATGGCCGGCGCGGGCGGGTACGTGGTGAAGGACGTGCGCGGCATGGAACTGGTGTCGGCGGTGCGGCAGGTCGGGGCCGGGAAGTCCTTGCTGGACAACCGGGCGGCCTCCGCGCTGATGTCCCGGATCCGGGACGAGGCCGCGCCGGCCGGTGCCGTGTCACGGCTGTCGGAGCAGGAACGCAAGCTGCTCGACCTGATCGGCGAGGGGCTGACCAACCGCGAGATCGCCGAACGCATGTTCCTGGCCGAGAAGACCGTGAAGAACTACGTGTCGCGACTGCTGCACAAGCTCGGGATGCAGCGGCGCACGCAGGCGGCCGTGCTGGCGACGAGCCTGCGCCGGGACCGGCCGGGCCGCCGGTAGCGGCGGCCCGGCTGCTGGTGTTCCGGCGTCAGCGGACGTTGAAGGTGTCCGGGTCGGGCCCGGTCCGCAGGCCCTTCTCCAGCTTCGCCAGCTCGGCGAGGTCGCTGTCGTCGAGTTCGAAGCCGAACACGTCGAGGTTCTCCTTGATCCGGGACGGCGTGACCGACTTCGGGATCACGACGTTGCCCAGCTGCAGGTGCCAGCGCAGCACGATCTGCGCCGGGGTGCGGCCGTGCTTGTCCGCGAGCGCGGTGATCGCCTGCTCGCCGAGCAGCTCGCCCCCCTTGGCCAGCGGGCTCCACGCCTCGGTCACGATGCCGTGCCGGGCGTGGTACTCCCGCAGCTCGGTCTGCTGCAGGTAGGGGTGCAGCTCGATCTGGTTGACCGCGGGCACGATCTGGCTCTCCTGCGCCAGCCGGTCCAGGTGGTGCGGCTGGAAGTTGGACACGCCGATCGCGCGGATGCGGCTGTCGGAGTAGAGGCGCTCGAACGCGCGCCAGCTGTCGGCGTAGCGGTCGGCCTCCGGGACCGGCCAGTGGATCAGGTACAGGTCCAGGTACTCCAGGCCGAGATCGGCCATGCTCTTGTCGAACGCGCGCAGCGTCTCGTCGTAGCCCTGGTCGGAGTTCCACAGCTTGGTGGTGACGAACAGCTCCTCGCGCGCGATGCCGGACTGGGCCAGCGCCTTGCCCACCGCGGCCTCGTTGGCGTAGGCGGTCGCGGTGTCGATGCTGCGGTATCCGGCCTCCAGGGCCGCGGTGACGGCCTGGGTGGTCTCGTCGGCGGGGACCTGGAAGACCCCGTAGCCCACCTGCGGCATGTGCACGCCGTTGTTCAGTTCGACCGTGGGAATGGCGGTCATGTCGTTCCTTTCGCTGTCGTTCATCGGTGGACGGCCGGGATCTCCGGCTGCGTCCGGGTGGCCGGGCGCCGGTCGAGCGCGCCGGAGACCAGCGCGACGCCGAGCCCGGCGGCGGCCAGCACCGCGCCTATCCAGCTCGGCGCGGTGTAGCCGAGGCCGTGGCCGATCGCGAGCCCGCCCAGCCAGGCGCCGCCCGCGTTGCCGAGGTTGAACGCCGCGATGTTCGCGGCCGACGCCAGTGCCGGCGCGTCCCCGGCCTTGGCCATGACACGGGCCTGCAGCGGCGGCACGGTCGCGAACCCGGCGGCGCCGAACAACGCGATCGTGACGGCGGCGGGCAGCTGCGCGTGCGCGGTGAAGACGAACGCGACGAGCACCACGGCCAGCGCGGCCAGGATGACGTACAGGCTCGGCATCAGCGCGCGGTCGGCGGCCTTGCCCCCGAGCAGGTTGCCCACCACCAGGCCCCCGCCAAACAACACGAGGAGCCAGGTCACCGCGCCGGGGGAGAAGCCGGCGACGCCGGTCATCATCGGGGCGATGTAGGTGAAGGAGGCGAACACCCCGCCGAAGCCGAGCGCGGTCATGGCCAGCGCGAGCCACACCTGCGGCCGCCGGAACACGGCCAGCTCGCTGCGCAGGCTCTGGCCCTCGGTGACGGGCTGGCGGGGGACGAGCGCGACGACGCCCAGCAGAGCGATCACGCCGAGGACGGCCACCGCCCAGAACGTGGAGCGCCAGCCGAGGTGCTGGCCCAGCGCGGTGCCGCCGGGCACGCCGAGCACGTTGGCGACGGTCAGGCCCGTGAACATGATCGCGATGGCGCTCGCCTGGCGGGACTTCGGCACGAGCGAGGCGGCGACGACCGAGCCGACGCCGAAGAACGCGCCGTGCGAGAGGGCGGCGATCACGCGGCCGGTCATGAGCAGACCGTATCCGGGGGCGATCGCGGAGACGACGTTGCCCGCGATGAACAACACCATCAGGCCGGTGAGGACGGTCTTGCGCGGCACCTTCGAGCCGAGCGCGGTGAGCAGGGGCGCGCCGACCACGACGCCCAGGGCGTAACCGGAGATCAGGAGCCCGGCCGTGGGCACCGAGACGCCGAGGTCGGTGGCGACCTCGGGCAGCAGGCCCATGATCACGAACTCCGTGGTGCCGATGCCGAAGGCGGCGATGGCCAGCGCGATGAGGGCGACAGGCATGTGGTTCCTCGTCAGAGCTTGGGGATCAGCTTGAGCAACTACCCGCTCTCGCAATAGTTGCAGACGCGGGTTATTGCCAACGACGGCTAGACTAGCAGGCAAGTAGACTGGGGGCCTGCGAGGAAGAGGTGAAGCGTGTCACTGCCCGACGACGCGGTCGAAGCCCGCGCACACGGCTGGCGAACCCTGGCGGCGCTGCACGCCCGGATCGAGGACCGGCTGGAGCGCGCGCTGCAACGTGACCACGAGCTGTCCGTGAGCGAGTACACGGTGCTGGAGGTGCTGTCCCGCCAGGACGGCTTCCACCTGCGCATGAACCAGCTCTCCAGTGCCGTCGTGCTGAGCCAGTCCGCGACCACGCGGCTGGTCAGCAGACTGGAGGACCGGGGGCTGCTGCAGCGCTACCTGTGCCCGACCGACCGCCGCGGGATCTACACGGAGGTGACCGCGGCGGGGCGGGAGTTGTTGGCCGCCGCGCGGCCCACCCATGACCGGGCCCTGACGGAGGCGTTGGCGGCGGCGGAGGAGCTGCCGGAGCTGGCGCCGCTGGTGGGGGCGCTGCAGGCGCTGGAGTTGCCGGCGGCCGCGGGGCGCTGACGCCGGGCTGCTGGGTATTGGCTGCGTCGGCGCCCGCGGATTTCTGTTCGTTCCCCTGTGCCCGGTCGCGGTTGCGCGGCTTGCGGCACGCGGTGTGGCGGGCGCGCTGGGCGGCGGACCGTGCGCGCAGGGGCGCGGGGCTGTCCGGCCGCGCGGGTTAGGGTCCCGGGTGTGTCGATCAACTTCGGTGGCGTGCTGGCGTTCGCGGGGCTGCTGGCCGTCGGCGGGTGCGCCGCCGATCGCGGCTACGCCGTGCCGGATCACGTGTGCGGCGTTCCGGTGGACGCCGCCGCGCTGGCGTCGCTCCTGCCGGGCGGTGAGGGGATCACCGAGAGCTTCACCGACAAGGGGCAGGGCAGCGTGTCGTGCCGGCTGAGCGTGGACGGGTCGACCGTGCTCTACCTCGCGGCCGACATCACCGACCGTGGCACCGCCGCGGTGTCCCTGGACGACGACGGCCTTCGGCGGCTCGGGAACCCCGTCCTCGTCGACGGCGCGGGCGACGTGACCGCGGTGGCGGACCGCGGGGCCAAAGCAGCGGCCGAATGCACGCACGCCGGACAGCCGCGGTTGTTCGTGGGTCTCGTCCAGTCGGAGGCCGCACCACCGCGGGACGCGCTGCTGGCGTTCCTGGCGAGCTGGTTCCCCGCGGCGCGCGCGGCGCTGGGGTGCTGACTCAGCGCAGCCCGGCGATCAGCAGTTCCACCAGGCGGCGGGCGTCGTAGCGGGGGTCCGAGTCCGCGCCGACACACAGGTTTCCCACGCCGCGCATCAGGGCGTACGCCTCGACCTCCCGGCGGATCTCGCCCGCGGCGCGCGCGGCTTCGAGGAGGTTCGCGCACACCGGGACCAGCCGCTCCAGGAAGTAGGCGTGCAGCGCGGCGAAGCCCGCCTCGTCGGACTGCAGTACGCCCGCCAAGCCGTGCTTCGTCACCAGGAAGTCCACGAACAGGTCCACCCACTTCCGCAGCGCCTCGTACGGCGCCTCGCTCGCCAGCAGCGCCGGACCGGCCTCGGCGCAGGCGTCGACCTGGTGCCGGTACACGGCGATGATCAGGTCCGCCCTGGTGGGGAAGTGGCGGTAGATCGTGCCCATCCCGACCCCGGCCTCCGCGGCGATGTCCCGCACCGGTGCGTCCACGCCCGCCCGCACGAACACCGCGGCGGCCGCGTCCAGCAGGGCCTTCTCGTTCCGCCGGGCGTCCGCCCGCTTGGTCCGGGCTGGCTTCCCCTCGTCGGCCACGCACACCTCCTTGCTAAGCGGAACAAGGTTCCGTATCGTGGTAGCGGAGCAACGTTCCGCTTGCTCCCAGCATAGAGGGGACACCGCCATGCAGTACCGCACCCTGGGCCACACCGGCGTACGCGTCAGCGCCCTGTCGCTCGGCGCGATGAACTTCGGCGCGATCGGCCGCACCACCCAGGACGAGGCGAACGCCATCGTCGACGCCGCGCTCGACGCCGGCGTCAACCTGATCGACACCGCCGACTTCTACCCGGGCTCGGAGGAGATCGTGGGCCGCGCCATCGCAAGCCGCCGCGACGACCTCGTGCTCGCCACCAAGGCGGGCCTGCCGGTCGACGACGACCACAGCCACCGCGGCGCCTCCCGCCGCTGGCTGGTCACCGAGCTGGACCGCAGTCTGCGCCGCCTCGGGACCGACCACGTCGACCTCTACCAGATCCACCGCTGGGACCCGGCGACCAGCGACGAGGAGACCCTCTCGGCCCTGACCGACCTGCAGCGCGCGGGCAAGATCCGCTACTTCGGCTCGTCGACGTACCCGGCGTACCGCATCGTGCAGGCCCAGTGGGCGGCCCGCGAGCACCACCTGGGCCGGTTCGCCACCGAGCAGCCCGGCTACTCGATCCTGCAGCGGGCCGTCGAGGCCGACGTCCTGCCGGTCACCGAGCAGTACGGGATGGGCGTGCTGGTGTGGAGCCCGCTCGCGTCGGGCTGGCTCTCCGGCGCCATCCGGGCCGACCGCGAGTTCCGCACCAACCGCTCCGCGAACATGCCCGAGCGCTTCGACACCACCCTGCCGGTCAACCGGGCCAAGCTCGAGGCCGTCGAGCAGCTGGCGAAGGTCGCCGACGAGGCCGGCCTGACGATGATCCAGCTCGCGCTCGGCTTCGTGCTCGCGCACCCGGCCGTGACCACCGCGCTCATCGGCCCGCGCACCCTGGACCACCTGCACTCCCAGCTCGCGGCCGCCGACGTGGTGCTGCCCGCCGACGTGCTCGACGCCATCGACTCGATCGTCGCCCCCGGCACCGACCTCGCTCCCGGCGAGAAGGTCGACACCCGGCCCGCGCTGCTCGACCCGTCGCTGCGGCGACGCCGATAGGAACCCCATGCCCAGTTTCGGCATCATGACCGCGCCCATGCAGGCCGGCTACGACGACATCCGCCGCGTCTGGCGCGAGGCCGACGCCATCCCCGAGATCGAGCACGCCTGGCTGTTCGACCACCTCATGCCGATCGCGGGCGATCCGCACGGCCCGGTCCTCGAAGGCTGGACTTTGCTGTCCGCCCTGGCCGCGCAGACCAGCCGCCTGCGCCTCGGACTACTCGTGACGAGCAACCGGTTCCGCCCGCCCGCGGTGCTGGCCAAGATCGCCACCACCGTGGACGTCGTCGCGGGCGGCCGTCTCGACTTCGGCATCGGCGTCGGCTCGCGGCCGGGTCACCCGCTCGCCCGCCGCGAGTACGAGGCACACGGCCTGCCCTTCCACGACGCCGCGGACGCCACCGCGAGCCTCGCCGAGGCGCTCACCGTCATCCGCCGCCTGTGGACCGACGAGCAGCCGTTCGACTTCGACGGCGACCACGTCCAACTCACCGGAGCGTTCGGCAACCCGAAACCGGTGCAACGTCCCGGACCGCCGATCCTCGTCGGCGGCCGCGCGAAGGCGACGCTGCGGGTGGTCGCCGAGCACGCGGACCTGTGGAACATCCCGGGTGGCGACCTCGACGACGCCGTCGAGCGCAGCGCCCTGCTGGACCGGTACTGCCGCGAGATCGGCCGCGACCCGGCCGCGATCACGCGGTCGATCCACCTGCCGGTTTCCTACGAGCGGCCCGGCGACACCCGCGAGGCGATCGGCGCGGCCGCCGACGCCGGCTTCACCCACTTCGTCCTCGGTCTGGCCGCGCCCTACCCGCCGGGCGTCGCCGGGTGGGTGGCCGAGGAGGTGATCAGGGCGGCCTGAGCCCGGCCGCGCGCAAGGTTTTCGTGACGTGGAAAGGGCGCTGGTGCCGCCGGTGGCCCGAAGCGAAGGTGGGTCGAGCCACCCCACGTCAGCGAACGGGGACCTTCATGACCATCACCACGCGAGCCGCGGTGTGCCGGGAACCCCGGCGCCCCTGGGAGATCATCGACCTCGACCTGGACGAGCCGAAGGCGCACGAGGTCCGGATCCGCTTCCACGCGGCCGGCCTGTGCCACTCCGACGACCACATCCAGAAGGGCGACGCGCAGATGCGCTTCCCCGTGGTCGGCGGGCACGAGGGCGCCGGGGTCGTCGAGGCCGTCGGCGCGGACGTCACCCGCGTCGCGGTCGGCGACCACGTCGTCTGCTCCTTCATCCCGGCGTGCGGCCAGTGCCGCTACTGCTCCACCGGGCACCAGAACCTGTGCGACGCAGGCAAGAACGCCTCCACCGGGGAGTTCCCCGACGGCACGTTCCGCTTCCACGCGGGCGGCGAGGACTTCGGCGGGCTGTGCGTGCTCGGCACGTTCTCGCAGTACGCCGTGGTGTCGGAGTTCTCCTGCATCCCGATCCCGCGGGACATCCCGTTCGAGATCGCCGCGCTGGTCGGCTGCGGCGTGCCGACCGGATGGGGCTCGGCGGTGTACGCGGCGGGCGTGCGCGCGGGGGAGACCGTGGTGGTCTACGGCGCGGGCGGCGTCGGCAGCAACGCCGTGCAGGGCGCGCGCTACGCCGGCGCCAAGCACGTGGTCGTGGTGGACCCGGTGGAGTTCAAGCGGGACATGGCGAAGGTCTTCGGCGCGACCCACACCTTCGCCGATGCCAAGGAAGCGCATGACTTCGTGGTCGAGACCACCTGGGGCCAGCTCGCCGACCACGCGATCATCACCGTCGGCGTCCTGCACGACGAGGTGATCGCCCGCGCGCTCGACGTCGTCGGCAAGAGCGGCAAGGTCACCATCACCGCCGTCGGCGGCGGCTGGATCGACGCCAACGCCGGCCTGTTCATCGGTTACCAGCGGCGGGCGCAGGGCGCGTTGTTCGGCAACTGCAACCCGCTCTACGACGTGCCCCGGCTGCTGGGGCTTTACCGCTCGGGCGACCTGAAACTGGACGAGCTGATCACGCGGCGCTACGCGCTGGACGAGGTCAACCAGGGCTACCAGGACATGCTCGACGGCAAGAACATCCGCGGCGTCATCGTCCACGAGCACTGAAGGGGATCGCGACATGAGCATCACCACCCGCGCCGCCGTCGCCCGCGCGCCCCACCGCCCGTGGGAGATCACCGAGCTGCAGCTGGACGAGCCGAAGGCGCACGAGGTGCGCGTCAAGTTCCACGCGGCCGGGCTGTGCCACTCCGACGACCACATCACCAAGGGCGACGCCCCGGTGCGGCTGCCGATCGTCGGCGGCCACGAGGGCGCAGGCGTCGTCGAGTCGGTCGGCCCGCACGTCACCCGGGTCAAACCCGGCGACCGGATCGTCTGCTCCTACATCCCCGCCTGCGGCAAGTGCCGTCCCTGCTCGACCGGGCACCAGAACATGTGCGACGAGGGCAAGAACGCCTCCACCGGCATGTTCGCCGACGGCACGTTCCGCTTCCACGCCGGCGGCGAGGACTTCGGCGGGTTCTGCACCCTCGGCACGTTCTCGCAGTACGCGGTGGTGTCCGAGTGGGCCTGCCTGCGCCTGCCTGACGACATCCCGTTCGAGATCGGCGCGCTGGTCGGCTGTGGCGTGCCGACCGGCTGGGGATCCGCGGTGCACGCGGCGGGCGTGCGCGCCGGGGAGACCGTCGTGATCTACGGCGCCGGCGGCGTCGGCAGCAACGCCGTGCAGGGCGCGCGCTACGCCGGGGCGAAGAACGTCGTCGTGGTCGATCCGGTGGAGTTCAAGCGGGACATGGCGAAGGTCTTCGGCGCCACCCACACCTTCGCCACCGCCAAGGAAGCACACGACTTCGTCGTCGAAACCACCTGGGGCCAGCTCGCCGACCACGCCATCTGCACCCCCGGCGTGCTCACCGAGGAGATCGTCAACGCGGCCGTGCAGGTCACCGGCAAGGGCGGCAAGGTCACCGTCACCGCCGTCGGCCGGATCGACGAGCGCGCGGTGCACTTCCCGGCCGGCATGCTGATCGGCTACCAGCGGCAGCTGCGCGGCGCGTTGTTCGGCGACAGCAACCCGCTCTACGACGTGCCCCGCCTGCTGGGCCTGTACCGCTCGGGCGACCTGAAGCTGGACGAGCTGATCACCCGGCGCTACACGCTCGACCAGGTCAACGACGGCTACCAGGACATGCTGGACGGCAAGAACATCCGCGGCGTCATCGTGCACGAGCACTGAGTCCACGAGCACTGGCGCGACACACCTCCCCACCCCCACCCGATGGCGGCTCCGCAACGAAGCGGGAGATCGACATGCGCACACCCATCCCACGTTTCCTCGCCGCCTTCGCGGCGCTGCTCCTCCTCGCCGCCTGTGGCGGCGGGGGCCAGGCCGGTCAGGGCGGCGCGGCCGCCGGGCCCCCGCAACGCGGCGGGAGCATCACCGTGCTGGAACTGAACTCCTTCGCCGGGGCCTGGCCCAGCGGACTGGACCCGGCGACCAACACGACCGGCGGCGCGAACCTGTCCCAGATGAACGCGATCTTCGGCGGCCTGTTCGCGCTGACCGCCGACGAGGACGGCGGCAACGCTCGCGTCGTCCCGGAACTGGCCAGCGGCTACGAGCTGGCCGACGGCGACCGCACCATCCGCATCACCATCCGCGACGGCGTGAAGTTCAGCGACGGCACGCCCTTCGACGCCGAGGCGGTCGCCTTCAACTTCCGCCGCAACATCACTTCGACCTGCACCTGCGCCCCGCGCTGGCCGCTGGCCGAGCAGAACGGCATCAGCGTCGAGGGCAATTCCGTCGTGCTGCGGTTCACCCGCCCGTACGGCGCGGTGATCAACTCGATGGTGGTGTCCAACGTGAACTGGATCGCCTCGCCCACCGCGCTGCAGCGGATGGGCCCGGAGCAGTTCAAGATCACCCCGGTCGGCGCGGGCCCGTTCAAGGTGGTGTCCAACCAGCTGTCCTCGGAGCTGAAGCTGACCCGCAACGAGAACTACTTCAAGCCCGGACTGCCCTACCTGGACAACCTGACGTTCAAGTCGGTCGGCGGCGACCAGCCCGCCTACCAGGCGATCCTGGCCGGGCAGGCGCACGCCTACGAGGGCATGAACACCACCCCGCTGATCGAGCAGGCGCAGGCGAACAAGCAGCTGACCGTCACCATCCAGCCGCCCACGTCGCCGTACCTGATCCAGCTCAACACGAAGACCGCGCCGTTCGACAACCAGAAGGCGCGCGAGGCGGTCTACTACGCGACCAATGTGGACGCGATCCGCAAGGGACTGTTCAAGGACTGGTACCCGGCCGCGCAGACCTTCACCGGCCCGGGCGGGCTATTCCACCACGACACCATCGACGGGTACCGCACCTACGACCCGGACAAGGCCCGCGCCCTGGTCGCCGAGCTGGGCGGGCTCACCGTCGACCTCGGCACCCTCAAGAGCTACGTCGCCGAGCAGGTGATGACCGCGCTGCAGAGCCAGTGGGAGGCCGTGGGCATCAAGACCACCATCCACTCCGACCAGCTCAACGCCCTGATCGGCAACTTCAACTCGAACAAGTGGCAGGCCATGCTGCAGACCGCCGGGGCGTGGGACCCCGCGGCCGGGGTCGGCGTCGGGTTCCGCTTCGCCGCCACCTCGTCGTTCAGCGGCGTCAGCGACCCGGCCCTGGACGACCTGCTCAACCAGGCCGCGGCCACCGTCGATCCGGCCACGCGGGAGACGCTGTACCTGCAGGCGGGCAAGCGGATCAGCGACAACGCCTACGCCCCCTACATCCTGGCGTTCGCCCCGGCCAACGTCACCGCGGCCGGCGTGCACGGGCCCGGGCTGACCACGAAGATCCCGCCGGTCCTGGTCAACACCGGGGTGCTGTGGGACCAGGTCTGGACGAGCCGGTGACGGCGATCGGCGCGCCGCGGCGGCTGCCGGGGCCACTGGCCTCACCGGCGCTGCGGCTGGTGGCCCGGCGGCTGCTCACCGCCGTCCCCATCGTGCTCGGCGTCAGCGTCCTCACCTTCGCGGTGCTGAGCCTGATCCCGGGCGACACGGCGCAGCTGCTGCTGGGCCCGGAGGCCACGCCCGAGCAGATCGCCGCGCTCAACCAGCAGATGGGGCTGGACCGGCCCGCGGTGGTGCGCTACCTGGACTGGCTCGGCGGCGCGGTCACCGGCGACCTTGGGAACTCGCTGGTCAGCGGGCAGCCGGTGACCGACGAGCTCGGTTCCCGGCTGGCGGTCAGCGGCGAGCTGGTGGGGCTGGCGTTCGTGCTGTCACTGGGGCTGGCGATCCCGGTCGCCTTGATCGCGGCGCGCCGCCCCAACCGGCTCACCGACCGGGTGAGCATGCTGGTCAGCATCACCGGCCTGTCCCTGGCGAACTACGTGCTCGCGCTGCTGCTCGTGCTGGTGTTCGCGGTGCAGCTGGCGGTGTTCCCCGCCATCGGGTTCGTGCCGCTGGAGCAGGGGCTGGGCGCGAACCTGCACTCGCTGTTCCTGCCCGCGCTGGCGATCGCGTTCCCGCTGTTCTGCTTCTACACCCGGTTCCTGCGCGGCGACCTGGTGGACCAGCTGCACGGCGAGGACTACATCACCACGGCGCGGGCGAAGGGGATCGGGCCGTGGCAGGTGCTGCTGCGGCACGCCTTCCGCAACTCGGCGTTCGGGCTGATCACCGTGGTCGGGCTCAACCTGGGCACGATGATCGGCGCGACCGTGATCATCGAGCAGATCTTCGCCCTGCCCGGCATCGGGCAGATGCTGCTGTCGGCCATCAACAGCCGCGACTTCGTCGTGGTCCAGGCCTGCGTGGTGGTCTTCGCCGTGGTCGCGGTGGCCGCCAACCTGCTGACCGACCTGCTCTACGCCGTACTCGACCCGAGGATCCGCTATGGCGACGGTTGATCTGCCCACGGCGCTGCCCGCGGCGCGCCCGTCACGCGTGCGGGGCTGGCTGCGGCACGTCGAACTGGGCGTCCCGCTGGCCCTGCTGGCGCTGGTGTTCGGCGCGTGCTTCCTCTGGCCACTGGTCGCTTCCGTGCCCGAGCCGATCGGCGGGGACGTGCTGGAGTCGAACCTGCCCGCGTTCTCGCCGGGGCACCTGCTGGGCACCGACCCCAACGGCAACGACGTGTGGTCCCGGCTCCTGCACGGCGGGCAGTCGTCGCTGATCGTCGGTGTCGCGGTCAACGTGCTGGGCCTGCTGGCAGGCGGCACGCTCGGCGCGGTGAGCGCTTACCTGGGCGGCGCGGTGGACGCGGTGATCATGCGCGTGCTGGACGTGCTGATCGCGTTCCCGTCGCTGGTGCTGACCCTGGCGGTGGCGCAGAGCCTCGGGCCGAGCCAGGTGAACACCATCCTGGCGCTGGCGTTCTTCTCGGTGCCGGCGTTCGCGCGGATCTCCCGTGCGGCGACGCTGCGGTTGCGGGAGCAGCCGTTCATGGTCGCCGCGCACCTGTCCGGCACCCGGGTGTGGCGGATGCTGTTCCGGCACCTCGCGCCGAACATCGCGCCGCAGCTGGTGACGTTCTCGATGCTCGGCATGGGCATCGTCATCGTGATCGAAGGCGCGCTGAGCTTCCTCGGCCTCGGCATCCCGCCGCCCGCACCGAGCTGGGGCAACATGATCTCCCAGGGACAGGCGAGCCTGTCGGCGACGCCGATGCTCGTGGTCTGGCCGTCCCTGGCGCTCTTTGTGACCGTCCTGGCATTCAACCTGCTGGGCGAGACGCTACGGGGACGCTGGAGCGGCCGATGAGCATCGACGAACTGACCACGCCGGCGTCCGTGCGGACCGGGACGCTGCTGGAGGTCGAGGACCTGCACGTGACGTTCGCGGCCCGGGGACGCACGGTGCGGGCGGTCAACGGGTTGTCCTACCGGCTGGAGGCGGGCCGGACGCTGGCGATCATCGGCGAGTCCGGGTCGGGCAAGTCGGTCAGCTCGCGGGCGCTGATGGGCCTGCTGCCGCCCACGGCGCGGATCACCGGATCGGCGCGCTACCGCGGCGTCGAGCTGCTCGGCCTGCCGGAGCGGCGGATGCGGCGGCACCGGGGCGCGGACCTGGCGATGGTGTTCCAGGACCCGGCGCGGTCGCTGAACCCGACGATGCGGATCGGCGTGCAGATCACCGAGGCGGTGCGCGCGCACGGCGACCACGACCGGCGCGCGGCGCGGGACCGCGCGATGGACCTGTTGAAACTGGTGCGGTTGCCTGCCCCGGAGCGGCGGTTCCACGAGTACCCGCACCAGCTCTCCGGCGGCATGCGGCAGCGGGTGATGATCGCGATCGCGCTGGCGGCGGACCCGAAGCTGCTGATCGCCGACGAGGCCACCACGGCGCTGGACGTGACCACGCAGGCGCAGATCATGGAGCTGCTGCTGGAACTGCAGGAGCGGCTCGGCACGGCGATCATCCTGATCAGCCACGACCTCGGCCTCGCGGCGACCTACGCACACGACGTGATCGTGATGTACGCGGGTCGGGCGGTGGAGTACGCGGCGGCGCCGGCGCTGTTCTCGCGGGTGCGGATGCCGTACACGAAGGCGTTGCTGGGTGCGATCCCGCGGGTGGAGCGACCGCCGCACGCCGAGCTGCCGGTCACGCCCGGCCAGCCGCCGGACCTGACGAACCTGCCGCCCGGGTGCCCGTTCGCGCCCCGCTGCGACCGCGCCGCGTCCGACTGCGTGGCCGAGGCGCCCCCGCTGACCGAACACGAGCCGGGACACGCGTGGGCGTGCTGGCACCCCTGCGAGGAGGACGCATGACACCGGTGACGGGATGCACGGTGCGCGGGCGCGCCCGGTCCACTCTGGACGGAGCGGACCGATGACCACTGTGGAGGAACCGCTGCTGGTGGCACGCAACCTGGTCCAGGAGTTCACTGTCCGGGGCCGGGGCGGCACGCGGGGCGGGGTGGTGCACGCGTTGTCCGACGTGTCGTTCGACGTCCGCCCGCGTGAGACGCTCGGCGTGGTGGGGGAGACCGGCTCGGGCAAGTCGACCCTGGCCCGCTCGATCCTGCAGGCCCCGCGGCCCAAGGCGGGCTCGGTGCGGTTGCGCGGGGTGGACCTCGCGACCGTGACGGGGCGCCGGCTCGCGGACGCCCGCCGGCACGTGCAGATGGTGTTCCAGGACCCGTTCGGCTCCCTCAACCCGCGGTGGCGCGTCACCGACATCGTCGAGGAGCCGATGGTCGGCTACCGCACCGCGCCCGCCGCCGAGCGGCGCCGCCGGGCGCGGGACCTGCTGGACCTCGTCGGCCTGAACCCGGACACGTTCGGGCGGCGGCGTCCGCACGAGTTGTCCGGCGGGCAGTGCCAGCGGGTCGCGATCGCCCGCGCGCTGGCGCTCGACCCGGCGCTGATCGTGTGCGACGAGGCTGTGTCCTCTTTGGACGTGCTGATCCAGGCGCAGGTGCTGAACCTGTTCGAGCGGCTGCGGTCGGAGCTGGGACTGTCCTACCTGTTCATCTCGCACGACCTGGCGCTGGTCAAGCAGGTCAGCGACCGGGTCGGGGTGATGCACCTCGGGCAGCTGTGCGAGATCGGCCCGGCGGAGGAGATCTACCGCGCGCCGAGGCACCCGTACACGGTCGCGCTGCTGGAGTCCATCCCACACGTGGACGCCGACGCGGCCGCGAACCGCCGTCCGGTCACCATCCGCGGCGAGCCGCCGTCGCCGATCTCACCGCCCAGCGGCTGCCGGTTCCGCACCCGCTGCCCGCGGGCGCGGGACAGGTGCGCGGTGGAAACGCCGCTGCTGCGCGAGCTCGCGCCCGGCCACCAGGCCGCCTGTCACTTCCCGGAGGAGGACGTCTGATGGAGATCTCGCTCGAGGGCAAAGTGGCGCTGGTGACCGGCGCCGGGCCGAACATCGGCAGCGGCATCGCGCTCGCGCTGGCCCGCTACGGCGCCAAGGTGGCCTGCAACGACCTGGACCCGGCGGCGGCGAAGGCCGCGGCCGACCGGATCGAGCGCAACGGCGGCACGGCGATGGCCGTCCCCGGCGACGTGACCGACCCCGAGCAGGTCCGCGAGTACCTCGCGACCGTCGTGGACGTCTGGGGGCACGTCGACATCCTGGTCAACAACGCGGCGCTGCTCGGCGGGCGCGGGGTGCTGGACGAGAGCCCGGCCTTCTTCCAGCGCGCGGTGAACGTGGCCGCGATGGGCAACTTCCTCAACACCCAGCTGGTCGGCAGGCACATGGCGGAGCGGGGGATCCGCGGCTCGATCGTGGCGATCTCGTCGTCCAACGGGTGGTCCGGCAGCGCCGGGGTGATCGCGTACGCCTTCCACAAGGGCGGGGTCAACAACTTCGTCCGGGCGGCGGCGATGGACCTCGCGCCGTACGGGATCCGGGTCAACAGTTTCACCCCGACCGCGCCGACCCCGGACAATCCGGCGCTGATCGCGGAGCAGGGGTCGGGCGGCGTGCTGGACAGGCCGCGCCGGGCCGGGATCGGCGGCGCGGACGGCGACGAGGAGTGGCGCCGCCCGTCGCGGTGGGCGGGGGAGCGGGTGCCGCTGGTGCCGATGGGCACGACCGGCACCCCGACCGACATCGGGCACGCGGTGGCGTGGCTGTGCTCGGACTACGCGCGCCTGATCACCGGCTGCGACCTGGTCGTCGACGGCGGCGCGAGGGCGAAGAACTTCGCCTACCATCCGGCGCCGGCGAGCGAGCTGGCCGGACCGGCGCCGCTGATCCCGCTCGACGTGACGGGCGAACTGGACCGGGAGGCGTGACCGGCCCCGCTATCCTGACCCGATGCGGGTGCGGCACGGGATGCGGGCGGTCATGCTGGACGACGACGACCGGATCCTGTTGTGCCGCATGAGGATCGCCCCGCCGGGCACGGCCGTGTGGATCCCCCGGGCGTCGTCGGCGACCGCGTGGTGGCTGGTCAGCTCCGGCGGCGCGGGCGCTTCCCGACGCCACACGTGCGGCGGCAGGCCGCCGTCGAGCACGAAGCCGGTCTCTTCGAGCAGCTCCTTGCGCAGCGCTTCCAGCGGGAACTCGCCGTCCTCGACGCCGCCGTGAGACCGGTGTGCCCGCGAAGCCGGTGCGAGTCGGTGGAAGCGCAAGATAGGAGAAGCGCGCGGCGGTGAAACGGTCATAGGGTACGGGGATGACGAATCAGATGATCTTCGTGAACCTGCCCGTCGCCGACCTGGACCGGGCCAAGAAGTTCTGGTCCGACCTGGGGTACGAGTTCAACGCGCAGTTCACCGACGAGAACGCGGCCTGCCTGGTGTTCAGCGACACGATCTACGCGATGCTGCTGAGACACGACTTCTTCACGACCTTCACCGACAAGCAGATCATCGACAGCGCCAAGTCCACCGAGGTGCTGCTGGCCCTGTCCGCCGAGAGCCGGGAGGCCGTGGACACCCTGGTGGACAAGGCGGTCGCCGCGGGCGGGCGGGAGACCCGCGACCCGATGGACCAGGGGTTCATGTACCAGCGCGTGTTCGAGGACCCGGACGGTCACAACTGGGAGATCATCTGGATGGACCCGTCCCAGGTCGACGGCTGAGGCCGTATAACGACCTATACGGCGCGGCGTTCAGCAGCCCAGCAGGCCGGCCAGCTCCGGGAAGTCCGCCGCGACGAGATCGGCGGGGAAGTCCCCGGGCCGGTCGGCCTGGCGGTGCGGGCCCTTCTCGGCGGGCCGCTCCAGGAACGCGGTGCGCAGGCCGGCCGACCGTGCCCCCGCCAGGTCCCAGGCGTGCGCGGCGACCATCAGCACCTCGCCGGGCGCTACGTCCAGCAGGCCGGCCGCGGTCCGGTACACCGTCGCGGACGGCTTGTAGTCGCGGGCCAGCTCGGCGGACAGGATGCAGTCGAACGGCAGGGCGGCGTCCTTCACCAGGTGGGTGAGCAGCGCGAACCCGCCGTTCGACAGCGCCGCCACGACGTGCCGGGAGCGCAGCCGCGCCAGGCCCGCCGTGGCGTCCGGCCACGCGGGCAGCCGGTGCCAGGCGCGCACCAGCCGGCGCCGGTCGTCCTCGCCGAGGGACACGCCGTGCTCGTCGAGCAGCGCGTCCAGCGACTCGCGGTGCAGCGTGTCCAGGACGGCCCAGTCCCGCGAGCCGTCCTGCACTCGGCGCATCGAGGGCAGGTACCTGTCCCGCCACGCGGAGGTGAACTCGCCCGCGT
Source organism: Amycolatopsis thermoflava N1165 (assembly GCF_000473265.1). NCBI lineage: Bacteria > Bacillati > Actinomycetota > Actinomycetes > Pseudonocardiales > Pseudonocardiaceae > Amycolatopsis > Amycolatopsis thermoflava. The sequence goes on from NZ_KI421511.1 coordinate 1,414,887, forward strand.
CCACGTCGATCCCGGCCGCGGCGAAGACCGGCGCGACCTGGTCGCGCACGCCGCTGTACCAGTCCACCGTGGTGCCGAAGATGTCGCACGCGATCACCCGGATCGCACCGGCGTCGAAGTCGCTCATGACTCACCTTTCGGTCGTGCCCGGACATGCAGCCGTTCGCCCTGCGGTCCGAACAGGCTGAGGATCTCGGTCGGCTCCGGGCCGGGGTTGCCGAACCAGTGCGGGGTGCGGGTGTCGAACTCCGCGGCCTCCCCGGGCGTCAGGATCACGTCGTGGTCACCGAGGACGAGGCGCAGCCGCCCGGAGAGCACGTACATCCATTCGTAGCCCTCGTGCACCTTCTGCTCCGGCTCGCGTGAGGGCTTCCCGGGCGGGTAGATCATCTTGAACGCCTGCAGCCCGCCCGGCCGCCGGGTCAGCGGCACGATCGTCACGCCGAACCGCACGACCGGTTTGGCGTGCACCCGCGGGTCCCCGGTCTCCGGCGCGCCGACCAGCTCGTCGAGGGTGACCTGGTGGACGCGGGCCAGCGGCAGCAGCAGTTCCAGCGTCGGCCGCCGCCCGCCGGACTCCAGCCGCGACAGCGTGCTCACCGAGATCCCGGTCGCCTCGGCCAGCTGCGCCAGCGTGACGCGCCGCTGCTTGCGCAGCGCCCGCAGCCGCGGCCCGACCGCGCCGAACAAGTCCCCGTCGCTCATGCCGCCATCCTGCCGCAGCGGAAAACGGACCCGGGCACGACGCGCCCGCCGCGGGAACTCCGGTAACGACGGTCGCCGGACGGGCGACTTCGACAGCATCCCGCCGCGGAAGGGAAGGCGCGCCATGTGCGGAATCGTGGGGTACCTGGGCCGTCGGCCCGCGTTGCCGATCCTGCTGGAAGGCCTGCGGCGGCTGGAGTACCGCGGCTACGACTCGGCAGGCGTCGCGCTCGCCAGGGACGGCAGGCTGCTGGTGCGCAAGGCCGCCGTGCGCGTCGCGGAGCTGACCCGGCTCACCGCGAACCTGGCGGGCAGCACCACCGGAATCGCGCACACCCGCTGGGCCACGCACGGCCCCGCGACCGCCACCAACGCCCATCCGCACACCGACGCCGGACGGCGGATCGCGGTGGTGCACAACGGCATCATCGAGAACGCCACCGCGTTGCGCACCGCGCTGAGCGCGTCCGGCGTGCGGCTGGTCTCCGACACCGACAGCGAGGTCCTCGCCCACCTGATCGCCGCCGCGGCGGAACGCGGCGGCACGCTCACCGAGGCGGTGCGCGCGGCGCTGGCCGACGTCGAGGGCACCTACGGGCTCCTCGTGCTCGACGCCGAGCGCCCGGACGTGCTGGTCGCCGCCCGGCACGGCAGCCCGCTCGTGCTGGGGCTCGGCGACCACGAGATGTTCGTGGCCTCCGACCTGGCCGCGCTGGTCCGGCACACCCAGCAGGTCGTCTACCTGGAGGACGGCGAGCTGGCCACGATCCGCGCGGACGGCTTCGAGACCAGCGGCGGCGCCGACCGGCAGCCCACGGTCGTGGAGGAGGTGCCGGGGGACTACGAGCTGGGCGGGTACCCGGACTACATGGCGAAGGAGATCGCCGAGCAGCCCGAGGCCGCGCAGCGGGTGCTGCGCGGGCGGCTCGACGAGCGGCTGGGCACCGCGCGCCTGGACGGTCTCCGGTTCACCGCCCGCGAGCTGCGCGGCATCCGGCGGGTCAAGTTCCTCGGCTGCGGATCGGCCTACTACGCCGGGCAGGTCGGCGCCGGGTTGGTCGAGGAGCTGGCGCGGGTGCCCGCCGACGCGGAACCGGCCGCCGAGTTCCGCTACCGCAACCCGGTGGTGGACCCGGACTGCCTCTACATCGCGGTGAGCCAGTCCGGCGAGACCGCCGACACCCTCGCCACGGTGGAGGAGCTGCAGCGCAAGGGCGGCCGGGTGGTCGGTGCGGTCAACGTCGTGGGCTCGGCGATCGCGCGCGAGTGCGACAGCGGCGTGTTCCTGCACGCCGGCCCGGAGATCTCGGTGGCGTCGACGAAGGCGTTCACGAACATGGCGGTGGCGTTCGCGCTGCTCGCCCTCACGCTCGGCCGGGTCCGCGACCTGTCGCTGGCCGAGGGCAGGCGGATCGCGGGCGCGCTGGCGGAGCTGCCGGAGCGGATCGGGCAGGTGCTCGCGGAGTCCGACCGGATCGCGTCGCTGGCAGGCCGGTTCGCCGACGCCGAGCACGTGTTCTTCCTGGGCCGGGTGCGTGGCTGGCCGGTGGCGCGCGAGGGCGCGCAGAAGCTGAAGGAGATCTCGTACGTGCACGCGGAGGCCTACCAGGCCTCGGAGCTCAAGCACGGTCCGCTGGCGCTGGTGGACCCCGCGATGCCGAGCGTGGTGCTGATCCCGGACGACGAGCTGGCCGCGAAGAACCTCGGCACGATCGAGCAGGTGAAGGCGCGCGGCGGGCCGGTCGTCGCGGTCACCACGACCGGACTGGCGGTGCCGGGCGCCGACGAGGTGGTCCGGATCCCGTCCGTGGGCCCGGAGCTGGACCCGGTCCTGCTGACCATTCCGCTCCAGCTGCTGGCCTACCACACCGCGCGCAAGCTCGGCCGGGACATCGACAAGCCGCGCAACCTCGCCAAGAGCGTCACCGTGGAGTAGTTGTTCTAGTGCTAGAGTAAGTGCGTGCCCGAACTGACCCCCGCCGAGCTGACGCTGCTCGGCCTGCTCGTCGAGCGGCCCCGGCACGGCTACGAGCTGGACGAGGTCATCACCGCCCGCGGCATGCGGGAGTGGACCGAGATCGGGTTCAGCTCGATCTACTACCTGCTGGGGCGTCTGCGTGACCGCGGGCTGATCACCGAGGTCGCGAGTGCGGGCACCGGACGGGCCAAGGCGCGCAAGGTGTTCGGGCCGACGCCGGAGGGCCGCCGGGTGTGCGCGGCCGAGGCGGAGGCGGCCGTCGCCGAGCTGCGGCCGGTGTTCCCGCCGGTCCTGGTCGGCCTGGCCAGCCAGCCGCTCATCCCGCCGGACCGCCTGCGGGCGGCGCTCGCCGCGCGCGCCGCCGCGCTGGACGAACGCCTCGGCGCCCTCCGTCGCGCCGCCGACGCCCAGCCCGACGTGCCCGGTTTCGTCCGCGCGATCTTCGACTTCTCGCTCCACCAGCTCGCCGCCGAGCAGCGGTGGCTGACCGAGTACCGCGCCACACTGGAAGGGGACTCCTGACGATGCCCGGCTACGACCCGAAACGGGAGCTCAAGGCGCTGTACGCGCCGAAGAACACCGACTGGGCGTTCGTGGACGTGCCCGAGCAGCGGTTCATCGCCGTCGACGGCAGCGGCAACCCGAACACCTCGCAGGAGTACGCGCGGGCGGTCCAGGCGCTCTACGCGGTGGCCTACACGATCAAGTTCGCCGTCCGCCGCGCCGGTGGGGACGACTTCGTGGTGGGGCCGTTGGAAGGGCTGTGGTGGGCCGAGGACTACGGCGTCTTCACCCGGCGCGAGAAGGACGCCTGGCACTGGACGATGCTGATCAGCCAGCCGCCGTGGGTGGACGAGGAGCTGGTCGGCCAGTCGCGGCAGGCCGCGCTCGCCAAGAAGCGGCTGCCCGCGATCGGCGGAGTTCGCTTCCACACGCTGCACGAGGGGCGCTGCGCCCAGCTGCTGCACATCGGGCCCTACGACGACGAGGGCCCGGCGCTGGCGCGGCTCGGCGACCACCTCGCCGCGCACGGGCTGCGGCACTCCGGTCTGCACCACGAGATCTACCTCGGCGACCCGCGCCGGGCCGCGCCGGAGAAGCTGCGGACGGTCCTGCGCCAGCCCGTCGCGCCCAGCACCTGAGGGACTTTCGCGGGGTCTTCGGCCTCGCCGACCGGGGACCAAGTGCTCTTCGCCCGGTGACCGCGGCCAGGGAGGCTTGGGGGTGCGGCGATCGGCCCGCCCGGGACGAGGAGAAGACCATGGATTTCGCAGGCGCCGGCAACAGCGTGGTGGTGGGCGTGGACGGCTCGCCCGGTTCGCAGCGGGCCGTCGGGTGGGGCGCGCGGGAGGCGTCCCGGATGGCCCTGCCCCTGATCCTGGTGCACGGCTTCGGCATCCCGGACGCCTTCGCCGGCGAGGCCGTCCCGCCGGGGGACTGGCTGTCCGCGCACGAGCTGCACGCGGAGCGGCTGCTGGCCGGCGCGCGACGGCAGGCCTGGCGGATCGACCCGGACCTGCCGGTGACGGTCGAGGCGAGCCTGGACGGCCCGATCCCGTTGCTGGTCAAGAAATCCGACACCGCGCGGATGCTGGTGCTGGGATCGGCCGGGCGGAGCGCGCTGCGCGACCTGCTGATCGGGTCGACCGCGCTGGCGCTGGCCGTGCACGGGCACTCGCCGATCACCGTGGTCCGCGGCGGCGAACCCGCGTCCGACGCGCCGGTGGTCGTCGGCGTCGACGGGTACGCGCCGGCCGAGCCGTGGATCGGGCTGGCCTTCGAGGAGGCCGCCGCGCGGAACGTGGAACTGGTGGCCGTGCACGTGTGGAACGACTTCGACCTGGCCGAGGCGTTCGGGTTCGTGCGCGACCCCTTCGGCACGGCGCCCCGCGAGGACGCCGAGCGCGAGGTGCTGGACCGGTCGCTCGCGCCGTGGCGGGTCAAGTACCCGGAGGTGTCCGTGCGGGCCGTGGCCGAGCGCGACCAGCCCCGCACGCGGCTGCTGGACTGGAGCGCGCGGGCACAGCTGCTCGTGGCAGGCAGCCGGGGCCGCGGGGGATTCCGCGGCATGTTGCTCGGTTCCACGGCGCAGGCGCTGATCCACCACTCCGAATGTCCCGTGCTCGTCGCCCGTTCGCCACTGGATTAGGGACCTTCGCCCCTTACACCCGGCGTCGCGCACCGCGTTCGCTGGGTGGGACCGTCGTGCACGGTGAGGAGTTTCGGAAATGAGATACGCGCCTCCCGGGTTGCCTGGCAGTTCCGTTCCGGTGCTGCCGCGCTATGACAATTTCATCGGGGGGAAATGGCTGGCTCCGACCGAGGGCCGGTACCGGCCGGTGATCAGCCCGGCGACCGCGCGCACGATCTGCGAAACCGCCGACTCCAGCGCCGCCGACCTGGAGCTGGCGCTCGACGCCGCGCACGTCGCGCGCGACGCCTGGGGCGAGTGCACGCACCTGCGCCGGGCCGAGATACTCACCGCCGCGGCGGACGCGATCGAGGACAACGCCGAGATGCTGGCGGTATGTGAAAGCTGGGAGACCGGGCGCCCGATTCGTGAGGCCCTGGGTGTCGACATTCCGCTCGCCGCCGACCATTTCCGCTATTTCGCCGAGGTCGTGCGAGGTGACGAGGCGATCGTCTCCGGAATCGACGACGACGTGCTGGCGTATCAGTTCCGGGAACCGCTCGGCGTGGTCGCCCAGTTCCTTCCCGTGCATTTCCCGGTGCTCGTCGCGGCGTGGAACCTGGCGCCCGCGCTGGCCGCGGGCAACTGCTCGGTGGTCAAGCCGGCGTCGGACGCGTCGTGGTCGGTGCTGAAGCTGGCCGAGGTGATCGGCGAGGTGATCCCGCCGGGCGTGTTCAACATCGTCACCGGCCGGGGCGAAGGCGTCGGCCGCGACCTGGCGAGCAGCCGCCGGATCGCGAAGGTCGTCTTCAGCGGCGAAACCGCCACCGGGCGGCGGATCCTGTCCTGCGCGGCGCCGAACCTGGTGCCGGTGTGGCTGGACGTGGGAGCCCGCTCGCCCAACGTGTTCTTCGCCGACGTGCCGGCCGACGAGGACGGTTTCCTCGACCGCGCGGTGGACGCGATGGTGCGGTCCGCCTCCGACGAGGGACTGGTGTGCACGTGCCCGTCACGGGCGCTGGTCCAGGAACCGGTGTACGACGAGTTCGTCGGGCGGGCCCTGGAACGGATCGCCGAGCTGGTGGTCGACGACCCGCTGGACACCGCCACCCGCGTCGGCCCGCGGGGCGGCCCCGAGCAGCTCGCCCGGCTGGAGTCCTGTGTGGACACCGGGCGGAGCGAGGGCGCGACCGTCCTGATCGGCGGGCACCGGGTGACCGTGGGCGACGAGTTCACCGACGGCTACTTCTACGCGCCGACCGTGCTGCAGGGCCACAACCGGATGCGCGTGTTCCGGGAGGACCTGTTCGGACCGGTGCTGGCGGTCACCTCGTTCACCGACGAGGAACAGGCGATCGCGATCGCCAACGACTCGCGCAACGGCCCCGGCGCCGGGGTGTGGACCCGCGACGGCGACCGCGCCTACCGCGTCGGGCGCGCGGTGAAGGCCAGCCGGGTCTGGACCAACTGCTACCACCGGTACTCGGCGGCCGCGACCTACGCCTGCACCCCGGCGACCGGGGTGGGCCGGGAGACCCACCGGCTGGTGCTGGACCAGTACAGCCAGATGAAGAGCCTCGTGGTCAGCCACGGCCGCCGGTACTCGGGACCGCTCGCCGGCTGACCCGTTCTGCGGGGCGTGCCCTGTTCGCGGGTGGAGGCAGTGGCGGGCGGGTTGCCGGTGTTCGGGTGAGCGCCGCCCGTCAGAGCGCGGCCAGCTCCGGCTCCAGGTCGTCCAGGCCGAGCGTGCCCACCGACAGCGCCGCCATGTGCCAGGTCTTCAGCTCGAACCGCGGGTTGCGGGCCCTGGCCGCCGCGCGGCCGGCCAGCCAGGCGCGCTCGCCGAGCTTGTAGCTGATCGCCTGGCCCGGCACGCCCAGGTACCGCACGATCTCGCTGTCCAGGAAGGCGGATTCGCGCGTGGTGTGGGCGCCGAAGAACGCGCGGCCGGTCTCGGCGGTCCAGCGCAGGCCGGGGCCGAGCCCCGCTTCCTCCGGCACCGGCAGCCCCAGGTGCATGCCGATGTCGACGATCACGCGGATGATCCGCATCATCTGCGAGTCGAGGTAGCCGAGGCGGGCCGCCGGGTCGTCGAGATAGCCCAGCTCGTCCATCAGGCGCTCGGCGTAGAGCGCCCAGCCCTCGGTGGTGGCGCTGACCGAACCGGCGCTGGTCTGGAACAGCGACAGCCGGCCGGACAACGTGGTCCAGTGCCCGAACTGCAGGTGGTGGCCCGGCACGGATTCGTGGTACCACGTGCTGATCAGCGTCCACAGTGGAAAGCGGGTCTGCCCGAGCGTGGGCAGCCAGGTGCGGCCGGGCCGGGAGAAGTCCCGCGCGGGCCGCGTGTAGTACGGCGCGGCCGCGCTGCCGGGCGGGGCGAGCCGGGTTTCCAGCACCCGCACCGGCGGCGCCAGGTCGAAGTGCCTGCCGTCCAGGTCGTCCATCGCGCGGGCGGTGAGGTCGGCCAGCCAGCGGCGGACCTCCTCCGCACCCTCGACGACCGGGCCCTCCCGGTCCAGGTACGCCATCGCCTCCAGCACCGGCGCGCCGGGCAGCACACGGCCGGCTTCCGCGCGCATCTGCGCGGCCAGGGCGCGGTACTCCGCCCAGGCCCACTCGGTGGTCGCGGCGAGGTCGAGGTGCGCGCCGGTCCAGTGGCGGGCGTGCAGCAGGTAGCGCTCCTCGCCGACGCCGTCGGGCGTCCCCTCGGCGCGCGGCAGGTACTCCACGGCCAGGAAGCCACGCAACCCGGTCAGCGCGTCCTGCGCGGCGGCGCACGCCCGGTCCAGGTCGGCGCGCAACGCGGGCGGCACGCCGGCTCCGGCGGTGAACCCGGCGAACCAGCCGTCCCACGCGTCCAGCTGGGCGATCGCCGTCCGCACCTGCCGCGGCGCGGCGAACAGGCCGCGCCGCACGCCCTCGCGCAGCGACTCGGCGTACCCGGCCAGCGCGTCCGGCACGCGCTCGACGCGGCGGGCGATCACCGCCCAGTCCTCGGCGGAGTCCGTGGGCATCATCAGGAAGGTGTTCCGCAGGCCCTGCAGCGGGCCGAGGATGTTGCGGATCATGCGCAGGTGCTCGCCCGCCGCGCTGACGGCCAGCCCGGTCTCCAGCCGCTCCCGCAGCAGCCGCGCACAGCGGCGCTCGTCGTCGCCGTCGGGCTCCAGGCCGCGCAGCCGGGCCAGCGTCGCGGCCGCCAGCTCGTCCCGTTCCCGCTGCCCGGCGGGGGAGAGGTCGGTGAGCCGGTCCTCCCTGGGCGCGACGCCGAGCATGGTGCCCAGCTGGGGGTCGGCGGCACACGCCTGCGCGACGTGGGAGTCCGCGAGATCACGCACGGCGGTGGTGGGGTCGGGCACGGTCGGAGTCTAGATCTAGGCTCGACGGTGCACGGCACGCACGCGGAAACGGGGACAGTGTGACATCAGCGCAGGCCCACGACTTCACCTCGCTCTACCGGCACGGGTTCGTGCGGGTGGCCTCCGCGGTCCCGGAGGTCCGGGTCGCGGATCCGGAGTTCAACTGCGACGCCACGCTGGCGCTGGCCCGCCGCGCGGCCGCGGACGGGGTCGCGATCACGGTGTTCCCCGAGCTGGGCTTCTCCTCCTACACCGCCGACGACCTGTTCCACCAGAACGCGCTGCAGGCCGCGGTGGACGACGCCGTGGCGCGGTTCGTGCAGGAGTCGGCGGACCTGCCGGGCGTGTTCGCGATCGGCGCGCCGCAGCGGTTCGAAGGGCGGCTGTTCAACTGCGGCATCGTGGTGCACCGCGGCCAGGTCCTGGGCGTGGTGCCCAAGAGCTACCTGCCGGGCTACCGCGAGTTCTACGAGAAGCGCCAGTTCGTGGCGGCCAGGGACGCGGTGTCCGAGCGGGTGCTCGTGGCGGGGCAGGACGCGCCGTTCGGCAGCGACCTGCTGTTCGCCGCGCCGAACGTGCCGGGCCTGGTGTTCCACGTCGAGATCTGCGAGGACGGCTGGGTGCCGGTGACGCCGAGCGGGTTCGGCGCGCTGGCCGGCGCCACGGTGCTGCTCAACCTCTCGGCCAGCAACATCGTGATCGGCAAGGCCGGCTACCGGCGCAACCTGTGCACCAACCACTCGGCCCGCTACATCGCCGCGTACCTGTACTCGGCGGCCGGGCCGGGGGAGTCCACGACGGACCTGGCGTGGGACGGGCAGGCGGTGATCGCGGAGAACGGGTCGCTGCTGGCCGAGGGCGAGCGGTTCGAGTCGAACCAGCTGGTGACCGCCGACGTCGACCTGGAGCGGCTGGCCGCCGACCGGCTGCGCATGACCAGCTTCAACGACAACGCGCACGACCACCGGGAGCGGCTCAAGCGGTTCCGCCGCGTGGACTTCGAGCTGGAGCTGCCGCCGGTGCCGGTGCGGCTGCGCCGGGAGATCCAGCGGTTCCCGTACGTCCCGGCGAACACCGCGGACCGCAACGAGCGCTGCCGCGAGGTGCACCACATCCAGGTGCAGGGCCTGACGCAGCGGCTCGCGGCGACCGGGATCGAGAAGGTCGTGATCGGCGTGTCCGGCGGGCTCGACTCGACGCAGGCGCTGATCATCGCCGCGCAGAGCATGGACAAGCTCGGGCTGCCGCGGGAGAACGTGCTGGCCTACACGATGCCCGGGTTCGCCACCACCAACCACACGCTGACCAACGCGCACAAGCTGATGAAGGCGCTGGGCACGTCGGCGCACGAGATCGACATCCGGCCCTCGGCCCGGCAGATGCTGGCCGACCTGGGGCACCCGGCCGCCGACGGCTCGCCGGTGTACGACGTGACGTTCGAGAACGTGCAGGCGGGGGAGCGGACCTCGCACCTGTTCCGGCTGGCCAACCACCACGGCGCGCTCGTGGTCGGCACCGGTGACCTGAGCGAGCAGGCCCTGGGCTGGGCGACCTACGGGGTGGGCGACCAGATGTCGCACTACAACGTCAATGCCTCGGTGCCCAAGACGCTGATCCGGTACCTGATCGCGTGGGAGGTGGCGACCGAGCAGCTGGGCGAGGGTGCCGACGAGGTGCTGCGGTCGATCCTGGCCACCGAGATCTCGCCGGAGCTGGTGCCCGGCGACGGACCGGACTCGGGGCCGTCGCAGAGTTCCGAGGCGAAGGTCGGGCCGTACGAGCTGCAGGACTTCCACCTGTACTACCTGCTGCGGTTCGGCTACCGGCCCAGTCGCATCGCGTACCTGGCGCAGCACGCGTGGGGTGACGTGCAGGCGGGCCGGTGGCCGGATCTGGTGCCGGAGTCGGAGCGCAACAGCTACGACCTGCCGACGATCAAGAAGTGGCTGCGCGAGTTCCTGTGGCGGTTCATCCAGACCAGCCAGTTCAAGCGCTCCGCGATGCCCAACGCGCCCAAGGTCGGTTCCGGTGGTTCGCTGTCCCCGCGCGGCGACTGGCGCGCCCCGAGCGACGCGAGCGCGCGCGCCTGGCTCGACGAGCTGGAGGCCAACGTCCCCGGCTGAAGCGTGTTTCGGAAGTGGCTCGCGTGGCGGTGCGGGTAGCGGAACCTGAGGCGGTGCAAGTTCCTTGCCCACCGCAAGCGGCTCCGCCGCTGATAACGCAGAACCTAGTTGACGCGCGGCCCGGGGAAGGTGAACTGGGTGTCGATGTCGGAGGCGACCGCCTCGAGCAGTTCCTCGGTGAGGTCGCTCAGTGCCCGCGCGAGGGCCAGCTCGGCCGCGATGCCGGGCAGGTGCAGACCGCGGGGGCCGTTCTCGACGAGGCCGATGCCGGTGAAGCGGGTGCCGTCGGTGCCGCCGAGCCGGACTTCCGCGCGCGTCACACCCCCGATCTCGTCCAGTCCGATGTCCATCTTCCACTGGCCGGGTTGCCGCATGAACGCTCCTAGTTCGACTGGCCCCACTGTCCTCGTCGTCGTGGTCGCCGCCCAAGGGCCGGAAGTCCCTAACCGGCGCGCCCTGCGACCCACGCCAGCACGAGCCCGCCCGAGTTGAGCGCCAGGTGCACCAGGGCGGGGGCCAGCACCCCGCGCCCGGTGTAGCGGAGCGCGCAGAGCGCCACGCCGGCCACCGCGGCGCCGAGCATCGCCAGCACCGACAGGACCGGCAGGGGCAGGGCACCGACGGCCGCGTCGACGCCGGCGTTGCGGCGCAGCGCCAGTGACGGCAGCAGGTGCCACAGCCCGAACAATGCGGAAGCGCCGAGGACGGGCCGCCAGCGCCAGCGTTCACCGCCGCCCAGCAACGCGGGCAGCACACCGCGGAAGGCGACCTCTTCGACGAGCACGGTGCCGAGCGGGATGCGCACCAGCGCGAGCCACACCAGCTCGCCGGGCGGGTGCTGCCCGACGCGGCCGTCCTGGAACAGCGGCCGCAGCGCGGGCACGGCGAGGGCGACGCCGAACCCGGCCGCGACGACCAGGCAGGCGACGCCCCCGGTGGCCGCCGACCGGCGCCAGTGCCGCCTGGACAGGCCGAGCTCGGCGAACCCGTGCCCGCTCAGCCGCGCGAGTCCGATGAGGACGCCCGCGGTCACCGTCCCGCACAGGGGGTAGGCCCAGCCGGGCAGCACCCGGTTGGCCAGTGTGGTGGCCGCGGCCAGCACCGCGACGGCGCCGAGGACGGCCGCGCGGCGGGACAGCAGGGGAGTGGTGTCGGTGTCGCGCATCCACCCCAGTCTGCCCGTGCGGCGCCGGTTGCGGGTCCGGTGACCAACGGCCCTTCACCTCCGGCGGCGGGGGCGTCACGCTTGACCCGGGTGGTGGAAGGACTCGGGACATGCGTGGCGGAACCGGGGTGGTGCGGGCGGGGGCAGGCCGGTGACGTCCGCACCCGAGTCGTGGCCGGTCCGGTTCTGGCGCCTGATCCACCCGGGCGGTCCGCTGGTGCGCCCCTGGGATCGCTGGGAGGCGCGTCTGCTGGTCGTGGCGATCCTGCTGGCGGTGGCCGCCGTGCCGCTGGCGGGGGTGCTCGTGTCGGGCGTTTACGCCCGCCAATCGGAGCTCGCGCGGGAACAGCAGGCCGACCGGACCCAGGTGACGGCCGTGGTGCTGGCCGACGCCGGGGCGTTCGTGGCGGGCGGGCCCGCGGTGCAGGTGACGGAGGTGCCCGCGCTGTGGCGGCTGCCGGACGGGACCGAGCGCTCCGGCCCGGTCAGCGTCCCGGCGGGCACGGACCAGGGCACGCGGCTGCCGATCTGGATCGACGGTGCGGGGGAGCCGGTGCCGCCACCGCTGTCCGCGTTCAGCGCGCTGAGCATCGCACTCGGCGTCGGCCTGCTCGGGTGGCTCGGCGTGGTGCTGGTGCTGACGCTCGCCGTGCTCGCGGTGCATCTCGCGCTCGACCGCGTCCGGGCCGCGGCGTGGGCGCGCGAATGGGAGACGCTCAGCCAGGGAAGGAGTGGACGATGAACGACGACCTGGAGAGCCGCAAGGCGGCGCGGGAGGCGCGGGTGACCGCGGCGTCCCGGACGGGCCGGCACACGACAGAGGAGATGGCGGAATCGGCGATGCGGCGGTACTTCGCCGAGGAGGCCTACCGGGAGCGCGAGGAGCGGGAGCGCCGGGAACACCACAAGGGTGTATAACGCCCTATACGGCGCGGCTTTTTCGCGACCTCAGTTCTCCTCCGTCGCCTGCCTGCCCTCCCGCAACTTCGTGGCGAGGACGGCGGCCTGGGTCCGCCGCTCCAGCCCGAGCTTGGTGAGCAGGCGGGAGACGTAGTTCTTCACGGTCTTCTCCGCGAGGAACATCCGCTCGGCGATCTGGCGGTTGGTCAGACCTTCGCCGATGAGGCCGAGCAGTGTGCGCTCGCGGTCGCTCAACCCGGCGAGCGGGCCGCTCTCGACGGCGTCCGCGCGCAGCTTCGCCATCAGGGTCGCGGCCGCGCGGGTGTCCAGCAGCGACCGTCCACTGCCGACCTCGCGCACCGCCGAGACGAGCTGCAGCCCCTGGATGTCCTTGATGACGTACCCGCCGGCGCCGGCCAGGATCGCGTTGAGCATGGCCTCCTCGTCGGTGTAGGAGGTCAGGATCAGCACGTTCAGCTCGGGCAGCCGGGAGCGCAGCTCGCGGCACAGCTCGATGCCGTTGCCGTCGGGCAGCCGGACGTCCAGCACCGCCACGTCCGGCCGCAGCGCCAGGATCCGGGACAGCGCCTGCGCGGCGGTGGACGCTTCGCCGACCACCGTCAGCGCCGGGTCGGCCTCGAGCAGATCGGCGACACCACGGCGCACGACCTCGTGGTCGTCGACGAGGAAGACCTTGATCATTCCGCCATCCCTTCGCCACACGGAACCCAACCAGGCTACGGGCGCCCGGTCCGCCGCGACACGGCTTAGGTCCCCGATCCCAGAGGACCAAGGTCACCTAACGGACGTCAAGGGACCAGCACCGCGGCGCCGGTGACCCGGTCGGCCGCCAGGTCGGCGAGCGCCTGGTCGGCCTGGTCGAGGCTGTAGGCGGTGGTGACGATCCGCAGGTGGTGCTCGCCGGCGAAGTCCAGGAACTCCCGGGCGTCGCGGCGGGTGTTGGCGGTGACGCTGCGCAGGGTGCGTTCCTGGAACAGGTGGTCCTGGTAGTTCAGGGGCGGAATGTCCGTCAGGTGGATCCCGGCGATCGCGAGGGTGCCGCCGCGGTCGAGCGCCGCCAGCGCGGGCGGGACGAGATCGCCGACCGGGGCGAAGAGGATCGCCGCGTCGAGCGGTTCCGGCGGCGGGCCGGTGGCGTCGCGCGCGGAGGCCGCGCCCAGGTCGAGCGCGAGTTGCCGGGCCTGGGCGCTGCGGGTGAGGACATGCACGGTGGCGCCTTCGGCGAGGGCGACCTGGGCCGCCAGGTGGGCGCTGGCGCCGAAGCCGTACACGCCGAGGCGCCCGCGGCGGGGCAGGTCGGACCGGCGCAGCGCGCGGTAGCCGATGATGCCGGCGCACAGCAGCGGGGCGAGCTCGGTGACCGAGTAGCCGCCGGGGAGCGGGTGGGCGTAGGCGGCGGGGACGGTGGTGAATCGGGCGTAGCCGCCGTCGGCGTCCCACCCGGTGTAGCGGGAGTTCGGGCAGAGGTTCTCCGCGCCGCGGCGGCAGTAAGCGCATTCACCGCAGGTGGCGCGGAGCCAGGCCGCGCCCACCCGGTCGCCGACCGCGAAGCCGGTGACGTGCGGGCCGAGGGCCGCGACCTCGCCGACGACCTCGTGTCCGGGCACCACTCCGGCGCGGTGCACCGGCAGGTCCCCCTCGACGACGTGCAGATCGGTGCGGCAGACCCCGCAGGCGAGCACGCGCAGCAGCAGTTCGCGGTCACCGACGTCCGGAACGGGTTCGTTGCGGAGTTCGAACTTGCGGGTGCCCGGAGGCCCGGGCCGGAACACTCGCCAGGCGTGCATGATCCCAGCCTCGTCGAGCCCGGGGGCGGCCGGTAAGGGCCGAAGGACCCTGGCACGCCTGGGGATGCGGGTTCAGGCGAGGGTGGCGGCCGCGGTGCGGAGTTCGTCGAGAGCCTGGCGGGCGAGCTCGGGGAACGGCTGGTCGTTGGCGGGCTCGATCCACCGGTCGAACGCGCGGGTGAAGGCGCGGACGCCGAGGTCGGCGGCGAGGCTCGCGGCCGGGTCCGGCACGCCGCGCGCGGTGAGCGCTTCCGTCATCGCCGCGCCGAGACCGGCGCGTTTGAACACCTCGCGTTCCCGCAGTTCCTTGTGGGCGGCGATGACGTCGTGCAGGCGGGGGCCGAACTCGCGTTGTTCCGGCACGAAGGTGGCGGTGACGGCGTCGAGGGCGGCGGCGACGGCTTGCAGCGGGGTGGCGTCGGCGGGTGCGCCGGCGATGCCGTCGGCGAGGAGCCGGGCGTGCACTTCTTGTCCGGCGAAGAGCACTTCGCGCTTGTCGGGGAAGTGGCGGAAGAACGTGGTCTTGGTGAGGCCGGCGCGTTCGGCGATCTCCGCCACGGTGGTCTTGTCGTAGCCCTGCTCGGCGAACAGGTCGATGGCGGCGCGCACCAGGCGCATGCGCGCGTTCGGTTCCCAGCGGCCCATGTGCACAGCCTAGGTGATGTGACTGAGTACCGTCACTTTCGCTACAGTGACGGTACTCAGTCACATCACTTCAGTGGGAGGCTTCTCATGCGGGTTTTCGTCACGGGCGCCGGCGGTCACATCGGTTCCGCTGTCGTCACCGAACTGCTCCAGGCTGGGCACGAGGTCGTGGGCCTGGCCCGTTCGGAGTCCTCGGCCGCCGCGGTGAAGGCGCTGGGCGCCGAGGTGCGCCTGGGCGATCTGGCGGACACCGACGGGCTGCGTAAGGCCGCGGCCGACGCGGACGCGGTCGTCCACCTGGCCTTCGACAACGCCGCGGCGTTGGCCGGGGACTGGTCCGCGGCGGCCGCCGCCGACCTGGCCGCGGCGCGGGCGTTCGGCGAGGCGCTGGCGGGCACGGGCAAGGCCCTCGTCGGGATCGGGATGCCGAGGGTGGCGGACGAGATTCTCGCGGCGAACCCGCGGCTCGCGACGGGGCGGCTGATCGCCGGGCTGGCCGGGCAGGGGGTCCGCGCTGTGCTCGTGGCGGTGCCACAGGTGGTGCACAGCACGCGGGACCGGAGCGGTTTCGTGCCGACGCTGATCAGGTTCGCGCGGGCGAGCGGTGTCTCGTGCTACCTGGGCGACGGCGCGAACCGCTGGCCCGCGGTGCACACGCTGGACCTGGCCCGCCTCTACCGGCTGGCGGTGGAGCAGGCGCCCGCGGGAGCGCAGCTGATCGCAGCGGCGGAGGAGGGCGTGCGGGTGCGGGACATCGCCGGGGCGATCGGCCGCCGCCTGGGGGTCCCGGTGCGCAGCATCCCGGCCGGGCAGGCCGCTGGCCGGTTCGGGCCGTTCGCGCCGCTGATGAGCATCGACAACCCGTTGTCCAGCCTGGACACCCGCCGCCTGCTCGGCTGGGAGCCGGTGCACCCCACCCTGATGGCGGATCTCGAGGAGGGGCACTACTTCGCCGGTTAGGTCACCGGGGCGGACCAGGTCAGCCGGGTGCCGCCGCCGTCCAGCGCGGTCACCGAGCACGTTCCGCCTGCCTGGGCGGCGCGTTCGGCGAGGTTGTGCAGGCCGCTGCGGGCGACCTTGCCGGGGATGCCGGTGCCGTTGTCGACGACGTCGATGACGAGGTCGTCGTCGACGGAGACGGTGATCGTGAGGGTGGTCGCGCGGGCGTGGCGGACCGCGTTGGACAGCGCCTCCCGCAGCACCGCCTCGGCGTGTTCGGCGAGGTCGCTGCCGACGACGCCGATCGGCCCGGACATGCGGACCGTGGTGCGCAGCCCGGTGTCGCCGGTGACCTCGGCGATGATCTCGTTGAGCCGTTTACGCAGCTGGGTGGTGCCCTGCAGGCCGCCGTGCAGGTCGAAGATCGCGGTGCGGATCTCGGCGACGATGCTCTGCACGTCGTCGATCATGTCGGCCAGCCGTCGCTGGATCTCCGGGTTGCGGGACCGCATGTGGGTGCTCTGCAGGGCCAGCCCGTGGGCGAACAGGCGCTGGATCACGTGGTCGTGCAGGTCCCGGGCGATGCGGTCGCGGTCGGAGACCACCTTGAGCTCGTTGATGGAGCGCTGGTCCTCGGCCAGTTGCAGGGCGAGCGCGGCCTGGTCGGCGAACGCGGCGGCGAGCGGGAGCTGGGTGCCGTCGAACGGGTCCTGGCCTGCCTTGCGGAGGGTGACGAGCACGCCGGAGACGTGGTCGCGGGACGCGCGCAGCGGCAGGACCAGCGCGGGGCCGAACTCGTGGGTGAGGTCGTAGGCGAGGTTCTCCACGCGGCGGGGCTGGGCGTCGGTGTACGCGGCGCCGCAGCTGGAGCCCTCGATGGGGATCTCGCGGCCGACGAGCGGGTCGGAGTCCAGGCCCGCGGACACGGTGACCGTCAGGTGGGTGACGTCGGCGGGTGGCGCGTCGGGGTCTTCGGGCTGGGCGATGAAGGCGTAGTCGGCGCCGGCGAGGGCGAGCGCGCGGTTGGCGATCAGGTAGAGCACGTCGATGGGGTCGGCGGCGGCGAGCAGTTCGGCGCGGATCTCGCTGGTGGCTTCCTGCCAGCGTTGCCGCAGCTGGGCTTCTTCGTAGAGGCGGGCGTTCTCCACGGCGATGCCGGCCGCGGCGGCCAGTGCCTGCACGACGACCTCGTCGTCCTCGGTGAAGGGCTGGCCGTTGCGCTTCTCGGTGAGGTAGAGGTTGCCGAACACCTCGTTGCGCACGCGCACCGGGACGCCGAGGAAGGTCTTCATGGGCGGGTGGTGCGCGGGGAACCCGGAGGACGCGGCGTGCTGGGAGATGTCGTCGAGGCGGATGGGTTTCGGTTGCTGGATCAGCAGTCCGAGCAGGCCGTGCCCGGTGGGCAGGTCGCCGATCTCGCGGCGGGTCTTCTCGCCGATGCCCTCGTAGACGAATTCGGCGAGGCCTTCGCGGTCCTGGTTGAGCACGCCGAGGGCGCCGTAGCGGCAGTCGACGAGGTTGATGGCGGCGTGCACGATGCGGCGCAGGGTGGCGTCGAGTTCGAGGCCGCCCGCGACGGCGAGCATCGCTTCGAGCAGTCCGTCCATCTGGTCGCGGGATTGCACCAACTGCTCGATGCGGTCCTGCACTTCGCGGAGCAGTTCGCGCAACCGCAACTGGGACAGGGTTTCCCGTAACCCGGCGACGGGTTGGGCCTCGTCGGGGTCGTCGGTCCCGGGCATATCGCCAGACTCGCATGTCACCTGGGAGAACACCAGTCAAAAGGCGAGGTGGCGCGGGGCGAGTTTCACCGCCGGTAGGGCACAAAGGCCTCTTCGGTGAGGACACCGTGCCCTCGTGGGGGAAGCGTGGGGTGGTGAAGAGTGGAGCGATCCTGGACCCTTCGCGGCAGGGAGCCCAGATGTCGTTCGCCGGTCAGGACCCGGTGCGGGTCGCACTCGACGCGGCGGTCCGCGCGCCGTCGCCGCACAACAGCCAGCCGTGGCGGTTCGAGGTGGACGGTGACCGGGTCGGGGTGTTCCTGGACCCGGACCGGATCCTGAAGGTGGCCGATCCCGACGGCCGGGAGGCCCGGCTGGCCTGCGGCGCGGCGATCCTGAACGTGCGGCTGGCGTTGCGTGCCGCGGGCCGGACCCCGGTGGTGCACCTGCTGCCGCGGCGGGACGTGCCGGACCATCTGGCGACGGTGTGGGCGCGGGGGCGGGTCACCCCGACGCCGGACGACGTGGCGATGGCGCGGGCGATCGCCTACCGGCGGAGCAACCGGCGGGCGTTCACGGCGCGGGAGGTGCCGGTGTGGGTGCGGCAGGCGCTGGTGCGGGCGGCGACCGAGGAGGGCGCGCATCTGGCGGTCGTGGGGCGGGCCGGGCAGCTGGACGAGCTGGGGGTGCTGCTGCGGGAGGCCGAGCGGTCGCAGCGGGAGGATCTGGCGTTCCAGGACGAGCTGCGGCAGTGGACGGCGTCGGACGGGGCGCGGGACGACGGTGTGCCGGCGTCGGTGGCCGGGTCGGGTCCGGAGTGGCCGTTCGACCGCAAGCCGCTGGTGGCGGTGCTGTCGTCGTACACCGACACGCGGCTGGCCCAGTTGCGGGCGGGGCAGGCGATGCAGCGGGTGCTGCTGCGGGCGACGACGGCGGGGGTGAGCGTGTCGTTCCTGTCGCAGCCGGTGGAGGTCCCGGCGTTGCGGCCGGCGGTGGCGCGGCTGGTGTCGGCGCCCGGGAATCCGCAGGTGGTGCTGCGGTTCGGGTACGGGTTCGCGGGGCCGGCGACGCGGCGTCGCCCGGCCGAGGTGGTGACGCGCTACACGGTGCGCGGTTAACCGTGGCCGTGGCGGGGCATCTGTGCGGCATGGCGGTCGAAGACTCGTTGCCCACCCTGCACCGGCTGGCGGATCTGGCGGAGCTGCTGATCCCTGGTGCGGTCGTCTACGTGCGGTACTCGCCCGGTCCGGAGTCCGACGCGGAGCACCCGAGCACCGATCACGAGAGCGGGCTGGAGATGCCCGGGGTGTCGGTGAACCCGTTGAACGCGCCGGGCTGGTGGTCGTTGCCGGTGGAGGACTGGCTGGCGCGGCGGATCGTGCAGTACGCGCACCAGCAGGCGGAGGGGGCGCGGCCGTGGGTGCTGACCGGCAAGGAGGTCGACTTCGGGCCGGACAACGAGCCGTTGCTGGTGGATGTGGAGCCGATCGCGTGGATCTCCGGGGACCTGGTGCGGGAGGCGCACGAGCGGTACCACTCCCGGCTGGACGCGGGGCGCGCGACGCACGAAGATTGATCGCGTGGGTTTGCCCCGCCCCGCGGGCGGGAAAGCGGGACGTGCCGGGAGGTGAGCGATGGGCGTGGGTGACTGGTTGCGGTCGTGGCCGGTCTACCGGCAGCTGACCGGCGCCGACCGGCTGGGCCGGGGCACCGCGGCGCAGTCCGCCCGGTCGCACTCCCTGATGCCGCGCACCGCGTCCGCGGACCGCGTGGTGCATTCGGTGTGCCCGTTCTGCGCGGTGGGGTGCGCGCAGAAGGTGTACGTCTCGGGCGAGCGCGTCGTGCAGATCGAGGGCAACCCGGATTCGCCGATCTCGCGTGGCCGGTTGTGCCCGAAGGGTTCGGCGAGCAAGCAGCTGGTGACCGGCCCGCAGCGGCAGGAGAAGGTGCTCTACCGCGCGCCGTACGCGACGGAGTGGCAGGAGCTGGACCTGCCGTCGGCGATGGAGATGGTGGCCGAGCGGGTGCTGGACGCGCGGCGGCGGGGCTGGCAGGACGCCGACGAGCACGGCAACCCGTTGCGCCGCACGATGGGGCTGGCGAGCCTGGGTGGCGCGACGCTGGACAACGAAGAGAACTTCCTGATCAAGAAGTTGTTCACGGCGCTGGGTGCGATCCAGATCGAGAACCAGGCCCGTATTTGACACTCCGCCACGGTTCCCGGTCTGGGAGCCTCCTTCGGTCGCGGTGGCGCGACGGATTACCAGCAGGACCTCGTCAACTCCGACTGCGTGATCATCATGGGCTCGAACATGGCCGAGGCCCATCCGGTCGGGTTCCAGTGGGTGGTGGAGGCCAAGGCGCGTGGCGCGAAGGTGTTCCACATCGACCCGCGGTTCACGCGGACGAGCGCGCTGGCGGACCGGCACGTGCCGTTGCGGGCGGGCTCGGACATCGCGTTCCTGGGCGGGGTGATCAACCACATCCTGTCCAACGGGCTGGAGTTCCGGGAGTACGTGCGGGCGTACACGAACGCGTCGTTCCTGGTGCGGGAGGACTTCCGGGACACCGAGGACCTGGACGGGCTGTTCAGCGGGTACGACCCGGAGACGGGGTCCTACGATCCGGTGAGCTGGCACTACGAGAGCGCGCGGCCGCGGGAGGGCCGGGGTGCGCGGGCGAAGGAGCAGTCGGCGCCGGAGCAGCACGGTTCGGGTGGGCCGCCGCTGGAGGGCGGGGCGGACGACATCGCCGCGGATCCGACGCTGGAGCACCCGCGGTGCGTGTTCCAGGTGCTGAAGCGGCATTTCGCGCGGTACACGCCGGAGATGGTGGAGCGGACCTGCGGGGTGCCGCGGGAGCTGTTCGAAGAGGTGTGCCGGGCGTGGACGGAGAACTCGGGGCGGGAGCGGACGGCGGCGCTGGTGTACAGCGTGGGCTGGACGCAGCATT
The DNA here is from genome assembly GCF_000473265.1 of Amycolatopsis thermoflava N1165. Lineage (NCBI taxonomy): Bacteria > Bacillati > Actinomycetota > Actinomycetes > Pseudonocardiales > Pseudonocardiaceae > Amycolatopsis > Amycolatopsis thermoflava. The sequence goes on from NZ_KI421511.1 coordinate 1,435,313, forward strand.
CGATGGGCGCGCAGTACATCCGGGCGGGGTCGATCATCCAGTTGCTGCTGGGCAACATCGGCCGTCCGGGTGGCGGGGTGTTCGCGTTGCGCGGGCACGCCTCGATCCAGGGGTCGACGGACATCCCGACGTTGTTCAACCTGCTGCCCGGGTACCTGCCGATGCCGGACACCTCGCACGAGAGCATCGGCGAGTACCTGCACCTGGTGCGGGGTGACCGGCAGAAGGGGTTCTGGCGCAACGCCGACGCGTACCTGGTGTCGTTGCTGAAGGAGTACTGGGGCGACCACGCCACGGCGGACAACGACTGGTGTTTCGACTACCTGCCGCGGATCAACGGCGACCACGGGACCTACCGCACGGTCATGGACATGATCGACGGGAAGGTGTTCGGGTACTTCCTGCTGGGGCAGAACCCGGCGGTGGGGTCGGCGCACGGGCGGTTGCAGCGGCTGGGCATGGCGAACCTGGACTGGCTGGTGGTGCGGGACCTGGCGATGATCGAGAGCGCCACGTTCTGGAAGGACTCGCCGGAGGTGGAGACCGGGGAGATCGTGCCGGAGCAGTGCCGCACCGAGGTGTTCTTCTTCCCGGCGGCCTCGCACGTGGAGAAGTCCGGCACGTTCACCCAGACGCAGCGGATGCTGCAGTGGCGGGACAAGGCGGTCGAGCCGAGGGGCGACCAGCGCAGCGAGCTGTGGTTCTTCTACCACCTCGGCCGGATCCTGAAGGAGAAGCTGGCGGCCTCGGCCGACGAGCGGGACCGGCCGCTGCAGGAGTTGTGGTGGGACTACCGGATGGAGGACGGTGACGAGCCTTCCGGGGAGGACGTGCTGCGGCGGATCAACGGGGTCGACCTGACCGCCGACCGCGCGCTGAACGGCTACCTGGAGCTCAAGGCCGACGGCAGCACGGCGTGCGGGTGCTGGATCTACAGCGGCGTGTATGCCGACGAGGTGAACCAGGCGGCGCGCCGCAAGCCGCACGACGAGCAGGGCCCGTACGAGTCGGAGTGGGGCTGGACGTGGCCGCTGAACCGGCGGGTGCTCTACAACCGGGCGTCGGCGGATCCGCAGGGCCGTCCGTGGAGTGAGCGCAAGAAGCTGGTGTGGTGGGACGCGGACAAGGGCGAGTGGACCGGGCACGACGTGCCGGACTTCGAGAAGACGAAGCCGCCGGACTTCCGGCCGGAGCCGGGCGCGTCGGGTCCGGACGCGCTGCACGGGGACGACCCGTTCATCATGCAGGCCGATGGCAAGGCGTGGCTGTTCGCGCCGAACGGGGTGCTGGACGGGCCGCTGCCGACGCACTACGAGCCGCACGAGTCGCCGGTGCGCAACCCGCTGTACGGGCAGCAGGGCAATCCGGCGCGCAAGGTGTACGGGCGGGTGGACAACCCGTCGAATCCGTCGCCGCCGGAGGCGCACGGTGAGGTGTTCCCGTTCGTGTTCACCGCGGCGCGGCTGACCGAGCACCACACCGCGGGCGGGATGAGCCGTCAGCTGCCCTACCTGGCGGAGTTGCAGCCGGCGTTGTTCGTGGAGGTCTCGCCGGAGCTGGCGGCCGAGCGCGGGCTGGCGCACCTGGGCTGGGCGCACGTGGTGACGAGCAGGGCGGCGGTGGACGCGCGGGTGTTCGTGACCGAGCGGATGCGGCCGCTGCGGATCGAGGACCGGGTGGTGCACCAGATCTGGATGCCCTACCACTGGGGTCACACCGGGCTGGTGGACGGCGACGTGGTCAACGACCTGCTGGGCGTGGTGCTGGATCCGAACGTGTTCATCCAGGAGAGCAAGGTGGCCACGTGCGACATCCGGCCGGGGCGGCGTCCGCGCGGCCCGGCGCTGCTGGCCTACCTGGAGGAGTACCGCACGCGGGCGGGGATCACGGTGGAGACCGGAACGCGGATCGCCACGGCGTATCCGGACAGCGCCCACACGGAGGAGCGGTCATGAGCAACAGCTTCTACGGCCCGTTGGAGGACGTGGCGGGCGACGCCGGATACTCGGAGCACCCGCCGCGGATGGGGTTCTTCACCGACACCTCGGTGTGCATCGGCTGCAAGGCCTGCGAGGTGGCGTGCAAGGAGTGGAACGGGGTGCCCGACGACGGGTTCGACCTGCTGGGCATGTCGTTCGACAACACCGGGATGCTGGGCGCGAACTCGTGGCGGCACGTGGCGTTCGTGGAGCAGGAGCGGCCGGGGGCGGTGTCGCCGGAGCCGGTGGACCTGGGGTTGCCCTCGTTCGACCTGCCCGGGGCGGGCAGCGGCGCGGAGGCCCGGACGGACTTCCGGTGGCTGATGAGCTCGGACGTGTGCAAGCACTGCACGCACGCGGGGTGCCTGGACGTGTGCCCGACGGGGGCGTTGTTCCGCACCGAGTTCGGTTCGGTGGTGGTGCAGCCGGACATCTGCAACGGGTGCGGCTACTGCGTGTCCGGCTGCCCGTACGGGGTGATCGACCGGCGCGAGGACGACGGCAGGGCGTGGAAGTGCACGCTGTGCTACGACCGGTTGCGGGACGGGCTGGAGCCGGCGTGTGCGAAGGCGTGCCCGACCGATTCGATCCAGTTCGGGCAGCTGGACGAGCTGCGGGAGCGGGCGGCCCGTCGGGTGGACGCGCTGCACGAGGCCGGGGTGACCGAGGCGCGGCTGTACGGGGAGAGCCCGGACGACGGCGTGGGTGGCGACGGCGCGTTCTTCCTGCTGCTGGACGAGCCCGAGGTGTACGGTCTGCCGCCGGATCCGGTGGTGCCGACGCGGGACGCGGGGTCGATGTGGAAGTTCGCCGGCATGGCCGCGTCCGCGCTGGCGGCCGCCGCGGTGTCGGTGTTCTTCGGACGGGGCAGGGGATGAAGGAGCAGGTCGCGGTGCCCAAGGCCGAGTTCCGGTCCTACTACGGGCGGCCGGTGCTCAAGCCGCCGGTGTGGGAGTGGAAGATCCCGGCCTACCTGTTCACCGGCGGGTTGTCGGCCGGGTCGGCGCTGCTCGGCGCGGGGGCGGACCTGACCGGCCGTCCGGTGCTGCGGCGGGCGAGCCGCGCCGGGGCGCTGGGCGCGCTCGCGGCGAGCATGTACCTGCTGGTGGCCGACCTGGGGCGGCCGGAGCGGTTCCTGCACATGCTGCGGGTCGCGAAGCCGAGTTCGCCGATGAGCGTGGGCACCTGGATCCTGGTCGCCTATGGGCCGGGCGCGGGGGTGGCCGGCGTGGCGGAGCTGGTGCCGCGGCGGTGGCGGGGCACGCTGCCCGGCCGTCTGCTGGGCAGGCTGGCGCGGCCGGCGGGGTTGTCGGCGGCGGCGTTCGCGCCCGGGGTCGCCTCGTACACGGCGGTGCTGTTGTCGCAGACCGCGGTGCCCGCCTGGCAGTCGGCGCACCGGCAGCTGCCGTTCGTGTTCACCGGATCGGCCGCGGCCAGCGGCGCCGGGTGGGGGATGGTGTGGGCGCCGGTCGCCGAGGCGGGGCCGGCGCGGCGGTTGGCGGTGCTGGGCGCGGCGGCGGAGCTGGTGGCGTCGAAGGTGGTCGACCAGCGCCTGGGGCTGGTGTCGCAGGCCTACACGACCGGCAAGGCGCACCGGCTGCGGAAGTGGTCGGAGTACCTGACGCTGGGTGGCGCGGCGGGTGCGCTGGCCGGGCGGCGCAGCCGGGCCGTGCAGGTGGTGTCCGGGCTGGCGTTGCTGGCCGGCAGCGCGTTGCAGCGGTTCGGGGTGTTCGAGGCCGGTGTCGAGTCCACGAAGGACCCGCGGTACGTGGTGGTGCCGCAGCGGGACGCGATCAACCGGGCGAGCGGGCGCTGAGCAGGTTCGCCAGCGAGAAGGACTCGCCGCGGGCGAGCAGCCGCACGTCGGTGGCCGGGTGGCGGCGCGCGGCCTCGGCGAGGAAGTTCGACACCGGCGAGGTGAACTTGCCGTAGTCGTCGAAATGCACCGGCACCACGTGGGTGGGGTTCATCATCTCCAGCATCCGGCCGCCCTGCCGGTCGTCCATCGTGACCAGCACGCCCAGCACGCGGCTGCCGCCCAGGTGCAGCACGGCCAGGTCGATCTCGGGGTAGCGGCGCCGGATCCCGGTCAGTTCGTCGTGGACGATCGTGTCGCCGCTGACGTAGATCCGCAGCGTCGCCGCGCCCGGGTGCGGGCTGTACTCCCAGATGCTGCCCATGACCGGCGGCAGGATCCGGTTCAGCGGTCCGCGGGAGTGGCGGGCGGGCACGGCGGTGACGGTGAGCTGGGCGTCGCCGTCGCGGAAGGTGTCGCCGCGCCAGGTGGGCAGGGCGACGGTGGCCTGGAAACCGCGGTTGGCCAGCCGCCGGGCGGCGTGCTCGGTGGTCAGGATCGGCACGTCGGCGGGCAGGTCCCGGCGGGCGACCCGGTCGAAGTGGTCGCCGTGCAGGTGGGACAGCACGACCCCGTCCAGCGGGGGCAGGTCGGCGACCTGCGCGGCCGGTTCGGTGCGCCGCCGGGACACCAGGCCCTGCCCGAAGTAGGACCACTGGCCGCGGTGGAGGAAGTTCGGATCGGTGAGCACTGTGAACGGCCCCAGCCGGACCAGGGTGGTGGCGGTGCCGATGAAGGTGAGCGAGTCGGCGGGGAACATCAACGGCCCTTCCGGTCGGTGTCCGGTACGGCTACCCACGGTGGGGCGGATGATTCGCCCGCGGCTGGGTAGCCGCCCGGTATGGCACCTCCCGTCGTGCGACCCGTCTTCGGCGCGCTGGCCCGGCTGCGGCACGCGCGCGTGTTCCACCCGCGTGGCGTCCTGCTGCGCGGGACGCTGGAGACCCTGGCCCCCGGGGAGCTGCCGCTGCCGCCCAGCGGGCCGGTGGTGGCGCGACTGTCCAAAGGGGCCGGTCTGCCGCGCGGGATGCCCGACATCCTCGGGCTGGCGCTGCGCATCCCGACCGACGACGGGCCGTGGGACCTGACCCTGGCCAGCGCGAGCGCGCGGGTGCTGCTGAGGCCGGCGAGGGGGTGGCGGCGTGCGGTGTTCAGCAGCCTGGTGCCCTACCGGGTGGCCGCCGGGCTGCGGTGGATCCTCGCCGAGGTGGACGGCCCGGACGGCGCCGCGCTCGACGACCTCGGCGCGGTGACGGTGACCTGCTCGACGGCGAAGCTCACCGGCCCGGCGACCCCGGTCGCGCGGATCGAGCTGGACCCGCCCCTCGGCGACGGCGAGCGCCCGAGCTTCGACCCGATGCTGCACAGCCCGCCCGGCGCGCGGCTCTACCCGGACTGGCTGTCCCGCCTGCGGGAGCCCGCCTACCAGGGCAGCCGCGCGGGTCGCCGCTAATTCTCCGCGCAGGCCCTGCCGCTCAACGGACTCCGCTGTTGCGCTGCGACCGCGTTGCACCGGGCAGTGCGCTCGGTGTTGCAGCGCGCCAGGATCAGCCGGTTTCCCACATGCGGAACGCGGCTTCGGCGACCCGCAGCGGCATCCCGAGCGCGTGGCTGTAGGTGCGCGTCCACGCCAGGCGCCGTTCCATCTCCTCGCCCTGCACCGTGCACCGCGAGCCCATCGCGGCCCGGTAGGCCTCGCCGGCGGCGTCCGCGGCGGCCTCGGCCTGGCGGTGCGCCTGCGCGGCCAGCCGCCGTCGCCGGGTCTCGGCGCTGGTCAGGATCTCCTCGGCCAGCAGTTGCGCCCGCGTCAGCAACGCGACCGCCTGCTCGTCCACGGTCGGCACGCCGTCGCGGGAATCGCGGGCCCGCAGTCGCGCGACCTCCGCGCGCAGGCGCGCCGCCTCGCGGTCGCGGGTGGCCAGCTCGTCGGCCAGCCGCCGCTGGAAGTCGTGCACGTCGCCGCGGTCGAAACCCCGCCGGTGCCAGGGCGCGCGCCGGAACGGGCGGGCCCGCACGCGCTCCGCGGTCAGCCCGTTGTGCGGCCCGGTTCCGGTGTCCGGCGGCGGGAGCAGCACGCTCTGCCGTCCCCGGCCGCGCACCTCGGCGTTGGTCATCACCTCGGCGACCACCGCGTACGCGCTGGTCCAGTCCGCGGCCAGCTCCGGGGTCCACCGCTCGCCGAGGAAGTGCTCGAGGGTGGCCAGCAGCGCCTGCCCGACCACCGGGTAGTGCTCCGGGCGCACTCCGGCCTCGCGGTGGGTGCGGCCCAGCCGGCGCAGGTAGGGGACCGCGGCGTCGAGGTCGTCGACGTGGGTGACGATCTGCCCGAGCCCGGAGACGAACCGGTTCCGCTGCGGCGCCAGCGACACCGGGAACAGATCCCGCAGCGACGGGCGGAGCAGGAACAGCGTCGCGTAGAACCACAGCGGGACCTCGTCACCGCGCTCGGCGACGGTGGCCCAGCTCGCCCGTAGTCGGGGGATGTCCACGGCGGCTAGCGCGCTTCCCCGGCGATGACCGGGCGGCCCCGGTCGGTGCGGCCCATTTCGCGCTCGTCCTTCCCTTGACGAATGGCAGGAGCCTAGGACCGGCCATTCGCCAAGGGAAGGGTTTCCCGCAGCGGAAAAAAGGTTTCACGAATCGTGGCGGAACCGGTCAGCCCCGGCGGTAGCGCAGCCCGTACCCGTAGGGGAACAGCGGGTCCTGCCCGTCGCCGACGTTGATCGGCTGCTGCGCGGCGCTGCGCATCCACGTCACCGGCAGCTTCCCGGTCGGGTTGTAGTCGCCGAACAGCACGTCGGCCACGCCGCCGCCTTCGGTGCCCGGCAGCCACGACGCCAGCAGCGCGTCCCAGCCGGGCAGTTCCGCCGCGATGTCCAGTGGACGGCCGGACACCAGCACGACCACCACCGGCACCCCGGACTCCTTGAGCCGCTGCAGGGTCGCCAGGTCCTCGGCGTCCAGGCCCATACCCGCCGGCCGGTCGCCCATGAACTCCGCGTACGGCGTCTCGCCGACCACCGCGACCGCGACGTCGTAGCTGCCGTCGATGCCCGCGCCGTTCCGGTCGTAGGTGACCGCGCTGGAGCGCGCCGTGTCGCGGATCCCTTGCAGGATCGTGGTTCCCGGCGTGATCGGCCCGCTCGAGCCCTGCCAGGTGATCGTCCAGCCGCCGCTCTGGTTGCCGATGTCGTCGGCGTTCTTGCCCGCCACGAAGATCTTCTGCCCGTTCTTGCCGAGCGGCAGCACCCCGCCGTCGTTCTTGAGCAGCACCTGCGACTCGCGCACCGCCTGCCGCGCCAGCGCCCGGTGTTCGGCGCTGCCCACGGTCGAGGTGTAGCGGCGGTCGGTGAAGGGCCGCTCGAACAGCCCGAGCTGGAACTTCTTGGTCAGGATGCGGCGGTTGGCGTCGTCGATGCGGCTCATCGGCACCCGGCCCGCCTGCACCTCGGCCCGCAACGTGTCGATGAACTTCACGTAGTCGTAGGGCACCATCACCATGTCCACGCCCGCGTTGATCGAGGTCCGGACCTCTTCGGCGGTGAAGCCCTCCTGGCCGTCGATCTTGTCGATGCCCTGCCAGTCGGACACCACGAACCCGGAGAAACCGAGCTCGCCCTTGAGCACATCGGTGATCAGGTAGCGGTTGGCGTGCATCTTCACGCCGTTCCAGCTGCTGTAGGAGATCATCACCGACCCGACACCGCGCTGGACGGCGGCGCGGAACGGCGGCAGGTGGATGGCGCGCAACTGCTGCTCGGTGAGCTCGGTGTTGCCCTGGTCCACACCACCGGTGGTGCCGCCGTCGCCGACGTAGTGCTTGGCCGTGGCCAGTATCGATCCCTTGTCGGACAACGACCTGCCCTGCAGGCCGTCGATGATCGTGGTCATCGACGAGGCCAGTTCCGGGGTCTCGCCGAAGGACTCGTAGGTGCGGCCCCAGCGGTCGTTGCGGGCCACGCACAGGCACGGCGCGAAGTCCCAGTCCACGCCGGTGCCCGACACCTCGTCGGCCACGGCGTCGCCGATGCGGCCCACCAGCTTCGGGTCGCGGGTCGCGCCGAGGCCGATGTTGTGCGGGAAGATCGTGGCGCCGTGGACGTTGTTGTGGCCGTGCACGGCGTCCACGCCGTAGATGATCGGGATGCGCAGGGGAGAGGTCAGCGCGGCGCGCTGGAACCCGTCGTACATGTCGGCCCAGGACTGGGCCGTGTTCGGCGTGGGCACCGAGCCGCCGCCGGACAGCAGCGACCCGAGCCGGTGGGTCGCGATGTCGGCGGGGTCGGTGATGGCGCCGCGCTCGGCCTGGGTCATCTGGCCGAGCTTGTCGTCCAGGCTCATGCGGGACAGCAGGTCGGCCACCCGCACCGGGACCGGCTTGCCCGCGTCGAGGTAGGCGGGGCGGTGCTGGACGGGCGCCGCCGACACCGTGGTCGCACCGGACACGAGCGCGACGGTGGCGGCGAGCGCGGCGAAGAGGGTTTTCCGGCGAACAGATCGGGGTCTCATCCGTGGTCCTCCTTGACACATCGGATTTGTTGCCGTGGGCAACTTAAGCGCCCGGCTGTAACCTAGCCCACACGTCCGGGAGAGGTCCAGACCTCTGTTCGGCCTACGACTTCCGTCGGTAGGTTGGGTCACATGGCAAGGCCGAACAGCACCGTCGTCGTGCTCGCCGGGGCCGGCGCGGACAAGGTCATGGCCGGTCTCGACGGGCTGGCCAACGTGCACGTGGCGCGGTCGGCGGACGCGGCCGCCCTGGTGTCGCACGCCGCGTACGTGGTGCACGACCGGGACCCGCTCGCCGGGGTCGCGCAGGCGTGGGCCGGGTTCTTCGACCGGCAGGCACCCTCCGGCGCGCTGGAGGTCGCGATCGAAAGCGCGGTCGCCGACCTCCGCCGCGGCGTCACCCTGCTGCCCGACTACTACGTCGTGCTCGACCCGGAATCCCTGCCGCCCACCGGCAAGCACCGGTGGCTGGGCGTGCTCGCGGGCGCCGCGCCCAGCCGGGTCGTCCCGGCCGCGCCGACGGCGTCCGCCGTGCGGGAAGCGCTCTCCCGGCTGCCGTCGGGCCGGTGGTGGCCCGACGACGTGGAGACCTGGCTACGCGACCTGGTCCGCGTGGTGCCGGACCAGGTCGGCCTGCCCCGGCCCGCTCAGGACTGAAGGCCCCAATCGCGGATCACGGCCTCGGTGTCCGCGCCCGGCGTGGCCGGCGCCGACGGCTCGGCGCTGGGCGTCCGGGAGAACCGCGGCGCGGGCGCGGCCTGGGTCGCGCCGTTGATGTCCCGCACCGAGCCGCGCGCGGTCAGGTGCTCGTTCTCCGCCGCCTCGGCGAACGACAGCACCGGCGTGACGCACGCGTCCGTCCCGGCGAACACCGCCGTCCACTCGTCGCGGGTGCGGGAGGCGATGACCTCGGTGAACCGCTCCCGCAGCTTCGGCCAGCCGGAGCGGTCGCCCTGCGCGGGCAGGTCCTCACCATCCAGGCCGAGCCCCTTGAGCAGCTCGGCGTAGAACTGCGGCTCCAGCGCGCCCACCGCGATGTACCCGCCGTCGGCGCACCGGTAGGTGTCGTAGAACGGGCAGCCGGTGTCCAGCAGGTTCGTGCCCGGCTCGTCGGCCCACGCGCCCTGCGCCCGCAGTGCCCACACCATCTGCAGCAGCACGCTCGCGCCGTCGACCATGGCCGCGTCCACCACCTGGCCCCGCCCGGAGCTCGCCCGCTCCACCAGCGCCGCCAGCACCCCGGTGACCAGGAACATCGAGCCGCCGCCGAAGTCACCGACCAGGTTCAGCGCCGGGATCGGCTTGCCGCCGGTGTCGCGGACCGCGTGCAGCGCGCCGGTCAGGGAGATGTAGTTGATGTCGTGCCCGGCCCGCTCGGCCATCGGGCCGTCCTGGCCCCAGCCGGTCATCCGGCCGTAGACCAGGCGCGGGTTGCGGGCGAAGCAGTCCTCCGGGCCGACGCCGAGCCGCTCGGCCACGCCCGGCCGGAAACCCTCCAGCAGTACGTCCGCCTTCTCGACCAGCTGCTCCACGAGCCGCTTGCCTTCGGGGGTCTTCAGGTCGGCCGCGATCGAGCGGCGGCCGCGCAGCAGGTGGTCCCGCGCCTCCGGCGGCAGCACCTGCAGGCCACCCGAGGGCCGCTCGACGCGCACCACGTCCGCCCCGAGGTCGGCGAGGATCATCGCGGCGTGCGGCCCCGGGCCGATGCCCGCCAGTTCCAGCACCTTGATCCCCGCCAGCGGCCCCATCGGCACTGCTCCCCACTCGTCGTCGTGCACGTGCCCCGGATTGTGCCAGGCGCGGACGCGCAGCGGATGTGGCGCATTCCACCGCGCCACACGGACCACTCACGAAACCAGGCGCATCATGGAGTGAGGGCGCTCGCGCCGGGGCGCCGCCGTGGTGAGGGAGCTGCCGATGCCCTACCAAGACCTGGGAGCGTTCATCTGGCCCATCATGGTGCTGATCTGGGTGCTGGCCGCCTCCTACTCGCGCGCCGCGATGCACCACCGCTGGCAGACCCGCGCCCACCCAGCGCCCACCCGCCCACCAGGGCGGCCCATCGACGCCCCCGACGCGGCCGCCTCGCTGCGCGTGCTGTGGGATGCCGCGCGCGAGCGCTACGCCCGGATCGCGGGGGAGTACGGCGACTACGAGTCCGACCCCAAGCAGGTGCTGCGCCGGCCCGCGCTGGCCGACCCGGCCGTGCCCTCGACCAGCCGGTTCATCGATGCCTTCCACGAGGCCATGGCCCTGCACACCGAGACCTATCCGCCCACCGACGTGGCCCGCAAGTACGTCGAGGCCACCGAGACCGCCGAAAAGGCCTGGACAGCGGCCTGCGAGGCCGCCGAGAAGCTGCGCGCGTCCCGGTTCACCACCGACGAGCGGGCGCTGATCAACCAGGGCATCAAACTGCTCGAACTCGCCGAGGGCGCCGCCACCCCCGCCGAGCAGGAAGCCGCCTTCGCCGCCGCGCGGCAGGTGCTCGCCAAACTCGAACGCAGCGCAGGCACCCGCCTCGACTGGCGCGTGCCACGCCCCGCGCGCCAGACCATCGACCGCCTCGGCAGACCGCCCCTGCCCCCGGCGTGAAGGCCCACGCGGGAGCCGCACCGCCGACCTGACGAAGGGCGCCCGCCCGGGGGGCGGGCTGCCGTCCACACCCCCGCAATGTGGGAGGGCGGCCGCGCGCGGCGCAGCTACCAAGGTTCGCCCACCAGGCGCGCCACCCCCCGGGTATGACGAAGGGCCCGGCGCACGCCGGGCCCTCCACCAACCAGTACCCGCTACCGGCGAGCCTTCGCGGTCTCCCTGTTGTTGGCCTTCTGGATCGCCTTGACCAGCTCGTTCTTGTTCATCGACGAGCGGCCCTTGATGTCCAGCTGCTTGGCCACGTCGTACAGGTGCTGCTTGCTGGCCGAGGCGTCCACGCCACCGGCGGTCTTCGTCGGCTTGCGCCCCGCGCCCCGCGCGGCCTGCTTGTCCGACGGGCCCTTGCTGCCCTTCTCCTCCCAGTGGTCGCCGACCTTCTCGAACGAGTGCTTCAGCGACGCGTACGCCGTCTGGTGCGCGCGCCGCCCCTCGCCGTAGGTCTCCACCGCCGAGTCGTGGGTCTTCACCCACGTGTCCTGCGCCTTCTTCGACGACCGCTTCAGCGTGCTGGGCAGGGCTTCACGTCCAGGCATCGGAGCACCTCCTGTCGCCTCTCGTGCCTTCCCGACGATTTCCCGGTACGGCCGTACGTCAAACTTCGCCGTCCTCGACCCGCATCGCCTGCTGCTCGGCGCCCCCGGCGGGCCGCTGGCGGCCCTGGTCCTCGCCGATCTCGGTGCCCTCGGCGTCGACCAGCTCGTTGGACCGGTCCGGCGCCGACACCTGCTCGCCCGCGGCCTCCGAGTCCGGCTCGGCCGCCCGGTCCGGGTCGCGCACCCGCCAGCTCACCGGGTCCTCCAGCGGCTTCGGCTCGGCGTCCAGCTCCAGGTTCTCCTGCTGCTCCGACGCTGGCTCCTGCGGCATGTTCCCTCCTCAGCCCGGCATCGTCTCGCCGCCGAGCGCGGCGAGCACCTCACCGGTGTAGTACGACGACAACTGGTTGGACGCGAAGAACACGAACGACGGCGCCAGCTCGTCCGGCTGCGCCGCCCGCCCCATCGGCACCTGCTGCCCGAACTTCTCCACGTGCTCCGGTGACATGGTCGCCGGGATCAGCGGTGTCCACACCGGACCCGGCGCGACCGCGTTGATCCGCACACCCCGGCCGGCCAGCGCCTGCGCCATCGCGTAGGTCCACGCGATCACCGCGCCCTTGGTGGCCGAGTAGTCGATCAGGGACTTGTTGCCGCGCAACCCGTTCACCGACGCGGTGTTCACGATGGACGACCCCTCGCCCAGGTGCGGCAGCGCCGCGTGCGTCACCCGGAAGTAGCTGTGGATGTTCACGTCGAACGTGCGCGTCCACTGCTCGTCGGTCAGGTCCTCGGGCGAGTCCAGCTCCTGCTGCGTGGCCACGTTGTTCACCAGGACCTCCAGCCCGCCGAACTCCCGCACCGTCTCGTCCACGACCTTGCGGCACTGCTCGCGCGAACCCAGGTCGCCGGGCAGCAGCAGGCAGCGGCGGCCCTCCTTGCGCACCAGTTCCGCGGTCTCCTCCGCGTCGGCGTGCTCGTCCAGGTAGGCGATCGCCACGTCGGCGCCCTCCTTGGCGAACGCGATCGCGACCGCGCGCCCGATGCCGGAGTCCCCACCGGTCACCAGCGCCCGCTTGTCGAGCAGCAACCCGCGCCCGGTGTAGTCCGCCATCCGGTCCCGCGGCCGCGGTTCCATCTCGCCCGTCACGCCCGGCGGTTCCTGCTGCTGGCGTGGCTGTCCCATGCGCACACTCCTTCCGCATCTGCCCCGAGGTGTCCCCGCTCCCGGCGGCACCAAACGCGACGGTTCGCGCCCCCGCGCGCCGGGTATCCGCGTGCGCATGAACTCGCCAGCGAGCAAGGGTCTGCGCGTCGTCGTCACCGGCGCCAGCGGCAACGTGGGCACCAGCACCGTCCAGGCGCTCAGCCGCGACCCCGCCGTGGCGTCGATCCTCGGCGTGGTCCGCCGCGAACCGGAGTGGCGCGTCCCGAAGCTGGAGTGGCGCACCGCCGACCTGGCCGAGGACCAGATCGCCCACCTGGTGCGCGGCGCCGACGTGGTGATCCACCTGGCGTGGCTGTTCCAGCCCACCCATGACCCCGCCCTGACCTGGCGGTCCAACGTGCTCGGCGCGATCCGCGTGTTCGAGGCCGTGGCCAGGGAGAACGTCCCTGCCGTGGTGTACTCCTCGTCGGTCGGCGCCTACTCGCCCGGCCCGAAGGACAGCCCGGTCACCGAGAGCTGGCCCACCCACGGCTGGCCCGCGGCCGCCTACCCGCGCGAGAAGGCCTACCTGGAGCGCTACCTCGACGGGTTCGAGAAGGCCAACCCCGAGGTACGGGTGGTGCGGCTGCGCCCGGCGTTCGTCTTCAAATGGGAGGCCGCCTCGGCGCAGCGGCGGCTGTTCGCGGGCCCGTTCCTCCCCGGCAGCCTCGCCCGGCCGTCGCTGATCCCGGTCATCCCGGACGTCCCCGGTCTGCGCGTGCAGGCGGTGCACTCCGCCGACATCGGCGAAGCGTTCCGCCTGGCGGCGCTGAACGACGTGCGCGGCGCGTTCAACATCGCCGCCGACCCGGTCGTCGACGCCAAGGCGCTGGCCCGCCTGCTCGGCGCCCGCACGGTCCCGGTGCCCACGTGGGCGATCCGCGGCGCGGTCGCGGCCGGCTGGTACGCCCACCTGCTGCCGGCCTCACCCGGCCTGCTCGACACCGTCCTGCGGCTGCCGATCATGGACACCACCCGCGCCCGCGACGAGCTCGGCTGGACCCCGCGCCACGACGGCCTGGAAGCGATCGGCGAGTTCCTGGCCGGCCTGCGGGCCGGCGCGGGCATGGCGACGCCGCCGCTGACCCCGGACAACGCCCCGACCCGCATCCAGGAGGTGGGCACCGGCATCGGCAACCGGCCGTGACTCACACTGCGCGGCGCTCCGGCCGGTGGAGGCTCCGCCGCGTGACGGCGAGGAGGTCCAGGTCGCTGGCCGGGCGCTGATCCCCCCACCGCGTTGATGATAGGAATGGCGGCGTGAGCATCGAGACCGCGGCCGATGAAGCCGTCACGCTGACCAGCGACCTGATCCGCATCGACACCACCAACACCGGCGATCCGGACACGCTGGTGGGGGAGAAGGCGGCAGCGGAGTTCGTCGCCGAGAAGCTCACCGAGGTCGGCTACGAGATCGAGTACGTGGAGTCCGGCGGGCGCAACCGGCACAACGTCATCACCCGGCTCGCCGGCGCCGACCCCAGCCGCGGGGCGCTGCTCGTCCACGGCCACCTCGACGTCGTCCCCGCGGACGCGTCCGAGTGGTCGGTGCACCCCTTCTCCGGCGCCATCCAGGACGGCTACGTGTGGGGCCGCGGCGCCGTGGACATGAAGGACATGCTCGGCATCATGCTGGCGCTGGCCCGCCACTACAAGCGCGAGAACATCGTCCCGCCGCGCGACATCATCTTCGCCTTCCTCGCCGACGAGGAGGCCGGCGGCAAGTACGGCGCCCAGTGGCTGGTGGACAACCGCCCCGACCTGTTCGAAGGCGCCACCGAGGCGATCAGCGAGGTCGGCGGCTTCTCCATCAGCCTCAAGGACGACGTCCGCACCTACGTCGTGGAGACCGCGGAGAAGGGCATCCGCTGGATGAAGCTGCGCGTGCGCGGCACCGCCGGACACGGGTCGATGATCCACCACGACAACGCCGTCACCAAGCTCTCCGCCGCCGTCGCGCGGCTCGGGCAGCACCGGTTCCCGCTCGTGCTCACCGACTCCGTGCGCGAGTTCCTCGCCGGCGTCACCGAGATCACCGGCTGGGACTTCCCCGAGGACGACATCGACGGCGCGGTCGCCAAGCTCGGCAACATCTCCCGCATGATCGGCGCGACCCTGCGCGACACCGCCAACCCGACGATGCTCACCGCGGGCTACAAGTCCAACGTCATCCCCTCGGTCGCCGAGGCCGCCGTGGACTGCCGCATCCTGCCCGGCCGCATGGAGGCCTTCGACCGCGAGCTCGACGAGATCCTCGGCCCGGACATCGAGAAGGAGTGGATGGAGCTGCCCCCGGTCGAGACCACCTTCGACGGCGCGCTCGTCGACGCGATGACCGCCTCGATCACCGCCGAGGACCCGGGCGCGAAGGTGCTGCCCTACATGCTCTCCGGCGGCACCGACGCCAAGTCCTTCCAGACACTGGGCATCCGCAACTTCGGGTTCGTGCCGCTCCAGCTGCCCGCCGACCTGGACTTCTCCGGGCTGTTCCACGGCGTGGACGAGCGGGTGCCGGTGGACGCGCTCAAGTTCGGCACCCGGGTGCTGGACCGGTTCTTCCGCGCCTCGTGACCACCGCGGCGCAGCTCCGCAAATCGGCGCTGTCCCTGCCGGAGACCGCGGACGGCGGCGTTTTCACCGTGGGCGGCGCGGTGTTCGCCACGCTGGTGGACAAGCAGGTCACGCTGCGGCTGCCCGCGGCCGAGGTGGACGAGATGCTGGCGGCGCACCCGACGGCCACCCGGACCGGGGACGGGGCGCGGGTGCCGTTGGCCGACATCGACGGCCGGCAGCTCAACCGCTGGGTGTGGCGCGCATGGCTGGCGCACGCCCCGGAACACCTCGCGCGCACGTCCGCCGCCGCGGTGGCGGGCGAGAGCGGCGACCTGCCGCGGGCCATCGGCCGTCCCGCCACCCGCGCACTGGGCAACGCCGGGATCACCACGCTCGACCAGGTCGCCACGATGACGGAGGCCGAGCTGCTCGCCCTGCACGGCATGGGCCCCAAAGCCGTGCGAATCCTCCGCGAGGCGCTCGCGGAGACGGGCCGCACACTCGCGGGCTAGGTCCCGACCTGCCGAGGCCCGGCTTCCAGGCCCGCGATGGCGGCCCGGATCGGTCCGGTCGCCCACCGCGCCGGCCGGCACGGGTCGGTTCCCGTACCCGTTCCGCCGCGCACACCAACTCCGGCGCGGCCCAGGGACGGGTGCCGCTCCGGTCAGATCAGGACTTCGGGCAGGGCGGTGGCCGGCTGCCGCTTGCGGCGCAGCCACACCCGCCGGGTGCCGTCGGAGTAGAGCCGGACCGTCGAGAGCTCCCACCCGCCGTACTCGGCGTTGATGGACAGCTGCGTGGCCGCGGCCCGCCGGGAGACGCCGGGTGGCAACTGCAACCGGCGGTACTCCCAGTCCTCGTCGACCACCGCCTCCTGGTGCTTCATGGCTGGATCACCTGGACCCCTTCTCCCGCCGCGGAGCCGACGACCACCCGCCCGCTCCGCTCCTCGACGGTAACCGAATCCGGCTGCCGGACCGTCGGGAAACGGTACTTCTCGACCGGTTCGCCGCCGCGCACGTCGAATCCGACGACCTCGTTGCGCTCGGTGAGAGTCACCCACGCCAGCGCGCGCTGCGCGTCGTAGGCGAGGCCGTACGCCCCGCCGGGAACCGGGTACCGCTGCCGCAGCAACAGCGGGCCGGTGGAGAACGCCAGAAGGGCACCGGCGCGGGTGTCGACCACGAGCACCCGGCCGAAGGAGTCCGCGACCGCGTTGGTGGCGCCGTCCCCGGCGCGCAGGCCCTCGGCCATGGTGCCGCCGTCCACGTCCACCGAGAACACGGCGGTGCGCAGCTCGTCCAGCACGACGGTGTTCCCGCCGGCCTGCAGCACGTCGTCGGCGCTGTAGAGCTGGCCCTCGATCGTCTTGGTCAGCTGTCCGCCGGTGAACACGTCCACCGCCTTGCGGTCCCGCACCGCGACCAGCGTCCGGTCGCCCTCGGTCACCGCGCCGGCGGCCTGGCCGGCCACGGTCAGGGTGCTCACCTCGCCGCCGGGCAGCGTGATCCGGGCGACCTGCCCGGCCGCGGGCAGCGTGGCCAGCAACACCCCGCCGGACACGCGCAGCTGCGCCACCCGCCCGGCGACCGGCACCCGCAGCGGCGCGGCCGCCAGGTCCGCGGCCCGGTACAGCAGCACGGCGTCCGGCACGGCGACGGCCAGCGTCCCGGTGGCCGGGTCGGCGGCCAGCGCCGTGACCTCGGGCGAGGCGATCACGGTGCCCGCCGGGGCGGCGGCAGGCTGGGGCGACACGGGCGCTGTCGCCGCGACCGGGTCGGCCACGACCTGCAGCGTGTCGGTGGAGTCACCGGACTTCGACGAGCACCCGCTCAGCACCAGGGCACAGACCAGCACGACACCGGTCCCGACGGTGGCGGAGGAGCGCACAAGACCTCCGGATCGCATTCCTCTGTTGCCTCCAGCATCCCCTGAAAACCCCGCCGCGTCACGTGCCATCCACCCCACGGTCACTTCGTGCCCCGCTCGGGGTAACCGAACTCGACCGCGCTGACGTCGTCCAGCGCCGAGGAAATCGCGACCGGCAGGGCGATCTCCTCCGCCGCCAGCGACCCGGTCAGCTGCCCGGTGTCGCGCGCCCCGACCACCGGCGCGACCACGCCCGGCCGGTCCCGCACCCACGCCAGCGCCACCACCAGCGGCGACACCCCCAGCCCGTCGGCCGCGGTGGCGACCGCCTTGACGATCCGCGCCGCCCGCTCGGTGCGGTGCTGCTCGACGTAGCCGGCGTACTCGGCCGACGCGCCCCGCGAGTCGGCCGGCGTGCCGTGGCGGTACTTGCCGGTCAGCACCCCGCGGCCCAGCGGCGCCCACGGCAGCACCCCCAGCCCGTGGTAGCGGGCCGCCGGAACCAGCTCGCGCTCCACACCGCGCTCCACCAGCGAGTACTCGGCCTGGGTGGCGACCAGCCCGGCGGGCCCGGCCGCGGCGGCCGACGCCAGCTGCCAGCCCGCGTAGTTGCACACCCCGGTGTAGCGGACCTTGCCCGAGGTCACCGCGTGGTCCAGCGCCGACAGCGTCTCCTCCAGCGGCACCGAGTCGTCCCAGGCGTGCAGCTGCCACAGGTCCAGGTGGTCCACGCCCAGCCGCCGTAGCGACCCCTCCAACGCGGACAACAGCGCGCCGCGGGAGGCGCCACCGCCGAACGGCCCGTCGGTGCGCCGCGCGACGGCCTTGGTCGCCACGACGATCTCGTCACGCGGCACCAGGTCGCCCAGCAGGCCCCCGAGGATCCGCTCGCTCTCGCCGCCGGAGTAGATGTCGGCGGTGTCCACGAGCGTCCCGCCCGCCTCGACGAACGCGACGAGCTGGCTGGCCGCCTCGTCGGCGTCGGTCTCCGCGCCCCAGGACATCGTGCCGAGCGCCATCCGGGAGACCCGCAACCCCGACCTGCCCAGCTGTCGCTTCTGCATGCACGAAGAGTAACGAAAGTACTGTAAAGAACTTGACGAAGGCGGCTCATCGGGTGATCCGCGTCGCCGATAGCCTCTCCCACCGTGCGAACGCGACTGATTTCCCCGAAGGCCCGGTGAGCATGGGCTGGTTCGAAGCACTCGTCCTCGGCCTGGTCCAGGGCCTGACCGAGTTCCTCCCGATCTCCTCGAGCGCCCACCTGCGCATCACGGCCGCCTTCGCCGGCTGGGACGACCCGGGCGCGGCGTTCACCGCGGTCACCCAGATCGGCACCGAGCTGGCGGTGATCCTGTACTTCTCGAAGAAGATCGGCCGCATCCTCGCCGCCTGGTGGCGCTCGATCTACCGGCCGGAGTGGCGCCACCACCCGGACGCCCGCCTCGGCTGGCTGATCATCGTCGGGTCGCTGCCGATCGTGGTGCTGGGCCTGCTGTTCCAGGACGCCATCGACAGCGCCTTCCGCGACCTGCGGCTCACCGCGACGACGCTGATCGTGTTCGGCATCCTGCTGCTCATCGCCGACCGCGTCGGCCGCCAGTACCGGACGCTGGACCAGCTGACGATCCCGCACGGCATCGGCTACGGCTTCGCCCAGGCGATGGCCCTGATCCCCGGCGTGTCGCGCTCCGGTGGCACGGTCACGGCCGGCCTGTTCCTCGGCTACACCCGCGCTGAGGCCGCCGAGTACGCGTTCCTGCTGGCCCTGCCCGCCGTGTTCGGCTCCGGCCTGTACAAGCTGACCGACATCGGCGGCGAGAACAGCCCCGAGTGGGGTCCCACCATCCTCGCCACCTTGGTCGCCTTCGGCGTCGGCTACCTGGTGATCGCGTGGCTGATGAACTACATCAAGACCAAGAGCTACGTGCCGTTCGTGATCTACCGGATCGCGCTCGGTGTCCTGCTCATCGTGCTGGTCGCCACGGGCGTCCTTGATCCGAACGCCGGTCCCGCCATGTAGGTTGGCGGCGTGGCTACCGTGATCCTGCTCCGGCACGGCCGCTCGACCGCGAACGGTTCGGGCGTGCTGGCCGGGCGGACCCCCAAGGTCGGGCTCGACGACACCGGCCGCGCGCAGGCGCGGGCGCTCGTCGAGCGGCTGGCCGGCGTGCCGCTGGCCGAGGTCGTGTGCTCGCCGATGCTGCGCTGCAAGAACACGGTGGCCCCGCTCGTCGCCGAGCGGGGCCTGACCCGCACCGTCGAACCGCGGCTGTCCGAAGTGGACTACGGCGAGTGGACCGGCCGCGAGCTGAAGGACCTGGTCAAGGAACCGCTGTGGCGGGTCGTGCAGGCCCACCCCTCGGCCGCGGTGTTCCCCGGCGGTGAGGGCCTGGCCGGCATGCAGGCCCGCGCGGTCGCCGCGGTGCGCGAGCACGACGCGCGGATCACCGCCGAGCACGGCGACCACGCCGTCTGGCTGCTGTGCAGCCACGGCGACGTGCTCAAATCCATCCTGGCCGACGCGCTGGGGCAGCACCTGGACGCGTTCCAGCGGATCGTGGTCGACCCGGCGTCGATCTCCGTGGTCCGCTACACCGAGGTGCGCCCGTTCGTGGTGCGCGTCAACGACCACAGCGCGGATCTGGCCGGGGTGGTGCCGCCGACGCCGAAGCGCGGTAGGAAGAAGAAGACGTCCTCCGACGCGGAGATCGGAGGGTCGACAGGACAGAAGGGCCGCGCTGGATGACACCGGACACCCCGTTCTCGCAGGCGAGCGACCTGCCCTACGGTCTGCCCCCGTTCGACCGGATCGCCGACGAGCACTTCGGCCCGGCGTTCGAGGCCGGTTTGGCCGAGCACGCCGCGGAGATCGAGGCCATCGCAGGCAACCCGGAGCCGGCGACCTTCGAGAACACGATCGTGGCCCTGGACACCTCGGGGCGCCTGCTGCAGCGCGTCTCGTCGGTGTTCTTCAACCTCACCTCCTCCGACACCAACCCGGCGCGGCAGGAGCTGCAGGCCGAGATCGCGCCGAAGCTGGCCGCCCATTCCGACGCCATCCACCTGAACCCGGCGCTGTTCGCCCGCGTCAAGGAGCTGTACGACCGGCGCGACCAGCTGGGCCTGGACGAGGAGTCGGCGTGGCTGCTGGAACGCACCTACACCGACTTCCAGCGCGCCGGCGCCGGGCTCGACGAGAGCCAGCAGGCCAAGTTGCGGGTGCTCAACGAGGAACTGTCCACGTTGTCCACCCGGTTCCAGGAGAACCTGCTGCGCGACACCAACGACCTCGCCGTGCTGGTCGAGGACCCGGCGGAGCTGGCCGGCCTGTCCGACGGCACGATCGCCGCCGCGCGTGAGGCCGCCGCGTCCCGCGGTGGCGAGGGGTACCTGCTCACCCTGAACCTGCCCACCTCGCAGCCGCTGCTGTCCGCCCTGGAGAACCGGGCGCTGCGGGAACGGCTGTTCACCGCGTCGATCTCGCGCGGCAACCGCGGCAACGACAACGACAACTCGGCCGTGCTGGCGCGGATCGTGCAGCTGCGCGCCGAGAAGGCCGCCCTGCTCGGCCACCCCAACCACGCGGCGTACGTGATCTCCGACGAGACCGCCCGCACCGCCGAGGCCGCCGTCGGGCTGCTGGAACGGCTCGCGCCCGTCGCCGTGGCCAACGCGCGCCGCGACGCCGCCGAGCTGCAGACCTACCTCGAACAGGACCACCCCGGCGCCACGCTCGAGCCGTGGGACTGGGCCTTCTACGCCGAACGCGTCCGCAAGGCGAAGTACGACCTCGACGACGCGACGCTGCGGCCCTACTTCGAGCTGGACCGCGTGGTGCGCGACGGCGTCCTGTTCGCGGCGAGCAAGTTGTACGGGCTGAGCTTCACCGAACGCCACGACCTGCCCGTCTACCACCCGGACGTGCGGGTGTTCGAGGTTTTCGACGCCGACGGCAGCCCGCTGGGCCTGTTCCTGGGCGACTACTACACGCGCGACTCCAAGCGCGGCGGCGCCTGGATGAACACCTTCGTCGACCAGTCGCACCTGCTGGGCGAGCGGCCGGTGGTGGTCAACAACCTCAACATCGCCAAACCGCCTGCCGGCGAGCCGACGCTGCTCACCTTCGACGAGGTCACCACCCTGTTCCACGAGTTCGGGCACGCGCTGCACGCGCTGGTGTCGGACGTGCGCTACCCGAAGTTCTCCGGCACCAACGTGCCCCGGGACTTCGTGGAGTACCCGTCGCAGGTCAACGAGATGTGGATGCTGTGGCCGGAGGTGCTGGCGAACTACGCCAAGCACCACGAGACCGGGGAGCCGCTGCCGCAGCGCCTGGTGGAGCGGCTGGAAGAGTCGGCCCAGTACGGCCAGCCCTTCGCCACCACCGAGTACCTGGCCGCGTCGCTGCTGGACCAGGCCTGGCACGGGCTGGGCACCGAGGACGCGGTCGGCGACGTCGCCTCGTTCGAGGCCGCGGCGCTGGAGAAGGCCGGGGTGGCGGTGCCGGCGATCCCGCCGCGCTACCGCAGCACCTACTTCGCGCACGTGTTCAGCGGCGGCTACTCGGCCGGGTACTACTCCTACATCTGGAGCGAGGTGCTCGACGCCGACACCGTGGAGTGGTTCAAGGAGAACGGCGGTCTCAAGCGCGAGAACGGCGACCACTTCCGGGCCACGCTGCTCTCCCGGGGCGGCGCCGGTGACCCGATGGGCTTCTTCCGCGCCTTCCGTGGCCGTGACCCGGAGATCGCGCCGCTCCTGGCGCGGCGTGGGCTGACCGGCGCCTGATGGAGGTCGGGCGGGAGGCGCAGTACGACGTCTTCGCCGAGGAGTTCCTCGACCACGCGCGGGACGGCTTCTACAACGCCCACCTGGACCGGCCGGCGTGCCTCGACCTGCTCGGGGACGTCGCCGGTCTGCGGGTGCTGGACGCCGCGTGCGGTCCAGGCCTGTACGCGGAGGAGCTGGTGACGCGCGGCGCGGGCGTGGTCGGCGTGGACATCAGCCCGCGCATGGTCGAGCTGTCCCGGCGCCGCGTTCCGGCCGGCGAGTTCCGCGTGCACGACCTCGCCGAGCCGCTCGACTGGCTCCCGGACGCCTCGGTGGACCGGGTGCTGTTCGCGCTGGCCGTGGAGTACGTCGACGACCGGGTGGCGCTGCTGCGGGAGCTGCGCCGGGTGCTCCGGCCGGACGGGGCCCTGGTGCTGTCCCGGCAGCACCCGTTCGGCAACTGGCTCCGGCACGGCGGCAACTACTTCGAGCCGCGGGTGGTCGAGGAGGTGTGGAGCCGCGGCTGGCGGGTCCGCTACTGGCTCTCCCCGCTGGAGCGGACCTGCGAAGAGCTGCGCGCGGCGGGGTTCCTCGTCGAGCGGCTGGTCGAACCCCGCCCGTCACACGAGGCCGCGACACTCGACCCGGAACGGTTCGAACGCCTCAGCCGCGAGCCGACAGGGTTCCTCGCGGTCCGCGCGGTGCCGGACCCCCGGTAGTGCTGTCGGTCGTTGTCGCGCACAGATCAGTTCCACCCCTGGGACGGCGGCAGCGGAGTTTTCGGGGCGGGTGTGCCGAAGCAGCTGAAATCCAGCAGGATCGGCGTTCGCCAAAATCGCGCGCGCCGTCCGGCCGTTTCGTGCAGCTGACGTGGCAGGCGCTCGACCGCAATGAGGGCTTCAGCCGCTTCCCTGGCTTTGCGTCAACTCGACGACGAACCACGAGTCCGTGCCCCGGACACCTTCGAGGCCGACATCGCCGGCCCCGCCGACCGAGGCGTGCGGTATGGCGCGGCACACCGGCTCGTCCACCCCCGGCGTTTCCGAGCGGACGGCCGACCGGGAGCCTCGTCCTCGGCGGGCCTCCGGCGGGATGCCCTACCTCGGCGCCTGGAAGCCGCCGATTTCCTGCTCCAGCAGTTCGGCCAGCCGCAGCGGGGTGCGGTCCTCGAACATCGGGCCGATGAGCTGCACCCCGACCGGCAGGCCCTCGGGGGAGCGGCCCGCGGGTATCGCGGTGGCGGGCAGGCCGGGCATGGTCGCCACGCCGGCCCAGACGAGCTGGTCGAAGTACGGGTACTCGGCGCCGTCGATGTCGATGCGGCGTTCCATCGGATTCGGGCTGTGGTCGTGCGGAAACGCGGGCGTGGGCGTGATCGGGCACACCACGGCGTCGAACTCGGCGAAGAGCTGCCGCCAGTCGTGGCGGTGGAGTTCGCGGCGGTTGTTCGCCGCCAGCCAGTCGTGGTGGCTGAACACCATGGCGCGCAACCGCACCGCGTCGAGGCTCCGGTCGTCCGCGCTCAACCCGGCAACGCGGGCCCGCAACTGCTCGTCGTCAACGGGAAAACGCGCGACCGCGCCGGAAATCAGCAACTTCATGTAGAGGGTGGCGGCTTCGGCCAGGTCGGGCAGCAGCCGGCTGTGCTGTTCGACGCGCGCGCCGCCGTCGGCGAGCGCGGCGGCCACCCGGTGCACGCCCGCCCGCACAGCGGCCCCGGTCGGGATGCACGGATGCTCGTCGACGACCAGGACCCGGAAGTCGCTCAGCCGCTGGTGCCGCGCGGGCGGCAGGGTCAACTGGTGCGCCTTGCCGAGCGTCAGCGGGTCGGGCCCGGCCATGACGTCGAGCAGGAGCGTGAGGTCGCGGGCGGTGCGCGCCATCGGACCGACGACGGCGAGGTCGAGGTCGACCGGCAGGGCCGGCCCCGGCGGCGCGACCATGCCGCGAGGCGCCGCCAGCCCGAGCGTCGGCTTGTGCGCGTAGATGCCGCAGAAGTGCGCGGGGGTGCGCAGCGAACCGGCGAGGTCGGAGCCGATGGACAGCGCGCCGAACCCGCAGGCCAGGGCCGCCGCCGATCCGCCGGAGGACCCGCCCGCCGTGCGCTCGTGGTCCCACGGGTTGCTGGTGGTGCCGTAGACGTCGTTGAAGGTCTGGATGTCCTGCAACCCGCGCGGCACGTTCGTCTTGCCCAGCACCACCGCGCCCGCGGCCTTGAGCCGCGACACCTGCACCGCGTCCTCCGCGGGCAGGAAATCCCGGTGTTGCGGCATGCCCCAGGTCGTCGGCAACCCGGCGACGTCGTAAGACTCCTTGACCGTCACCGGAATCCCGAGCAGCGGCCGGTCCTCGCCGCGGGCGCGAGCCTGGTCCGCGGCCCGCGCGGCGGCCCGCGCGCGGTCGAAGTCCGACACGCAGATCGCGTTCACGACCTTGTCCTCGCGCTCGATGCGGTCGATGGCCTCTTCGGTCAGTTCCACTGAGGACACGCCGCCGGCACGCAACGCGGCCGCCAGTTCCCCGGCCGGCTTCACACTCCACTCCATGCAGCCGACGCTATCGGCGTGCCGGAGAGGGCACAAAGTTCCTCTTCCCACAACGAAAAAGTGGGCTGGACGACCACTTACATAAAAGATGTATATAAAAGCGCTATGCTTCTGGCGTGAGCCGTCAAGACACCGCTCGCGGCGCGTCCGCCGCCATCGGGGCAGCCCTTTACAGCCTCGCCACCAGCGCCGTGAGACGCCTGCCCCGGGCCATGAGCCTGACGGCCGCCGCCACCCTGGCCACCCTGGACCGGACCGGCCCGCGGCGCGTCACCGATCTGGCCGCGGTCGAGGGCGTCACCCAGCCCGCGATGACCGCCCTGGTCCGGGTGATGGAGGAGTCCGGCCTGGTCGAGCGGCGGGGCGACACCTCCGACAGGCGGGTCACGCTGGTGTGCCTGACCGAGGCCGGCGCCTCCTACGTCCGGACGCGGCGCCAGGCGGGCGTCCACGCGTTCGAGCGGTTGATCGGCGAGCTCACCGGCGACGAGGTCGAGGCGCTGGTGGCGGCCGTTCCGGCGCTGAAGCACCTGACAGAGCTCGAAAGCCAGGACCGCGAACGGCCGAAGCAGTGACCGGCAGCCGGCCGGCGGGGTCGCGGTGAAGGCGTTCCCGGTGGCGCGTTCCGCCGCGGGTCCGGACGCGGATCGCCGACCCCTGCTCCTGGCCGGCAGCGCCGTCGTGATCGACGTCGGCCTCGTCCTCGCCGCGGGCACCGGCCCCGGCTTTCTCTTCCCCGACGACAGCGCTTACATCACCGCGGCGCTGATCGGCATCGGCGCCATGGCGATCACGACGCTGACCAGCCTCGCTCTCGCCCGCCGCCGCTCGTAAGTCAGAGCACCCATCACAACACCGGAGGTTCCATGCCCAAGGGCTACTGGGTCAGCGTCTACCGCACCATTTCCGACCCGGAGAAACTGGCTGCCTACAACAAACTGGCCAGTCCGGCCGTCCGCGCCGCGGGCGGCCGGCCCCTCATCCTTGGCGGCCGGGTCGTCGCGCATGACGGCGGGATCGCCGAGCGCACCGTCCTGGTCTCGTTCGACAGCTTCGAGCAGGCTGTCGCGGCGCGCGAGAGCGCGGCTTATCAGGAGGCGCTGGCCGTCCTCGCCGACGGGGTCGAGCGCGACTTCCGCATCGTCGAAGGCATCGACTGACCGGGGGCCAGCCGGAGTTCAGCTCTGCAGCGGCCACACCTCGACCACCCCGTGCGCCACCGCGCACGGGGTGCCGGCCACCATCCGCGTGGCCTCCTCCAGCGTGTCGGCCTCGATGATCGCGAACCCGGCGACCGGCAGGTCCGACCGCAGGAACGGCCCCGGCGTCACCTGGGCCCCGGCCGCGTCGTGGTTGCGCACCTGCACCGGCTCGCCCGCGATCCCCATCTCGGCCCCGCCGGCGCGCAACCGGGAGTCGTGCTCGTGGGCGGCCGCCCGCACCTCCTCGGCGGTCCGCTCGTAGCCCGCGCTGTCCCCGTAGCCGATGGTGATGAACTTCCCCATCGGGGCACGGTAGCGCCGTCCGGTCAGCCGAGCCAATGCCCGTCGCGCATGAGGGTGCGTCCCGGCAGCTCGTTGGCCTCCCGCCAGGCCTGCACGCGCGTCGGCCGGATCCGGAAGTACTGGTACGGCTGGGACTCCGCGCGCGGATCGAACCCGGTCCGCACGGAGAACGCCTCGCACACCGCCGCGTCCGGCTCGACCGGCTCGGCGACCCCGTCGACGAGCACGACGTCCCGCGTCGGGCCAAGGCCCAGGCGCACGCGGCCGTCGGCCAGGAGGTTCCGGCTGGTGAGCGAGTCGCGCGGGGTGGCGACGAGCAACGCGGCGCCGTCCCACTAGGACAGCGGGATCAGGTGCACGCCCGCATCCCCGGAACTCGCCACCCACAGGTCGACGTCGGCCTCCAGCCGGGCGCGGGTGTCGCGCAGCCGCTCGGCGAGCCCGCGCGGCGGATCGATCGCAGTCATGATCACCACGCTGACGCCGGAGGGCCGGCCCCTGTCAGGAACCGGCCCTCCGCGCACCACCGGGAAAAATCAGATGAGGCCGAGCTTCTTCACGGCCTCGCGCTCCTCGGCCAGCTCGTTGACCGACGCGTCGATGCGGCCGCGGGAGAACTCGTTGATCTCCAGGCCCTGCACGATCTCGTACTTGCCGTCCTTGCAGACGACCGGGAACGAGGAGATCAGGCCCTCCGGCACACCGTAGGAGCCGTCGGACGGCACGGCCATCGAGGTCCAGTCGCCCTCGGGGGTGCCGTTGACCCAGTTGTAGATGTGGTCGATGGCGGCGTTGGCGGCCGACGCGGCCGACGACGCGCCACGGGCCTCGATGATCTCCGCGCCGCGCTTGGCCACGCGCGGGATGAACTCCTCGGCCAGCCACTTCTCGTCGTTGACGGCCTCGGCGGCGTTCTTGCCCGCGACCTCGGCGTGGAAGATGTCCGGGTACTGGCTGGCGGAGTGGTTGCCCCAGATCGTCAGCTTCTTGATCTCGCTGACCGGGGTGTTCAGCTTCTTCGCCAGCTGGGCGACGGCGCGGTTGTGGTCCAGGCGGGTCATGGCGGTGAACCGCTCGGCCGGGACGTCGGGCGCGTGCGACTGCGCGATGAGGGCGTTGGTGTTGGCCGGGTTGCCGACCACCAGCACGCGGATGTCGTCGGCGGCGCCGGCGTTGATCGCCTCACCCTGCGGCTTGAAGATGCCGCCGTTGGCCTCCAGCAGGTCGGCGCGCTCCATGCCCTTGGTGCGCGGGCGCGCGCCCACCAGCAGCGCCACGTTGGCGCCGGCGAAAGCCTGCTTCGCGTCGTCGAAGATGTCGATGCCCGCGAGCAGCGGGAACGCGCCGTCCTCCAGCTCGAGCGCCGTGCCCTCGGCCGCCTTGACCGCCTGCGGGATCTCCAGCAGCCGCAGCTTCACCGGCGTGTCCGGGCCGAGCAGCTGACCGGACGCGATGCGGAACAGCAGCGCGTAGCCGATCTGGCCGGCGGCGCCGGTTACGGTGACGTTGACGGGGGCTTGGGTCATTGCGTACTCCTGCGGACGGAATCTTGGCTTGTGCTGGTGACCCTATCGCCCTCTGCCTGCGCTGACGTGGTGCGTCGCCTCACGTTCTGCTGAACCGATCGAGTCGAATCGGCCACCGGCACCTCGAACGCCCTGCCCAGCGCGACGATCCCGGCATCCAGGCGGCCCAGGCTGGTGAGCACGGAGCGTGCCTGGGCGTTGTCCGTCTCACGCGTCTCCGGGGCGGCGGTGTTGCGCACCAGCCTGCCCCGCTCGTCGCCGTCGAGGGCGTCGCGCAGCACGTCGACATTGCGGCTGATCCGCTCGATCACCCCGGTCAGCCGGTCGTCGGCGGGCAGCAGGCCCGGTTCGGAGCGGGCCGCGATCTGCCGCGCCCGGAACGCCAGCCGCTCCAGCGTGCTCATCACGTACCAGCCGTAGTCGCGGCGGCTGGCGAGGCTGATCGGGTGGGTCAGCGGCTCGATCGTGGTGCGCACCTTCTCCACCGAGCGGTCCAGCTCGCGGGAGAGTTCGATCACGTTCACGTTCTCCCGCCCGGACAGCAGCGCCTCGGCCCCGGCCAGGAACTCGCACAGGTCCACCAGCGCCGCGTCGATGTCGGACACCATCACGGTGCGGGTGCGCACCGGCACCACCAGGACCGCCGCGATCAGCCCCGCGGCCGCGCCGATCGCGGTCTCCGCCACCCGCACCCACAGCACCTCGACGCTGAACGTGCCGAGCAGGCTGTAGAGCAGGCCCAGCATGCAGGTGATGAAGAAGGCCATCAGCAGCTGCGACACCCGCGCCACGTAGACCAGGCAGAACACGCACACCAGGATCAGCACGACCGTGGCGGTCGTGTTGCCGGTGACCAGCAGCGCCAGCAGCATTCCGCCGAAGATCCCGCCCAGGGTGCCGGTGACGCGGCGGAACCCCTTCACGAACGTGGCCCCCGCGGTGCTGGTGTTGAGGAAGACCACGAACACCGTGAGCACCGCCCAGTACCAGCGGGCGTCGGAGACCAGCTCGCCGCCGAGCACGGCCAGCCCGCCGCCGACCATCGCCTGGATCGCGCTGCGGGTGCGGTTGTCGTAGGCGAGGACCTTCTTGGCTTCCTCCTCGGTCTCCTCCTCGGGCAGTTCGGTCTCGGCCGAGTAGTCCTTCTCGGCGACCCGCTGCGCGTTGACGTCGGCCAGCGCCAGCTCCGCGATCGCGCGGCGCACCTCGTCGCCGGGTTCGGTGCGTTCCTTGAGCCGGCTGCCCGCGACGAGCATCTTGCTGAACTCTTCGGTGTCGCTGATCACCGACAGGTCGCGGGGATCGCGTTCGATCAGGGAGTCCAGCCGCAGCAGGCTCGCGATCAGGTCGTCGCGGACCGCCTCCGGCAGCGCGCCCTCCTCGGCGGCGCGGCGCACGGTGATCGAGAGCCACTGGCAGGCCAGCTCCACGGCCAGCAGACGGCGGCGCAGCAGCTGCGTGCCGGTCTCGTCGAACAGGTCGCCGATGGTGTCCTCGATCATCAGGACGGCCTCGTGCAGGCGGGTGTCGGCCTTGCGCAGCTGGTTGATCCGCCACTCGCTGCCGCCGCTGGCCAGGCACGCGGCCGCGGCGCGCACGACGGCGCTGATCCGGGCGCGGAACGCGCGGCGGGCGCGCAGCAGCTCACCCTCCGGGCGCCGGCGCAGCACCGCGAACCGCATCACGGCGTTCGCGGCGAGCCCGATCGCCAGGGCGAGGATGTATTCGGGCAGCTGCCGCGGGTGGATCGCGAGGAACATCGCGAAGAAGAACATGAAGAACGACAACGCGCCCATCGCCGTGCCGCGCGGCGCGAACCGCTGCGCGTAGACCGCGAGGAAGATCAGCAACACGAACAGCACGCTGTCCAGCGGGGGAGCGGTGGCGCCGAACGCGGCCACGGTGAGCGAGGCCGACCCGCACAGCATGACCAGCACGAGCGTGATCGCCTGGTCCTTCGGCGTCTTGTCGTTGACGCTGAACGCCGAGTTCATCGCCGCGATGCAGGCCACCATGATCGTCGGAATGGGACGGCCGAGCAGGAGCAGCACCAGGATCGACAGCACGATCCCGCCCACCGCGATCCCGGCCAGCCGCAACCGCACCAGCCCCGGATCGGCGGCGACCAGCCGGTCCTGGGCCACCTTCCACACCCTCATGCACGGCCCCCGAGCAGTTCCCATTCGGTCAGCGCGGTCCGCCGCCCGGTCGCCGCGGTGATCCGCAGCCGGTAGGCACGGTACGTGCCCGGCTCGGCGATCGAGAACGGGCGGGTCTGCCGCCGCCACCGGAACCGCTCGCCACGGCGTTCGTCCAGCCGCACCCACGACTCCCCGTCGGCGCTGCCCTCCAGCACCCAGTCGCGCGGGTCCCCGCCGCGGGCGGCGGAGGTCAGGGTGTACATCTCCACGCGCGCCGGTTCCCGGACCGCGCACTCGATCACCGGGGTGCGCGAGCGGAAGGTCACCTGCGTGGCGGTGGTGTCGGCGAACAGCTGGGTCACGTCGGTGCCGTCGTCACAGGTGCCGGCGCCGGTCACGTCGGCCAGCGGCGGCGCGCCCAGTGACGGTGGCGGATCACCCCAGCTCGTGGGGGTGTCCGTGACGTCGAACTCCAGGTGAGCGGCGGTGATCAGGTCGGCGTGCGGCAGCCAGGTCGAGTGGTGCGGCTTCCCGTCGATCGTCAGGCCCCGCACGTACGTCCCGCGGCCAGGGGCGCTGATCGTCACCGTCCGCCCGTTCTCCAGGCGCAGCCGGGCCCGCTCGAACAGCGGCGCGGTCAGCACGTAACCCGGGTTGCCCGGCGCCAGCGGGTACAGGCCCAGCGCGGCGAGCACGTACCAGGCGGACATCTCGCCGTTGTCCTCGTCGCCGGGGTAACCCTGCCCGATCTCGCTGCCCAGGTAGCAGCGGGTCAGCACCTCCCGCACGATGGCCTGCGTCTTGGCCGCGGCCCCGGCGTGGCAGTACATCCACGGGATGTGGTGGCTGGGCTGGTTCGAATGCCCGTACTGGCCCAGCCGCACGTCCCGGGCTTCGGTCATCTCGTGGATGATCCCGCCGTAGGACCCCGGGACGCGCCCGGTCTCCGGCGTGGCGAAGAACGTGTCCATTTTGGACTCCAGCGCCGCGGGGCCGCCGAGCAGCGCGGCCAGGCCGGCGCCGTCGTGCGGCACGGAGAACACGGTGTTCCAGGCGTTGGTCTCGGGCTGGTCGAAGCCCCACCGGGCCGGGTCGTGGTGCTCCGGCGCCCAGCGCCACCGGCCGTCGCGGTGGCGGCCCTGGAAGAACCCGGTGTGCGGGTCGAAGTGGTTGACGTACTGCGCGGCGCGCTGCCGGAAGTACCGGGCGTCGTCGGTGTGGCCCAGCTCCTCGGCGAGTGCGGCGAGGCCGAAGTCGTTGAGGCAGCCCTCCAGCGCCCAGGACAGGCCCTCGTGCGTGGTCAGCGGCGTGAACCCGAGGAAGATCGACTCCCGCAGGCCCTGTCGTCCGACGCTGCGGCCGGGCGGGGTGACGGTCGCGTTGCGCAGCGCCGCGTCGTAGGCGGCGTGCACGTCGAAGTTCCGCACGCCTCTGCGGTAGGCGTCGGCAAAGGCCACGTCCGAGCTGGTGCCGGTCATCAGGTTCGCGTAGCCGGGGGAGGACCAGCGCGCGATCCAGCCGCCCTCCCGGAACTGCTGCACGAACCCCTCGATCAGCTCCCCGCAGCGTCGCGGCGCCAGCAACGCGAGCGCCGGCCACACCGTGCGGTAGGTGTCCCAGAAACCGTGGTTGACCGACATCGGGCCGTCCACGACCTTCGCCCCGGTCCGGGTGCGGGTGCTCGGCCACCACCGGCGCCGCACCGGGCTGGCGTGCCGGACTCCGCGCGGGGTCTGCTCGTGGGCCGAGTTCGGGTACAGGAACAGCCGGTACAGGCCGGAGAAGAAGGTGGTCAGCTCGTCCGGGGTGGCGCCGTCGATCTCGACCCGGCCCAGCACCTCCTGCCACGCGGTCCGCGCCCGCTCGCGGACCTGCTCGAACGTGGTCCCGGCCGGGATCTCCAACTCGAGGTTGCGGCGCGCCTGTTCCAGGCTGATCAGCGAGGTCGCGATCCGCAGCTCGACCTGGGGCGTGTCGAAGGACAGGTAGCCGGTGTTGGGCCGGCGCAGCCTGCGACCACCGGTGGCGGGCCGGTCGAACGTGCCGTATACGAACAACCGCCGCGCGCCGACCGACAGGCGGCTGCGCGCCCACGTGTGCCCCGTGACCACGCCGCGCGCGGGGTCGACGCGCAGGCCGCCGCGCCGGTTGACGTTGTCGAACAGCACCCATCCGCCCTCGCCGGGGAAGCCGAACCGGATGAACGCGGCGTGGTCGGCAGGCGCGAGGTCGACGGTGATGCCGTTGTCGAAGCGCACCCCGTAGTGGTGCGGCCGGTCGGTCTCGTTGTCATGGGAGAACGGCAGCGCCCGCGCCTTCCGGTCCGCCGTGACCGGACCGATTCCCGGCAGGAATTGGAAGGGGTGCCGGTCGCCCATCCACGGACTCGGCTGGTGGCTGACCGCGAAGGCCTGCAGCTCGGGCCGGTTCTGGGCGTTGTTGCGCCGGTGGTACTCGTACAGCCAGTCGAGTGACCCGGCGTCGGTGACCGGGGTCCAGAAGTTGAAGCCGTGCGGCATCGCGGTGGCCGGGAAGGTGTTGCCGCGGGAGAACTCGTTGCTGGAATGGGTGCCGCGCGTGGTGCGCACCCAGTCGACCGGGTCCCGCGGGCCTTCGGGCGGCGCGTCGGCGATCGCGACGTCGTCGACCCAGCCCGACACCGGCTCACCCGGCGACGGTTCGGCGAGCAGCACGACCGCCCGCGCGCGACGGCCCGCGGCCTCGCCGAGCGGGTGGCGCACCAGGTTCCACTGGTCGAGGTAGAGGGTCTTGGACTCACCCGCTTCGAGCGCCGACCCCCCGATCAGGGTGCCGTCGTCCAGCTCGACGGCCAGCGCCACGAAGGTGCTGCGCCAGCTCGGCCCGGCGTCGGACTCCGGGAACACCACATAGGACAGTCGGGTGTCCGCGCCGATGACGAAGTCCACTTCGAACAGCACCTGACGGGCCGGTTCGCGGGTGGTGTAGCGGGCGGCGCGCACCCCGGTGAACCCGGCGCCGGGCTTGGCCGCGGGCGCCCGCTCCGGCCCCGAGCCGACGGTCACGACCGGGCCGGAGCGGGGCCGCGGATCACCGTCCTCGAACGACGAGAAGAAGTGGGTCCGGGTCACGTCGCCTACCGTAACCGGCCGCCCCGCTCCCTTCCCGCCGAGCAGTTCCAAGCTGGACAAACCGGGTACCGGCGACCGGTGGTGATGCTCGCGGGCGGTGGGGCGGAGGCGGCAGTCACGTCCCGCCGAGCAGTTCCACCTCCGCCAACCCCGCCGCGCCGCCCGTGCTGCCCGTGATCCGCAGCCGGTAGTGGGCGTAGGCGCCCGGCGTGGCGATCTTGAACGCCCGCGTCTGCTGCCGCCACGTGAACGTCTCCCCGGAGCGGATGTCCAGCGGCGTCCAGGTCTGCCCGTCGGCCGAGCCCTCCAGCACCCACGCGCTCGGGTCCCCGGCGTCCTTGGCCGAGGTGAGCGTGTAGAAGGTCGCGGTCACCGCGCCGGGCACCGGGCAGTCGACCGTCTCCAGCGGGCGGGCCTGGGTGGCCGAGGTGTTGTCGAACAGCGGCCCGCCGGGCGTGGTCAGATCCGCCGGCGGCTGGGGCGGCTCGTCGCCCTCGGTGAGCGAGGGCGGCACCTCGGCCGCGCCCCAGCGCGACGGGCTCGGGCCCATCGCGAAGTCGAGCGTGCCGCCGCCCGCGAGCACGTCGTGCGGCAGCGACGTGGAGTTCCACGTCCGGCCGTTGACCCGCAGCCCCTGCACGTAGACGTTGCGGGCGTTGTTCTTCGGCGCGTTGATCACCAGGTCCCGGCCGCCCGCCAGGTGCACCGTCGCCTTGGTGAACAGCGGCGAACCGACCGCGTACTCCGGGCTGCCCATCCGCAGCGGGTAGAACCCGAGCGCGCTGAACACGTACCAGGCCGACATCTCGCCGTTGTCCTCGTCGCCGGGGTAACCCTGCCCGATCTCGCTGCCCAGGTACAGCCGGGACAGCGCTTCCCGCACCCTGGCCTGCGTCTGCCACGGCTGCCCGGCGAAGTCGTACATGTAGGCGATGTGGTGGGAGGGCTGGTTGGAGTGGCCGTACTGGCCCATCCGCACGTCCCTGGCCTCCCGCATCTCGTGGATCTGCCCGTCGTAGGCGCCGGGGAACCCGGCGGTCTCCGGCGTGGCGAAGAACTGGTCCAGCTTGCGCGCCAGCCCGTCGCGGCCGCCGTAGAGGTTGGCCAGCCCCTGCCCGTCCTGCGGCACGGTGAAGACCATGTTCCAGCCGTTGGTCTCGGTGTAGTCGTGCCCCCACTCGCGCGGGTCGTACCGGCCGGGCGGGACGCGGAACGCGCCGTCGGCGCCGCGGCCCTGGAAGAACCCGACCGCCGGGTCGAACATGTGCACGTAGTTCTGCGCGCGGCCGCGGAAGTACTCGGCGTTCTCGGCGTACTCGCGGCGGCGCGGGTCGTCCGGCGCGGCCTCGTCGGCGAGTTTCTGCGCCATCATCGCGATGCCGAAGTCGTTGAGGTAACCCTCAATCGCCCACGACATGCCCTCGCCGGTCGACGTCGGCGTGTAGCCGAGGAAGATCGACTGCTCCAGGCCCTTGCGGCCGACGTCCTCGTTGGGCGGGGCGACCGTGGCGTTGCGGATCGCCGCGTCGTAGGCCGCCTGCACGTCGAAACCGCGCACGCCCTTGAGGTAGGCGTCGGCGAAGGCCACGTCGGAGCTGGTGCCGGTCATCAGGTTCGCGTAGCCGGGGGAGGACCAGCGCGCGACCCAGCCGCCGTCGCGGTACTGCTGCAGGAACCCGTCGATCATCCGGCCCGCCACGTCCGGCGTGAGCAGCGCGTAGGCGGGCCAGGTGGTGCGGTAGGTGTCCCAGAATCCGTTGTTGACGTAGATCTCGCCGTCGACGACCTTCGACCCGGTGTGCGTCGGCGTGTCCGGCCCGGCCTTGGGCGAGACCGGGCTCGCGTAGGCGGGGCGCGGGCTGCGCGTGGTGCCGACGTTTTCGAATCCGGAGTTGGGGTAGAGGAACAGCCGGTACAGGTTCGAGTAGAGCGTGGTCAGCTGGTCCCGGCTGGCGCCTTCGACCTCGATCACGCCGAGCTTGCGGTCCCACGCGGCCTGCGCGGCGGAGCGGACCGTCTCGAACGCCGTGCCCGCCGGGATCTCCTGTTCCAGGTTGCGTTTGGCCTGGTCGACGCTGATCAGCGAGGTCGCGATCCGCATGCCCACGGCGCCGCCGCGGCCCGGGTCGAACTTCAGGTAGCCGCGCACGTGGTCCCGTCCCTCGCCGGGCAGCATGTCCCCGCCGGTGACCGGCCGGTCGAAGGCCGCGTAGACGAACATCCGGCCCGCGCCGGCGGAGTTGCCGCTGCGCACGTCGGTGAACCCGGACAGCGTGCCCGTGGCGGGATCGAGGGTGAGGCCGCCGGCGTCGTTGACGTTGTCGAAGATCAGGTTCGCGTCGCCGCCGGGGAAGGTGAACCGGAACGCCGCCGCGTGGTCGGCGGGCGCGATCTCGGCCTTGACGCCGTTGTCGAACGTCACCCCGTAGTAGTGCGGTTTGGCGATCTCGTTGGCGTGGTCGAAGGACAGGGCGCGGGCGGCCCGGTTCGCGTCCGGCGCACCGGCGGCGGTCGAGGGCATCACCTGGAACGTCTGCCGGTCGCCCATCCACGGGCTCGGCTCGTGGGACAGCGACAGCGCCTGCAGCGTGGGCCGGTTCTGCGCGTTGTTGCCCTCCTGGTAGCGGTAGAGCCAGTTCACCGACCCGGCGTCGGTGACCGGGGTCCAGAAGTTGAAGCCGTGCGGGACCGCGGTGGCCGGGAAGTTGTTGCCGCGGGAGAACGTGCCGTTGGCGTTCGTGCCGCGGGTGGTGAGCACGTGGTCGGACAGGCGGGCGACGCGGGCCTGCGGCGCGGCGGGCCCGAGCGCGATGTCGTCGAACCAGCCGTTGAACGAGCCGGCGCCGTTCGGGTTGTCGTAGGCGATCAGGATCCGCGCGACGGTCTTGCCGCGGGCGACCGTGCCGATCGCCGAGCGCACCAGGTTCCACTGGTTCGCGTAGAGCGACTTCGCCGCGCCCTGCCCGCGGGGACTGAGCGGGAACCCGTACTGGTCCACCGCGCCGAGGGTGGACAGGTAGGTGCCGTCGGTGAAGGCCAGGTCGACCGAGACGTTCGTGCTCGGGTACGTCAGGTCGTCGCCGGTCAGCTCGGGGAACACCGTGTAGGACAGCTCGGTGTCGGCGCGCACCGGGATCCGCACGTCGAACACCTTGTTGTAGGAGTAGCCGTGCGGCGCGGTCTGGGTGCCGCCGTAGTGGAAGGCACGCAGCCCGGTGAACCCGGCGCGCGGTTTGTTGGTGTAGCCGACGGGCGGGCCGCTGTCCGGGTAGGACCGCATGGCGGGCAGCGGCGGCGGGGCCGGCTGGTCGTCGGCGAGCAGCAGTTCGGCGAGCTGGACGATGTCCGCGCCGCCGTTGGCGGTGATGTCCAGCCGGTAGAAGCGGTGCGTGGCGGTGGCGGCGAGGCGGAACTCCCTGGACTCGAACCGGTCGCCGAACGTCTGCCCGCTCTGGCTGTCCACTGTGGTCCAGGTGGCGCCGTCGTCGGAGCCCTGCAGGGTCCAGTCCCGGGGGTCGCGCTCCGGGGCGTCGTGGGCCGAGGTCAGGCCGTAGCGGGTGATGGCGACCGGCTCGGCGAACTCGATCTGCACCCAGCCGGTGCGGGCGAAGGCGAGCCACTTGGACTCCGGCCTGCCGTCGAGCACGTTGACCGCGACCTCGCCGGCGCCGGCGTTCTCCGCGCTCGCGGTGGCGCCGGTGGCGCGGCCGCGCACGTCGCCGGGGATGGCCGAGCCGTTCGCGCCGTTCACGCCGGCGGTGAGCGGGCGGCCGTCCGGCCCGGTCTCCACGGTGTCCACCCAGTCCGGCTCGGGCTGGCCGGGTTCGAACGACGACGCGAACCGCACCGGCGCCTCCGCTCCCGCGGGCGGCGCGGCGACCAGACCGGTCATCAGCAGGGCGACGGCCAGCGCGCGAATGGTTCGGACCATGGCAGGCAGCGAAACGCGCAGGCCGGGGCACCGTCAAGCGGCCACGCCAAACCTGGCCCAAACCGGACAAGGACGGGTGAACTCTACACCGCATTCGGCCGCCCGAGGTTTAGCCTGCTCAGCGCCGCCGCGAAGCGCAACGGACCGTCGCAATGCAACGCACCGTTGCGTTGCGGTTAGGCTGGGACCATGCCGACCGGTGCCGGCCCCCGCCGGGTCCAGGAGATCTTCACCGCGACCCTCGACCTGCTCACCGAGCACGGCTACGACGGGCTGACCATCGAGGCGATCGCGCAGCGCGCGGGCGTGCACAAGACGACCCTCTACCGCTGGTGGTCGTCGAAGGACGAACTGCTCGCCGCCGCGGTGACCGGCTCGGCGCTGCTGGAGTTCCCGGTCGCCGACACCGGCAGCCTGCGCGGCGACCTGCTCGCCGTCGCCACCCGCCTCTCCCGGCTGCTGACCCGCCCGGCGACCGCGGCGGTGCTGGCCGCCGTGCCCGGGCGCCCGCTCCTGGCCGAGGCCACGAGCGCGTTCTTCACCGGCAGGCTCACCCGCGACCACCCGGTCTTCACCCGGGCCGTCGACCGGGGCGAGCTGGCGGCGGACAGCGACGCGGACCTGGTCGTGGACCTGCTCGCCGGCGCGCTGTGGTTCCACCTGCTGCTCTGCGGCGGCAGCGCGGACCGGCGCTACCTGGCCCGGCTGGTGGATTCGGTCCTGACCGGCGTCCGCGCCCGGCGTGCTTGACGTTGACACTGTGACAAGGTCTTCACTGGGACGCGGAGGTGGTTCCGATCAACCCGACACACCGCGACCTGCTCGGCGCCCTGAACGCCGGGAACCCGTCCACGCGGCTCAAGGCCGCGCTGGCGGCAGGCACGCACCCCGACCCCGGTCTCCTCGGTGAGCTCGTGGCCCGCAGCGCGGTCGAGCCGGACTTCTTCGTCCGCGACATGCTCACCTGGGCGCTGACCCGGCTGCCGGCGGAGATCACGGTGCCCCGGCTGCTCGACGAACTCGCGTCCGGGCGGGCTCAGGCGCGCAGCCAGGCGCTGCACACCCTGTCCAAGATCGGCGACCGGCGTGCCTGGCCCGCGATCACCCGCGCGTTGCTGCACGACGCCGACGACGAGGTCGCGCGCAGCGCGTGGCGGGCCGCGGTCGTCCTCGTGCCCGACGAGGGGCGCGCCGCGCTGGCCGAGGTCCTGGCCGCGCAGCTCGGCCGCGGCGACCGGGCCGTGCAGCTGAGCCTCAGCCGGGCGCTCGTCGCGCTCGGCGGCGACGTGGCCGAGCCGGCCCTGCGGACCGGCCTGGCGAGCGGGGACCCGGTGGTGCGCGCGCACGCCCGCGCCACGCAGCGGCTCCTGCGGGACCCGGACGCCGGGTTCGCCCCGGACGTCGAGGAGGCGAAACGGGTGGCCGCGCTCGGCCCGGAACGCGCGGCGGGCACGTCGTGCTGATCGGCGAAGTGGCGCGCCGCTCGGGGGTGAGCACGCGGATGCTCCGGCATTACGACACCCTCGGGCTGGTGCGCCCGACCGGCCGCACGGTCGGGGGCTACCGGGAGTACTCGGACGAGGACATCCGCCGGATCTTCCACGTGGAGAGCCTGCGGTCGCTCGGGTTGTCGCTGCGCCAGATCGGGCGTGCGCTGGCCGATCCCGGTTTCACACCGTCCACTCTGGTCGCCGACCTCATCCGGCGGACCGAGGACCGGATCCGGCGGGAGCAGGAGCTGCTGGAGCGGCTCCGGGCGGTCGGTGCCTCGGCGCCGTCGGGCTGGCCGGACGTGCTGCGCATCGTGGCGCTGCTGCACGGGCTGAACTCGCCCTACGCGGCGCGGCGGCAGCAGGCCGCCCTGACCGAGGCCGTGCCGGTGCCGGCCGAAGTGCTGGCGGAGGCGGTACTGGCCGAACCCGACGCGAACGTGGCAGGCGCGTTGCGGTGGGCGCTCGCGCGCGCCGGCGGCGACGGGGTGGCCAGCCTGGCGGCCGGCCTGCGCGCCGAGGACGTCGAGGTCCGGCGGCGCGCGGTGCTGGCGATCGCGGAGATGCCGGGAGACGAGGCGACCGAGGCGCTGACCGGAGCGCTCGCGGACCCGGATCCGACGGTGCGCAGGCACGCGGCGCTGGCCCTGGGCCGGTCCGGCGTCGCCGCGGCGGTGCCGGTACTGGTGCGCATGGTGGTGGACGGTGACGGCGACGTGGAAGCGGCTGAGGCGCTGGGCGCGCTGGCACTGGACCCCGGGCACGCGGAGCAGGTGATGAGCGCGCTCACCGGCGAACTCGCCGCGCACGCCACGGACTCCGCGGTGCGGCTCCGCCTGACCCAGGCGCTCGCCGAGATGCGGCCACCCCTCGCACACGACGTCCTGCGGCAACTGGCGCACGACGACGACCGCGCGGTGGCCCTCCTCGCCACGGCCCTGCTGGGGGACTGATGCCCGGTCAGCAGTGGGTGAGGAAGTGCTCCAAGACGCGCTTCCCGAAGTGCAGTCCCTCCAGCGGCACCCGCTCGTCGACGCCGTGGGCCATCGCCCGGTACTCGAAGCCCTCGGGCAGCCACAGCGGCGCGAAGCCGTAGCAGGCGATGCCCAGTGGGCTGAACGCCTTGGCGTCCGTGCCGCCGCCCATGCAGTACGGCACCACGACCGCCTCCGGGTCCTGCGACCGCAGCGCGTCGGTCATCGCGGCGAACCACGGGGAGTCCACCGGCGCCTGCACGGCAGGCTGGTGCGCCACGAACTCGCGCGTGACGTCCGGCCCGAGCAGCTCGTCGAGCTCGTCCAGCAGCTGCTTCTCGGTGCCCGGCAGGGTCCGGGTGTCGATCTGGGCCTGCGCCAGGCTCGGGATCACGTTCACCTTGTACCCGGCGTCCAGCATCGTCGGGGTGGTGCTGTTGCGGATGGTCGGCTCGACGAGCTTCGCCGCCGGGCCCAGCCGCGCCACCGTGCCCTCCACATCGGACAGATCCACTTCGACGCCGAGCGCCGCGCCGGTGCGGACCAGGAACGCCTCCACCGTCGGGGTCAGCGTGACCGGCCACTCGTGCGCGGCGATCCGGTTCAGCGCCTCGATCAGCCGCACCACCGCGTTCTCGTGGTTGGGCCGCGAGGCGTGTCCCGCCCGGCCCCGCGCGGTCAACCGCATGTGCGCGGTGCCGCGCTCGGCCGTGCCCACCGGGTAGAGCCGCTTGACCGAGCCGTCGGCCGCGGGCACGTGGTAGGTGTAACCGCCGGACTCGCTGATCGCGGCCACGCACCCGTCGAACAGCTCGCGGTGCTCGTCGGCCAGCCAGTGCGCCCCGTACTCGCCGCGGTCCTCCTCGTCGGCCACGAACGCCAGCACCAGGTCACGCCGCGGCCGCAGCCCGTCCGCGACCGCGGTCAGCACCATCGCGATGAAGTCCTTCATGTCCACCGCGCCCCGGCCCCACAGGTAGCCGTCCCGGACCTCCCCGGCGAACGGCGGCACCGTCCAGTCCGCGGCGTCGGCGGGCACCACGTCCAGGTGCCCCTGCACGAGCAGCGCCGGCAGCGTGGGGTCGGCGCCCGGGAGCCGGGCGACCACGTTGGTGCGCCGCGGCGCGGACTCCAGCACCACCGGTTCGAGGCCGGCGCCGGCGAGCACGCCCGCGACGAACTCCGCCGCGTCCCGCTCACCCTCGGCGTCGCCGTGGCCGCGGTTGGTGGTGTCGAACCGCAGCAGCTGCGCGCACAGACTCTCGACGTTAGCCATACTTCCCCTGCACCGCGCCCGCGGCGATCGCCGTGACCACCTTGAACGCCTTCATCGCTTCGGTCATCGATGCCGCGTCGAACCCGACCCGGCGCACACCGGTCTGCTCGACGGTCGGCACCACCGCGGCGGCCTGCGCCAGGTGGCTCGCGTCGAACTCGACCTCGATGCGGTGCGCGGCCACCGCACCCGGCGCCCGCACCGCACGGTCCATGCTCGCCCGTGCGGCCGCGCTCAGCATCTCGGCGGTCCTCGACGGGGGAAGGCAGATCGCGGCGTAGCGGCTCACGCACTCCTTGACGGCGACCAGTTGCGCGCCCGGCGCGTAGTCCGCTGCGTCCTCACACGTCCGGTCGTCGCCGGACACCAGCAGCACCGGCACCCCGTGCTCCGCGGCGAGCGCGGCGTTCAGGCGGCCTTCGCTGGCCGGCACCCCGTCCAGCCACACCCCGGTGATCTGGTTCTCCAGGTAGGTGTGCGACAGCACGCCGTCCGCGCCCGCCCCGGCGTGGTAGCCCAGGAACACCACCCCGTCCACCCCGGAGTCGATGCCCTGCATCATCGACAGCGGCTTGTGCCGCCCGGTGAGCAGGCGGGCCCGGTCGTCCAGGTCCTCCAGCAGCAGGTTGCGCTGCGACGAATGCGCCTCGTTGACCAGCACGTCGCTCGCGCCGCCCGCGTGCAGGCCGCGGACCACCGCGTTGACGTCCCCGGTGAACAGTCGCCGGAAGCGCTGCCATTGCTCGGTGCCCGGGACGACGTCGTCGGTCCAGGTGACACCGGTGGCGCCCTCCATGTCCGCCGAGATCAAGATCCGCATGGTCCAGACCTTACGTCACGGCTCGGCAACACCACCCGTGAGTCGTTGACTCCACGTGCTTGGAAGTGGTTACTTTCCGGTTTCGGAATCAGCCAGAGAGGTGGGACCTGTGGGGATGCGTTTCCCGAGACGAACGCGCGTGGGCGCGGCGGTGGCCGCCGCGGCGCTGGTGGCGGGCCCGTTCGTGCCCGCGGCCCAGGCGCAGCAGCAGGGCGGCACGGTGCTGCGCGTGGCACTGGTGCAGGAGATCGACCACCTGAACCCGTTCCTCGCCTCGTTCGCCTCCAGCACCATGGTCGGGCGCATGACCTGGGAGTTCCTCACCCTGCCCTCGGCCGAGGACAACACCCCCGCGCCAGGCCTGGCCGAGTCCTGGTCCACCTCGCCCGACAAGCTCACCTGGACCTACCGGATCCGGGACGGCGTCAAGTGGTCCGACGGGCAGCCGGTCACCGCGAAGGACGCCGCCTACACGTTCACGCGGATCATGACCGACGAGAACGCCCAGGAAGCCAACGGCACCTACGTCGAGAACTTCGAGTCGGTCACCGCCACCGACGACCGCACCCTGGTCATCAAGACCAAGACCCCGCAGGCCAGCATGACCGCGCTGGACGTGCCGATCGTGCCCGAGCACATCTGGGCGAACCAGCCGAACATGACCGACCCGGCCACCGACTCGGTGCCCGTCGTCGGCGTCGGCGACGGCCCGTTCCTGATCACCGAATACCGGCCGAACGAACTGGTCCGGCTCAAGGCCAACCCGGACTACTGGCGCGGCCGCGCCAAGATCGACGAGCTGCAGTTCATCAGCTACAAGAACTCCGAGGCCGCGGTCAACGCGCTGAAGAACAACGAGGTCGACTTCGTCAACCGGCTCACCTCGACCCAGTTCGACACGCTGAAGAACGCCGAGGGCGTCACCACCAACCAGGCGATCGGCCGCCGCTACCGCGAGATCATCGTCAACCACGGCGCCCAGACCCAGTCCCGCCAGCCGATCGGCGACGGCAACCCGGTGCTCAAGGACGTCCGCGTGCGGCAGGCCATCGCCCGCGCCCTGGACCCGCAGACCCTGGTGGACAAGGTGCTCGGCGGCTACGGCCAGACCGGCGGCGGCATCGTGCCCGCCTCCTTCCCGGCCTACCACTGGGAACCCACGGCGAACGAGCGCTACACCTTCGACCCGGCGGCCGCCAACGCGCAGCTCGACCAGGCCGGCTACCCGCGCGGCGCCGACGGCACCCGCATCGGCCCGGACGGCAAGCCCATCGAGCTGCGGCTGCTCGGCCGCGCCAGCGAGGACTTCGCCCAGCGCGCCTCCGACTACGTGATCAGCTGGCTCGGCGCCATCGGCATCAAGGCGATCAAACAGCTGGTCTCCGACAACGAAGTCGACGAGCGCACCAACAACGGCACCTACGACCTCGCGTTCTCCGGCTGGGGCACCAGCCCGGACCCGGACTACATCCTGTCGAAGCAGACCTGCGCCGCCCTGC
Source organism: Amycolatopsis thermoflava N1165 (assembly GCF_000473265.1). Classification (NCBI taxonomy): domain Bacteria; kingdom Bacillati; phylum Actinomycetota; class Actinomycetes; order Pseudonocardiales; family Pseudonocardiaceae; genus Amycolatopsis; species Amycolatopsis thermoflava. The sequence goes on from NZ_KI421511.1 coordinate 1,478,064, forward strand.
CCGCCGTGGCGGGCAGCAGCAGTAGCACCGCCTTCTTCTGCGACCCCGAGTTCGACCGCCTCTACGCCGCCGAGAGCACCGAGTTCGACCCGGCCAAGCGCGCCGACTTCGTCAAGCAGGCCCAGGCCCGCTACTACAGCCAGGTGCCCAGCATCGTGCTGGACTACGACAACGTGCTCGAGGCCTACCGCTCGGACAACTTCGCGAGCTTCACCAAGCAGCCCGCGGGCACCGGCCAGATCATGGAGCAGAGCGGCTACTGGGGCTTCTACGGCGCGACGCCCGCCGAGGGCGGCTCCACCGCGAGCGGCGGCCTGTCCGGCGGCGCCTGGATCGCCGTCGGCGCCGGTGTCCTGGTCGTGCTGGTCATCGCGGGCACGGCGGCCGGGCGGCGCCGCAAGTCCGCCGACGACCAGGAGTAGGCGTGACGAACGCGCTCTCCACCGCCGCGGCGGAGCTCGACGAGCCCCGCCGCGGCACCGGCACCGCCCGGTTCCTGCTCGGCAAGCTCGGCGGCGCGATCGGCAGCCTGCTGCTCGTGGTCGCGCTGGGCTTCCTGCTGTTCCGGATGATCCCCGGCGACCCGGTCACCACCCTCACCCGCGACCGGCCCACCAGCCCCGAGCAGCTGGCCCAGCTGCGCGCCCGGCTGGGCGTGGACCAGCCGCTGTTCCAGCAGTTCCTGGACTACCTCGGCGGGCTGCTGCGCGGCGACCTGGGCACCTCCTACGGCTACAACCGGCCGGTGAGCGCGCTCATCGGCGAGCGGCTCGGCCCCACACTGCTGCTCGTCGGCACCGCCACCGTGCTGGCCGTGGCGCTCGGGCTGTGGCTCGGCGTGCGCGCGGCGTGGCGGCGGGGCAGCCTGTTCGACCGCACCCACACCGGCATCGCGCTCACGCTGTGGTCGATGCCCCAGTTCTGGCTGGGCCTGCTGCTACTCATCGCCACCCAGGGCGTGTTCCCCAGCGGCGGCATGCGTTCCCCGGACACGCCGCCGGAGTTCTTCCCGCAGCTGCTCGACGTCGCCCACCACCTGGTGCTGCCGTGCGTCACGCTGCTCGCGGTGATCTACGCCCAGTACATGCTGGTCATGCGGTCGTCGCTGCTCGGCGAGATGAACGCCGAGTACCTCACCACCGCCCGCGCCAAGGGCCTGCGCGAGGACCTGGTGCGCCGCCGCCACGCGGTGCCCAACGCGCTGCTGCCCACCGTGACGCTGGTGTTCCTGCAGTTCGGCCTGGTGGTGTCCGGCACCGTCACCGTCGAGACCGTCTTCTCCTGGCCCGGGCTGGGACTGCTCACCTACGAAGCGCTGCGGGTGCCGGACCTGCCGCTGCTGCAAGGAGTCTTCGTGGTCATGGCCGGCTCGGTCATCGTGATGAACCTGATCGCCGAGGTGCTCTACCGCGTGCTCGACCCCCGGGTGCGTGCGCAGTGACCGCGCCCGCCGCGATCGCCTGGCAGCGCCGCCGCGCCGCGGCCGCCGCCGTGTGGCGCGAGTTCGCCGCCGACCGCGGCGGCCTGGCCGGGCTCGGCGTCCTCGTGCTGGTGGTGCTGCTGGCGGTGCTCGCGCCGGTGATCACCGACCCGGCCGGCCTGGACGTGGTCAACGCGCCCGGAAAGCCCTTGCAGCCGCCCAGTGGCGAGTTCCCGCTCGGCACCGACATCGACGGCCGTTCGGTCCTGCTGCTCACCCTGTGGGGCGCGCGGGTGTCACTGCTGGTCGGGTTCGCCGCGACCATCCTGTCCGTGCTGATCGGCACGCTCGTCGGCATCGCCGCCGCGCACTTCGGCGGCTGGATCTCCGGCCTGCTGATGCGGTTCACCGACTTCTTCCTGGTGCTGCCCTCGCTGGTGCTGGCGATCGCGCTGTCCACCGTGCTGCCGCACGGCGTGCCGACGATCATCGTCGCGGTCGGCGTCACCTCGTGGCCCACCACGGCGCGGCTGGTGCGCGCGCAGACCCTGACCATCGAGTCGCGGCCCTACATCGAGCGGGCCCGCGCGCTGGGCGGCGGGCACCTGCACGTCATCGGCAAGCACGTGCTGCCCGGCGTGCTGCCGCTGGTGCTGGCCAACACCACCCTCGTGGTGGGCAATTCGATCATCGCCGAGTCCACGCTGTCCTTCCTGGGCCTCGGCGACCCGACCGCGCCGTCCTGGGGCCAGATGCTGCAGCGCGCGCTGTCCTCCGGCGCGGTCACCGGCGGGGCGTGGTGGTACCTGATCCCGCCCGGCCTGGCGATCGTGGTGATCGTGCTGTCGTTCACCCTCGCCGGCCGCGCGCTGGAGACGGTGCTGAACCCGCGGCTGAAGGGGGAGCACGCGTGAGCCTGCTGGAGATCAAGGACCTGCGCGTGGCCTACCGGGACGTGGAGGCGGTGCGCGGCGTGGACCTGACGCTCGCGCCGGGGGAGACCCTCGGCGTGGCGGGGGAGTCCGGGTCGGGCAAGTCCACCGTCGCGATGAGCGTGCTGCGGCTGCTGCCCAAGTCCGCGAAGGTCACCGGGGAGATCCGGCTCGACGGCGAGGACGTCACCACCATGCGCTGGGGGCGGCTGCGCGCGGTGCGGTGGGCCGAGGCGTCGGTGGTGTTCCAGGGCGCCATGCACGCGCTCAACCCGGTCCGCACCATCGGCGACCAGATCGCCGAGCCGATCCGGCTGCACGACCCGTCGGCCACCGACGTCGACGGCCGGGTCGCGGAACTGCTCGAATCGGTGGACCTGCCCGCCTCGCGCGCCGGGGCCTACCCGCACGAGCTCTCCGGCGGGCAGAAGCAGCGCGTGATGATCGCGATGGCACTGGCCTGCCGGCCGCGGCTGATCATCGCCGACGAGCCGACCACCGCGCTCGACGTCATCGTGCAGGCCCAGGTGCTCGACCTGCTGACCCGCCTGGTCGCCGAGCACGGCCTCGGGCTGATCATGATCAGCCACGACCTGTCCGTGCTCGCCGCGACCTGCGCCCGCATCGCGGTGATGTACCACGGCGAGATCGTCGAAGAAGGCCCGTCCGCCGAGGTGATGCGCTCGCCGCGGCACGAGCACACCCGCGCGCTGGCCGCCGCGTTCCCGACGGTCGGCGACCCGGCCGCCCGGTTCGCGCCCGCCACCACGACGCCGCTGCCGCCGGAACCGGACACCCCGCCCGCGCCGGACGTGCTGCTGGCCGCGGAGAACCTGCGGGTGAGCTTCCGCGACCGCCGCGGCGCCCGCATCGACGCCGTCGCCGGCGTGGACCTGCAGGTGCGGCGCAACGAGATCGTCGCGCTCGTCGGCCAGTCCGGGTCGGGCAAGACCACCCTGGCCCGCACCCTGCTCGGTCTGCAGAAGCCGACCTCCGGCGTGGTCCGGTACCACGGGGAGCCGGTGCCCGCCTCGGGCGCGGCGCTCAAGGCCTACCGGCGGCACGTCCAGCTCGTGCTGCAGGACCCGGCCAGCGCGCTCAACCCGCGGCACACGGTCTACGAGGCCGTCGCCGAGGGACCGCGCATCCACCGGATGCCCGGCGACGAGCGGCAGATCGTGACCGAGGCGCTGGAAGCCGCGGAACTGCGCCCGGCCGAGCACTTCCTGCACCGGCTGCCGCACGAGCTCTCCGGCGGGCAACGTCAGCGCGTGGTCATCGCCGGCGCGCTCGCACTGCGGCCGGGGGTGCTCGTCGCCGACGAGCCCGTCGCGTCGCTGGACGCCTCGGTGCGCGGCGAGATCCTCGGGCTGCTGCTGCGGCTGCGCCGCGAGCTCGGGCTGGCCGGCCTGGTCATCACCCACGACCTCGGGCTGGCGTGGAACATCGCCGACCGGGTGGCCGTGATGTACCGGGGCGAGCTCGTCGAGGTCGGCACCGTCGAGGAGGTCCTGCTCGACCCGGAGCACGAGTACACGCGGTCCCTGCTCGCGGCGCTTCCGGGAGGGACGACGCGAGCTTCACTACCGTCCTGAATGCCCGCAAGTCAAGGAAATGACGTTCCCGGCGCGAACCGGCACGGGAACGGTGTGTAATCTCCGTGGACGAAATGGCGACCACCACTGACCCCGCTCCCGGGGCGCCCGCGCAGGCGCCCCCGGCCGCGCGCGTGCGCGTGCCCTCGCGGTTCCCGTACCGCACGATCGCGATGGGCACCCTCGGCAGTCTCCTGCTCCTCATCGGCGCGCTCGGGGCCGGTGGCATCCTGATCCGCGACCCGGTCCTCGGGCACGGCCCGCTGTCCTGGGTCCGCTACGGGCACGGGCAGATGCTCGCCAACGCGGTGCTCTACGGCGGGTTCGCGCTCGTGGTGTGGGCGTGGGTCCGGCTGGGCCGCTACATGCTCGCCGGGCGCATCGGCAGCAGGCCGATCCTCGTCGCCGCGGCGTGCTGGATGGCGCCGCTGCTGGTCTCGCCGCCTTTGTTCACCCGCGACGTGTTCTCCTACCTCGGCCAGGGCGCTCAGCTGCTGCACGGGCTCGACCCGTACGCGCATGGTCCGGCCGAGCTCGAGGTGCTGCGCGACGTGGTGCAGAACGTGCACCCGGTCTGGCAGACCACCCCGGCGCCCTACGGCCCGCTGTTCCTGCTGATCGCCAAGGGTGTGGTCGCCTTGACCGGCGACAACGTGATCGCCGGTGTCATCGTGACGCGCCTGGTGCTGCTGATCGGCCTGGCGATGATGCTGTGGGCGCTGCCGCGGCTGGTGCGCCACCTCGGCGGCAAGCTGCCGATCACCGTGTGGCTGGCGGTCGCCAGCCCGATGACCGTCATCCACCTCGTCGGCGGCCCGCACAACGACCTGCTGATGCTGGGCTTCCTGACCATCGGCGTGCTCGCCGCGCTGGAACGCCGGCACGCGGTCGCGATCGTGCTGGTCACGATCGGCATGCTGATCAAGCCGACCGCGGCGGTCGCCCTGCCGTTCCTGGTGTGGGTGTGGGCCAACCACCTGCCGCACCCCAGCCGGGTCCGCAACTTCCTCCAGGCGGGCGTGATCTCGGTCGGCCTGTTCGGGATCGTGTTCGTGGTCGGCACCTGGGTGTCGCTCGGCTCGTTCAACCTGGGCTGGGTGACCGGCCTGCAGGCGCCGACGCTGGTGACGAACTGGCTGAACTTCCCGACCGGGATCGGGCAGCTGGCGCACACGCTGGTGAACCTGGTGATCACCGTGCCGGAGTCGCCGTTCGTGACGGTGGCCCGCGCGCTGGCGATGCTGACGCTGGCCGCGTTCGGCGTGCGGCAGTGGTGGAAGGCCCGCAACGGCGGCAACGAGGCGATCTTCCGGATGGCCATGACGCTGCTGGCCACCGCGATCCTCGCCCCGCCGACCCTGCCGTGGTACCTGACCTGGGGCTTCGTGATCGCGTCGGCGTTCCCGTGGCGGCGCAGGCACCTGGCCATCGTGGTCGCCGTGGCGTCGTTCCTGGTGCTCGCCTACTACCCGACGGGCGAGCAGGCGCTGTACGACTGGTGGTTCGTCGTGGTGGTCCTGGCGCTGTCGGTCTACGCGGCGGCGTCCCTGCTGCGCCCGGACCCCCTCGGCCTGGTCGGCGCGTGGCGGCGCCAGCCCGAGGTGCCGGACTTCGTCGCGAAGGACTAGCCGCCGAGCCTCACTCGGCGGTTCCGGTCCAGCCGCTCCAGCGCGTCACCTGGGTGATCACCACCGGGCCCTCCGGCGGCCGCCGCGCGTACTGCTCGTACTTCGCCTGCAGCAGGTCCACCGCGCCGGCGGCGGACTCCACGACGGTCGCGGTGCCGTCGGCCCGCGCCCACCACAACCGGGTCCAGTCCTCGTCGTAGGCGTCGGCCAGGAAGGTCACCGCGGGGTTCGCCGCGATGTTCGCCAGCCGCCGCAGCGCGTGCGTCGACTTCGGCTTGTGGTCGACCGCGAACACGATCTCGTCCCCGGACACCGCGAACGTCACCGGCACCAGGTGCGGCTGCCCGTCCGCCGACACGGTCGCCAGCCGCGCCACCCGGGCCGCCACGAACCGCGCCCGCGCCTCCGCCGGATCAAGCCGCACCGGTCACCACCCGCAGCGCTTCGGTCTCCAGCACGGCCTCGACCCCGAGCGGCACCGTCAGCGACCCCTCGACGTGCCCGAACCGCACCCCGGCGAGCACCGGCACCCCCAGCGGCGCCAGGCGGTCCAGCATCAGCTCCCGCACCTGCACCGGGTCGCCGCACCGGGTCCACGTGCCCAGCACGATCCCGGCCACGCCGTCGAACCAGCCGGAGCGCAGCAGCTGCGTGAGCATCCGGTCCAGCCGGTACACGGGCTCCGTCACGTCCTCGAGCACCACGATCGCGCCCCGCGCGCCGCCCTGCTCGGGTGTGCCGACGCTGGAGGCGAGCAGGCTCAGGTTCCCGCCGGTCAGCCTGCCCCGCGCGGTGCCCGCGACCAGCGCCTCGGTGCCGGGCAGCGTCACCGGTCCCGGCTCGAACAGGGCTTGGCGCAAGCCCGTACCGCCGGCGTCGTCCCAGTAGTCACCTGCGGGCATCGGCGAGAACAACGTCGGCTGGCCCAGGTGCTGGTGGATCGCCGCGTGCAGCGCCGTCACGTCGCTTGACCCGGCGAACACCTTCGCCCCGGCGCGGCGCAGTGCGGGCCAGTCGAGCAGGTCCAGCATCCGCTGTGTGCCGTAGCCGCCGCGCGCCGCGAGCACCGCGTCCACTTCCGGGTCCAGCCACGCCTCGGTGAACAGTTCCGCCCGCGCCGCGTCGGTGTCGGCCAGGTAGGAGGCGTGCCGCGAACCGGGCTTGACGAGGTTGCGCACCCGCAGCCCCCACGAGCCGAGCACGGCCAGCGCCCGCTCCAGCCGCTCCGGGGCGACCGGCCCGGCGGGCGCGACCAGGGCGACGGTCTTCACGAGCGCAGCTCCAGCTTCGGCACCCCGGGCGTGGCGAAGCCGAACACCTGCCCGTAGAACGACAGCTCGGCCTCCAGCGCGGCGATCATGGTCTCGGCGCGCCGGAACCCGTGCTGCTCGCCCTCGAAGGTCAGGTAGGCGTGCGGGATGCCGCTGCCGGAGAGCGCGGCGACGAACCGGTCGGCCTGCTCGGGCGGGCAGATCTGGTCGTCGAGCCCCTGCAGGAGCAGCACCGGCCCGGCCAGCCGGGCGGCGTGCCGCAGCGGCGACCGCTCCACGTAGCGCTCCCGCGTCTGCGGCAGCGGCCCGACGAGTCCGAGCACGTACTGCGACTCGAAGTCGTGGGTCTCGCCGCCGTCGCCGGTCCACTCGGCCAGGTCGAGGATCGGGTACTTGATCGTCGCCGCGCGGTAGGTGGTCACGCTCGTCATGGACGCCGCCGAGGTGTAGCCGCCCGCGCTGCCGCCGCGGATCGCGAGCCGCGCCGGGTCGGCGGTGCCCTCGGCCGCGAGCGCTTCGGCGACGGAGGCGCAGTCCCGCACGTCGACCACGCCCCACTGTTCCCGCAGCCGTTCCCGGTAGGCGCGTCCGTAGCCGACCGAGCCGCCGTAGTTGACCGCGACGATCCCGATGCCGCGGCTGGTGAAGTAGGCGAAGTCCAGGTCGAGGTCACCGGACACGCGGCCGGTGGGGCCGCCGTGCACGTGCACCAGGTAGGGCGGGCGCTCGCCGTCGGGCCCGGTGAATCCGGGGTTGGCCGGCGGGTAGACGTAGGCCGGGATCTCGACGCCGTCCGGGTCGGGGAACATCCGCTCCTGCGGCACCGGCAGGTACTCCGCGGGCGGCAGCGGGTGCGCGGGCGGGGTCAGCTCGGTCACCGCGCCGCTGCCGAGGTCCACGTGCACGACGGCGCTCTCGTGGCGCGGTCCGGCGGCGATGCCCGCGACCCCGGTCCCGTGCCGCGCCAGGGTCGCCGCCCAGCTCGTCAGGTGCTCGGCGACGGGCGTGACCGTTCCGCTGTTCTCGTCGAGCACGGCCAGGCGACCGGAGTCGAGCACGGCGTGCCTGCCGCCGCCCAGCGGCACGAACCAGTTCGACCCGATCTTCCACAGCGGCCCGCCCAGCTCCCGCCGCACCGGCGCGAGGTTGACGACCGCGCCGTCCAGCCCGATCCGGTGCAGGTTCCACCAGCCGTCCGGGTCCATCAGCGCCAGCAGCGTGCCGTCGCCGGCCCACTCCACCTGGCAGACCGACACGCCGGGCCCGCCGGCGAGCACCCGGTGTGGGCCGAACCCGCCGGGCCGCACCTCGGCCACGCACAGCTCGGTGGCATCCCACGGCATGTCCGGGTGCTCCCAGCCCAGCCACGCCGCATGCCGGCCGTCCGGCGACAGTTGCGGCGCGGTCAGGAAGTGGTGGGTCGCCGCCAGCGGCACCACTTCGCCACCGGTGATCGACACCAGGTCGCGGCGGATGTCGGTGCGCCGCGGCCCGGTGCTCGTCTCGCGCACCGCCCACACCACGCCGTCCGGACCTGGCCGGAGGTCGCCGTACCGGACGCCCTGCGGCACGTGCGGCTCCGGTGTGACCGGAACCACCTCGCCGCTGTCCAGGTCGCGCCCGTACACCCGCTGGTCGTCCCAGTGGGTGAAGTAGAGGGTCCGGCCGATCACCAGCCACGGCCGTCCGCCGTACTCGTGCACCCGGTTCCGGGCGTTCCACGGCGGCGGCAGCATCTCCTCCGCACCGTCCTGACCAGCGCGGACCAGCGTCAGCCTGCCGCCTTCGACGGGCCGGGCCTCGGCCCACCAGACGGCGTCGCCCACGACGTCGAGCCACTGCGCGCCACCGCCCGCGGCGGCGACGTCGGCGGCGGAGATGGGGGAGGTCCAGGTGCCGTACGGCGCGGTTTCAGCCACCGCCGCACTCTAACTAAGATGCAAGCGGGGGCGGCGGATGCCGATCATGAAACGGTGGCATAGGGTCGGGGGTGCCATGGCTCGTGTAATCCACGTCTTCCGCCAGCCCGACCGGTTCGTCGCAGGGACCGTCGGGGAACCGGGCGACCGCACTTTCTACCTGCAGGCCACCGAGGACGTCCGAACGGTGAGCGTGACGATCGAGAAGCAGCAGGTGCAGGTGCTCGCCGAGCGCCTGTCCTCGCTGCTGGAGGAGATCGTCGCGCGGTTCGGCGCCGAGGTGCCCGAAACCGTGCCCGACGACCTCGTCGACGTGGACCCGCTCGAGGTCCCGGTCGAGGAGGAGTTCCGGGTCGGCACGATGGGCCTCGGCTGGGACGCCGAGACCAGCGCGGTCGTGATCGAGCTGCTCGCGATGACCGAGGGCGAGGTCGACGAGACCGTCGTGCTCGACGACACCGAGGAGGGCCCGGACGCGGTGCGCGTGTTCCTCAGCCCCGCCGCGGCGCGGGCGTTCGCCGAGCGCGCCGACCGGGTCGTGCGCGCCGGGCGCAAGCCGTGTCCGCTGTGCGGCGAGCCGCTCGACCCGGAGGGCCACATCTGCCCGCGGCAGAACGGCTACCGGCGCAACACCGACCTGGCCGACGAGAGCTAGACGTGGCCCCACCGGTCGGTCCAGCCGATCCGCACGCCAGGGAGTTGCTCACGCGCGGCCGCCTGACCGTCGAAGGCCGCCTGGTCGACGCCTCGAACGTCACGCTGTTCTGCTCGGTCGAGCTGGACGGGCTCTCCGCACAGGCGGTGTACAAGCCGGTGTCCGGCGAGCGGCCGCTGTGGGACTTCCCGGACGGCACGCTCGCCGGGCGCGAGGTCGCCACCGCCCTGCTGTCCGAGGCCGCCGGCCTGGGCCGGGTGCCGCCGACGGTGCTGCGCGACGGCCCGTTCGGCGAGGGCATGGTGCAGCTGTGGGTGGAGACCGGCGACGAGGAGCTGATCGACGTCCGGTCGCCGAAGGACGTGCCGGACGACTGGCGCATCGTGCTGCACGCCCACGACCGGGCCGGTGAGCCCGCGGTGCTCGCGCACGCCGACCACCCGGGCATGCGGGACCTCGCGGTCCTGGACATCATCGCCAACAACACCGACCGCAAGGGCGGGCACGTGCTGGTCGGCACCGACGGCACGGTGTACGGCGTCGACCACGGCATCTGCCTGCACGCCGAGCCGAAGCTGCGCACGGTGCTGTGGGGCTGGGTGGGCGACCCGCTGCCCGCCGAGACGCTGGAGAAGCTGCGCGCGCTGCCGGAGAAGATCCGCGGCGACCTGGGCGAGCAGCTCGCGCCGCACCTGACGAAGCTGGAGATCAGCGCCATCGCCGAGCGCGCGGAGATGCTCGTGGCCACCGGCGTGTTCCCCGAACCCGGCGACGACTGGCGCGCCATCCCCTGGCCGCTGTTCTGACCCATGAGGTGGGTCGACGTGCGCCGGCCGGAGGCCGCCGGCCGTGCCCGCGCCGCGGTGGCTCTCCGGGCGTGTCGCCGCGTCGAAAACCTTGGTGCCGCATCCGAGAAGGCACTCCCGCACTGATCCACCAATCCGGTGGCCGCCCTCACCCGAACTCGTGACGGACCGGGGCGTGAGCTTTCGCCGTGCCCGGTGTCTGGCCTAGTGAATCGGGTGCGAACACGGGGAGGCTGCGCATGGGCGGGATGCGGTGACGGCCGGGACCGGCCTCGGCGAGGTCCTGGACGACGCGACGCTGGTCGCGCGGGCCAGGGACGGCGACGTGCGCGCCTACGAGCAGCTGGTGCGCCGCTACCAGGGCCCGATGTACCGGCTCGCGCTGCGCATGCTCGCCGCCGCCGGTGACGCCGAAGACGTGGTCCAGGAGGTGTTCCTGACCGTGTGGCGCCGCCTGGAGCAGCTCCAGGACGACGGCGCCTTCGTCGGCTGGCTGTACCGCTCGACCACGAACCGCTGCCTCAACGTGATCCGCGCCCGCCGCCCGGTCACCGACGTCGACCCGGACGACACCGAAACCCCGCGCGGCGACGCCCGGCCCGAGCGCGCCGCCGAGGTGAGCGCCCAGATGGCGGCCCTGACCACGGCACTGGCCGGGCTGACCCCGGAGCAGCGGGCATGCTGGCTGCTGCGCGAGGTGCACGGCCGGTCCTACGAGGAGATCGCGGAGGCCGTGTCGGCCTCGCCCACCGCGGTCCGCGGGCGCATCGCGCGGGCCCGCGCGCAACTGGCGGAGGTGATGCGGCCATGGCGCTAGACCAGACCACCCACGACCTGCCCTGCGGCCGGGCGCTGGAGGACGTGTGGGACCGCCTCGACGCGGTCACCGAGCACGACCTGACCTGCCCGCACTGCTCGACCGCGCGCGGCAGCCTCCTCGCGCTGCGGGACGCGACCCGTGAGCTGGCGGCCGACGAGACCCGGCCGCCGCTGGACCTGACCGGCAAGATCATGGCCGCCGTGCGCGCCGACGTGCGCCGCCACCGCGGCATGGTGCCGCTGTCCGCGCCGGAGCCCGGCACGCTCGAGGTGAGCGAGCAGGCGGTCGCCGCCGTGCTGCGGTTCACCGCCGACGAGACGGACGGCATCCGCGCCCGCCGCTGCCGGGTGCTCACCAGCGGCATCACCGACGGGCAGACCCTGATCGAGGCCGAACTGTCGGTGGCCGCCGCCTACCGCGACGACCTCGCCGACGTGCTGGCGCGCCTGCGGGATCGCCTCACGGCGGCTTGCTCGTCCGCGATCGGGGTCCGGCTGGTGCGGCTGGACCTGACGGTCGACGACCTCTACGACCGCTGAGGGGGGAACCGGTGCACGTCGAGTGGCACGTCGAGGACGCCGTGGTGGCGTCGGTGGCCGCGCACGCCGCCAGGGCGGTGCCGGGTGTGGCCCGGCTCGAACCGGGGATGGCCGGACTGGTGCGCGGCTGGGGCCGGTCCCGGTGGCAGCAGGTCAAGGGACTCACCCCGGCGCCCGCGGACGGTGTCGGCGTGCGGCGCGCCGGGGACGACGTGGAGGTGTGGGTCGGCATCGCCACCCGCGCCGGCGCGCAGGCCGCCGCGGTCGCCAGGGCCGTGCAGCGCGAGGTGCGCGCCCGGCTGGTCCGGGACACCGGCGTCGAACCCGGCCGGGTGTCGGTGACCGTGCTGGACGTCGTCCGATGACCGCCCGCGCCGAGCACGTCGAGGCGATCCTGACCGCCTTGTCCGAAGTGGACGGCTTGCGCCCGGCCGCGCCCACGGTGCGGCCGGTGGCGTCGTGGAACCCGGCCGCACTCGCGGTCGACCTGACACCCGAGGTGGTGCGCGTGCGCCTGGTCGCCACGGCGCTGCCGCTGCCACCACGGCTGCGGCTGGCCGGCGACGCGGTCGCGAAGGCGCTGGTGGGAAGCGCTTACGCGGACGCGGTCATCCGGCTCGTGGTGACCGATGTGGACGGATCCGCGTTCGGCGCGTGAGGTTCGCGCGCCGGCGGTGTCGAAGAAGTGGGAACACCAACCGGAAAGGGGAGAGAAGATGAGCACCGGAACCGAGGAGAAGGCCACCGCGGTGAGCAAGCCGGCGACGAGTTCGCTGGTGACCAGCCAGGGCACCACGACGATCGCGAGCACGGTGGTGCAGAAGATCGCCGGGCTGGCGGCGCGGGAGATCCCGGGCGTGTACGACCTGGGCGGCGGCGCGGCGCGGGCGTTCAACGCGCTGCGCGAGCGCATCCCGGGCGCCAGCGGCAGCGTCGGCCAGGGCGTGTCGGTCGAGGTCGGGGAGAAGCAGGCCGCGGTGGACCTGCAGATCGTCGTCGAGTACGGGGTGTCCATCGCCGACCTGGCGCAGGCGGTGCGGGCCAACGCGATCGGCGCGATCGAGCAGATGACCGGGCTGGAGGTCGTCGAGGTCAACATCACCGTCAACGACGTGCACCTGCCCGACGACGACGAGCCCCAGGGCGGCGCGCCCGCGCGGGTGCAGTGACGTGAACGCCACGATCGCCGGTCTGCTGACCGGGCTCGTCCTCGGCCTGGCCGCCGCGTTCGGCGGGTTCGGCGCGTTTCTGGTCGTCGCCGTGCTAGGCGGGCTGGGCCTGCTGGCCGGCCGGGTGCTCGACGGCAAGCTCGACCTGTCCCAGTTCACCGACCGCGAGCGGAGGTGAGCCGGTGACCGTCGAAGCGCCGGAGCGGCGCGGCACCACGGTCGTGGCCGACCGGGCGGTGGAGCGCATCGCGGAACAGGTGATCACAGGGCTGGACGGGGTCGGGGGCGCGGCCCGCCGGGTGCTCGGCCTCGCGGTGGGCAGCGGTGATCCGGAGCAGCCCGCCAACGTCACCGCCCGCGTGCGGAACGGCCGGGTCAGCCTGGCCGTCGAGCTGTCGGTCGGCTACCCGGCGCCGGTCGCCCGCACCACGCGAGCGGCGCGGGAACGATTGGTGCGGGAGGTCGGCGAGCTGACCGGGCTGGTGGTGGAGCGGGTGGACATCACGGTGACCGCGCTGCACAGCGACCGGTCGCGGGAGAGGAGCCTGGCATGATCCGCCGGTCCCGGCGCAGCCTCCTGGCCTCGGTGGTGGCGCTGGCCGGGGTGGTCGCGTGCGCGCTGGTGGCGACCAGCGCGGTGCAGCTTCTGCTGGGCGAGCGGCCGGTGCTGGACTACGACGCCGTCGCGGCGCGGCTGCACGCCACGCGCTGGGAAGCGCTTCCCGTGGCGATCGGCGGCGGCGTGCTCGCCGCGCTGGGCCTGCTGGTGCTGCTGGCGGCGGTGCTGCCCGGCCGCGCGCTCGTACTGCCCCTGTCGGGGGGAAGCAGTGCGCCGGTCAAGGCCGGGGCGAGCCGCCGCAGCATCACCGGCAGCCTGCGGTCGGCGGCCGAGTCCGCCGACGGGGTGGAGTCGGCGAAGGTGCGGCTGCGGCGGCGCAGCGTCACCGCGAAGGTGCGGGGCAGCCGGCTGGCCGCCGACGACGTGGCGAGCCAGGTGCGGCAGGCGGTCGAGGACCAGCTGGACCGCATCGGCCCGGCGCGGCGGCCGCGGGTGAAGGTGCACGTGCGGAGGACGCCATGACCAGCCTGAACCGTCCTGCCCGGCTCAACCGCACGCTGCTCGCGCTGATCGGGCTCGCCCTGCTCGCCGCGGGCGGGTTCGCGCTGGCCACGTCACTCGGCTGGCTGGCCGTCCTGGAGCGGACCGCGCCGCTGGCGCCCGGGGACGACCGGCCGCCGACGCGGGTGTTGTACGTGACCGTGGTGGTGGCCGTCGCGCTGGGGCTGCTGTTCCTGCGGTGGCTTGCCGCGCAGGCGATGCGGCGGCCGAAGACGCGGACCTGGCGGCTGGAGGACGATCCGGCTAAGGGCGTCACGAAGCTGTCCGCGGACGCGGCGGTCGCGCCGTTCGAGTCGGAGATTGCGGCCTACCCGCAGGTGCGCTCGGCGGACGCGACGCTGTCCGGCCCGCAGGACCGGCCGACTCTGCTGGTGACGGTGACCGCCGAACCGGGCACGGACCTGCCCGCCCTGCGCGAGCACATCGTCGACGACGGCGTGGCCCGGCTGAAGCAGGCGCTGGACCTGGCGGAGCTGCCGTCGATGATCGAGTTCCGCATCGCCGCGGAGGCGGCCGTCCGGGTGATCTAGGTTCCGCCAGCGGCTGAGCCGCCCGCGGTGGGCCGTCGACTGGCACCGCCGCGCGAGCCGCTTCCCCGACGAGTCCTATACCGTCGCCGCGGTCCGCTGCTCGTCGTAGGCGCGGCGGGCCGCGGCGATCGCGCCCCGGTGTTTCTCCGCCCAGGACGTCAGCCCGACCAGCGTCTGGTGCAGCTCGCGCGCCATGTCGGTGAGCGTGTACTCCACGCGCGGCGGCACCGTCGGGTACACGGTCCGCACCAGCAGGCCGTCGCGCTCCAGTTTGCGCAGCGTCAGCGTCAGCATGCGGCGGCTGATGCCCTCCACCTCGCGCTCCAGCTCGGTGAAGCGGACCGGGCCGTGCGCGGCGGTGACCAGGATGCCGATCGCCCACTTGCCGGCGACGTGGTCGAGCACCTCGACGATGGGGCAAGCCTCGGTGACCGGGGAAGCGGTGTCAGCAGCCATACCTCGATGGTTCCATGCCGGCCCCTCAGTTACCACCCGTGTCCCGTGGCGCGCGTGAGCTGCCTCACAGCGCCACCGGCGGGACCAGGAGTGGTACATCGATGTGCCTCTGGCACAGGGAACTGCCTTCTTCCCGGCACGGTTACGGGCTCACATCATTGCCCCAGTTACAAATCGTGCCCTCTTGGAGGTCAAGGCCATGTCCCTCGATCAGCCGGCAGCACGCTCGCGGTGGCTCGCGCTCGCCGTGCTGTCCGCGCAGACGCTCATGATCGTGCTCGACCAGACGATCGTGAACGTCGCCCTGCCCGCGATCCGCGACGACCTCGGCTTCACGCCGTCGAACCTGTCCTGGGTCGTCAACGCCTACCTGATCCCGTTCGGCGGGCTGCTGCTGCTCGCCGGCCGCCTCGGCGACCTGGCAGGCCGCCGGCACGTCTTCCTCGCCGGGATGGCCGTGTTCACGCTGGCCTCGCTGCTCGCCGGGCTCGCCTGGAACCCGGAAACCCTGATGGCCGCGCGGTTCCTGCAGGGCGCGGGCGGCGCCGCCTCGACCGCGGTCGCGCTCGGCATGGTCGTCCGGCTGTTCCCGGAGCCGGCCGAACGCGCCAAGGCGCTGGGCACGTTCAGCTTCGTGCAGGCCGCGGGCGGCTCGATCGGCAGCATCGCCGGTGGCGTGCTGACCCAGGCGCTGAGCTGGCATTGGATCTTCCTGATCAACCTGCCGATCGGCCTGCTCGCCGGCGCGGTCGCGTTGCGGGTGCTGGAGAACGACCGCGGCGTCGGGCTGCGCGCCGGTGCCGACTGGCTCGGCGCGGCGCTGGTGACCGCCGCGCTGATGCTCGGCGTCTACACCATCGTCGAGGTCGAGTCCCACGGGTGGGCCTCGGCGCACACGATCGGTTTCGGCGCGCTGTCGCTGGTGCTGCTGGCCGCGTTCGGGTTGCGCCAGTCCCGGGCCCGCGACCCGCTGCTGCCGCCGCGGATCTTCGCCTCGCGCGGCCTGACCGGGGCGAACCTGACGATGGCGCTGCTGGTGTCGGCGATGTTCGGGTTCCAGTTCCTCGTCGTGCTCTACCTGCGGCAGGTGCTGGGGCTCAGCGCGCAGGCGACCGGGCTGGCGATGGTGCCGATCGCCGCGACGATCGCGCTGGTGTCGCTGGTCATCTCGCCGCGGCTGTCCACCCGCTTCGGCGACTACCAGGTGCTGCTGGCCGGGCTGGTGCTGATCGGCGGCGGGCTCGCCTGGCTGGCTCAGGTGCGCCCGGACGGCGGCTACGCGAGCGACGTGCTCGGGCCGACCGTGGCGATGGGAATCGGGTTCGGCCTGGCCATGCCCGCGCTGATGGGGCTGGGCATGCGGGACGCCGCCGCCGAGGACACCGGTCTCGCCTCCGGGCTGTTCAACACCACGCAGCAGGTGGCGGGCGCGCTGGGGCTGTCGGTGCTGGCGGTGCTCGCCGCGACCCGCACCGGGTCGCTGACCGGGGTGCGACCGGAGGTGGCGCTCACCTCCGGCTACCACCTCGCCTTCTGGGTCGGCACCGGTCTCGTGGCCGCCGCCCTGGCTGTGGCCGCGCTGATGCTGCGCCCCGGCGTGGCGGCGCGACGAACGGGTGAACCCGGCGCTACCGTCCCGGATCGTGCGCTCCCACAGCTATGACGACATCCTCGCCGGCCCGCGCAGACGCAAGATCCCCGAGGTCGTGGCGGAGCGCGGGCTGGTGGTCGAGGAACCGGGAAGCGGTTTCTGCGGCGCGGTGGTCCGGTTCGAGCACGGCAACGTCGTGCTGGAGGACCGCCACGGCCGGCACCGCGTGTTCCCGCTGGAGCCCGCCGGGTTCCTGCTCGAGGGCAAGCCGGTGACGCTGGTACGGCCGAAGGCCGCGCCGCCGTCACCGGCTTCGGCGCGTTCGGCGTCCGGGTCGGTGAAGGTGCAGGGGCTGCGGGCCCGCACCGCGCGCGACTCGCGCATCTGGGTCGAGGGCAAGCACGACGCCGAACTGGTGGAACGCGTGTGGGGGCACGACCTGCGCGTCGAGGGCGTCGTCGTGGAACCGCTCGACGGCGTGGACGTGCTCGCCGAAGCGATCGAGGAGTTCGGCACCGGCCCCGGCAGGCGGCTGGGCGTCCTGGTCGACCACCTGGTGCCGGGCAGCAAGGAATCCCGCCTGGTGGACGCGATCCGCGACGAGCACGTGCTGGTCACCGGCCACCCCTACGTCGACGTGTGGCAGGCGGTGAAACCGTCCGCGGTCGGCATCCGGGCGTGGCCGGCGGTGCCGCGCGGCACGCCGTGGAAGGAGGGCGTGTGCGCGGCGCTGGGCTGGGGCGAGACCTACGAGGGCTGGCAGCGGGTGCTGGACTCGGTGAGCAGCTTCCGCGACCTGGAGACGCCGCTGATCGGCGCCGTCGAGCGGCTGATCGACTTCGTGACCGACCCGGAAGGCTGAATCCGGCAGGTCACACGGAGATCACTTCGGGTTGTCCGCTGGTCGCGAGCGGTCACTTTCTGCCACGATGGGCGCATGACACCGGCGCTCGTCTGGCTGATCGTCGCCATCGTCCTGATGGCCGCCGAAGTGCTGTCCGGCGACTTCTTCCTGCTGATGCTCGGCCTCGGCGCGTTGTTCGGGGCCGGCGCGGCGCTGATCACCGGCAACATCGTCGTCGACGCGGTCGTGTTCGCGATCGCGTCCGGCGCGTTGATCTTCCTGGCCCGGCCCGCGCTCAAGCGCCGGTTCCTGACCGGGACGGGTCACCGCACCAACACCGAGGCCCTGATCGGCGCCAGGGCCGTGGTCGTGTCCGTTGTGGACGGCCACTCCGGGCGTGTCAAGTTGGCCGGCGACGTGTGGTCCGCACGGTCCATCGCCGACGGTCAGCGAATCGAACCCGGCACGACCGTGACCGTGGTAGAGATAGCGGGCGCCACGGCCGTGGTGGCGCCCGAGCCGTAACCACAACCCACATATCGGGAGAGCGATCTTGGGAACCGCAGCGATCATTGTTGTCGCGGTCATCGCCCTGTTCGTGATCGTGACGATCGCGAAGGCGATCATGGTGGTCCCGCAGGCCCAGGCCGCGGTGATCGAGCGGCTGGGCAGATTCAAGTCGGTCGCCTCGCCCGGCCTGAACTTCCTGGTGCCGTTCCTGGACAAGGTGCGGGCCCGCATCGACCTGCGCGAGCAGGTCGTGTCGTTCCCGCCGCAGCCGGTGATCACCGAGGACAACCTGACGGTGTCCATCGACACGGTCGTCTACTTCCAGGTGACCGACGCGCGCGCCGCGGTGTACGAGATCTCCAACTACATCGTCGGTGTCGAGCAACTGACCACCACGACGCTGCGCAACGTGGTCGGCGGCATGACGCTGGAGCAGGCGCTGACCTCCCGCGACCAGATCAACAACCAGCTGCGCGGCGTGCTCGACGACGCCACCGGCCGGTGGGGCATCCGCGTGGCGCGGGTCGAGCTCAAGGCGATCGACCCGCCGCCCTCCATCCAGGACTCGATGGAGAAGCAGATGCGCGCCGACCGGGAGAAGCGCGCGATGATCCTCAACGCCGAAGGTCAGCGGGAAGCGCAGATCAAGACGGCGGAGGGGCAGAAGCAGTCGCAGATCCTCGCCGCGGAGGGCGCCAAGCAGGCCACCATCATGGCGGCCGAGGCGGAGCGGCAGTCGCGGATCCTGCGGGCGCAGGGTGAGCGCGCGGCCCGCTACCTGCAGGCGCAGGGCCAGGCCAAGGCGATCGAGAAGGTGTTCGCCGCGGTGAAGGCCGGCAAGCCGACGCCGGAGGTGCTGGCCTACCAGTACCTGCAGACGCTGCCGCAGATGGCGCAGGGCGACGCGAACAAGGTGTGGCTGGTGCCCAGCGACTACGGCAACGCGCTGCAGCAGTTCGCCCGCGCGTTCGCCAAGCAGGACGCCGACGGCGTGTTCCGGTACGAGCCCGCCGAGACCGACGGCGCCGAGCCGCCCACCCTGGACGACGAAGAGGTCGCCAGCTGGTTCGACACCTCCACCGACCCGCGGATCGCCGAGGCGGTGCGCGAGGCCGAGGCGGTGGCGCGGCAGGAGGTGCCCGGCCCGCTGTCGCACCAGCCGCAGCCGCCGGCCCCGCCGGCGACCAGTGCGCTGCGCGGCAACCCGGTGACCGAGGAGGCGCAGGAGGCGCCGGCCGTGGAGCCCCCGGCCCCCGAGCCGATCTCGCCGCCCACCACGCCGCAACCGCAGTTCCCCACGGCGGGCGGACAGCAGGGCCAGCTGCCGACCCGCAGCCCGGGCCAGCACTACGGCAACCCGCCGCGGCCCCAGTACCCGCCGCAGCAGCCGCCACCCGCGCCGCCGCAGCAGTAGTCCCGCTCGGGGGCCGCACTGGAAGCCGGTGCGGCCCCCTTTCTCTTGCCGCCGACCGCCGAGTTCAAGCTCCGGCGCTTGGCGGGCCGAGGTCCGCCCCAAGCGGACGGATGACACCCTGGAACCATGAGCGAAGAGCCCGCGCCCGTCGCGCAGCGGCGGCGCCTGTTGTGGGGGTCGGTGCTGGCCACCGTGGTGGCACTGGCGATCCTCGTGCCCGGACTGGCCGGCGCGCTGGGCGCCCGGTCGAACTGGCTGCCCTACGGGATCGCCCTCGCCGTGCTCGCCGCGCTCGGCTGGTACCAGTGGGTCAGCGCCGGTAGACCGCGTCGTCGGTGATGTCGGCTCGCGAGCGGTCCTTCAGCAGCGCCACGCAGACGATCGTGACCACCGCCGAGAGCACCACGTAGGCCGAGATGGAGTACGGCGTCCCGGTGGTGTGCAGCAGCCAGGTCGCCAGCAGCGGCGCCGGGCCGCCCGCGAACACCGACGCCAGCTGGTAGCCGAGCCCGGCGCCGCCGTAGCGCAGGTGCGTCGGGAAGCTCTCGCCGATCAGCGCGGCCTGCGGCCCGTACTGCATGGCGTGCGGGATCATCGACACCACGACGGCGACGAAGATGAGCACCTCGCCGCCGTTCTTCAGCACCGCGAAGTACGGGAACGCCAGCAGCCCGGTCAGCACCGCCCCGGTCAGGTACACCCGTTTCCGCCCGATCCGGTCCGACAGCTGCGAGAACCACAGGATCAGCGCCAGCTCCACCGCCGCGCCGAGCAGGACGGCGTTGAGCACGAACGTCTTCGAGTAGCCGTGCTCGGCGACCACGTACACCAGCACGTAGCTGGTGTAGAGGTAGAACGGCATCTGCTCGCTGAACCGCAGCCCGGCCGAGAGCAGGATCTCCCGCCAGTGGTGCTTGACCGCGTCGGCCACCGGGCTGCGCGACGTCCGCTGCTGCGCCACGACCTTCGCGAACATCGGGGTCTCCAGGATGCGCAGCCGGATCACCAGGCCGACGGCGACGAGCAGCAGGCTGGCCAGGAACGGCAGCCGCCAGCCCCACGAGTCGAACGCCTCCTCGGGCAGCAACGCGGACAGCAGGGTCATGCCGCCGGTGCCGAGCACGAGCCCGACCGGCACGCCGATCTGCGCGAAACTGCCCAGCAGACCTCGCTTGCGCTGGTCGCCCCACTCCATCGCGAGCAGCACCGAGCCGCTCCACTCGCCGCCGATCGCGATGCCCTGGATCAGCCGCAGCGTCACCAGGATCAGCGGCGCCGCGATCCCGATGGTCGCCGCGCCGGGCAGCACCCCGACGACGCCGGAGGCGATGCCCATCATCAGCAGCGTGACGACGAGCGTGGTCTTGCGGCCGATCCGGTCGCCCCAGTAGCCGAAGATCGCCGCGCCCACGGGCCGCGCGGCGAACCCGACGGCGTAGGTGGCGAAGGACTGCATCGCCCCCGCGTAGCTGGAGGAGGCGGGGAAGAACAGCTGCGGGAAGATCAGTGCCGCGGCCGTGTTGTAGAGGAAGAAGTCGTACCACTCGATGGTCGTGCCGATGGCGCTGGCGAAAGCCGCGCGCCGCACCTGAGTGGTCTTCTGGCTGGTCTGTGCCTGGAGAACGGTGTCCGCTTCGTCGCGTCCGAGAACCATGCCGCCGAGCCTCCTGTGATCGGCTTCACTTCCCGAAGACGATCCCTCACCGGAGTGACGATGTCCAGGGGCAGGCCGGGAATCACCACCTTTCGCCGCGTTCCGGCCGCGCTCCACGGGGCTCTACGATGCGCCGCATGACGGAACCGAAGCCGCTGCGCGCCGACGCCCGCCGCAACCGGGCGCGGGTGCTGGCCGCCGCCGAGACGGTGTTCGCCGCCAAGGGCACCGGCGCGCCGACCGAAGAGGTCGCGCGGGAGGCGGGCGTGGGCATCGGGACCGTGTTCCGGCACTTCCCGACCAAGGAGGCGCTGCTGGAGGCGGTGCTGGCCGACCGGATGCGCCGGTTCGCCGAGGAGGCGCAGTCGTTCGCGGCCGCGCACGACCCAGAGAGCGCTTTCTTCGTGTTCCTCGCGCGCTGGGCGGACGTGTCCGCCGCCAAGAACGCCTACACCGACGCGCTGGCCGCCGCCGGCGCCGAGGTGCCCCGGCTCGCCGCCGAGGTCGGTGCGAAGGTGCGGGACGCGCTGGGCGCGTTGCTGTCGCGGGCGCAGCAGGCGGGCGCGGTGCGCGAGGACGTCGGGGTCGCCGAGCTGATCGCGTTGATGGTCGGCGCCTCGCGCGCCGCGGAGTACGCCGGCGACGACGCCGGGCTGCGCGCCCGCACGCTGGGGATCGTCTTCGACGGGCTGCGCCCCCGCTGATCAGTCCAGCGGCAGCAGCACCGGTCGTTTCGCGGACAGGGTGTCGCCGGAGGACTCACCACGCAGGCGGCGGCCGATCCAGGGCAGCACGTGTTCCCGTCCCCACTGCAGGTTCTCCGCGCGCTGCCGCCGCCGGTCGACCAGCTCACGCGGCCCGAGCGCGGCGGGGGAGAGGCCGTGCGGGCGGCCGAGCACGTCGAGCACGGCGATCGCGACCTCGTTGTGGCCCAGCGCGTTGAGGTGCAGCCGGTCGGCCGACCACAGGCG
Source organism: Amycolatopsis thermoflava N1165 (assembly GCF_000473265.1). Taxonomy (NCBI): domain Bacteria; kingdom Bacillati; phylum Actinomycetota; class Actinomycetes; order Pseudonocardiales; family Pseudonocardiaceae; genus Amycolatopsis; species Amycolatopsis thermoflava. The sequence goes on from NZ_KI421511.1 coordinate 1,499,908, forward strand.
CCGATCGCGCAGCTGCCGCATGCCCCACATGTCCACCACGAGCGCGCCGTGCCGGGCGGCGATCACGCGAGTGTGCTCGTTGTAGATCGCGGTGCGGCCGCGCAGCTTCCGGAACACCGGGTCCTCGGCGCCATCCACGCCGGTGAACAGCAGCACGGTGGCGCCGGTCTTGGCGAGCCGCTCGACGGCGTTCTCGAACCGTGCGGCGAGCGCGTCGATGTCGGCCTTGGGGCGCAGCAGGTCGTTGCCGCCCGCGTAGATCGACACCAGGTCCGGCTGCAGCGCCAGTGCCGGTTCGAGCTGTCCGGCGAGCACCTGGTCGAGCAGCCGTCCGCGGATCGCGAGGTTGGCGTAGCGGAACCCGGGGTCGGCTGCCGCCAGCTGCTCGGCGACCCGGTCGGCCCAGCCTCGCACACCGTTCGGGCGCGCGGGGTCTTCGTCGCCGACGCCCTCGGTGAAGGAGTCGCCGAGGGCCACGAAACGCTTGTACATGCTCAGCACTTTAGGCGACCGTCCCGGACGGCCCGAGACCGTGCACCGCGCCGCCCGCGACCGCGCCGAGTTTGTCCGGGTTGGCCACGTTGTGCAGCGTGGTGATGCGGCCCTCGGCGTCGAAGTCGAAGGTGACCGTGGCCAGCACGCGGTCCGGGCCGCGGAAGACGAGCCCGGGGCCGCCGTTGATCTCGGTCAGTTCCGTGACCACGTCCGCGGGCGCGACGCCCTGGTAGGTGACGGTGCCGATGGCGGCGAACCAGCCTGCCACCGTCTCCGCGCCGACGACCGGGCGCAGGGCCTGGCGGACCTTGCCGCCGCCGTCGGTCCACAGCGTGACGTCCGGGGACAGCAATTCCATCAGGGTGTTGACGTCACCGCCGGTCGCGGCGGCGAGGAACCGCTCGGTGACCGCGCGCTGCTTCGCGCGGTCGGCCGGGAACCGCGGGCGGCGGGCGCGCACGTGCTCGCGCGCCCGGTGCGCGGCCTGCCGCACCGCCCCTTCCGACCGGTCCACCGCCTCGGCGATCTCGGCGTGGCTGAACCCGAACACGTCCTTGAGCACGAACACCGCGCGTTCGAGCGGGCTCAGCGTCTCCAGCACCACCAGCATCGCCGTGGACACCGAGTCCGCGCCGGTGACCGCGTCCGCGCTGTCACCGGTGGTGAGGATCGGCTCCGGCAGCCACGGGCCCACGTAGGTCTCCCGCTGGTGCCGGGCCGAACGCAGCCGTTCCAGCGCCAGGTTGGCCACGATGCGCGCCAGGTAGGCCTTCGGGTCGGCGACCTGGGAGCGGTCCGCGGCCGACCACTTGATCCACGCGTCCTGCACGACGTCCTCGGCGTCGGCGGCGCTGCCGAGGACCCGGTAGGCCACCGCGAACAGCAGGTTGCGGTGCTGGTGGAACGCCTCGGTCACCGCACGCCCCGGGTGAAGCGGCCGCCGCGGGGCCAGAACGCACCCGAGGCGGGCATCTTCTTCATGCGCAGGTACGTCGGCCAGGGCGAGGCGGTCACCGTTTCTTTGTACCGGGCGGCCGGCCCGCCGGTCAGGCAGATCCGCCGCGGGCTGTCGTCGGGGTGGGTGAACTGCACGACCGCGTCGTGGCGGCCCAGGCTGACCGGGGTGTGGTAGTAGCCGAAGCGGAACGGCTTGGGCTCCTTGCCCGCCAGGGCGCGCAGGATCGACACCGCGGCGTGCACGCCGGTCGGCATCCCGCTCTGGCAGGTGCCGTGCAGGACGCCGTAGCCCTGGCTGATGGCGGCCGCGTCACCGACCGCGTGGACGTTCGGGTGCGAGACCGACCGCAGGGTCGCGTCGGTGATCACGCGGCCGCGGTCGTCGACGGCCAGCCCGGCGGCGGCCGCGAGCGGCGCGGCGCGGGTGCCGCTGGTCCACAGGACGACGTCGGCGGGGATCGTCTCGCCGCCGGCCAGTTCGACAGCGTCCGGGAGCACCTTGGTCACCTCCGCGCCAGTGCGCACCTCGACGCCCAGCCGCCCGAGCGCGGCCTGGAGGTGGGCCCGGGCCTTGCGGTTCATCGCCGCACCCGGCTCGCCCCGGCCCAGCAGGACGACCCGCAGCCGCGGGTGCTGCTCGGCGATCTCCGCGGCCGACTCGACACCGGTGAGCCCGTTGCCCGCGACCACGACCACGACCGTGCCCTGCTCCAGGCGCGCCAGCCGGCCGGCCAGCACTTCGGCGTCCTCCGGGCTGTTCAGGGTGTGCGCGTGCTCCTCGACGCCCGGCACGGTGACGGTGTCGGCCACGCCGCCGAGGGCGTACACCAGCGTGTCGTAGTGCAGCACCCGGTCGTCGTCGACGCGCACGGTCCTGGTGCCCGGGTCGAGCGCGGTGACCCAGCCCCGCACGAACCGCGCGCCCGTGCCGTCCAGGAGTTCCGGGATGCTCAGCTCGGCGACCTGCTGCCCGGTGGCGGTCAGGTGCAGCCGCAGCCGCTCGGTGAACGTCTCGTGCGCGTTCACCAGGGTCACCTCGACGTCGTCGCGGCCCTTCGTGCGTGCCGCGAGCTGGATTGCCGCGGCCGTGCCCGCGTACCCCGCGCCCAGCACCAGAACCTTGTGGGTGGTCATCGTTGTCGCCTCCTCATCGGCTGTTGACGACCACGAGATGGGAGGTGCCGACCCGTTCGTGACATGGCGGGGTATGACGCGCGACACCTATGTGGCGCGGGCCCGGTGTTCGGCGACGTGGACCCGGGTCGCGCAGCGAGTGGAGCAGAACCGGCGGCGGCCGTTGCGGGAGGTGTCGACGAAGACGAAGTCGCAGCCCTCGCGGGCGCAGGCGCCGATCCGCCCGGCGTCCTCGCACAGCAGGTGGGCCAGGCCGCCCGCGGTGAAGGCCCGAATCCGGCGGGCCAGGGTGTCGTCCTCGCCCGCGTAGTGCAGATGCGCGGGCAGGCCGTCGTGGCGGGAGATGAACGGACGGCACGCGGTTTCCGCGAGCAGCTCGTTGACCAGGTCGATCCGCCGGTCCGGGTCGGGTTCGGCGAACACCGCGCGGATCCGGCGTCCCCACGCCCGAGCCTGGGCCGCTTCGGCTTCGGTGAGCCGGGTCAGCGACATGCCCGCCTCGCGCATCATCCGCAGGAGCTCGGGCGCGGTGGCGTCGGGCATGTTGACCAGCCCCGCCGCGACCTGCGCGGCCGGCCCGCCGTAAGGGTTGAAGTGCACTGACCCATTACAGCACGCTGGGGTCATGACCGACGAACGTTGCCCCCGCTGCCAGTGGCCGCTGTCCGAACTCCTCCGCGCCGGGTCGAGCCACCCGGTGTCCGCCGGCCGCCTCGACTACCGCCGTTGCGTGTGCGGGAGCTGGCTGCTCCTCGTCAACGGCGCTCTCGCCGGGGCCACGCGGGGGCCTAGGATCGGCGCATGACGCGTGCGCTCGTGCTCGGTGGTGGCGGTGTGGCCGGAATCGCGTGGCAAACCGGTTTCTTGCACGGTTTGTCGGAGTCCGGAGTGGACGTTCTCGGCGCGGACCGGTTCATCGGCACCTCCGCCGGATCGACGGTGGCGGCGCAGATCACCAGCGGCACGGCGCTGGCGGAGTTGTTCCGGCGGCAGGTGGATCCGGCGCTGCAGTCACCGGAGATCCCGGCCGACGTCGACGCCGAGACGATCGCGGAGATGTTCGGCGCGGCCGTGAGCGGCGCGACCGACGCGAAGGACGCGCGGCGGCGGATCGGCGAGCTGGCCCTGGCTGCGCGCACGGTGGCGGAGGCCGACCGGCTGAAGGTGATCGAGGCGCGCCTGCCGGTCCACGACTGGCCCGCGGCGGCCCTGCACATCGTGGCGGTGGACGCCGCGACCGGCGACGACCGGGTGTTCACCGCGGAGTCCCGGGTGTCGCTGGTGGACGCGGTCGCGGCCAGCTGCGCGGTGCCGGGCACCTGGCCGCCGGTCACGATCGACGGCCGCCGCTACATAGACGGCGGGGTGCGGTCGATGGAGAACGCCGACCTCGCCGCCGGCTGCGACCGGGTGCTCGTGCTGCGGGTGACCGAGGTGCCCGGCAACACCGACCTGGACGACCAGGTGGCGGCGCTGCGGCGGGACGGCGCTGCGGTGCTGGTGGTCGCCCCGGACGCGGCGGCGGCCGAGGCGATCGGGCCGAACCTGCTGGATCCGTCGGTCCGCGAAGCGGCCGCGCGCGCCGGGTTCGACCAGGCCGCGCGGGCGGTCGCCGAGGTCACGGCCGTCTGGGGCTAGGGCGCGTCTGGCGAGGTCTTTGTCCAGGTGATGACGTCGTGAATGAGGCTGGCCGCGCGGTGGGGGCGGCGGGTGGCCGGGTCGGTCCGGCGCCCGCGATCCCCGTGCGGACGCCGGACCACGACGCCCTCAGGGGCGCCCGGCGTGCGGGACGTCGACGCGGAAGGCGAGCAGGCTCGCTTCCCGCGCGTCCTTGCGGGCGTGCTCGTTGAAGTCCGGTGCCGCGCACGCGAACAGGGTGCGGCCGTCGGCGCCGCCGAGCATGCAGGCGAACACCCCGGTGCCCGGCTGGATCTCGTCGGCGATCTCGCCGCCCTCGCGGACGCGCAGCAGCCTGCCGCCGATGCCGTCGGCCACCCACAGGGCGCCTTCCGCGTCCAGGCAGCAGCCGTCCGGCGCGACGGCGATCTGCGGAAGCGCTTTCTCCAACTCGCGCTCGGTGAGCGGCTCGCCGAACTTCGCCCACACCCGGCGGTTGGTCAGGGACCCGTCGGCGGCGATGTCGAAGGCGGTCACCCGGTTGCCGAAGGTCTCGTCGACCAGCAGCACCCCGTCGTCGGTGATGACGCTGCCGTTGGGGAACCACAGGTCCTCGGCGACGACGGTGACGCTGCCGTCGGGGTCGACGCGCAGCAGGTTCGCCGGCGCCACCGGTGCGCCGTTCATCAGGTCGAACCCGAAGTTGCCGACATAGGCGCGTCCCTGGGCGTCGACGACCATGTCGTTGGGGTGCCCGGTCACGTGGGCCGACAGGTCGGCGTGCGTGACCAGGGTGCCGTCCGGCTCGCGGCGGAGCAGGCGGGCGTCGCGCATCGAGACGACGAGCAGGCGGCCGTCGGGCAGCCAGCCGAGCCCGGAGGGCTGACCGGGCACCTCGGCCTCGACCCGCAGATCGCTGCCGTCCTCGAGGCTGGACTGCACGAGGTGGGTGTAGAAGTCGGCGAACCAGATGCGGTCCTCGTGCCAGCGCGGGCATTCGAGGTAGGAGAACCCGGTCAGAACTGAGGTGTGCACGGGGGGTAGTCAGTCACGACGCGGGCACGGTGTCAAGTCAGGCGTCGCGCACCAGCCGGAGGTGGCGCTGTTCGGCGGGTTCCGACGGCTCGGCCGTGGTTCCGCCGGTGAGGTCGGCGAGCATCTGCGTGGTTTGCCGGCGCCGGCTGCGGCGCACGTAGATCAGCGTGGTGGCAACGCTTTCATGCCCGGCGAGGTCGGCCAGGTCCTCGACCGAGACACCCTTCTCGTAGCCGAGGGTCAGCACGGTGTGCCGCAGCGAGTGCGGGACGACGTCGTCGGGCTGGTCCAGACCTGCGCCGCGTGCGGTCTCCCGCAGGAGGTTGCCGAGGTCGCGTGAGGTCAGGGGCGTGCCGGTGCGGGTGGCGAACAGCCAGCCGGACAGCTCGGCGACCGGCTTGCCTTCACGTGCGGCGCGGGCGGCCAGGTAGTCGCCGAGGGCGGCGTCGGCGCGGCCGAGGATGTCGGCGGTCTTGCGGTGCCCGCCCTTGTTGACGTAGCGCAGGATCCGGTGGCCGTGGTCGACGCCGAGGTCGCCGTCCGGGCCGCAGCGGGCGTGCAGGATCGCGCCGGACCGCACCGCGGTGGTGGCCATGATCTCCAGGATGGCGAGGTTGCGCAGCGCGGCTTCGGTGCCGAGCTGGGCGGCGCGGTCCCGGGCGTGGCCGAGGAGGGCGAGGAGTTCCTCGTAGGTGAGGGCGCGAGTCTGGGACTCCTGGTCGCGCTTGTGGCGGGGGACCAGCCGCGCCGGGTTGTCGTCGTGGACGCGGTTGTCGATCAGCTCGGTGTACCACGAGCTGACGGCGGCCAGGCGGGCATTGTGGGTGACCGGGCTGCCGGGGTCGAGCAGGGCTATCCAGTCCCGCACGTCGGCGAGCCGGGCGGCCAGCGGGTCGACGCGGTGCCAGTCGCAGTAGGACAGCCACAACCCGAGGCCGCGCCAGTAGGAACGGCGGGTCTGGTGGCTCTTCATCGCCAGCAGCCAGGCGTGGGTGATCGCGCGCGGCCCGTGCCGGTCCGACAGTTTCCCGGGCAGCGCGGGCAGTTCGGCGACCGCCTCGTCGAGCCAGGCGCGCAGCGCGTCGGGAGCCGGCGCGCGGGCCGGCAGCGGGCGCGGCGCGAACGGCGCCAGCTCGATGGTGTCGTCGCCGGTCACGTCCTGGATTCTGCCTCAGGTTCTCCTGATGCTCGCGGGGTATCGGACCGCCGGCCGGAAGCTTCGGGGTCGCGGTAGGCGGCCTACTCCCGAGCCGGGGTCGTTTCGTCACAGTGACGATCGCGGCTTTTCGATGTCCTTCCTCCGCCTGTCCTTCCTCCGCGATAACCGTGATTATCATGGGCACCCTTCAGTTATAGTTTACTTAGCTAAACCCTAGGTATTGGTTACCAAACTTGAACTGGTAGCCTGCGGTTATGCAGGAGACACCCCCGCCACCGCCTCGCAGGGACGCCACGGGAAGCCGGGAGACCGTGTCCGATCCGGCGCTGTGCCGGTACTGCCGACGGCATCCGCGCAAGCAGCCGGGGCCGCGCGGCGGGCGGCCGGGCGAGTACTGCACGACGGTGTGGGCGGTCGACGAGCGCGGCCGCGAGGTGACGTGCGCGCGGCTGGACGAGGCCGACCAGATCGCGTTCGCCGCCTATGGGCCGGCGATGCCGGGGCTGGACGTGGCCGCGGTCGGCCGGGACGTGAGCCGGGCCCTGGCGGAGATCGCGCCGCTGCAGCAGACCCTCGCCGCGCTGGACGGGCGGCTCGACGCCGAGATCGCCGAGGCCCGTGAGCGGGTCGCGGAAGCCGAAGCCGCCCGCACGGACGCCGAGGCCAGGGCGGACGCCGCGGAGCAACAGTCCGCCGAGGCTGCGGCCGCGGCCGCGGCCGCAGCCGACCGGGCGGAGGCCGCCGACAAGCGCGCGGCGGAAGCCGAGCAGCGCGCCGCGGCCGACCGGAGCCAGGCCCAGCGCGCGATCGCCGACCGGCTGACCGCCGAGGGCGAGATCCGTCAGTTGCGGGAACGGCTGGACCAGCTCGAAACCGAGCACCGCCAAGCCGCGGAAACGGCGGCCGCCCGCATCGAGGAGCTCACCGCCGCGGCGGCCGCCCGCGCCAGCGAAGCCGAAGCTGCCCACGCGCGCGCCCGGCAACTCGAGACTGACCTGCGTGACCTGGCGACGCAGCACCACGAGGACCTCGAACAGCTCCGCGCCCGCCACGACCGAGCGCTGACCGAGGAACGCGCGAAGCACCGCGAGGACCGCGAGCGCTGGCAGACCGAGCACGACCAGCGAGTAGCGGCGCTACGCGAACAACACGAAGCAGCGTTGAACGCCGCCCGCGAACGCGCCGCCGAGCTGGCCACAGCGGCCGCCCGAGCCGAAACAGCAGCCACCGAAGCCCGCACCGCCGCCACGACGGCCACCCGCACGGCCGACGCCGCCGCGGCCCGGCTGTCGGCCCTGCGGGAGGGCGTGCTGGCCGCATTGGCTGATACGGGAGCCGACTTGCCCGCCCGGTTGCGCACCCTGCTGGCCGACACCGCCCCGGCTGCCACCAGCTAGCGGTACCAGCTCAGGGTCTGTTCGAACGGGGAGCCTTCAGTCGACAGTGCGTGCCCTGCAGCACCGTTGATCAGCTACTGGAGCACGGCCGGCGCCACGCCGGGTTGAGGCGGACGCCCAGTTCCTCCAGCTCGACCGGATGCCCGTCGTCGGTGCGGAGGCCGGCCCGGACCGGGGCTCCGGTTTCGTGGTCGACGTACAGCAGGGTCGGTCCGCCGTCCTGGAGGTGCTTGTCCGCCCACTGCATCAGGCCGATGACCACCGGCAGCAGGTCGCGGCCCATCTCGGTGAGCACGTATTCGTCGCGGGTGCGGCCGCCCGCGTCACGGTAGGGCGGCTTTTCGAGCAGGCCGGCCTCGGTGAGGTGCCGCAGCTGCCGGGCCGCGGCCGTCTCGGTGATGCCGATCCGCTCCGCGAAGGCGCTGAACCGGGTGGTGCCGTAGAAGGCCTCGCGCAGGATGAGCAGCGCCGACTTCGTGCCGACGATCTCCAGGGCCTTGACCAGGGAGCAGTGATCGGTCTTCCACGAGCTGAGGTCCGCGAGCGGACCTTCCATCACGGCGGGCATGGGTCACGGCGCCGGGAGAACGCGATCGTGGTCGTGCTGTGCCTGGCCGCGTTCATGGCCACGCTCGACGTCTTCGTGGTCAACGTCGCGTTCACCGGCATCGGCGCGAGCTTCGCCGGGTCGTCGCTGGCGGACTTGAGCTGGGTGCTCAACGCCTACACGATCGTCTACGCGGCGCTGCTGATCCCGGCCGGGCGGCTGGCGGACCGGCACGGCCGCAAGGCGGGCTTCCTCGTCGGGCTGACCGTCATCACCCTCGCCAGTGTGGGCTGCGCGGTGGCGCCCGGGCTGTGGTGGCTGGTCGCGTTCCGGGTGCTGCAGGCCGCCGGCGCCGCCGCGCTGACCCCGGCCGGCCTGGGACTGCTGCTGACCGCCCTGCCGCCCGAGCGGCGCGCGGGCGCGGTGAAGGTGTGGGCCACCACCAGCTCGTTCGCCGCCGCACTCGGCCCGGTCGTCGGCGGGGCGCTGGTGGAGCTGTCCTGGAACTGGGTGTTCCTGATCAACGTGCCGGTCGGTGTCGTGGCGTTCGCCGCGGCGATGCGCCTGGTGCCGGAGTCCCGGGACGAGTTGGTCACCCGGCTGCCCGACGTGCCCGGCGCCGTCGTGCTCGCGGTCGCGATCGGCGCGCTCGCGCTCGGGCTGGTGAAGGGTGGCGAACGGGGCTGGACCGGCGCGGCGGCCCTGGGTGCGTTCGGCGTCGCGGTCGCCGGCGTCGCGGTCGCCGGCATCGCGCTGCTGGTGGTGCGGGTGCTGCGGCACCCGGCGCCCGTCGTGGAGCCGGCCCTGTTCCGCGTGCCGGCCTTTGTGTGGGCGAACGTCACGGCCTTGGTGTTCTGCACGGCGTTCGGGGCGTTGTTCCCCAGTGTCGTCCTGTGGCTGGAGAACGTCGCCGGCTACAGCGCGATCGCCACCGGTGTCGCGATCCTGCCGGTGCCGCTGATGGTCCCGCTCTTCGCGATGGTGGGCCAACGGCTGGCGCGCCGGATGCCGGCCGGCGCGCTGGTCGCCGTGGGCAACCTGGTGTTCTGCCTGGGCGCGGTGATGCTGGCCTGGAACGCCTCGGCGCAGGCCCGGTTCGCCACCGACGTCCTGCCCGGTTGGATCGTGACCGGCGTCGGCATCGGCCTGGCGCTGCCGACCCTGATGGCCGCGGCGACGGCGAGCCTGCCGCCCGCCCAGGCCGCGACCGGCAGCGCCGTGGTCAACACCGGCCGCCAGCTGGGGTACGTCCTCGGCGTGGCGGTCCTGGTCGCGGTGCTCGGGCACGCTCGACACCCCGCACCCCAGAGCGACGACGGGTTTCGCGGGCGCGTGGTGGTTCATCGCCGGTGCGGCCGGTCTCGGTGCCGTCACCGCGCTCGGCCTCACACCGCGGCGGCGGATGGTTTATAGTCACTGAGACCAATAAGGGGGGTGGATGTACGACAAGCACGCGTACGAGCCCTTCGCGGTGACTGTCGATCTCGCGGTGTTCACGGTGCGCGCGGGGCGGCTGTGGATCCTGCTCGTGGAGCGGGGTGCGGAGCCGTTCGCGGGGTGGTGGGCGCTGCCGGGCGGGTTTCTCAGGCCGGACGAGTCGGCGGAGGCCGCGGCCCGGCGGGAGCTCGCCGAGGAGACCGGGTTCGCCGAGGTCGCGGGGCTCCATCTGGAACAGCTGCGCACCTACAGCGAGCCGGACCGGGACCCGCGGATGCGCGTCGTGTCGGTGGCTTTCGCCGCGCTCGTGCCGGGTGCGCCGGAGCCCACGGGCGGCGGGGACGCGGCGCGCGCTGTCTGGGTGCCGTTCGGTGAGCAGGGTCCGCTGGCCTTCGACCACGACCGCATCCTCACCGACGCCCACGACCGGATCGGCGGGGAACTCGAACGCACCGGCCTGGCGACGGAGTTCTGCGAGCCCGAGTTCACGCTCGGCGAGCTGCGGCGGGTCTACGAGGCGGTGTGGGGGACCGGTCTGGACCCGGCGAACTTCCGGCGCAAGGTGCTTGCCACCCCGGGGTTCGTCACACCCGTGGCAGGCGCGTCCCGGCTGACCGGCGGGCGCGGCAAACCCGCCGCGCTGTACCGGGCCGGTGGCGCCGCCACGCTGCACCCGCCGCTGCTCCGACCGACGGAAGGACGACGTTCATGACCAGGCAACCGGCCACCGGCTCGCTGCTGGGCCTCGCGCTGGGCGACGCGCTCGGCGCGCCGACCGAGTTCCAGGGTGTGCCGGCGATCCTCGCCGCGCACGGGCCGTGGCGGGAGATGGACCTGCCCGGCCCGGTCGCGTTGATCACCGACGACACGCAGATGGCGCTGGCCGTCGCCCGCGCGGCCATCCTGGGCGAGCTGGAGCCGGAGCGGTTCGAGCCGCCGTTGCGGGCGGAGTTCGTCGCCTGGCTGCGCTCGCCCGAGAACAACCGCGCCCCCGGCGCCACCTGCCTGCGGGCCTGCCGCCTGCTGGAGGCCGGTCATCCGTGGCCGGCGGCCAGCCAGATCACCTCGAAGGGCTGCGGGGCGAACATGCGGGTCACGCCGCTGGGCCTGCTGCCCGGGATCGACGGCGAACAGCGCGCGGGCGCCGCCCAGTTGCAGGCGGGCCTCACGCACGGGCACCCCACCGGGCTCGCCGCCGCCGATCTCACCGCGCACACCGTCCACCTGCTGGCCGAGGGCGCCGAACCGGCCGGGCTGCCCGGGGCGTTGCGCGACTACGCCGCCCGGCACCGCGACACCTACCACGAGCGGTGGCTGGGCGACCTGTGGACGCGCGCCGGTGACTCCTCGCCGGAGCAGTTCATCGCCCGCGGCTGGGACGAGTGCCTGGCCGCCCTGGACCGCCTGGATGCGGCGGTGCGCGACGCCGACCGGGACACCGACCCGTGCCTGGCTACCGGCGAGGGCTGGGTCGCCGAGGAGGCGCTGGCCACCGGCCTGCTGTGCTTCCTGCTGTTCCCCGGCGACCCGGTGCTCGCGCTGCGCCGCGCCGCCTGCACGTCCGGCGACTCGGACTCGATCGCCGCGCTGGCCGGCGCGTTCGCGGGCGCCCACCACGGCGCCGGAGCCTGGCCGCCGGAGTGGGTCGCGCGGCTGGAGCACCGCGACGAGCTGTTGGCGTTCGGCGCGAAGTGGGACATGGCCTGACCCGTCACGGCACGAGCAGCCATCGGCCGCGCCGGCCGCCGCCGGCCACCTTGTCGTAGGCGACGGCGGCGTCGGTCAGCGGCACGCGGCCGGCGACCCGCAACTCCAGCACCCCGGACGCCGCCAGGTCGAGCACACGAGCGAGCCGGGCGCCGTCGGGCTGGACGCTCGAGATCGATATCGAGATGTCCCGTTCGGGGCTCGCCGGAGACGCCGAGGGCACGCCGGCGAACGCCCCGCCGTCGCGGAGCGCGGGCAACGCCGCCCGGTGCAGCACGGCGGCGTCGACCACGGCGTCGAACGACGGGCCCGGCACCTGCGTGACCAGCTCGCGCGCCCCGGCCCGCAGCACGAAGGCCCGGTCGGTTTCGCGGGCGAGGCCGGTCACGGTCCAGCCGGCGTGGGCGGCCAGCGCGACGGCATACCCGCCGACGCCCCCGGCGGCGCCGGTCACCAGCAGGCTCCGCCCGTCGGCGGGCCCCAGGCTGTCCACCAGCTCCGCGGCCGTCAGGGCGTTGACCGGCAGGGAGGCGGCGGCGACCGGATCGAGGCCGTCGGGCAGCCGCGCGGCGGCGGACGCGGGCAGGACAGTCTCCGCGGCGTGCGCGCGGACCGGCGCGGCGAAGTCGGGATGCAGCGCGGCGACCGGGTCTCCAGCCGCGAAGGCCGTGTCCGTGGTCTCGGTGACCACGCCGGTCAGCGACATACCGAGCCCGACGGTGCCGGTCAACCCGAAGATCGCGCGGGCCGGCCCGGCGGCGAGGAGGACGTCGACGGGGTCGACCGAGGCGGCGGTGACCCGGACCCGCAGCTCGCCGGGCGCGAGCGCGGGCAGCGTGACCTCTTCGGCGGCCGGCGCGGTGGTGCCGGGCCGGGACACGAGTGCGAGAGTCATGGTGTTCCTTCCCTGGTGTGGACAGCACCACCATCGGGGACCTACTCTCCGTTGGGAAGTAGGCACTGTGAAGTCGGGTAGGCACCCGGAGGTGGGCCATGGAGGTCACCGAGCGGCCCGCGCGGTTCGACGCGTTCGCCGCGAACTGCCCCAGCCGGCGGCTGCTGGACACGATCGGCGACAAGTGGGCGAGTCTGGTGATCGTGGCGCTCGGGCTGACCGGCCGGATGCGGTACTCCGAGCTGTCCGCGCGGATCGCCGGGGTGAGCCAGAAGATGCTGACCCAGACGCTGCGCCACCTCGAGCGGGACGGGCTGGTGAGCCGCACGGTGACCCCGTCGGTGCCGGTGCGGGTCGACTACGAGCTCACGCCGCTGGGCCGGTCGCTGCTCGGCATCATGCGCCACCTCAAGGAGTGGGCCGAGGAACACATGCCCGAGGTGGACCGGGCGCGCGCGGAGTACGACCGGCGGTGACGGCGAAGGACCAGCTCAGCCTGTTCGAGGCGCTGCCGTGGTTCGTCCCGGACGTGCCCGCCCCGTTCGCGGACGAGCGGCGGGCGCACCTGTTCGCCGACGAGCAGCCGTACCTGGGGTACCGGATCGCGCGGTGTGGTGAGCGGCGCCGCATCTGGACGGCGATCGAGCACGTGCCCGGTGGTGCGGACGTGCCGCGTTGCGCGGAGTGCCTCGCGGTGTCCTGATCGTCCGTCCACTGCGGACTAGGGTGCCGGGTGTGGCTGGAACGGCGGTCGAAGCGATCAACCAGGTGACGCGCTACCTGGATCTGGCGGGCGTGTTCGCCTGCGCGATCCTCGGCGGTGCGATCGCCCGCAGCGAGCGGCTGGACCTGTTCGGGTTCCTCGTGGTGGGCAGCGTGTCCGGGCTGGGCGGCGGGGTCATCCGGGACACGCTGCTGCAGCACGGCACACCGGTCGCGCTGACCGATTACGCCTACCTGCCGACCGCGCTGGCCGGCGCGCTGCTGTCGTTCGTGATCTCGATCAGCGAGAACGCGTGGGACAAGTTGTTCACGGCGCTGGACGCGGCGGTGATCGGGTTCTGGGCGGTCACCGGGGCGCAGAAGACGCTGGCCGCCGGGCTGGGCTGGCTGCCGGCGATCCTGCTGGGCACGACGACCGCGGTCGGCGGCGGCGCGCTGCGTGACATCATGCTCCGGCGCGTGCCGGCGGTGTTCGGCGGCAACGCGCTGTACGGCACGGTGGCGGCGGCGGTCGCGGCCACGATGGTCGTGTGCCACTACCTGGGCGCCCCGCTGGTGGGCGTCGTGGCCGGGGTGGTGGGCGCGCTGCTGTTCCGGCTGGCGGCGGTGAAGTTCGGGTGGAACCTGCCCAACGGGCTGGAGTGGCAGCCGCACTCCCGGCTGGCGAGCGCGTGGCGCACCCGCCGGGTGCGGCGCAACCCGCCGGAGGATCAGCAGGGCCGGTAGCGGGCCCGGATGTGGAAGCGCTCGCCCTGCGGACCGAGGATGCTCAGGAACTCGGCCGGGTGGCCATCGGCGTTGCCGAACCAGTGCGGCAGGTGGGTGTCGAACTCGGCGACCTCCCCGGCGGACAGGACCAGGTCCTGCTCGCCGAGCACGAGGCGGAGCCGTCCGTTGAGGACGTAGAGCCAGTGGTAGCCCTCGTGCGAGCGGGGATCGGGCTCGAGGTCGGACGGCCCGGCGGGCAGGATGTGCTTGACGGCCTGCAGTCCGCCGGGTTTGCGGGTGAGCGGGATGACGGTCATGCCGTGGTGGGTCCTGGGCCGCGGGTAGACGCGCGGGTCGCCGGTGGCCGGCGCGCCAACCAGGTCGTCGAGCGCCACCTGGTAGGCCTTGGCCAGGGGCAGCAGCAGTTTCAGGCCGGGGGTGCGCTGCCCGGATTCCAGGCGGGACAGCGTGCTGACCGGAATGCCGGTGGCCTGCGACAGGGCGGTCAGGGTGGTGCCGCGGCGCCGGCGCAGCTCACGCAGCCGCGGCCCGACGGCGCCGAGCACGGCGTCGAACTCGTCGCTCATGCCCCCACTGTGCTCCCGCTTTTGCGGATTCCGCAAAGAATTTTGTCAATCCGGCGAGTTGCCGGGCACGGTGGGGGCATGGACTGGGACGAGATGTACCGCGGCCGCGAGCGGGTGTTCAGCGGCGAACCCAACGAGGTGCTGGTCACGGAAGTGGCCGATCTGGCGCCGGGGCAGGCGCTGGACGTGGGGTGCGGGGAAGGGGCCGACGCGTTGTGGCTGGCGCGGCGGGGCTGGCACGTCACGGCGATCGACGTCTCCCGCGTGGCGCTGGAACGGGCGGCCGCCGCCGACGACACCGGACGCGTGGCGTGGATGCACGCGGACCTGACGGCGATGGCACCGCCGGCGGGCTGCTTCGACCTGGTGTCGGCGCACTACGTCCCGCTGCGCAGGGCGGAACCCGGTGTGCTGCGCGGTCTGCTCGCCGCGGTCGCGCCGGGCGGCACGTTGCTGGTGGCGAGCCACGACCCCGCGGAGCTGACGCCACGCGAGGGTTTCGACCCGGCCGACTACTACCACCCGGCCGACGTCGCGGCGCTCCTCGGTCCGGAGTGGACGGTGGTGGCCGACGAGATCCGGCCGCGCGCCCGGCCCGCCCGGTACACGCGGGACACCGTGCTGCGGGCGCGGCGGGTCACAGGTTGAGCTGCCGCAGGGTGTCGATCACCTCGCGGCGCGCGGCACCGTCGAGTTCGCGGAGCGGGCGGGGCAGGACGCGTTCGCCGGTCAGGCCCAGGTGGGTGGCCGCGGCGGCGACGACCCGGATGCTGCCGTGGCGGGCGAACAGGTCCCACAGCGGCCGCAGGCGCTCGGACTCGGCCGTGTCGCGCATGACGGCCCGCGCGGTGTCGGGGAACAGGCCGCCCAGGACCGAGTACCAGACGTCGCAGCCGGCGGCCAGCCCCTCGGCCGCGACGGCGTCGCCGCTGATGCCGATCGTGACGGTGTCCGGGATGCGGGCGCGCAGGGCGTCCACGCGGGCCTTGGCGTCGGCGGGCACGCCGGGGATCTTGATGGAGCCGACGTTCGGCAGCGCGGCGATGCGGCCGTGCAGTTCGTCGCTGAACTGGAAGTGCGTGGTGCGCGGGTTGTCGTAGACGCACAGCGGCAGCGACAGTTCGCGGGTCACGTCTTCGTAGAGCCCGAACACTTCGTCGTCGGTGAGGGGCTGGTAGCTGACCGGGGCGAGCAGCACCGCGGCCGCGCCCGCGTTCTGGGCGTCCTCGGCCAGCGCGAGGACCTCGCTGGTGGCCGTGTCGCCGATGCCGACCAGCACCGGGGTGCCCGCCGCCGCGTCGACGGCGATCTTCGCCGCTTCGGCGCGTTGTTCGCGGGTCAGGTACGGGTACGAGCCGGTGGAGCCCAGCGCGCCGATCGACTCGACCCCGGCCGCGGCGAGCCGGGAGACAAGCCGCGCGTAGGCGGTGGTGTCGATGCCGGATCCGGTGACCGGGGTGAGCGGGAAGGCGGACAGGCCGGTGAACATGCGTCGTCCTTTCAGGGGCGGGTGGCGGTGAAGATCGCGTGCCCCGGCATGCCGTCGAGCAGGTCGCAGACGGTCGTGATCTCCTCGCGCCGGTGCGAGACGAACGCGTTGCCGTAGGTGGTGAACAACTCGGTGTCGGAGGGCCGCCAGGCGGGCATGGTCCTCACCCTAGCCAGCGGGGCGAACCCTTTTTCCGAGTTCACAGCGCCGCGCGGGCGCGGTCGAGGAACACTCGCGCCGCGGGGCTGGCCGGGCCGGCAGCACGCCACGCGAGGGCCAGGCAGCCCCGCAGCGGCGGGTCGGTGATCGGGATCGGGTGCAGGTCGGGGCGTGCGGTGGCCACCGAGTCCGGCAGGATCGCCACGCCCAGCCCGCGGGCGGCGAGGTCGGCCAGGACCGTGGGGTGACCGGCCTCGAACCCGATCCGCGGGGTGATGCCGCGCGCGGCGCAGGCTTCGTCCAGGCGTGCGCGCAGGCCGGTGCCCGCGGGCAGGCTGATGAGCGGCCGCTCCCGCAGGTCCGCGAGCGGGACCTCGGCCCGCCCGGCCCACTCGTCGTCCAGGCCGACGGCGGCGGTGATGGCCTGGTCGGTGAGGACGAGGACGTCCAGGCCGGGTGGGCGTTCGTCGGTGGCGAGGCTGATGATCGCCACGTCGAGGCGGCCGTCCCGGATGCCGGCGGCCAGCTCGCCGGAGCGGCCTTCGACGAGCGTGATCTCCACGCCGGGGTGGTCTTCGTGGAAGCTCGCGAGCAGGCCGGGCACGTCGAAGTTGTGCGAGGTGACCATGCCGAACGCGACCCTGCCCCGGACGAGGCCGCGGAACTCGTCGGCGACCAGCCGCGCCCCGGCGACGGCGGCCAGCGCCGCGCGCGCGTAGGGGAGGACCGCGGCGCCGACCTCGGTGAGCCGGACCGTGCGCCCCGACCGGTCCAGCAGCTCGTGCCCCAGCTCCCGCTCCAACCGCCTGACCTGCGCCGACACGCCGGGCTGGGCGACGTGCACGCGTTCGGCGGCGCGGGTGAAGTTGCCCTCCTCGGCGACCGTCACGAAGTACTCGAGCTGGCGCAGTTCCATAAGCGTTGATTCTAGTTGCGAGACCTACCAGCTCTTGGACTTCTGGTCGAGCTGGGGACAGGCTGGGGTCAGAGGAAAGGAGCGACAAGTGATCGACAAGGCCAGGACACCCGAGGACCTCGCCGTGATGTTCGTGGAGCGGGCCAACGCCCGGGACGCGAAAGCGCTGTCCGAGCTGTACGCGGAGGACGCGGTGCTCGCGTTCCCGCCCGGGTCGCAGACGGTCGGCCGGGACGCGATCCGCGAGGTGCTGGAGCGGCTGGTGGAACAGGGCGGCGAGTTCCAGGTCGAGGAGCCGATGCCGACGGTCTACTACGGCGACCTGGCGTTGTGCTCGACCCGGCCCGCCGACAACACCGGGGGACGGGTGCAGGTCGCGCGGCGGCAGCCGGACGGCACCTGGCTGCGGGTCATCGACCGGCCGGAGATCCGCCGCCCGGAGTGAGGTTGTCCGCGCAGCGGGCGAGCAGCTCGGCCAGGCGCCGCCGGTCGCCGTCGCCGAGCCCGGCGAGCATCCGGTCCTCGACGCCGGCGACCGCGGCCTCGGCGTCGGCCAGCCGGGCGCGCCCGGTGTCGCTCAGGCGCACGGGACGCACCCGGCCGGAGCCGCCTTCGCCCACGGTGACCAGGCCGGCGCGGCGTAGCCCGGCGAGCACCTCGCCGAGCGACTGCCGGGTGACGAAGCACAGCCGCGCGAGCTCGGCGGAGGAGACCTCCGGGTGGTCGGCCAGCTGGCGCAGCACCGCGTACTGGGCCATCGACAGTCCGGCCGCGCGCAGGCGCTCGTCGCCGGCCTGGCGGAACAGCTGCTGGACCCGCTTGACGAGGTAGCCGGGCCGGGTGGTGACGTCCCCTTGACTCATGTCAGGTACCTTACACATGATGTAAGGGTCCTGACATAAGGAGGAAGCCATGCCCGTCTCCACCATCGACGCCACCGCCGGGGTCACCACGCTGATCAACCAGTTCACCGTGGCGCCCGAGCGCCAGCAGGAGCTCATCGACGTGCTCGACCAGGCGACCGAGCAGGTCATGCGGCACCAGCCGGGGTTCATCGCGGCCAACATCCACGCCGGCCTCGACGGCACCCACGTCGCCAACTACGCGCAGTGGGAGAGCGAGGAGGCGTTCCGCGCGATGCTCGCCAACCCGGAGTGCCAGGAGCACATGCGCGCGGCCGCGCAGATCAGCTCGTTCGAGCCGGTGCTGTACCGCGTCGCCTCCGTGCACCACCGCTGAGGCGGCGCGGTACGGTGATCACACGACCGATCGAGGAGGTGAGACCCGTTTCCGTTCCAGCAACCCGGGTGCTCCCCTCCGGCGACGAGTGAGTCGCGGGCGCCCGTTCCCGGAAAGGCGCTTGTCGTGTCCGTCGATGTCGAAACCGTTCTCGTAAGCCGTCTGCGGGCGGCCGGCTGTGTGTTCGCCGAGGATGAAGCCCGGCTGCTGCTGGAGGCCGCCTCCGGTCCCGAGCTGGACGCCCTGACCGCCCGGCGGGTCGCCGGCGAGCCGCTCGAGCAGGTCCTCGGCTGGGCCGGGTTCCGCGGCCTGCGCATCCACGTCGAGCCGGGCGTGTTCGTGCCCCGGCGCCGCACCGAGCTGCTCGTCGAGGAGGCGGCGCGGCTGGCCCCGCCGCGGCCGGTGGCGGTGGATCTGTGCTGTGGTTCGGGCGCGCTGGGTGCCGCGCTGGCCGCGGAGCTCGACCTCGCCGAGCTGCACGCCGCCGACCTCGACCCGGCGGCGGTGCGGTGCGCGCGCCGCAACGTGCCGGGCGAGGTCCACGAGGGCGATCTGTACGAGGCGTTGCCCGCCGGGCTGCGCGGGCGCGTGGACCTGCTGGTGGTCAACGTGCCGTACGTGCCCACCGACGCGGTCGCGCTGATGCCGCCGGAAGCCCGTCTGCACGAACCGCAGCTCGCCCTCG
Organism: Amycolatopsis thermoflava N1165; assembly: GCF_000473265.1. Classification (NCBI taxonomy): domain Bacteria; kingdom Bacillati; phylum Actinomycetota; class Actinomycetes; order Pseudonocardiales; family Pseudonocardiaceae; genus Amycolatopsis; species Amycolatopsis thermoflava. Next base: position 1,518,794 of record NZ_KI421511.1, read on the forward strand.
ACGGCGGCGCGGACGGGCTGGACATCGCGCGCCGTGTGGTCGCCGGTGCGCCGGACTGGCTCGCCCCCGGCGGTCACCTGCTGATCGAGACCAGCGAACGGCAGGCCCCCGCGCTCGTGCGGGCGGCCAGCGGCGCCGGGCTGACGGCGCGAACCGTGACGTCGGAGGAGCTGGACGCGACCGCGCTCGTGGCCCGCCGTGCCTGACCGGGTCGAACACCGCTACGGACCGGCGGGCATCCGGCTCGTCACCGCGTCCTTCCACAGCCACCACTTCGTCCCGCACGCCCACAGCGAGTACGCGATAGCGGCCGTGGAACGCGGAGTCGAGGCGGTGCGCTACCGCGGCGGCACCGAGCACGCGCCCGCGGGCAGCCTGCTGCTCCTCGACGCCGAGGCCATCCACGCCGGCCGCCCCGCCGTCGCGGAAGGCTGGGACTACCGCGTCTTCTACGTGCCGCCCGAGCTGCTGGCGGAATTGGCCGGGCACCGGCCGCGGTTCACCGCGGTCACCCCGCACGACCCCGCGCTCGCACGACGGCTGGTCCGCCTGCACCGCGCCGCGGCGCCACTGCCCGCTCTCGAGGAAGCGTTGTCATCGGTGCTGGCGCGGTATTCCGACGCTGCGGTGGCAGAGCCGGCGGAACCCGCGACGGTCCGGCGGGTGCGGCGGGCGCTGGCGGAAGACCTCCAGCACACGCCGAGTCTCGATGAGCTCGCGGCGCTGGCGGGGATGCCGCGTTTCCGGTTGCTGCGTGCGTTCCGGCGGGCCACGGGCGTGACCCCGCACGGCTACCTGCTGCAGTTGCGCCTGCGGCACGCGCAGCAGTTGCTCGCCGCGGGACACCCGGTCGCGCGGGCGGCCGCGGACAGCGGGTTCCACGACCAGTCGCACCTGCACCGGCACTTCCGCCGGGTTTTCGGGGCCACACCGGGCAGTTTCGCGCGCAACGACGTACAAGCCGGACGGCGGCGCGGCTCGTAGCGTCGCGAGCCATGGACGATCACACGAGACCGGAGTTCTCCCGCAGCGCCTTGCTGACCATCGACCTGCAACGCGATTTCCTGGACATCCCCGGCACCCGCGCGGTGCTGCCGGCCGTGCAGCGGCTGACCGCGGCGTTCCGCGCCGCGGGGCGGCCGGTCGTGCACGTCGTGCGCCTCTACCTGCCCGATGGCAGCAACGCCGACCTGTGCCGGCGCGCATCCGCGGCCCGGGGCGCGGTGCCGGGGTCGGCGGGTTCGCAGCTCGCGGGCGGCCTCGGCGGGGAGCTGGACCACGAGCGGCTGCTGGCGGGGCAGTTCCAGGAGTTCGGGCCGGGGGAGCACGCGATGTACAAGCCGCGGTGGAGCGCCTTCTACGGCACGCGGCTGCGCGAGCACCTGCGTGCCGCTGGTGTGACGACCGTCGTGGTGGCCGGCTGCAACTACCCGAACTGCCCGCGCTCGACGCTCGTCGACGCGACCGAGCGGGACTTCCGCACGGTCGCGGTGCGCGACGCGATCTCCGGCTGGGCCGGGGCCGCCGACCGTGAGCTGGCCGGGATGGGCATCGCGTGCCTGCCCGCCGCGGACGTGCTGGCCGGATTAGGCGACAGTTGAGCCGAGGCCGCGGAGGACGGGGTCGAGGTTGGCGACCGTGGCCGCGACGGCCGCGTCGGGGTCGCCGCGTTCGAGGGCGTCCAGGAGGTCGGCGTGGGCGGCGGAGGAGTCCGGCAGCTGCGTCTCGTGGCGGACCAGGTCGGTGAGGATCTCCCGCAGCACCGGCTCGGCGGCCGTGAACAGGGTCAGCAGGAGCGCGTTGCCGGACAGCTCCACGACGGCGCGGTGGAAGGCGAGGTCGGCGTCGACGAACACCGCCGGGTCCCCGCCGCGCTCGTCCTGCCGCTTCCGCAGGTCCGCGCGCAGGCGCTCGACGTCCTCCGGCCGGACCCGCTGCGCCGCGAGCCGTGCTGCCTCCACCTCCAGCGCGCGGCGCACCTCGTACACCTCCAGCACCCGCGCGCGCCGCACCAGCCGGCGCACGTCGCTGGTGTCGGACGTCCCGGCGGCGACGAAGGTGCCGGAGCCGTGCCGGACGTCCAGGAGCCCGTCCTGCGCGAGCAGGCGCACCGCCTCCCGCACCGAGGACCGCCCCACCCCGAACTCGGCGGCGAGCTGGACCTCGTTGGGCAGACGGTCGCCGGGACGCCAGTCGCCGCGCTGGATCCGCTGCCGCAGGAGGCTCGCCACCTGGGGCACGACCGGTCCACGGCGCAGCTCCGTCATGCGCGCACGGTAGCACCGCAGACGTCTGAGGACTCAGCCGTGGAAGGCGTGGAGGTACCCGCCTGGCCATCCAGCCCCGGCCCGAGCCCCAGGTGGACCAGCGCGACGACACCTTCGGCCACGGTTTCGCCGGTGGCCTGGACCCGCGGCCCGGCCCTGCGCTGGACACCCCAGGCGAGCAGAACCCCGGCCGCTTCCTCGAACCGGCCGCGACCCCGGCCGTTCACGGCCCGCCGCCGCAAGTGGCGGTACCCCGCGGGCAGCTCGCCCCGGGTGCGCCCCACCTCGCCGTAGGTGAACGCCGCTTCCCGCAGACCGTCCAGCATCACCTCAACCAGCCGCCCCCCTCCCGGAGCACCGTCCCGCGACGTAGTTTGCTCTGATGACGCCCCGAACCAGCGCGGCGGCCACCTCCGGTGACACCTCCTCACCGGCGGCCCTGCGGTTCGGGATCCTCGGCCCGCTCGACGTCGCCGCCGGCGGCGAGTCCCTCGCGCTCGGCGGGCCGAAACAGCGGGAGCTGCTGGCCGTCCTGCTGCTCCACCTCAACCAGTTCGTCCCGCCGGGCCGTCTCGCCGAGGCGCTTTGGGGCGCGGCGCCACCGGCCGGAGCCGAAGTCACCCTCCGCACCCACGTCTCGCACCTGCGCCGCCGCCTCGCCGAAGCCGGGGCGTCCGGCGCGCTGGCCACCCGCCGCTCCGGCTACGGCCTGCTGGCCGACCCCGCCCAGCTCGACGCGGCGCGCTTCGAACAGCTCGTCGGGCTCGGGCGGGAAGCACTCGGCCTTGGCGACGCGCCCCGGGCCGCCACGCTGCTGCGGCAGGCGCTCGACCTGTGGCGCGGCCCGGTACTCGAGGACCTCCACGCGCCGCTGTTCGCCGAGGCCGAGACCGCCCGCTTGGACGAACTCCGCCTGGTCGGCACCGAAAGCCGCATCGAAGCCGACCTCGCCCTCGGCCGGCACGCCGAGGCCGTGCCCGAACTGGAACGCCTGGTCGCCGCACACCCGTTCCGCGAACGCCTCACCGGCCAGCTGATGCTCGCCCTCTACCGGACCGGGCGGCAGGTCGACGCCCTCGACGTGGCCGCCCGCGCCCGGCGGCGCCTCGCCGACGAACTCGGGCTCGACCCCGGCCCCGCCCTGGCCGGCCTGGAAACCAGCATCCTCCGCCACGACCCGGCACTGCTGCCCGCACCGCGCCTGGTCGCGCCCACCGGCACCCCGGCGCCCCGCGTCCAGCCACCGCCGGACGCCCTGTTCACGGTCGTGCGGCGCGTCCCGATGGCCGGCCGCTCCGCCGAACTGGCCCACCTGCGCAGCCTGTGGCACGACGTCCGCGACGGCGGCCGCCGCGTCGCGCTCGTCTCCGGCGAAGGCGGGGTAGGCAAGACCCGGCTCGTCGCCGAATTCGCCCACGAAGCCGCCGCCGACGCGCACGTCCTCGTCGGGCGCTGCGATCCCGCCGCGATGCTGCCGTACCACCCGATCGCCTCGGCCTTCCGCGCCAGCGCCGAGGTCGACGCCTGCCTCGACCTCGCCCCGCCCGCCCTGCGGGCCCGCCTCACCCCGCTGCTGTCCCGCCCCGCCGACACCACCCCCGGGCCCGACGACCGGCACGCCCTGTTCGAGGCCGCCACCTGGGTGCTCACCCACCTCGCCGACACCGCGCCCGTCGCGCTCGTCGTCGAGGAGGCCGAACGCCTCGACCGCGCCAGCTCGCTGCTGCTGCGCCACCTCGTCGAGCACCTGCCCGCCCGGGTGCTGCTGGTCCTCTGCTTCCGCGACCCGCCAGGCGGGCACCACCCGCCGCTGCTCGACCTCATCGCCGCCACCGAAGGCCTCGCCGACCGCCTCACCCTCGGCCCGCTCACCGAAACCGAACTCGCCGAGCTGGTCACCGCCGTCGCCGGCGACGTGCCCGCCGGGTTCGTGCCGCGGCTCTGGCGTGCCACCGGCGGCAACCCGTTCTACGCCGCCGAGGTGGCCCGCGACCGCAGGACCCGCGAGGACTGGCAACGCGGCCAGGTGCCCGCCGGCGTGCGCGACGTCGTCCGGCACCGGCTGCGCACCCTGCCCGAACCCGCCCAGCACGTGGTGCGCTGCGCCGCCGTCCTCGGCCCAGAGGCCGGGTACGAACTGCTCGCCCACCTCGCCGACCAGCCCGAAGAACAGCTCATCGACGCGCTCGAGGCCGCCGTCGCCGCCGGGTTCCTCGTCGAAGCAGGCCGGTCGTGGCAGGTCGCCTACGCCTTCCCGCACGACCTGCTGCGCGACGCCGTCCACGCCGACCTGCCCGTCCCGCGCCGGCAGCGCCTGCACCTGCGCGCCGCCCAACTCCTGCGGGACCGCCCGGCCGAGACCGCGTCCGCCGCCGTGCACCTGCGCGCCGCGGGACCGGCCGCCGACCCCCTCGACGCGGCCGAGCTGAGCCTGGCCGCCGCCGGCGACGCGCAGCGGATGTACGCGTGGGACGAAGCCATCGCCCACGCCGAAGCCGCCGTCGCGATCCTCGACCAGGCCGGCGCCCCCGCGCCCACCCGCGCCGACGCGGCGGTGCGCACCGCGATCCTGCGGCTGCGGGCCAGCACCGGATTCCCGGAAGCGGTGCGGCTGCTCGAACACGCCCTCGAGCTCTACCGCGGCAACGACGAGGCGGTCGCGACCGTCCACGCGCGACTCGGCGGCGCGCTGTGCACGCACCACTCGATCATGGACATCCCGCGCGCCCTCGACCACTTCGCCGCCGCCCGGCGCGTCCTGCCCGACGGCCGCGCGGGCTTCCACCTGCACCGCGGCCGCGCCCAGGCCGCCATGTACGGGCTGCGCACCGCCACGCTCGGCGCCGCCGCCGACCAGGCCCGCGAACTGGCGGCCCGGCTGGGCAGGCGCGACCTCACCGTCTTGGCGTCCTGGGCCGCCGCGTGGTTCCGCTTCAACCGGGGCGAACTGGCCGCGGCCGCCGCGATCGAGGAGGACATGTGGGCCCGCGTCCAGGACCTCGGCGACCCCTACGTCGGCTGGGGCCCGGTCAACATGGCCGCCCTGACCGCCACCGAGTACCTGCTCGACCCCGCGGCCGGCCGTCGCTGGTGCCGTCGCGGCCTGTCGCAGGCCCGGTTCGACACGCTCGGCTACCCGCACGACGCCGTCGCCGACCAGCTCGTCCTCGCCCTGGCACTGGCCGGTGACCTCGACGCCGCCCGCCGCGCCGCCGGACCGCTGCCCGCCGACGCGGTCAGCAGGCGGCTCCTGCTGCTCCTCGACGGCGACTGGGAAGCCGCCGAACACGCCTGGTCGCAGGCGCGGGCCGCCGACGAAGCGGCAGGCGACCGGCACGACGCCGCCTTCCACGCCCGCTGGCTGGCCACGACCCGCACCCTCCTCGGCGACACCGGCGGTGCCGTCACGGCCCTGCGGCAGGCGCTGGACCTCGCCGTCGCCGGACCCCAGGTGCCGACCGAGCTGATCGCCCGCGCCGAGCTGGCCCGCCTGCTCGCGGCCACCGATCCCGGCGAAGCAGCCCGGCACCTCGCCCGCTGCGACGAGATCCTCGCCGGCGGCGAGGACTGGCGCGGCCGCGCCGGCACCGTCGCGCTCGCCCGCGCCGCCGTCACCGGTGACGACACCGCGTACCAGACCGCGCTGCGGCTGTTCGCCGGCCTGCCGTGGCACCGCGCGGACGCCCTGCGCGCCTGGGCGTCCGCGCTCGACACGACCGGCCGCCGGGCGGAAGCGGGGGAGAAGCTCGCTGCCGCGCGGCGGATCCACGACGAGATCGGCGCGCACCCGCGCTGGCGCCGCTGACTCGACACGCGTTCCACAGAACTTCAACAACCACGGAGGAACGTCAGCCTCACCTGCTCGAACAAGAAGGTGAGATCAGATGCCACTACTGCCACGACCACCAACCGGACCCGTCGCCACCAGCGCGACCCTCTTCGCATGCCTGTTCGCCGTGCAGGCCAGCCTGCTGGCCCTCACGCCCATCCTCACCCCGGTGGCCCAGGACCTCGGCGTCCCGGACACCGCGGCGGGCCTGCTGCGCGCCGTGTCCGGAGCCGCCGCCGCGGCCGTCGCGATCGCGCTCGTCGCCACCCGCCGACGCCGCCGGCTGCGGGAACTCCTCATCGCCGGCCTGACGCTGCTCGCCGGCTCCGCGCTCGCCAGCGCCGTCGCCCCGACCTACCTGGTCCTGGCCGCCGCGCAGGTCGCGCTCGGCGCCGGCGTCGCGATCGTCCTGGCAAGCGGCATGGCCGCGGCCGCGCGCTGGGCCCCACCGGGCCGTCGCGCGCAGGTCCTCTCCTGGGCACTGGTCGGCCAGCCGAGCGCGTGGATCGCCGGCATGCCGGTCATCGGGATCCTCGGCCAGCAGAACTGGCGGCTCGCGTGGCTGGTCCCGATGACCGCGAGCCTGCTCGCCCTCGCCGGCACCATCCGCCGCGAAACCGGCGTGCCCGAACCCGAACCACACCCGGCCCGCGCGCTCGTCCGCCGCCCCGGCGCGGCCCGCTGGGCCCTCGGCGAGCTGCTGGCCTACGGCGGCTGGGCCGGGGTGCTCGTCTACTGCGGCAGCCTCCTGACCGGCGCCCACGGCGTGTCCGTCGCCGCCGCCGGCCTCGCCCTGGGCGGGGGAGCCGCGGGCTTCGTGGTGGGCACCATGCTGGCCCGCCGCTGGGTCGACCGCGCCGCCCGGCCGCTGCTGCTCGCCGTCGGACCGGCCCTGGCGGTCATGACACTGGTGTTCGGCGCGCTCCGGCCGTCGTTCGCGTTCTCCGTCGCCGCGTTCGCCCTGGTCGCGCTGCTGTCCGGCGCCCGGGTGATCGCGGGCAGCGCCGTCGGGCTTGACCTCGACGGCGTCGGCCCGTTGCAGTCGATGAGCCTGCGCGCGACCTCGGTGCAACTGGGCTACCTGGCCGGATCGGTGCTGGGCGGCGCCGGGCTCGCCGTCGCCGGCTGGACCGGGCTCGGGGTCGTGCTCGCCGCACTGACCCTGGCCGCGACCGCGACCGTCGCACGGCGACCGGTTTCGCGACTGGTGAAGGCAGGTGCCTGATGTACGACGCCATCGTGGTCGGCGCCCGCTGCGCCGGGTCGACCCTCGCCACGCTGCTGGCCCGCCAGGGCAAGCACGTGCTGGTGGTCGAACGGGACCGGTTCCCCAGTGACACCGTCTCCACCCACATGATGTTCCCCGACACCCTCGACCGCCTGCAGGCCCTCGGCGTCCTGCCCCGCCTGCTGGCCACGCACGACATCCCGTTCGTGCACTTCAGCTGGCGCGTCCTCGGCCACGAGGTGGCCGGCGACTTCACCCCGGTCGGCCGCTTCGAGCGCGGCGCCTCCATCCGGCGCATCACGCTGGACGCCGCGATCGCCGACACCGCCCGCGACGCCGGCGCCGAAATCCGGTACGGCACCGCCATCACCGGCCTGATCGGCGCCGGCACCGACGACGACCCCGTCCGCGGCGTGGTCCTCGGCACCGGCGAGCGCGTCGAGGCGCACTGGGTGTTCGGCGCCGACGGGCGGATGTCCACCGTGGCCCGGCGCCTCGGCCTGCCCACCACCCACGAACTGCGCGGCGACATGGCCTTCCTCCTGGCCTACTGGCGTGGCCTGCCGCCGTCCGAGTGGTGCCACATCGACCTGCACGACCACGCCGCGCTGATGTCCGTGCCGAACGAGGACGGCATCCACCTCCTCTCGCTCGCCGGGCCCCCCGAGACGACCCGCGGCTCCGCCGACGTCCGCGAGGCCCGCTACCGGGACGGGCTGCGGCAGTTCCCGGCCGTGCTCAACCCGCGCCTGCTCGACCGCGCCGAACGCGTGTCGCCGCTGGTCGTGGTGCCGGAAACGATGATGCGCGGCCACTACCGCCAGGCCGCGGGCCCCGGCTGGGCGCTGCTCGGCGACGCCGGGCACTTCAAGCACCCGTCCACCGCGCAGGGCATCGGCGACGCCGTGCACCAGGCCTGGTACCTCGCTGCGGCCCTGGCCGATGGGTCCGGCCTGTCCGGGTACGGCGCGTGGCGCGACGAGCGGGCCGCCGAGCACTACGAGTGGTCCTTCCGGCTGGCCCGGTTCTCCTCGCCCGGCGCGAACGCGCACTACGCCGGGCTCGCCGCCGATCCCGTGGCGGCGCAAGGGTTCCTGGACACCTTCACCAAGCGCGTCCGGCCCTCCGTGGTGCACACCCCGGCCCGGATCGCGCGGTGGAAGGCCGCGTGGGCCTACCAGGACGGGCTCCGCCGGGTGCGCGCGCTGGTCGAGGACCGGCCCGGCGCCCTGGCCGCGCCGGTGCCCGCCTGTCCGGAGTGGACCGTACGGGACCTGCTGGCGCACCTCACCGGTGTCGCGGAGGAAACCGTGCGGGGCACGTACTTCCCCGAAGCCGCCGACGCCTGGACCGACCCCGGGCTGGCCGCGGCTCGTGACCGCTGGACAGCCGACCAGGTGGCCCGCCGCGCCCACCTCGACCCCGCGGCGCTGCTGCGCGAGTTCGACGACCACGGCGCGCGCCTGGTGGCCGCACTGCGCCGCGGCGAGGCGCCGGACGGTCCGCCATGGATGCTGACCTCCCCGGTCGCCGACCTCGCCGTGCACCTGGAAGACCTGCGCGAAGCCCTCGGCGCGGCGAGCGACCCGGCGGCGCCGGTCACCCGGCTCGGGTTCGCGGTCTTCCGGAACTGGCTGCACACCCGCCTCGTGCGGCGGGGCCTGCCGGCGCTGCGCCTCACCGACGGCGACGAGGAGTGGGTGCTGGGGGATGGCGAGCCGGCCGCGACCCTGACCGCGTCGCGGGCCGAGCTGTTCGCGGTGATCAGCGGCCGCCGCAGCGAAGCCCGGATCCGCGCGCTCGGGTGGGACGCCGAGCCGTATCTGCCGGTGATCTCGCCGTATCCGCTGCCGGTGGATCAGGTGCCGGTCGGTTAGGCGCGAGGGAGGTGTGTGCTGTGCGCGTCGAAGGCGCAGCGCAGTTGCCGCTCGGTCAGCAGGAACAGGAACGGCCGCCCCGCGCACTGCTCGCACACCGTCGCGCACGCCACGTCGTACCCGCCGCCGGGGCGGCTGAACATCGACGTCGCCACCCGCAGGCCCGCGGTCGCGCCGCAGCCGTCGCACGTGGGGGCGATCGGGCAATCAGTGTGGTCCTTGTGGGACTCGCGCGGCGGGTCGAAGGCGAGGTTGTCCAGGTCGTCCTCGTCCTGCCAGACCGGGTGCTGGTCGAGGAGACGCCGCCAGCGGCTCTGCAGCTTCATCGCCATCCCACGGTCCTTTCGCGTCGTCGCTCCGGTACCCATGCTCGGCCGCCGGAAGATCGACAGCGCCTGCGACACCCGTCCGTGCCGGCACAACGACCTGACCGGGTGACGCGTGGGACCAAATCCTCTGTCCGCCGCCGGGCAGCCGGGCCTAGCGTCGATGGCCCGGTTCGAGCCAAGGCAGGAGGCTTCGATGAGCGGCAGGATCGTCCACTTCGAGATCCCCTTCGACGACGGCGAGCGAGCCCGCGGCTTCTACCGCGAGGCGTTCGGCTGGAACGTCACCGAGATGCCCGAGATGAACTACACCAGCGTGGCCACCGGCCCCACCTCCGAGCAGGGCATGCCGAGCGAGCCCGGTTTCATCAACGGCGGCATGTTCGCGCGCGCGGAGTCCGCGCCCAAGAGCCCGGTGATCACCATCGACGTGGCGAGCATCGACGAGACGCTGCAGAAGATCGAGCAGCTCGGCGGTTCCAAGGTGGTCGGGCGCACCGAGATCCCGGGCATGGGGTTCTACGCGTACTTCACCGACAGCGAGGGCAACGTCGTGGGCCTGTGGGAGAACATGCCGCAGAGCTGACCAGACGGTTACGCAGCCGGCGGTGAAACGGCCGCGCGCCCGCTCACCGCCGGATATCGTCCGCATATCGAAAACCGCATACGCACCGGCAACACCGCGTCGTCTTGACTCGCCGCATGGCTTCCAGCGAATTGGGTTTGAGACGCGGCGAGACGCGCGCGGGAACGGAGCCTCGGCCATCCCACCGGGCCGGGCTCACGGCGTTCGGCTGCAGCCAGGACGAAGCCGCCGCGTTCCGGGACATGGGCGCCCGCCTCGGAATGCCCGTGACCCCGGTCGAGGCGGCCGTCTGCGCGACCAACGCCGAACTGGCGCGCGGCCACCGGTGCGTCAGCGTCAGCCACAAGACCCGGATCACCGGCGCCACCCTGCTGGCACTCAGCCGGGCCGGCGTGGAATACATCTGCACCCGGAGCATCGGCTTCGACCACATCGACCTGCGCTGCGCCGACCGCCTCGGCATGTCGGTCGGCAACGTCGCCTACTCGCCGGACAGCGTTGCCGACTACACCCTGATGTTGATGCTGATGGCCGTGCGCCACGCCAAGACCACCATCCACCGCACCGACTCGTTCGACTACCGGCTCAGCGAAACGCGCGGCAAAGAACTGCGCGACCTGACCGTCGGCGTGATCGGCACCGGGCGCATCGGCGCGGCAGTCATCGACCGGCTGCGCGGCTTCGGCTGCCGCGTGCTCGCCCACGACACGCACCCTCGCGCCTCCGCGACCTACGTTCCGCTCGACGACCTGATCGAGCGCAGCGACATCGTCACACTGCACACCCCGCTCACCGCGGAGACACACCACCTCCTCGACCGCAGGCGCATCGAGCGGATGAAACCCGGCGCGTACGTCGTCAACACCGGCCGCGGACCGCTTCTCGACACCGCGGCCCTGTTGTCCGCACTGGAGAACGGCCGGCTGGGCGGAGCGGCGCTGGACGTCGTCGAAGGCGAGGAAGGGATCTTCTACGCCGACTGCCGCGGCAAGCACATCGGCAACGAGGCCCTGGCACGGCTCCAGCGGTTGCCGAACGTGCTGATCAGCCCGCACTCCGCCTACCACACCGAGCGGGCCCTGCACGACATCGTCGAGAACACCCTCCTCAACTGCCTGAACTTCGAAAGCGGGACCACAGCATGACCAGGTTGAAGCTCGGGATCATCTTCGGCGGCGCCGGTGAAGAACACCCGGTTTCCGTCAAGTCCGCGCGTGAGGTCGCCAAGCACCTCGACCCCGGCAAGTACGAACCGTTCTGGATCGGCATCACGACCGAAGGCGAGTGGAAACTCTGTGACGGTCCCGGCGAGGGCTGGGAAACCACCGACACCCGCCCGGCCGCGCTGTCACCGGACCGCGGCGTGCACGGCCTGCTGGTGATGGAACAGGGGAGCTACGAAACCGTGTGCCTCGACGTGGTTTTCCCGGTGCTGCACGGCAAGCTCGGCGAGGACGGCGCCATCCAAGGGCTGCTGGAACTCGCCGGCATCCCCTACGTCGGCTGCGGCATCCAGGGCTCGGCCGTGTGCATGGACAAGTCCCTGGCCTACACCGTCGCCGCGAACGCGGGCATCACCACGCCGAGGTTCTGGATCGTCACGGAGGACGACAAGGTCGACCCCGGCGGCCTTCCGTATCCGGTCTTCGTGAAGCCGGCCCGATCGGGCTCGTCGTTCGGCGTCAGCAAGGTCACCGGAGCGGACGAGCTGCCGGCCGCGCTGGAGGACGCACGACAGTACGACGCGAAGGTCCTGATCGAGGAGGCCGTCGCCGGCGACGAGATCGGCTGCGCGGTCCTGGAGGAACCGTCCGGCCTGGTCGTGGGCGAGGTGGACCGCGTCGACCTCACCCACGGGTTCTTCCGGATCCACCAGGAGGACTCGCCCGAGACCGGATCGGAGAACGCCACCTTCATCGTCCCCGCCGACATCCCCGACGCCTCCCGCACCCTCGTCCAGGAGACCGCCAAGACCATCTACCGCACCCTCGGCTGCACCGGGCTGGCCCGTGTGGACGTGTTCCTCACCGCGGACGGCCAGGTGGTCCTCAACGAGGTCAACACCATGCCCGGCATGACCTCCTACAGCCGCTACCCGCGGATGATGAACGCCGCGGGACTCCCGCTCGCCGACGTGATCGACCGGCTCGTCTCGGCGACCCTGCGGATGAGGCGATGAACGACGACTTCGCCTACGTCGACGAGCTCGTACCCGGCATCCGCTGGGACGCCAAGTACGCCACCTGGGACAACTTCACCGGCAAACCGGTCGACGGCTACCTCGCGAACCGCATCGTCGGCACCCGGGCACTGTGCGCGGCCCTCGAACAAGCACGCGACAAGGCGGCCTCCCTCGGCTTCGGACTGCTGCTCTGGGACGGATACCGCCCCCAGCGCGCCGTCGACCGCTTCCTCCGCTGGTCCGGACAACCGGAGGACGGCCGCACCAAAGCGCGGCACTACCCGAACATCGACCGGGCCGACATGGTCGAGAAGGGGTACGTGGCCGCCAAGTCGGGCCACACCCGGGGCAGCACCGTCGACCTGACGCTCTACCACCTGGCCACCGGTGAGCTCGCCGCCATGGGTGGCCGGCACGACCTCATGGACCCGGTCTCACGCCACCGCGCCACGGAAATCGCGCCGGCCGAGTTCCAGAACCGCGAGCACCTCCGGTCGATCATGGAGGACTGCGGGTTCGACCGGTACGACCGCGAGTGGTGGCACTACACGCTGAGGAACGAGCCCTTTCCCGATGTCTACTTCGATTTCCCCATCACCTGACGTCGTTCTCCCGTGCGTCTCGCAGTGGGGACGTCTGGAGCGCAACGACGACGTCGTGATGCGCCGGACCACCCCGTCGGGCCTGGAGGTCTTCCTGCCGCACACCGACCGGGACGACTGGGCGGCCCACGGGTACCGCTCACGCGAGGAGTACCTGTTCTGGTCCCGCAAGGTCTGCGGCCTGGCGTGCCTGCAGTCGCTGCTGCACGGCTGGACCGACGTCCGGCTCGCCATGGGCGAGCTCCTCGCGCAAGCTCTCGACTGGGGCTGCTACGTGGTCGAGCCCTCGGGCACGGTCCAGGGACTGATCTACCGGCCGTTCATGGCCTGGGTCAACGCGCGGTTCGGATTCGGCTGCCGGCTCGTCGAGCGCACCCCGATCCACGTGTCCAGCCGAGAGGTCCGGCCCGGCCAGGTCCTGATCGCCTCCGTGTCACCCGAGATCCGCGACCCGGCCACCCCCGAGCCGTGCCGGGGAGGCCACCTCGTTCTCGTGCACGCGGTCCACGGCGGCGTCGTGCGGTTCCACAACCCCTCGGGCTACACCCACAACTCGGACTCGGCGACCCTGCCCATGGGGGTGTTCCAGCGGTTCCACGCCGACCGCGGGATCCTGATCACGAGGCCGTCGTGACGGCGGCCGGAGCGGCGCCGCGCATTGTGGTCGCCGGCGGCCATTCCGCCGGGCACATCGAGCCCGCGATGAACCTGGCCGACGCGCTGCGCAGGCTGGAACCCACGGCCGAGATCACCGCGCTCGGGACCGTCCGCGGTCTGGACACGGCGCTGATCCCCGGGCGCGGCTACCCGCTGGAACTCATCCCGCCGGCGCCACTGCCACGCCGGCCAGACCGGGCGCTGCTGCGGATGCCCGCCACCCTGGCGGAATCGGTGCGAGCGGCCGGCGCGGTTCTCGACCGCACGCGCGCCGAGGTCGTGGTGGGCTTCGGCGGCTACGTCGCCCTGCCCGCCTGTCTCGCCGCCCGGCGGCGAGGCCTGCCGATCGTCGTGCACGAAGCGAACGCCAGCCCGGGCGTGGCGAACCGGCTGGCGGCCAGGATGACGACGCACGTGTTCACCGCCGCGCCAGGCGTCCGGCTGCCGCACGCGACCCCGATCGGGATTCCACTGCGTCCGGCGATCAGCGGACTCGACCGGGCCGCACTGCGGGCTGCCGCGCGGCGGCGGTTCGGGCTGCGGCCCGACGGTCCCGTGCTGCTCGTCACCGGTGGTTCGCAGGGCGCGGCGACGATCAACACCGCGGTGTCCGGCGCGAGCGCGGCGTTGCGGGGGAGCGGGGTGCAGATCCTGCACATCTCCGGGCCGCGGCATCGGGTCGAGGTGCCCGAGGGCGACCCGCCGCACGTCGTCGTCCCCTACGTCGACGAGATGCGCTACGCCTACGCCGCGGCCGATTTCGCGCTCTGCCGCGCCGGGGCGATGACCTGCGCCGAACTGGCTGCCGTCGGACTGCCCGCCGCCTACGTCCCGCTGCCGCTGCGCGGCGGTGAGCAGCGGTCGAACGCCGAGCCGCTCGCCGCGGCCGGTGCGGCGCTGATCGTCGACGACGCCGAACTCGACCCGGCCTGGATCGAAACCACCCTGATCCCGGTTCTCACCGATCCCGGGCGCATCGCGGACATGGCGGCTCGCGCCTCCGCGGCCGGGGCACCGGCGGCGGACGTCGCCCTGGCCCGCCATGTGCTCGCCGTGGTCGACGGGCGGCGAGCACTCGCCTCAGCCGTGGGGAACCGGTGACCTGCCTGCCGTCGGGAGCCGCACGGTGGCGCGCAGCCCGCCGCCGGGGCGGGGGCTGAGCGAGAGCGTGCCGTCATGCGCCTGCGCGATGCTCTTGACGATCGTCAGGCCGAGGCCGACCCCCGCGTGATCGGTCCGGGTGCGCTCGGCGCCGCGCTGGAACGGCTCGGCGAGTGTCGAGACCAGCTGCGGGTCGAGCTTGTCGCCGGTGTTCTCCACGGTCAGCGTCACCGACCCCGGCGTGGAAGCGGTGCGGACCTGGACGGTGCCGCCGTCGGGGGAGTTGTGGACGATCGCGTTGTGCATGAGGTTGGTGGTCAGCTGCAGCAAGAGCGCGGCGGAGCCGATCGTGTGGGTGACTTCCCCACAGGTCTCGATGGCGACGTCGTGCTTTTCGGCGAGCGGGAGGAGCATCTCGGTCGCTTCTTCCGCGATGAGGGACAGGTCGACGTCTTCGCGGGTGAAGGACCGCTGGTCGGTGCGGCTG
Organism: Amycolatopsis thermoflava N1165; assembly: GCF_000473265.1. Lineage (NCBI taxonomy): Bacteria > Bacillati > Actinomycetota > Actinomycetes > Pseudonocardiales > Pseudonocardiaceae > Amycolatopsis > Amycolatopsis thermoflava. The sequence continues at coordinate 1,533,936 of NZ_KI421511.1, forward strand.
AGCAGCAGCAGTGCTTCGGTCAGCTCGATCGCCCTGGCGTTGACGACGCGGAGACGTTCGTCGAGCTCGCTGTCCGGGCGGTCCGGATCGTTGCGGGCGAGATCGAGCAGCGTCTGCGTGATCGCGAGCGGGGTGCGCAGTTCGTGGGAGGCGTTGGCGGCGAACCGCCGCTGCTCGGCGACGTGCGCCTCGAGCCGGGCCAGCATCCGGTCGAAGGCGTCGGCGAGTTCGCCGAACTCGTCGGAGCGGCCCTGCAACCCGATGCGGTGGGAGAGCGACCCCCGCGCGGCGGTGCGCGTCGCGTCGGTGATGCGGGACAGGGGAGCGAGCATGCGGCCCGCGAGGACCCAGCCGCCCACCAGGCCGAACACCAGCATGAACGCGAGCACCAGGATCGCGGCCGGGACGAACACCACCGGCCCGCGGTTGCCCGGGTTGAAGACCCGGGCGAAGTCGGCCGGCTCAGGAAACTGGATGCCGCCGGACCCCATCGGCAGGAACAGCCACACCGCCGTGAGGAGCAGGACACCCGCGATCATGAGGAACCCGGCGTAGCTGAGGGTCAGCTTGGCGCGGGCGCTCAGCCCTGCCCGCTTATTCACAGTCCCGGCCACCTCGGTCGTCCAGCACACGCATGGCCTCGACGATAGGAGTGCACGCGTATCGCCGGCATATCGGTCAGGCGTGCGCGCGGCGGAGGCGTTCGGCGACTTGGGCCCAGAGCGCTTTCCCTGGGATTGCGGTGTAGCCGTGGAGAGCTTCCCAACGGATGTCGTGGGCGGCCGGCCACAGGCCCGCCGCCCACGCGATCTGCTGTTCTTCCGCGGTGAACGACCGGCCACCGCGGACATCGACCGCCGCCGGAACAGCACGGCGGCCGGCGTGGTGCCCCAGATGGTCCCGGCACCACGCCGGTAACCAGTCCGGCAGGTCGTCCAGCACCACGGTGAAGACTGTGCCACGGGCCCCGTCGCGAGGCGGGGTCATCTTCACCGGGGAAGCCCCGCACCAGCCCTCTCGGCACTCTACTTGACATAATGTGCATTATCGGCGCATGACGGGGAGGCTGCGACGGGGAGGGACTGAGGCCTCACGTGGCTACCAGGAGGACCCACAACCCGAGCGCTGCGACCTGCAGGCGCCTGGCCCGGCGGGAGACCATCACGAGCACGATGGTGCCGACGGGAAGTGGGCTGAACGCCCGGTCGGCCGCGAAGGCCAGGATCTCGCCGACCGCCCTGATCATGACTCCTCCTGCGTCGATGCCGTGACGGCCGCGCTACGGCTGACAGCCGGTGTGCTCCGGTTGGCCTGCGCGGCGCGGGCGATTGTGGTGGCCCCACTGGCGAGGGCGCGCCGCCAGGGCGGGACCCCGTCGATTTCGACCTGCAAGGAGAAACTGAGGAAGGTGCGGATCAGCACGATCAGCCCTAGGACGGCGACGCTCTCCAGGGTCGGCGTGACCGCTACCGTCCGGATCAGGTCCGCCGCGACGAGGATCTCCAGCCCCAGCAACAGCACCCCGCCGAACGTCTCCCGCAGCGCGCGGTACCCCCTGCGGTTGCCCTCCTTCCGCCACAGCCGAGCCGCGACGACCAGCGACCACAGCAGTCCGGCGACCAGCGCGAATGCCCCCGCCGCCTCGAAACCCTGTGCGACGTGCTCCATCACCCCGGAGAACGTCATCGGCCCGGACTCCGGGGTGGGGCGCTGCGCTCGCCGGTCATGTCTCCCCCTCACTCGCCGTCTACTCCCACGATCCGGGATCCGCGGCGACAACTCCTCCCCCTGGCCGGGTGAACACCACGACTTCGCGGCGCCAGACGAACGACGTCCGCGTGCCGGGCTACACCGGGGGTGGCGGCAGCGTTCCGCGGGCCAGGAGGGTCTCGTAGACGCCCTCCATCGCTTCGGTCAGCGACGGCAGCAGGTCCTCGGACAGGCCGGCGAAGAACAGGTCCTTCACCAGTTTCACGTGGCCGGGCGCGGCGTCCGCGAGCAGGGCGCGCCCCTTGTCGCTGAGGCTCACCTCGATCGCGCGGCGGTCCACGGTGGACTGTCGCAGTCGGAGCAGCCCGCGGCCCTCCATGCGGCGGGCGTGGTGCGAGGTGCGGGTGCGTTCCCAGCCGATGTGGTTCGCCAGCGCCGTCATCTGCAGGCGCCCTTCGGGCGCGACGCTCAACGCGGTCAGCACGTCGTAGTCGGCGAGAGAGATGTCACTGTCGGCCTGCAACTGGCGGTTCATCTCGTAGCGAAGACGCAGCTGGACGCGGATGTAGGCGAGCCAGGCGCGCTGCTGCTCCGGGGTGAGCCAGTCCGGCTCGTTGCGTTTAGGTGACATGTCTCGTAACCTGTCGATCGTGGGCGAACGGCGGCGTTGCCAGGCGATTTTCCCGTACCGGTCGCCGCGACGGCGCGCTGCCCGCCCCCTTCGGACAGGAATGAGGAAATGACGGTTCTCACCGGTAAAACCGCGGTCATCACCGGCGCCACCAGCGGCATCGGCCTCGCCGCGGCGCGGCGCTTCGCCGCCGAAGGCGCCCGGCTGTTCATCACCGGCCGCCGCGAAGACGCGCTGAAGGAGGCGGCCGCCACGATCGACGGCGAGGTCACCGCCGTACGCGTGGACAGCGCCGATCTCGCCGACCTCGACCGGCTCTACGCCACGATCGGCGAGCAGGGCCTGCGCATCGACGTGCTGTGGGCCAACGCGGGCGGCGGCTCGTTCGCCACCCTGGACCAGGTGACCGAACAGCACTTCGACGAAATCTTCGGCACCAACGTGCGCGGCACGCTCTTCACCGTCCAAAAGGCACTCCCCCTGCTCAACGACGGCGCGTCGGTCATCCTCACCGGGTCGACGGCCGCGACCGTGGGCACCGAGGCGTTCGGCGTCTACGGCGCCTCCAAGGCCGCGATCCGCTCGTTCGCGCGGACCTGGGCCAACGAGCTCAAGGGCCGCGGGATCCGGGTGAACACGATCAGCCCGGGCCCGATCGACACCCCGGGCATCACCGGGCTCGCGGCCGGCGACGAGGAAGCGGTGGAGTTGAAGCGGACGCTCGCCGGCACCGTCCCGTTGGGACGGATGGGGCGGCCCGATGAGGTCGCCGACGTCGGGGTGTTCCTCGCCTCCGGCCACAGCAGCTTCGTCACGGGCATCGAGATGTTCGTCGACGGCGGCGCGAACCAAGTGTGAGCGCCGTGGACCTGGGACGGATCGGTGTCTGGAGCGTCGGGCTGCGCACCGCGCTGCACGCAGTGGCGGGAGCCGGCCGCGGTCGTCCGACCGCCCGGGCATCCGGCGTGCGGCCGGATGCCCGGGGGCGCGATCAGGCCACGTACTCGGCGAGGTGCTCGCCGGTGAGGGTGGACTTCTTGGCGACCAGCTCGGCCGGGGTGCCCTCGAACACGATCTGCCCGCCGTCGTGGCCCGCGCCGGGCCCCAGGTCGATGATCCAGTCCGCGTGGGCCATCACCGCCTGGTGGTGTTCGATCACGATGACCGACTTGCCGGAGTCCACGAGCCGGTCCAGCAGGGCCAGCAGCTGCTCGACGTCGGCCAGGTGCAGGCCGGTGGTCGGCTCGTCGAGGACCAGCACGCCGCCCTTCTCCCCCATGTGCGTGGCCAGCTTGAGCCGCTGGCGCTCGCCGCCGGACAGCGTGGTCAGCGGCTGCCCCAGCGTCAGGTACCCGAGGCCGACGTCGGCCAGGTGGGTGAGGATCCTGTGGGCGGCGGGCACCTTCGCCTCGCCGTCGCCGAAGAACTCCAGCGCCTCGGCCACCGGCATCGCGAGCACCTCGCTGATGTCGCGCCCGCCGAGCTTGTACTCCAGCACCTCGGCCTGGAACCGCTTGCCTTCGCACTCCTCGCAGGTGGTGGCCACGCCGGCCATCATCGCGAGGTCGGTGTAGATCACGCCGGCGCCGTTGCAGGTCGGGCAGGCGCCCTCGGAGTTCGCGCTGAACAGGGCGGGCTTGACGCCGTTGACCTTGGCGAAGGCTTTGCGGATGGGTTCGAGCAGCCCGGTGTAGGTGGCGGGGTTGCTGCGCCGCGAGCCCTTGATGGCGCCCTGGTCGACGGTCACGACACCGTCGCGGCCGGACACCGAGCCGTTGATGAGCGAGCTCTTGCCCGAGCCCGCGACACCGGTGACGACGACCAGCACGCCGAGCGGGATGTCCACGTCGACGTCACGCAGGTTGTGGGTGTTCGCGCCCCGGACCTCCAGCGCGCCGGACGGCTCACGCACCGACGGCTTCAGCCTCGCCCGGTCGTCCAGGTGCCGCCCGGTGAGCGTGCCGCTGGCCCGCAGCCCCTCGACGGTGCCCTCGTACACCACTTCCCCGCCCTCGGTGCCGGCGCGCGGGCCGAGGTCGACGACGTGGTCGGCGATGGCGATGGCCTCCGGCTTGTGCTCGACGACGAGCACGGTGTTGCCCTTGTCGCGCAGCTGCAGCAGCAGGTTGTTCATGCGTTCGATGTCGTGCGGGTGCAGCCCGATCGTCGGCTCGTCGAAGACGTAGGTGACGTCGGTGAGCGAGGAGCCGAGGTGGCGGATCATCTTGGTGCGCTGCGCTTCGCCGCCGGAGAGCGTGCCCGCGGGCCGGTCGAGGCTGAGGTAGCCGAGTCCGATCTCGACGAACGAGTCCAGGGTGTGGCGCAGGGATTCCAGCAGCGGCGCCACCGACGGCTCGTCCAGGCCCTTGACCCACTCGGCGAGGTCGCTGATCTGCATGGCGCACACGTCGGCGATGTTCTTGCCCGCGATCTTCGACGACCGGGCCTCGGCGGACAGGCGGGTGCCGTCGCACTCGGGGCAGGTGGCGAAGGTGACCGCGCGTTCCACGAAGGCGCGGATGTGCGGCTGCATCGCCTCCTTGTCCTTGGACAGCATCGACTTCTGGATGGTCGGGACCAGGCCGGAGTAGGTCAGGTTGATGCCGTCGACCTTGATCTTGGTCGGTTCCTTGTAGAGCAGGTCGTCGAGCTGCTTCTTGGTGAACTTCTTGATCGGCTTGTCCGGGTCGAAGAACCCGCAGCCGCGGAAGATGCGGCCGTACCAGCCGTCCATGCTGTAGCCGGGGATGGTGACCGCGCCCTCGTTGAGGGACTTGTTCTCGTCGTAGAGCTGGGTCAGGTCGATGTCGGAGACCCGGCCCATGCCCTCGCAGCGCAGGCACATGCCGCCGGTGATGTTGAAGCTGCGGCGTTCCTTGACCGTGCGGCCGCCGCGTTCCACGGTGACCGCGCCCGCGCCGCTGATGGAGGCGACGTTGAAGGAGAACGCCTGGGGTGAGCCGATGTGCGGCTTGCCGAGGCGGCTGAACAGGATGCGCAGCATCGCGTTGGCGTCGGTGGCGGTGCCCACGGTGGAGCGCGGGTTGGCGCCCATCCGCTCCTGGTCGACGATGATCGCGGTGGTGAGGCCGTCGAGGACGTCGACCTCGGGTCTGGACAGCGTCGGCATGAAGCCCTGAACGAAGGCGCTGTAGGTCTCGTTGATGAGCCGCTGCGACTCCGCGGCGATCGTGCCGAACACCAGGGAGCTCTTGCCCGAGCCGGACACGCCGGTGAACACGGTCAGCCTGCGCTTGGGCAGCTCGACGCTGACGTCCTTGAGGTTGTTCTCCCGCGCGCCGTGGACCCGGATGCGGTCGTGGCTGTCGGCGGCGTGGGTGGCAGGCCCCTGCGTGTTCTTCCTGGTGGCCTTGGTCATCGGGTCTCCCGTGGTGTGCGGTGGGTGGTGGCGGCCGGGCGGCCGCCACCACGGGTGGGGGTGTCAGGCGAGCTGCTGGAGGCGGACCATGTTGCCCGCCGGGTCGCGGAAGGCGCAGTCGCGCACGCCGTAGGGCTGGTCGACCGGTTCCTGGACGACCTCGGCGTCGCGGGCCTGCAGGCGCTCGAAGACGCCGTCGAGGTCCTTGGTGGCCAGGTTGATGCTGGCGAAGGTGCCCTTGGCCATCATCTCGGTGATGGCCGCGCGCTCGCTGTCGGTGATGCCGGGGGTGGCCTCCGGCGGGTACAGCACGATGGAGACGTCCTGCCCGGGCGGGCCGACGGTGATCCAGTGCATGCCGTTGTAGCCGACGTCGTTGCGGACCTCGAAGCCGAGGACGTCGCGGTAGAAGGCGATGGCGGCGTCCCGGTCGTTGTGCGGGAGGTAGGTGGCGTGAATGCTGATGTCCATGGCCGTCAGGTTATTTGCGGGCCACGGGCGGCGCTTCTCGATTCCTGATCGGTCTGGTGACCTGTTTCGCGACGCACGGCGGCATGCCCACGGTCGCCTCCGCGGCCTCGGCGCGGTAGGCGCTGGGCGGCATGCCGACCAGCTCGGTGAAGCGGGTGCTGAAGGTGCCCAGCGACGAGCTGCCGACGGCGAAGCAGACCTCGGTGACGCTCATGTCGCCGCGGCGCAGCAGCGCCATCGCGCGTTCGATGCGCCGGGTCATGAGGTAGGAGTAGGGCGATTCGCCGTAGGCGCGCTTGAACTCGCGGCTGAGGTGCCCGGCGGAGACGTTCACCCCGCGGGCGAGCGCCTCGACGTCGAGGGGCTGGGCGTACTCGCGGTCGATCCGGTCCTTGACCCGGCGCAGCATCGCGAGGTCGCGGAGGCGCTGAGCCTGGGTGGAACTCCTGGTCACTGCCGAATCGTGCCATAACGGGCGGCCTCGTGCGGCCGGTTCGGCACATCGCGCGCGGATGTCGCCGGTCACTGGCCGCCGCGGCCCGTGGTGGCGGGTGGGTTCAGCGCAGCCGTTCGAGGTCGCGGGCCGTTTCGGCGAGTTCGAGTGCCATGCGGCGCAACTCGCCGGGGTCGGCGCCGTCGTCGACGGCCGTGACGACGTCTTCGGCGGCGCAGCGCAGCTGGAAGAGGCGGTCCTGCAGCGCGGTCAGCTCGGTGTCGGACAGCACCACGGCGTCCTCGGGCAGGCCGCTGCGCTGGACGGCGACCCGGCGTTCGTAGGCGCGCTGGCGGCAGGACTGGCCGCAGTACCGGCGGCGACGGCCGGTGCTCCCCTGCTCGATCGGCCGGCCGCACCAGCCGCAGTGCAGGACGGCGCCGGGCCGCCGCCGGCGCGCGGAAACGTCACGTGACGCTTCGATCTGGTCCACCTGTCCGCTCACGCAGCAGACCCTAACCGGCCACGCGGAACTCATGCCTCGGCCACGCCGATGCCCCACACTGGTCGGGTGCAGATCAACCACCCGTACCTGAGCGGCACCCTTCCCCGCGCGTTCGCCCACCGCGGGTGGCACCTGGACGAGCTCGACGGGCTGGAGAACTCGCTGCCCGCCTTCCAGCGCGCGGTCGCCGAGGGCTACGCCTACGTCGAGACCGACGTGCACGCCACGGCCGACGGCGTGGTCGTGGTGCACCACGACGCGCTGCTGGACCGGACCACCGACGCCCACGGCCCGATCGCGAAGCAGACCTGGTCCGCGGTCTCCCGCGCGAAGGTCGGCGGCCGGGTGCCGGTGTCGCGGCTGGAGGACGTCCTGGAGGAGCTGCCGCAGACGCGGTTCAACATCGACGTCAAGAGCGACCGGGCGATCGTGCCGTTCGTCAAGACTGTCGAGCGGATGGGCGCGATCGACCGGGTCGCGGCGGCGGCGTTCTCCGACAACCGGCTGGCCGCGATCCGCAAACTGGCCGGGCCGAAGCTGATCACTTCGATGGGCCCGCGGTCGGCGGCCGTGCTGTGGGCCAGCGGGTGGCTGCCGTGGGCGCGGCTGGGCTTCCTGCGCCGGGGCGAGATGGCGCAGGTGCCGTCCCGGCAGGGCGCGATGACGGTGATCGACCGCGGGTTCGTGCGCAGCGCCGAGCGGGCCGGTGTCGAGGTGCACGCGTGGACGATCAACGAGCGGGCGCACATGGAGCGGCTGCTCGGCCTCGGGGTGCACGGCATCGTCACCGACCGGCCGGACGTGCTGCGTGAGGTGCTCACCGAGCGCGGCGCCTGGCCGCCCGCCGACTAGCCACCTCGCGCCCGCCCCGGCTCCACGGCGCCACTTAGCCACCCGCGCCCACCTCTGCCGCGGGGAGACCTAACGGGGCGGTTTGCCCTCCCACGCCGCGTTCCACGTCTTGGGGCCGAGGCGGCCGGAGTCGTTGATGCCGTTGGCGCGCTGCAGGTCCAGCACCGCGTCGCGGGTCTTGTCGTAGTAGCAGCCGGTGCCGGTGAAGCCGTAGCCGAAGGCGTTCATCCGCAGCTGGAAGGTCTTGAGGGCTTCGGCGCAGTCGCCGTAGGCGTAGACGACGCCGGGCCAGGCGGGCTTGGCGCCGGCGACCGGGGCCGGGACGGGGCCGCCGCCGATGTAGGCGCTCTCGGCGTAGGTGGGGACGCGTTTGCTGCGGGCGTCCTTGTCGTTGCGCAGCCCGAGCATGCCGGCGCACTCCCAGGGCTGCCAACCGCGCATGCGGTAGAGGTAGAGGGCGCGGTAGTCCTGCTCGGCGGGGGTGGCGAGGTCCGGGCGGCCCTGGCCGCCGACGCTGCGCCAGGTGGGCAGGTCGAACTGGTAGGCGCCGTAGTACCCGTTGCCGGTGTTGACGGTGTAGCGGTTGCTGGACTCGCACATGCGCAGCTTGAGCCAGGTCGCGGCGCTGGGGTCGGCCGACGCGGACGGGACGGCGACCAGCTGGGCCCCCAGGGCCAGCAGCGCGGCGAGCGCGAGACGGGCTCCGGCGCGGGCCGAGGGTCTCCAGCGGGGCTTTCTCATGCGGTCACCGTAAGTTCGCGCACCACGAACCTCAACTGTCACACCAGCCTCAGCAGTACCAGCATCGACGGGTCGCAGGGGGTCGGTGACACGCGCGCAGGCCTGCGAACACCCCGGAAACCGGACAAAAACCCTCCCCTTGCTCCCCGCTCCCCTGTCATCGGCAACCGGACGCGGCTGCTCCGCTGTTTTCACCCGATCAAGGGAGCCCGTCGCGGGGCTGGATAGGGTCGTCGGTCGTGAGCACCCTTGGCGACACCGATCCGGACCCGACCGACGCCCTGTCCCCGCTGCCCTCCCGCAACGGGTCGGGCACGCCGGCGCGGGGCAGGCTGCGGTTCTGCTACGGCCCGATGGACTGCGGCAAGTCCACGCTCGCGCTGCAGATCAACCACAACCACGCCCGGCAGGGCAGGCGCGGGATGCTGCTGGTGCGGCACGACCGGTCGGGTGAGCCGCGGATCAGCAGCCGGATCGGGATCACCCGCGAGGCGACCGAGGTGGGCGCGGACACCGACCTGCGGCAGCTGGTGCGCCGCGAGTGGGTCGCCGGGCGCCCGCTGGATTACCTGATCGTGGACGAGGCGCAGTTCCTGTCCGCGGCGCAGGTCGAGCAGCTGGCCGAACTGGCCGACGAGGTGTCCCTGGACGTGTACTGCTTCGGGATCGCCACCGACTTCCGCAGCCGTCTCTTCCCCGGCGCCCAGCGGTTGTTCGAACTGGCCGACGACCTGCAGCCGGTGCAGGTGGAGGTGCTGTGCTGGTGTGGCGCGCCGGGGCGGTTCAACGCCCGGGTGGCTGACGGCGAAGTCCTCCGGGAGGGTGACACCGTGGTGGTCGCCGACACCGCTCCGGGGGTAGTTGAAAACGCAAGTTCACCACACTGGGAGACGGAATTGGCTACCTTGCGTTATCAAGTACTATGTCGCCGCCACTTCCGCCTCGGCGACCTGGGGCCCGCGTCGCCGCAACACGGTCAGCTGCGGCTGACCTGAACGGATCAGCCCTTCCCCCGCACGGGGGAATATGCCAAGAAGACCCCCACATCCGCGTCACGTCGCGCACCGAATCGACTCTCAACAGAGGAAGCTGTTGCCGAGGGGTGATTCAGCTCATCGTGAGTAACGACATGGTGCTGTGGGAATTCCCAGTTGCCAGTAGCCGTTGCATAGGGTGAGCATCACCCTGGCTCTAGACCCGGAGCCGACTGAAAGGACGTCATCATGGCCGACCGTGTTCTCCGTGGAAGCCGGCTGGGAGCGGTCAGCTACGAGACCGACCGCAATCACGATCTGGCCCCGCGCCGTACGGTGCGATACGCGTGTCCGAAGAACCACGAGTTCGAGGTGCCCTTCTCCGACGACGCCGAGATCCCCTCGGTGTGGGAGTGCCGCCTGCACGGCAGCGAGTCCGAGATCGTCGATGGCGCGCAGCCCGAGCAGAAGAAGGTCAAGCCGCCGCGCACGCACTGGGACATGCTGCTCGAGCGGCGGAGCATTCCCGAGCTCGAGGAACTGCTGAACGAGCGTCTCGCTGAGCTGAAGGGACGGCGTACGTCCAAGTCGGCGTAGCGCTTCTGCCTCTCCCACCACACCGAAGGCCCCCGTGTCCTCCCGCCACGGGGGCCTTCGCCTGTCCAGGGCAGCCCGCTCAGGCGCGGCGCTCCCGCCCGGTGTCGGCTTCGATGTGCTCCTTGCGGACTTCGCCCGCCACGGTCTCGGTGTCCTGAACCTCTTCCTTGGCCAGCCGCACCCGCTCGACCGGCACGGCTTCGGTGTCGACCACCGGCCGCTCTTCGCGCAGAACGACCTCGTGCTCCTCCTCGGAGATGGCGGGCCCGTCCATGGCCTGGCCCCGGTTGGCGTCGGTGATCGGTTCCCGCTCGACGCGCACTTCCTCCCGGGTCACCGGGACTTGGACCTGCTCGGTCTCGGTGACCACGTACTTGCGCAGCCGGGCGCGGCCGCGTTCGCGCTGCTCGGTGCCGACCCGTAGCCGCTCCTCCGACCGTGTCATGGCGTCGTCGGTGGCGGGGCCGGAGATGTCCCGGCCGGTCGTCTCCCGCGCGGGTTCCGCCTGCTGCGGCACCTGGTAGTGGCGGTAGAGCCGCTGCTCCTCGCTCTCGTCGATGTGGCGGCCCTGGGCCGTCGGGTCGGGCGTCACCCGCGGCGCGTCCTTGATCAGGTCCTTGGGGTAGGTCGTCTCCAGGTCGCCGTCGTCGCGTGGGCGCACCCCCTGGACGGGCACCAGGGAGTCGTGGGTGCCGAACAGGCCGGTGCGCACCGTGAGCCAGGTGGGGTGGCCCTGCTCGTCGTCGGTCCACAGCTCCTCGACGTGGCCGATCTTCTCCCCGCTGGTGTGGTAGAGGGTGTGCCCGGCCCAGTCCGCGAAGTAGCGCGTGCCGATTTCGGTCATGGTGGTTCCTTCACTGGAGGCGCCGGCGGACGGCCGGCGGTTTGAGGGGAACCCGACGCCGACGAAGACGTCGTTCTGCTCAGTCGGGTCCATCGATGTCGCCGCAACGGGCTCGGCGGCTCGACCTCCAGTTACCCTCGGCAGTGATCGGTTATCGGACCAGCCGGAATGTCACCGCAATGGCGCAGAACAGCAGGTCGCGTTCGACGACCGACAGTAGAAAACGCCCCCGCCGTCGCCCGTCGGCACGGGGCCGACCGGGCGACGGCACACGGACAGTAGTGCGCGGTTCTGGCGCGAAACGGGGCCGACGGGTCAGCGGCGGCGCAGCAGCGACCGCACCTGCTCGGCCCGGTAGCGGGCACCCCACAACCCCACGCGCAGCAGGGCCTCGCGGATGATGGCGCTGCTCATCTTCGACTGGCCGATCTCCCGCTCGGTGAAGGTGATCGGCACCTCGACCACGTCGAAGCCGGTGCGGACGGTGCGCCAGGCGAGGTCGATCTGGAAGCAGTAGCCGCGCGAGGCGATCTCGTCCAGCGGGAGCTTCTCCAGCACCTCACGCCGGTAGGCGCGGAACCCCGCGGTCACGTCCTTGATCCGCACGCCCAGGGCGAGCCGCGAGTACAGGTTGGCCGCGCGGGAGAGCAGTTCCCGGTGCTTGGGCCAGTTCACCAGGCTGCCACCGGGCACGTAGCGGGAGCCGAGCACCAGGTCGGTGTCGCCGAGGGCGGCCAGCATCCGCGGCAGGTCCTCGGGCGCGTGGGAGCCGTCGGCGTCCATCTCGACGATCGTGCGGTAGTCGCGTTCCAGGCCCCATCGGAACCCGGCCACGTAGGCGGCGCCGAGGCCGGCCTTCTCGGTGCGGTGCAGCACGTGGACGCGGTCGTCGCCGGCGGCGATCTTGTCCGCGAGCTCCCCGGTGCCGTCCGGGCTGCCGTCGTCGACCACCAGGGCGTGCACCTCGGGCAGCGCCCGGTGCAGCCGGTCCAGGATGAGTGGCAGGTTGTCCCGCTCGTTGTAGGTCGGGATCACCACCAGCACCGGATCGATCGGTCGGGCCGCCCGTGGCGCGTGCGCCATCCCCTTGTTCCTCCCCCGCGGAGAACCTCACTCCGCCCTGGTCGCCGTCGTGCTCGTCGCCCGGGTGCGGACGCGCAGGACGAGCCCGGCCAGGATGGCGGCGAGCGCCGCCCCGACCAGCCCGTACTCCGTGGACGCCCCGAGTCGATCCGACAGCGTAGCCTGTGTGCGCAGCGGCACATCTCCGACCAGGGACGCGGCGGTGAACTGGCTGGTCGACTGGGTGACGGTGCCGTCCGGTTCGACCAGGGCGCTGACCCCGCTGGTGGCCGACACGACGACCGCGCGGCCGTGCTCGACGGCCCGCAGCCGCGCCATCGCCAGCTGCTGGTAGGTCATTTCGCTGTGGCCGTACCAGGCGTTGTTGGTGGGCAGCACGATCAGCTGGGCGCCGTCGTTCACCGCGTCGCGGGAGACGTAGTCGTAGGCGATCTCGTAGCAGATGGGCACGGCGACCCGGGTGCCGGCGATGTCGAGCACCGCCGGGGTGGACCCGGCCTGCATGTCGCCGGTGTCGTCGACGAAGGGCGTGAACCAGCGGGCGATCGAGCGGGCCGGGACGAACTCGGCGAAGGGCACCAGTTCCTGCTTGGTGTAGTTCTCGCCGCGGCCGGTGGCCGGGTCCCACACGAACTCGGTGTTGCGGGTGCGCTGCCCCGGCTCGCGGTAGCGGGCGCCGATCAGGGTGGGGATGCCGAGTTCCCGCACCATCTGGTCGAGCACCGGGTCGGTGGTGGTGAGGTCGGTGGCGGTCTCCGGCCACGCGATGAGGTCCGGCGTGGGCACGGCGCCGGAGCGGATCGCCGCGCGCAGGACCTCGCTCTGGGCGAGGTGGTTGGCGCGCAGGGTGGCCGACTCGTTGATCAGGTCGAGGCCGACGTCGGGCGCGTTGCCCTGCACCGTGGCCACCGTGCGGCTGCCGGCCTGGGCGCCGGTGCCGATCGTGGGCCACAGCGCGAGCCCGGCGATCACCGGGACGACCGTGGCGATCACGGGCAGGCGGAGCGCGCGCCGGTCGCGGCGGGCGGCGTGCGCGAGCAGCGCGGCCAGCCCGAACCCGGTGAGCACGACGGCGAACCCGGTCAGCGGCGCGCCGCCGATCGAGGCGAGCGGGGTGAACGCCCCCTCGGGCTGGCTGAACGCGACGCGGCCCCACGGGAACCCGCCGAAGGGCCACCAGCTGCGCGGGGTCTCGCTGGCGATGATCACCGCCGCCATCCACACCGGAGCGCCGGGCAGGCGGGCGACGACGGTGCAGAGGGCGGCGGCGAGCCCGAGGTAGGCGGCCAGCGCGGCGGACAACGCGACCCACGGTGCGGGGCCGAAGCCGCGGCCGAGGAAGTCCTGCAGCCAGAACAGCAGCGGCAGGTACAGGCCGAGCCCGAACGTGAAGCCGTAGCCGAGGCCGCCCCAGAACCGCCGCCCGCGCAGCGCCAGACCTAGACCGGCGAAGCCCAGCGGCGCGAGCCACCACAGGTCGCGGGGCGCGAAGGCGAGGTAGAACACGAACCCCGACGCCGCGGCGAGCGCGAGGCGCAGCAGCCAAGGCCGCCACTGCCGCTTCTTCTGGGTGGGTGCCGACGGCTCGGCGGACTCGGCCACTGGTGCTGCCACGCGATGAACTCTAGGCCGCGGAGGTGAACGCGTCGTAGAGCACCTCACCGCCCCGGACCGTGCGCAGGCAGGTGGGCAGCGGAGCGTCCGGGTCGAGCGGCGGCAGCGCGGGGACGCGCGAGCGCGGGTCGGTGGACCAGCGCTGGACCCGGGAGTCCGGCGCGGCGACGACGAGGTCGGCGGCGTCCCAGACGGCGTAGTGCGCGGGTGCGCCGGGCACCAGGCTGCCGGTGAGGCCGTCGTTGACGCCCGCCGCGCGGTGGCCGCCCCGGGTGTGGGCGGTGAAGGCGGCGCGCGCGGACAGGCCGGAGCCGGGCGTGCGGTGGTGGACGGCCGCGCGGACGCTGTCCCAGGGCTGCAGCGGGGTGACCGGGCAGTCGGAGCCGAACGCGAGCAGGACCCCCTCGGCGGCGAGCATCGCGAACGGGTTCATGGCCGCGGCGCGCCCGGGGCCCAGCCGCTGGGCGTACATGCCCGCCGTCCCGCCCCACAGGGCGTCGAACTGGGGCTGCATGGAGCCGGTGACGCCCCAGCCGGCCAGCGCCTTGGCCTGCTCGGCGTCGATCATTTCGAGGTGCTCGAGGCGGTGGCGGCCACCGGCCAGCGCCCGCTGCCCGACGGTCTTCTCGGCGAGCTCGAAGCCGCGCACGACCTCGGCCACGGCGGCGTCGCCGATGACGTGGAATCCGGCCTGCAGTCCGGCTTCGGTGCAGGCGATCAGGTGCCCGGCGATGGTGTCGGCGTCGAGGTAGCGGGCGCCGGTGGAGCCGGGTTCGTCGAGGTAGGGCTCGTGCAGGGCGGCGGTGTGGGAGCCCAGCGCGCCGTCGGCGAACAGGTCGCCGGCCAGGCCGCGTGCGCCGAGGCGGCGGGCGGTGTCGACGGCGTCGAGCTCACCCCAGTAGCCGATCACCTCGGGATGGCCGGGTTCGGCGGCGAGGGCGAGGAGGTCGGCGAGGTCGTCCTCGCCGGAGATGTCGGGCCCGGCGCATTCGTGGACGCTGACGATGCCGCGGGCGGCGGCCAGGCGGAGGAAGGCCTCCTGGGCGCGGCGGCGTTGCTCGCGGGTGAGCGCGGCGCGCACGGCGGCGCGGACGTGGTGGTGCGCGTCGCGGGTCAGCGGCCCGTCCGGGGACCAGCCTGCGGCGTCGCGGGCGGCGGGGGCGGCGGGGGCGAGTTCGACCAGCGCGGTGGAAACCAGGGCGGAGTGGACGTCGACGCGGCTGAGGTAGACGGGGACCCCTGCGGCGGCTTCGTCGATCTCGGCGCGGCTGGGCAGCCGGTCCGCGGTCCAGGTGGTCTCGTCCCAGCCGTGGGCGATCAGGACCTCGCCGGGGCGGGCGGCGGCGCGGATCGCGGCGAGCAGGCCGGCGGCGTCGGTGATCCCGCCGAGGTCGACTCCGGCCAGGTGGAGGCCGGTGGCGGTGGCGTGCACGTGGGCGTCGACGAAGCCGGGGGCGACGAACGCGCCGTCGAGGTCTTCGACGCGGGCGTCCGGGTGCAGGGCGCGGCCGGGGCCGTCCTGGCCGATCCAGACGATGGTGCCGTCCTTGACCGCCATCGCGGTGGCGTCGGGGTTGCTGGGCGAATGGATCCGCCCGCCCAGCAGGAGCGTGGTGCTGTCGTCGGTCACGGTGTCGAGTGTGCACGATGGGTCGCGACGAAAGCTTTTACGTCGTATTGTCACTTTCACCGGAAGTTTTGACGCCACAGCGCCGACGAGGAGCAGAGATGACTGCGATCCAGGAAGTCTCCCCCGCCGACACCGATGTCGCCGAGCAGCCCTACGCCTACCGCCGCACCGAGCTGGCCGAACCGGACTGGCGCCGGTTCCCCGGGTGGCGGGAGGTGACCGAGGCGCAGTGGCGGGACGCCCAGTGGCAGCGCGTGCACTGCGTGCGCAACATCAAGCAGCTGCGCGCGGTGCTCGGGGACCTGGTCGAGGAGCGGTTCTACGACGACCTGGCCGCCGACCAGCGCGAGCTGGCGACGATGTCGATGCTGGTGCCGCCGCAGATGCTCAACACGATGACGGTGGACTCGACCGAGGCGTTCTACGCCGACCCCGTCCGCCGCTACATGCTGCCGGTGCGCAGCGACCGCGACCCGGAGTGGCCCAGCCACCCGCACTCGGCGCGCGACTCGCTGCACGAGGCCGAGATGTGGGTGGTGGAGGGCCTGACCCACCGCTACCCCACCAAGGTGCTGGCCGAGCTGCTGTCGACCTGCCCCCAGTACTGCGGCCACTGCACCCGGATGGACCTGGTGGGCAACTCGACCGAGCAGGTGGTCAAGCACAAGCTGGACCTCAAGCCGGTGGACCGCCAGGACGCGATGATCGATTACCTGCGCCGCACGCCGGGCGTGCGGGACGTGGTGGTCTCCGGCGGGGACGTGGCGAACGTGCCGTGGCACCAGCTGGAGTCGTTCCTGATGCGACTGCTGGACATCGAGACGGTGCGTGACATCCGGCTGGCGACCAAGGCGCTGGCCGGGCTGCCGCAGCACTGGCTGCAGCCCAAGATCGTCGAGGGGCTGGAGCGGGTGGCGGGCACGGCGCGGCGGCGCGGGGTGAACCTGGCGATCCACACGCACGTCAACCACGTCCAGTCGGTGACGCCGCTCGTCGCCGAGGCGGCGCGGACCGCGCTGGAGGTCGGGGTGCGGGACGTGCGCAACCAGGGGGTGCTGATGCGCGGGGTGAACGCGACCCCGGCCGCGCTGCTGGACCTGTGCTTCGCGCTGCAGGGCGAGGCGAACATCCTGCCGTACTACTTCTACCTGTGCGACATGATCCCCAACGCCGAGCACTGGCGGCTGGCGGTGTGGGAGGCGCAGGAGCTGCAGCACGCGATCATGGGCTACCTCCCGGGCTACGCGACGCCCCGCATCGTGTGCGACGTGCCCTACGTCGGGAAGCGCTGGGTGCACCAGGTCGCCGAGTACGACCGCGAGCGCGGCATCTCCTACTGGACGAAGAACTACCGCACCGGAATCGAACACGACGACCCCGAGGCGCTGCGCCGCCGCTACCCGTTCTACGACCCGATCTCCACGCTGCCCGAACAGGGCCGCGCCTGGTGGACGGCGCGGGGCTGAGCGCTCAGGCCGTGACGATCACCGCGATCGTCACGGCCACCAGCAGCGCCACGTAGGCGATGGCGTGCACGCGGTCCGGGATCCGGCCGGTCACGCGGCGGGTGATCGCGATCGCGGGCAGCGAACCGGCGAGCAGCAGGCCCGCGGCGGCGACGTCGACGTACCCGGTGGGGCCGTCCGCCGACACGGCGTAGACCACCGTGGCGACGACGGCGACCGGCGCGCTGAGCGGGTTCGCGATCGCGGTCGCCTCGGTCATCGGCAGGCCGCTGCGCCGCAACAGGGGCACGGTCAGCACGCTCCCGCCGACGCCGAGCGCGCTGGCGACCACGCCGATCCCGACCCCGCCTGCCGTGCGGGCGACCGGGCCCAGCCCGCCGGGACCGGCGCCGCGGTCGAGGAATCCGCTGCGCAGCAAGCAATCCGCGATCGTGATCAGCAGGTAGGCGACGAACGCGGCGTGCAGGATGGGTTCCGGCAGGCGGGTCGTGGTCAGCGCGCCGAGCGCCGCGCCGGCCGCGATGAACCCGGCCAGCGGCCACACTCGGTCCCGGCGCAGGCGGCCCGCCCTGGCCTGGGCGAGCGTGGCGGCCAATGAGTTGACCACCATCACCGCCGCCGAGGTCGCGACCGCGACATGCATCTGCCCGGTCACGGCGAACACCACGGGCACCGTGAGGAAGCCGCCGCCGAAGCCGAACAACACGGTGGTCACGCCGGTGAGGCAGCCGAACGCGAGCAGGACGGAGAAGGACACCACGTCCGGCACGCTAGGACCCGGCCGCGGTGGCGGGCATTCGACGAACCGCCACCGGTCATCGAGAATCCGACAGGTGCGCAACGTTCCCCTCGCCGACGTCGACGGCCTCGACCGGGACGTGCTGGCGATCGGCACCGACTACCCGCCGGACCACCTGCTGGAGTTCCACGAGCACCGGCGCGCCCAGTTCCTGCACGGCGCGACCGGGCTGATGGAGGTGGAAACCGCCGACGGCACCTGGACCGTGCCCGCCGACCGCGCGGTCCTCATCCCGCCGCGGACTCGCCACCAGGTCCTGATGCGCGGCGTCAGCACCCGCAG
Organism: Amycolatopsis thermoflava N1165; assembly: GCF_000473265.1. Classification (NCBI taxonomy): domain Bacteria; kingdom Bacillati; phylum Actinomycetota; class Actinomycetes; order Pseudonocardiales; family Pseudonocardiaceae; genus Amycolatopsis; species Amycolatopsis thermoflava. The sequence goes on from NZ_KI421511.1 coordinate 1,551,947, forward strand.
CCTCTACCTCGAACCCGCGGCGGTGCCGTGGTTCCCCACCCGCTGCCGGGTCGTCGCGGTCTCACCGCTGCTGCGGGAACTGCTGCGCGCCGCCGTCGACGCCGAACCGGAGTACCCGCGGCACGGGCGCGACGCCGCGGTGATGGAGCTGATCCGGCACGAGATCCAGGCCCTCGCCCCGCTGCCGTTCGACCTGCCGTTGCCCCGCCACGCCCGGCTACGCGCGCTGTGCCTGGATTTCCACCGGCGCCCGGACGTGCATGTGCCGCTGTCTGCGTGGGCGGCCCGCCTGCACCTGTCCGAGCGCACCCTCAACCGGCTCTTCCGCGCCGAGACCGGGCTGACCTACCAGCGGTGGCGCCAGCGCGCCTGCGCCCTGCACGCGATCCGGCTGCTCGCCGCCGGCGCCACCGTGACGGCGGTGGCCTCGGCGCTCGGGTACGACACGCCGGCCGCGTTCGCCGTGATGTTCCGCCGCGAGACCGGGTCCGCGCCCAGCGGGTTCCTCACACGTGGCGCAGCGCCTGGTTGAGCAGGTTGCCGCTGCGGTCGAGGCAGTCGTCGCAGATCACGGCGCCCGTCTGGGCGCACCGCATGCGCGGGAGGCTGCGGGTGAAGCCGAGGAAGGTGCGCCGGTCGGTGCGGTCGCAGAACTCGCACGGCTCTCCCCCGCTCCGCAGCCGTTCCAGGTCGGTGCCGCCGCGGCTGGTGCGCGGCTGTCCGTCGCGGACGAGACCGAGACCGGTTTCCACGCAGCGCGCGCAGATCGGGCCGGCCGGCCCGGGGACGCGGCGCTCACCGGCCGCGGGCGGGGTGTCGCAGAACCTGCACCGCATCGTCCGGTCTTCCCGATCGGGTGGCACCGGAAACCCGTTCACTCGACGCGGGCGATCAGCGCGCCCTGCACGAGGGCGTCGCCCTCCTTGGCCAGCAGCCGCACGACCCCGGCGGCGGGCGAGGAGATCTCGACGTCGACCTTGTCCACGGCGACCTCCGCGAGCAGGTCGCCCTCGGCGACGCGCTCGCCGTCCTGCACGAACCAGGTCGCCACCACACCCTCGGCGTCCGGGTCCTTCTCCGACAGCATCGGGAACAGCACTTCGGTCACGTCGCGACCACCTCCGGTGTGGGCAGCACCGGCCGTTCGCACCTCCGCGCTGCCCGGAAACCTCCAGGATGTGACGGCCCGCCTGGTTCTGGCAAGCGCGTAGGTTGGGCTTGGACAGCAATCACCAACGGAGGTGAGCGATGCGCACGAGACGTCGGGCACGCTGGGTTCGGATCGAGGCGTGGCACATCCCGGTCCGGCTGGTGACCGGGGCCTTCGTCCTGAACTCGGGCTTGGCCAAGCGGAAGGCCGACGAGACGACGACGGCGCAGCTGCACGGGTTCGCCGCGGGCACGTACCCGCCGGTGAAGCGCGTGCCGCCGGAGAAGTTCGTCCGGGCGCTGTCGGCCGGCGAGATCGCGCTGGGCGCGATGCTGCTGATCCCGGCGGTGCCGCCGCTGGTGGCAGGCGCCGGCCTCACCGCGTTCTCGGCCGGGCTGCTCGGCCTGTACGCGCGCACGCCGGGCCTGCGGCAGGAGGGCTCGATCCAGCCCACCGAGCAGGGCGTCGCGATCGCCAAGGACGTGTGGATGTTCGGCATCGGCGCGTCGATGGTGCTGGACCACTTCCTGGGGTCACACCGCCGCGAGCGCGCGTAGCGCGGAGCCGAGGTCGCCGGCGGACTCCAGGTGCCGGGCCGCGGACTCGGCCATCGACTTCCGCAGTTCCGGGGTGTCGAGCATCCGCCGGACCGCCGCCGCGAGTTCGCCGTCGGCCTCGCACACGACCGCGAGCCCGGCTTCGGCCATGAGACGGGCGTTCGCTCGGCCGTGCGCGGCGATCGGCCGGTGCATCAGCACGGGACGGCCGCAGGCCAGCGCTTCCAGCCCGGTGGCGCCGCCGGCATTGGTGACCACCACGTCGGCGGCGACGGTCCAGGCGGCCATTTCGTCGGTCCAGGCGAGCACGCGCAGGCGCGGGTCGGCGAGCCGCCGCAGTGACCGCGCCAGGCGCTCGTTGCGGCCGCACACCACCACGGGCACCACCGAGGGGTCTGCGGCGAGCAGTTCGCGGGCGGCGGAGGAGACCTGGCCGAACCCGAGCGAACCGCAGGACACCAAGGCCACGAACGTATCCGGCGGCAGCCCCAGCCTGCGGCGCGCGGCGTTACGGTCGCCGGGCCGGAACTCGCCGCGCACCGGCGGCGCGGACACCGCGACGGGCGCGTCGGGCACGCACCGCACGGCGGGCGGGATCGCGACCGGGTGCATGACGAGGTTGCGGTCGATCCGCCCGCACACCCAGAACGGGTGCGGCGCGAAGTCGGAGATCCACGCGCCCACCGGGGCGCGCAGCAGGCCGCGGCGGCGCAGCCACTCCAGGCCTGCGGTGCCCAGTGGGTAGGTGGACAGCACCAGGTCCGGTTCCCCGACGACCCGCGCCAGGCGGCGGCCGCACCAGGCGCCCGTGAAGCGCTTGCAGGCGGCGGCGAACCAGCGGGAGCGCCACAGCGCCGCGTAGAAGAACTCGTACAGCCACGGCGTGCGGCGCACGTTGGTGACGTAGATCTGCCGGAACAGCGGGCCGACGCCGGGACCCATCACGTCGAGGGCGTCGAGCCAGCGGATTTCCGCACTGGGCCACAGCCGGTGCACGGCCTCGGCGAGGGCGCGGCCGGTCGCGTTGTGCCCTTCGCCCATCGTCGCGGACACCACGAGCACCTGTTTCACCGGACCTCCCGTGGAGTCAGGCGCGCCGCCCTGGCGGACAGCACGACGATGCCGGCGATCACGACGAGACCGGCCAGGCCGGCGCCGGCGAGCGCGGCCGGGTCGGCGGTCACGCTCTCGCCGAGCCACCACACGCCGATGGCGACACCGACGAGCGGGTCCAGCGCGGTGATCACGGCCAGCGCCGGGGTGAGGAACTCGCCGCGCTGGAAGGTGTTCTGGCTGAGCAGGAACCCCAGCGGCCCGACCACGCACCCCACGTACAGCACCGGGTGGGTGAACGGTGCGGCGAGGCCGTCCCGCGCCTGCCCGGCCACGACCTTCATCAGCCCGGCGGTGACGCCGTAGAGCACGCCGGTGGCGACGGCGAGCCCGAGGACCCGCAGCGCGCCGGGCGCCAGCACCGACACCGCGAGCCCCAGCACGGTCAGCGCGGCCAGGGTCAGCGCCAGCACCACCGGTGCCGGGCCGCGGACGAACGTCGTGCTCTCCTCGCCCGGGCGTGCCAGCAGCAGCACCGCGGCCAGCCCGCACACGCACATCAGCGAGCCGGCGCCGAGCACGGCGTCCGGGCGGCGGTCGGCCAGCCGGTCGGCGAAGAACCCGGCGAAGATCAGCGATGTCACCAGCAGGGGCTGCACCACCAGCAGCGGCGCGAACGCCAGTGCGACCAGTTGCAGCAGCAGGCCGGCGACCGTCGCCGCCATCCCGGCCAGCCACAGCGGACGGCGCGCGAGGCGGGACAGCAGCGCCGGGTCGAGTGTGCGGGCGGTCTCGACCTGTTTGGTGGCGCGCGCCTGCGCGGCACTGGCCAGGCCCATCAGGGCGGCCCCGGCGACCGCGGCGGGCACGGCCACCGCCCAAGCGCTCGGTCCCGTCGGCACCTCGCCCCCTCGGTGGTCACTTTCACGGTAGCGGCGGGACGATCACCGGGGGCCGGGTTCACAAGGGCTTCGGCCGGGCTTCTCTAAACTGCCACCGGTGCGACGGTTTCGGTGGTGGATCGGCGGGGGCGTTCTGCTCTTCGTCCTGGTGCTGGTGGGGATCTTCGTGTTCACGGGACCGAGCACGCCACCCGGCCCCATCGAGCGCCCCGGCCCGCCCGGCACCGGTCCGCTGACGATCGTGTCCATGGGCGACAGCACGCTGTCCGGTGAGGGCGCGGGCAGTTACACCGCCGACACCAACGGCGCCAACGGGGACTGGTGCCACCGCTCCCCCAACGCGACGGTGGAGAAGACCGACGTGCCGGGCATCGTGGAGAAGGTCAACCTCGCCTGCTCCGGCGCCCCCGCCGCGCAGGTCGGGCTGGGCGACACCAGGCAGTGGACCGAGCCGTCCCAGGCCGGGCAGCTGGCGGAACTGGTGAAGACCCACCGGGTCGCGGCGGTCGTGGTCGCGGTGGGCGCCAACGACGACCCGCGTTTCTCGCAGCTGATCTCGCAGTGCTTCCAGGCGTGGTTCATCTCCGGCAACGCGCCCTGCCGCACCACGATCGCGCCGACCTGGCAGCAGCGGATCGACGCGATGGTGCCGAAAGTGGTGAGCGCGCTCGGCGACATCAAGACGGTGCTCGCCCGCGCCGGGTACGAGCCGGAGGACTACCAGCTGGTGCTCCAGTCCTACGCGGCGCCGATCGGGCCGGGGATCCCGGCGAACCTGCAGAACCTCAACGGGTGCCCGTTCCGCACCGAGGACCTGCAGTGGGTGGTCAACGAGGGCGTGCCGGTGCTGTCCCGCGGGCTGGCCTCGGCGGCGGCGCAGGCCGGGGCGCGGTTCCTGGACCTGTCCCGCGCCGGGCTGGGGCACGAGGCGTGCAGCGGCGGGGCCGACCCGTCGACGGAGTGGTTCAGCCGGCTGACGCTGCAGCTCAACGACCTCGCCGACGCCGACCGCGCGAGTCATGCCATTCAGGAATCGTTCCACCCTAACGCGAACGGGCACGCCCAGTTCGGCCGCTGCCTGACCGAGTTCCTGGCGACGTCCGGCCCGGCGGCGGCGTGCCTGAAGGGCCAGGACGGCAACCTCCACCCGGCGGCCACCGTCACCGCCGGGTAGCGCTGCTCAGAGATCGAGCGCCGCGCGCAGCGCGATGTCCACCTGCTCCTGCGTCTGCTGGTCGATCTCGGCGATCCGTTCCACGAGCCACCCGCGGTAGAGGCGGGTCAGGAACAGCGTGGAGATCCAGAACCGGCTGTCCAGCGCGACGCCGAGGATGTCCTGCGGGTCCTCTTCCAGCAGTTCGGTGCCGATGAGCCAGGGGCGTTCCGACTCGTTGACGCCGTCGGAGGACAGCAGCAGCACCGTGCGTTCCCGGGACGGCTGGGTGGGCGGCTTGTACGCCCAGATCTCGCCTTTACGCACCCAGGTCCTTCTCCGCCGCGGCCAGTTCCGCCTCGTCGGCCGCGGCCAGCGCCTCCGCGTCGTGCCGGGCCGGGGCGCGGTAGCCGGTGCGGACGGCCTCGCGCCGGGCGGCGCGGGACAGCCACGCCGACAACGAGATGCCGTGCGCCTTCGCCGCGCGCTCGGCGTACTCGATCGCCGCCGTGTCGAGCGAGAGCGTGACCTTACGAGTTGCCATACCTTTTATCGTACCCTTCGCCCGGCGTTTGTCACACCGTCGGCGGACGGCCCTCGAACGGCGTGGACAGCACCACGGTCGTCCGCGTCGACACCTTCGCCGCCTCCCGGATCCGGCGCAGCAGGTCCTCCAGGTCCCGCGGCGACGCCACGCGCACCAGCAGGATGTAGGACTCGTCGCCGGCGACCGAGTAACACGACTCGATCTCCCGGATGTGCTCGATGCGCTGCGGGTAGTCGTCCGGCGCGGCCGGATCGTTGGGGGTCAGCGAGATCAGCGCGGTCAGCGGCAGCCCGATCTGCTCGCTGTCCAGCCGCGCCACGTACCCCTGGATCACGCCGCGCTGCTCCAGCCGCCGCACGCGCTGGTGCACCGCCGACACCGATAGCCCCACCCGCTCGGCCAGGTCGGTGAAGGAGCAGCGGCCGTCGCCGGCCAGCTCCCGCGCGATCGCCTGGTCCAGCGGCTCCAGCGGCCCGCTCACGAGTCGAGCACGACGAGCTCGTGCGGGCGCTGGTTGAGTGCTTCGACGCCGTCGGCGGTGACCACGACGATGTCCTCGATGCGGGCGCCCCACCGGCTCGGCTGGTAGATGCCCGGCTCGACGCTGAACGCCATCCCCGGCTCCAGGGCCAGGTCGTTGCCCGCCACGATGTAGGGCTCCTCGTGCACGTCGAGCCCGATGCCGTGCCCGGTGCGGTGGATGAAGAACTCCCCGTACCCGGCGTCGGCGATGATCTCGCGCGCCGCGGCGTCGACGGACTGGGCGGTGACGCCCGGCCGCACCGCCTCGACCGCGGCCTGCTGCGCGCGCTGCAGCACGGCGTAGGTCTCGGCCACGTCGGCGTCGCGCGGCTCGCCCACCGCGTAGGTGCGGGTGGAGTCGGAGTTGTAGCCCTCGGGGATCGGGCCGCCGATGTCGACCACCACCACGTCGCCGCGCTCGATGACCCGGCCGGACACGTCGTGGTGCGGGCTGGCGCCGTTGGGGCCGGAGCCGACGATCACGAAGTCGGCGTGCAGGTGCCCCTCCTCGACGATCGCGGCGGCGATGTCGGCGCCCACCTCGGCCTCGGTGCGGCCGGGGCGCAGCCACTCGGCGATGCGGGCGTGCACCCGGTCGATGGCGGCGCCGGCGCGGCGCAGCGCGTCGATCTCGGCGGCGTCCTTGCGCATCCGCAGCTCGCGGATCACCGGGCCGGCCAGCGTCTGCTCGGCGGAGCCGAGCGCGGCGCGGAACGCGAGCACGTGCAGCGCGATGAGCCCGTCGCTGACCGCGACGCGGCCGGGCTTGCCGAGCCGGTCGGCGACCATGCGGTAGGGGTCCTCGCCGTCGACCCAGGTGACCACCTCGACGCCCAGCTCGCCGGTGGGCACCGCCGCGTAGCCGGGGGCCTCCAGCTTCGGCACGACCAGCGCCGGGGTGCCCTCGGCCGGCACCACGAGGGTCGTCAGCCGCTCGAAGGAGCCACCGGCCTCGCCGAGCAGGTACCGCAGGTCCGAGCCCGGCGCGATGAGCAGGGCGTCGGCGCCGGCGTCGGCGGTGGCCGCGCGGGCCCGCTCCAGGCGGGCGCGCAGGGTTTCCGGGGCGGGTGCTGGGATCTCGGGTGAGCGGGACGACATGCCACGCAGCGTATCTGGCCCCGGCCGGGACCGCGTCTGGCAGGCTGTGGTCCGTGACACTTGCCCTGCTGGATTCCGCGAGCCTGTACTTCCGCTCGTTCCACGCGCTGCCCGAGTCGATGACCGCGCCGGACGGGACGCCGGTCAACGCGGTGCGCGGGTTCACCGACACGCTGGCCCGGATCGTCACCGACCGGCGCCCGACGCGGCTCGTCGCGTGCCTGGACGCGGACTGGCGCCCGAAGTTCCGCACCGACCTGCTGCCCAGCTACAAGGCGCACCGGGTGGCCGACGCCGACGCGAACGCGGAGGAGGTGCCGGACACGCTCACCCCGCAGGTGCCGATCATCCTGGAAGTGCTGCAGGCGTTCGGGTTCGCCACCGCCGAGGCCGCCGGGTACGAGGCCGACGACGTGATCGGGGCCCTGACCGCGCGGGAGAAGACCGACCCGGTGGAGGTGATCACCGGCGACCGGGACCTGTTCCAGCTGGTGCGCACCGAGCCGACCCCGGCGTCGGTGGTCTACGTGGGCAAGGGCTGGGCGAAGGCCGAGGTGCTGGGGCCGCCGGAGATCGCCGAGCGCTACGGCGTGCCGGTGGAGGGTGCCGGGCAGGCGTACGCGGAGATGGCCGTGCTGCGCGGCGACCCGTCCGACGGGCTGCCGGGGGTGGCCGGGATCGGCGAGAAGACCGCGGCGAAGCTGATCACCCAGTTCGGTTCGCTCGACGGGCTGATCGCCGCGGCCACCGCGGGCAGCAAGGACGTGCCGCAGAAGACGCGGCAGCGGCTCGCCGAGGCCGAGGAGTACCTGCGGGCGGCGCCCACGGTGGTCAAGGTCGCCGCCGACGCGCCGGTGTCGCTGTCCGGTTCCGACGCGGTGCCCGCCTCGCCCGCGGACCCGGACCGGGTGCTGGAGCTGGCCGAACGGTGGAATCTGGGCAGCTCGGCGACCCGCCTGGTCAAGGCGCTCACCGCGAACGCCCGCTGACCCGGCCTGGCACCCGGCTGGGTGGCGGGCTGCCGCGGCTCAACCACCGGGCCGCCGCGCTCTCCGAGCCCAGCGCGGCGGCCGCGGCGGTCAGCCGCCGGAGGCGGCCGCCGCGCGCTGGGACTGGATCGTCTTCCGCAGCGCTTTCACCACCGGCTCCACCGGGCGGCCCAGCTCGGCCAGCCGCCCCTTGTACTGGCGCCGTTCGGCGCGGGTGAAGACCGTGCGCAGTTCGGCGGTGCCGGCCAGGGCGCACAGCGCGCCGAGGCGTGGATCCACCCGGTAGGCCGGCTGCCCGCCGCGCACGGTGCGCCGCACCTCTTCGGCCAGCCGCTTGGTTTCGTGCGGCCGGCGCAGCGTCACCCGGTGCACCGGGAACAGGCCGAGCACGCGCCGCGAGTCGACCTTGATCACCTGCTCGGCGGCCAGGTGCTCCCGCACCAGGGGCACTATCCGGCTGGCGCGGCGGGACACCCACCGCCGCCACGACCGGGGCGCGCTGTCGCCGATCTCCAGCAGGACCAGGTCGAGCACCGGGTCCAGCCCGGGCGCGGGCGCGGCCGGAGCCGCCTTGCCGCCGTCGTCGACGAGGAAGCCGCCGAGCACCAGGTCGGCCAGCGCCGCGGCCCGCAGGGCGTAGCCCAGTTCGGACCGCGACGTCAGGCGTTTCTTGTCCGTGTCGTAGGCCAGCAGGAAGAGCCGCGCGGCCAGCGAGTCAGGCTTGTCCATCCTCGTCCCCCTTCTTCGGGCGTCCCCGCGGGCGCATGCGGCCCACCTCGCGGGGCAGCCGCCCGGCGTCCGCGAGTGCCTTGCGCAGCAGGAACTCGATCTGCGCGTTGGTGCTGCGCAGCTCTTCACCCGCCCAGCGCGCCAGCGCGTCGTGCACGGCCGGGTCGAGCCGCAGCAGGATCTTCTTCCGTTCGGCCGGCATCTACTGGTACAGGGTCCCGGTGTTGACGACCGGCTGCGCGTCGCGGTCGCCGACGAGCACCACGAGCAGGTTGCTCACCATCGTGGCCTTGCGTTCCTCGTCGAGCTCGACGACCTCGTGCCGGGCGAGCCGGTCCAGCGCCATCTCCACCATGCCGACCGCGCCTTCCACGATGCGCTGGCGCGCGGCCACCACGGCCCCGGCCTGCTGGCGCCGCAGCATCGCCTGCGCGATCTCCGGGGCGTAGGCCAGGTGGGTGATGCGGGATTCGATGATCTTCACACCGGCCGAGGCGACGCGCGTGGCGATCTCCGCGGACAGCTTCTCGGTGATCTCGTCGGCGTTGTCCCGCAACGACAAGCGGGCGGTGTCGGCGTTGTCGTAGGGGTAGGCGTTGGCGATGTGCCGGACCGCGGTCTCGCTCTGGATGGCCACGAACTCGACGAAGTCGTCGACCTCGAACACGGCCTGCGCGGTGTCGGCGACCTGCCACACCACGACCGCCGCGATCTCGATCGGGTTGCCGTCGGCCTCGTTGACCTTCGCCACCCCGGTCTCGTGGTTGCGGATGCGCGTGGAGACTTTGCGCCGCTGGGTGAACGGGTTGACCCACTGCAACCCGGTGGTGCGCAGCGTCCCCACGTAGCGGCCGAGCAGCTGCACCACCCGCGCCTCGCCCGGCGCGACCGGGGTCAGCCCGCCGAGGAGCACGAGCCCGGCGAGCGCGGCGACCACGCCCCCGGCGAGCATGCCGGCCGAGCCGTCGCCGGTGGCCAGCAGCACGACCCCGCCCGCCACCAGCACCACCGCGACGCCCAGCATCACGAACCCGTTGACCGCGCGCACCAGGCGTTCCCGCGTCTGCGGCGCCGGCATGTCCACGACGGTTTCCATGACCGCTCCCCTCAGTTCCTTGCCTCGATGGCATCAATGTAGCATAGTGATATCACTTTTTCAGCGCTACACGGAAGGGGGGCACGGTGGCGGACAGGCAACTGGAGATCGACGGCCTGACGAAGCGGTACGGCGAGCGGCTCGCGTTGTCGGACATGACGTTCGACGTGCGCGCCGGGGAGCTGTTCGGGTTCGTGGGCAGCAACGGCGCGGGCAAGACCACGACGATGCGGATCGTGCTGGGGGTCCTGGCGGCCGACGACGGGCAGGTGCGCTGGGACGGCGCGCCGGTGACGCTGGAGACCCGGCGGCACATCGGCTACATGCCCGAGGAACGCGGGCTCTACCCGAAGATGAAGGTCGGCGAGCAGCTGGTCTACCTGGCGCGGCTGCACGGCATGCCGGCCGCGGAGGCGCGCCGGTCGGTGGCGAACTGGACCGAGCGGCTCGGGGTCGCCGCCCGCCTCGACGACGAGGTGCAGAAGCTGAGCCTGGGCAACCAGCAGCGGGTGCAGCTGGCCGCCGCGCTGGTGCACGACCCGGCGATCCTGGTGCTCGACGAGCCGTTCTCCGGGCTGGACCCGGTCGCGGTCGACGTGATGAGCCAGGTGCTGCGCGAGAAGGCCGCCGAGGGCGTGCCGGTGGTGTTCTCCAGCCACCAGCTGGACCTGGTCGAGCGGTTGTGCGACCGGATCGGCATCGTGCGGGACGGGCGGATGGTCGCCTGCGGCACGGTCGGCGAACTGCAGGCAGGCTCGACGGTGCGGCTGCTGGTGGAGGCGCCGGCCGCGGCGCCCGGCTGGGCGGACGGGCTGCCCGGGGTGTCGGTGGTCCGGCAGGAGGACGGCCGCACCGAGCTGGAACTGGCCGACGGCGCCGACGACCAGGCGGTGCTGCGCGCGGCGCTGGCGAGCGGGCCGGTGCACGAGTTCGCGCGGCGGCGGCAGTCGCTGACCGAGCTGTTCCGGCACGTCGTGACGACCGAGGAGGTGGCGGCGTGAACCGGGACGGCTGGACGGGCGTTTCGCTCGTCGCGTCACGCGAGATCGGCATCCGGTTGCGGTCCAAGGCCTACCGGCTGAGCACGCTGGCGCTGCTGGTGGTGATCGTCGGGTTCGCGGTCGTGATGAAGCTGATCGGCGGCGGCAGCGGCGCGGACGCCACGGTCGGCGTCACCGGGCCGACGTCGGCGCTGGCCGCGCCGCTGCAGGCGGCCGGGCAGGCGGTCGGCGAGACCGTCGAGGTGCGCACGCTGCCCGACGAGGCCGCGGGGCGCGCCCAGGTGAGCGACGGCGACCTGGACGCCCTGCTGGTCGGTGACGGCTCGCGGGTGCAGGTCGTGGTGAAGAAGGACCTCGACGAGAACCTGCGCACCGCGCTGAACGTGCTGGCCGGGCAGCTCGCGCTCAACCAGCAGATCACCGCGCTCGGCGGCGATCCGGCGCAGGTCAACGCGGCGGTGTCGGGCGCCGGGGTCGAGGTGTCGCCGATGGAGCAGCCCTACCCCTACAACAGCCAGCAACTGGTGCTCGGGATCGTCGCCGGCATCCTGATCTACATGTCACTGCTGCTCAACGGGCAGTCGGTGGCGCAGGGCGTGGTCGAGGAGAAGACCAGCCGCGTCGTCGAACTGCTGCTGGCGACGGTGCGGCCGTGGCAGCTGATGGCTGGGAAGGTGCTGGGCATCGGCGCGGTCGGGCTGATCCAGATGGTCCTGATCGGGGTGGTCGGGATCGTCGCGGGACTGGCCACCGACGTGCTGACGATTTCGGTGTCGGCCGCGGCGGGCACCGTGGTGTGGCTGATCGTGTGGTACCTGCTGGGGTTCCTGATGTACTCGATCGTGTTCGCCGGGCTGGGCGCGCTGGTGTCCCGGCAGGAGGACGTGGGCGGCGCGGTCACACCGGCGCTGTTCTTCGTCATCGCCGGGTACGTGGTGGGGATTTCGGTGCTGCCGAGCGACCCGGGCAGCGGGCTGGTGGCGCTGCTGTCGGTGATCCCGGTGTTCGCGCCGACGCTGATGCCGATGCGCCTGGCGATGGGCGGGGTGGCGCCGTGGGAGGCGATCCTCTCGGTCGCCCTGGTCGTGGCGCTGATCCCGGTGCTGGTGTGGCTGTCGGCGCGGATCTACCGCAACGCCGTCCTGCGCACCGGCGCGAAGGTCGGTTTCCGCGAGGCGCTGCGCGCGGCGTAGGAGCGCAAGAACGGAGAAGACCGGCGGGCCGGCGGGTTCTAGGGTCGGAGGTGAGCCGGCCCCGCCTGGGGGCGGGGCCGGCATTCCACTCGTCAGGCGCCGGCGCCGCCGTCCACCGGCACGATCGCGCCGGTCACCATCGAGGCGCGGTCGCTGAGCAGCCACGCGGCCACCTCGGCGACCTCGCGCGGCTCGGCCATCCGGCCGAGCGGGATGGACGCCGTGGCCCGTTCGATGATGCCGGGGCTGGCCTCCTCCCACGTCTGCATCATCTGCGTGACCGTGCCGGCGGGGGTGATGCCGTTGACCCGGATGCCGTCGCGGGCCCAGGTCACGGCCGCGGTCTCGGTGATGCTGTTGAGGGCGCGTTTCATCGCGCCGTAGGCGGGCAGGGCGGGGTTGGCGCGGCGGCTGCCGATGCTGGAGGTGTTGACGATCGCCCCGCCACCGTTGCCGCGCATGAGCTCGGCCTGCGCGGTCATGGCGGTCCAGTGCGCGCGGAAGTTCACCGCGAACTGCTCGTCGATGTCCTCGTCGCTGGTGGTGTCGAGCGGGCCGGGACTGCGCTGGATGGCGGCGCCGTTGTTGAAGGCGCCGTCCAGTCGTCCGTGCAGCTCGCCGGCCCGGGCGACCGCGGCGCGGATGCCGGCGCGGTCGGCGAGGTCGAGTGGCACGGCGTCGGCGGTGCCGCCGCCGGCGCGGATCTCGCCGACGATGCGGTCCAGGGCCTCGGCGCCGCGGGCGGCGAGCACGACGGCGGCGCCTTCGCGGGCGAACAGCCTGGCCGCGGCCTCGCCGATGCCGCGGCTGGCGCCGGTGATGAACACGACCTTGCCGGTGAGCAGGCCGATGGGTGCGATGTCGGTCGTCATGAGCGCAGTGTCGGCCCGTCGACGGCACCGGATGCAGGCACAAGCAGTACCAGGATCCGCCGCCGCGGGGCGGGCACACTCGGGGTGTGGACAAGAAGGAACTGGGCGCGTTCCTCCGCAGCCGCCGCGAGCGGCTCCGGCCGGAGGACGTGGGCCTCCCTTCCGGGCCGCGGCGCCGGACGCCGGGGCTGCGGCGGGAGGAGGTGGCGGTGCTGGCTCACATCTCGACCGAGTACTACGTCCGGCTGGAGCAGGGCCGCGCGCCGCGACCCTCGGGTGAGGTCCTCGCCGGGATCGCGGAGGCGCTGCGGCTCACCGACGCCGAGTCCGCCCACCTGCATGTCCTCGCAGGCACCGCGCCCACCCGCGACGGCCTGCACCCGCGCGACGTGCGCCCGAGCATCCGCGCGTTGATCGGCCGGCTGCCGGACACGGCGGCGATCGTGACCTCCGCCGCGTTCGAGGTGCTGGCCTGGAACGACCTCGCGGCCGCGCTGATGGAGGACTTCGGCGCCCTCGCCCCGGCCGAGCGCAACCTCGCGCGCCGCGCGTTCCTCCGCCCGGCGGACGAGGGCCCGCTGTACGGAATCACCCATGAGGCGGAGTTCCGGCAGCACGTCGTCATGCAGCTGCGCGCGACCCTCGCCCGCTACCCGGCCGATCCCGCGGTGAGCGGGCTGGTCGGCGACCTGTGTGACGGCAGCCCGGAGTTCGCGCGGCTGTGGGAGCGGCACGACGTGCGGGCCGTGCCCGCGCTCACGAAGACCTTCCGCCACCCGGTGGTCGGGGAGCTCACCGTCGACTGCGACTCGCTCGCGCTCACCGACCGCGACCAGCACCTGGTGCTCTACAGCGCGCCGCCGGGCTCCCCGGACGCCGAGTCGCTCGCGCTGCTCAACGTCCTCGGCGCCCGGGCGGGCGAGTACCTGTCCTAGCGGCTCAGCCGCCGGTAGCGGCGCACCGACAGCGGCAGGAACACCGCGATCATCGCCGCCGGCCACAGCACCGCCAGCAGCAGCGCGTGCTCGGCGAACCAGCCGCCGCTGTCCCACCCCGGGTTGCCGAACAGCTCCCGCGTCGCGGCGGCGGTCGCCGACAGCGGGTTCGCGTCGGCGATCGCGCCGAGCCAGCCGGGCATCGTGCCGGGTGAGACGAACACGTTGGACAGGAAACCCAGCGGCCACACCAGGATCTGCAGCGCCACCACGCTTTCCGGGCCCTTCGCGACGAGTCCGAGGTAGAGGCCCAGCCACAGCAGCGCGAACCGCAGCAGCACCAGCAGCCCGAACGCGGCCAGCGCCGCGCCGAGCCCGTTGTGCCAGCGCCACCCGGTGGCGAGCCCGCACGCGGCGAGCACGACCAGCCCGGCCACCGAGTTGAGCAGGTCGGCCACCGCGCGGCCGGTGACCGGCGCGGACGCCGCCATCGGCAGCGAGCGGAACCGGTCGGTCGAGCCGCGGGCGACGTCGGTGGCGATGCCGGTGAAGGTGGTCTCGATGCCGAACGCCATGGCCAGCACGAACATCCCGGGCAGCAGGAACTCGCGGTAGTCGCCGGGGGCGGCCATCGCGCCGCCGAACAGGTACCCGAACATCACCAGCATCAGGACCGGGAACAGCAGCGACACGATCACGGCCGCGGGCTGTCGCGCCCAGTGCGCCAGCTCCCGGCGGGTCATGGTCCAGCCGTCGGCGATCGTCCAGCGCAGGGTGGTCATGCCGGCACCTCCTCGCGTGCGGTCAGCTTCAGGAACACCTCGTCGAGCGTGGGGCGGCGCAGGGTGAGGTCGGCGATGCCGATGCCGGCCTCGTCGTAGGCCGCGGCGAGCCCGGTCAGGTCGCGCACCCGGTCGGACACCGGCACGCTCAGCCCGCCGTCGGTCAGGTCGGCCGCCGCTCCGGTGACCCGGCTCGCCAGCGCCGCCGCAGCGGGCACGTCGGCCGCGTCCCGCAGGACCACCTCGACCCGGTCGCCGCCGATGCGGGACTTCAGCTGGGCCGGGGTGCCCTCGTCGACGATCCCGCCGTGGTCGAGCACGGCGATGCGCCCGGCGAGCTGGTCGGCCTCGTCCAGGTACTGCGTGGTGAGCAGCACGGTGGTGCCGTCGGCGACGAGTTCCCGCACCGCGGCCCACACCTCGCTGCGGCCGCGCGGGTCCAGGCCGGTGGTGGGCTCGTCGAGGAACAGCACCTCGGGCGAGCGCAGCAGCCCGGCGGCGAGGTCGAGCCGCCGCCGCATGCCGCCGGAGTACTGCTTCACCGGCTTCTCCCCCGCGTCGCCCAGCCCCATCCGGGCCAGCAGCTCGTCGGCCCGCTGCCGCGCCCGGCGCGCGCCGAGGTGGTAGAGCCGGCCGAACATCTCCAGGTTCTGCCGCCCGGACAGCACCTCGTCCACCGCCGCGTGCTGCCCGACCAGCCCGATCCGGTAGCGGACCTGCGCGGCCTGGCGGCGCGCGTCGAACCCCGCGACCAGGACCGTCCCGGCGTCGGGCCGCAGCAGCGTGGCCAGGATGCGCACGCAGGTGGTCTTGCCCGCGCCGTTGGGGCCGAGCAGGCCGAACACGGTCCCGGCGGGCACGGTCAGGTTCAGGTCGGCGAGCACGGTCTTGTCGCCGTAGCGCTTGCGCAGTCCCTCCGCGACCACGGCGTTTTCGCTGGTCAACACGCCCCTCCTTCTACTCCGTATGCCGTACGGACAATCTATCGTACAGCGTACGGAGTTCGTTACCGGCAGAATGGGCCCCGAGATGACCGAATTCAGCGCGAGTGGCGATCCGAAACGCAGCCTCGAGCTCCTCTGGGGGCTGCAGGAGCCGCCGTCGAAGGGGCCGAAGGCCCGGTTCACCGTCGAGGAGATCACCCGCGTCGCGATCAAGCTCGCCGACACCGCCGGCCTGGCCGCGCTGTCGATGCGGAAGGTCGCCGAGGAACTGGGCGCCGGCACGATGTCGCTCTACACCTACGTGCCCGGCAAGGCGGAACTGCTGGACCTGATGGTCGACGCGGTGGTCGGCGAGACCGCCCGCCCGGCCGAGGTGCCCGGCGGCTGGCGGGGCAGGCTGGCGCAGATCGCGCGCGAGAACGCCGCGGTGTACCGGCGGCACCCGTGGCTGCTGCAGGTCGCCACGAGCCGCCCGCCGATGGGCCCGAACGTGATCGCCAAGTACGACTACGAACTGCGTGCCCTGGAGGGCACCGGGCTCACCGACATCGAGATGGACCAGGTCCTCACGCTGGTGCTGGGGTTCGTGCACGCCGCCATGCGCGGCGTGGTCGAGGCCGAGCAGGCGGCGCGGCGCAGCGGCCAGAGCGACGTCCAGTGGTGGGAGTCCTACGCGCCGCTGCTGGAGAAGATCTTCGATCCCGAGCGTTTCCCGGTGGCCGCCCGCGTGGGCTCCGCCGCCGGCGAGGCCTACCAGGCGCCGTCCGACCCGCAGGCGTTCGAGTTCGGGCTGGCCCGCATCCTGGACGGCGTCGAGGCGCTCATCGCGTCGCGGTCGTGAGCTGCTGCGCCGGCACAACAGCGTGCGGGTCTTCTACCTGGCCGCCGCTTCCACCAGGTCGGCCAGCACGGGCTGCCACTGGGCAGCCGTGAGTTCGCTGAGGAGCCGCTCCGCCGGGGGGTCGCTGATGGACAACGGACAGTGGGTGTCCTCGCCCTCGACGAGGACGGAGCGCAGCTCGCGATGAGTGCGCAGTTCGTACACCCGGATCCGGTAGGTCGCTCGTGCCATCGGAACCGCGGTCGACCGGCCCACCATGGCGCCGTACCCACCGCACACCAGGTCCGCGGATCGCCGCTCGCTCTCGACGGTGCCGCAGGCCACCAGTTGCACCGCGGCGAGGTCTTCCGGGTTCGCCGCCGCCCAGTCGGATCGGTCCGGCATGTCGGGTCCGACCACGAAGAGCTCCCCGAACTCAGTGGGCATGAAGATCGCGACGGGGTGGGGCCCTGGACCGGTGTAGGGCGCGGCATCCTCGTAGGTGGTGCCGCCACAGGCCGTCTCCAGTTTGTACACCCGGTCGGGCAGGCCACCGCTGAGCGTCTTGATCGTGACAACCACGCCGGCCGCGACGAGCACGACCACCACCGCCAGGACGATCCTGCCCCGCGTCACACGTCGTTGAGTCATCGAGCGCAACCTTAGCGGCACGCCGGATCCCGAAACGTCAGAACGGGGTGCCGCACCACGGCGGAACCCCGGTGGCGAACAGGCTGTCCGCGCGCGGCAGCGCTCTGGGGTTCACCACGTCGAGCCGGCCCGCGGCGGCGAGTGCGCTGGGCACGCGGTCGCCGAGGTAGAGCATCGCCAGCGTCTCCGGGCCGGTCCGCAGGTCCGCGGCCGCGGTGGTGGGTTCGGCGCCGCCGGAGGTGATGCGGTAGCGGCCGGTGTTGGCGGGCAGCTGCGGGTCGGTCACCTCGATCACCACCGGTGCACCCGGTCCCCACGCGCGGGCGGCGAGCGCGGCCGGCACGTCGAGCAGCCGCAGCCACAGCTGGTCGTCCACGCCGGTCACCGCGCACGCGCGCGGGTCGGTGAGCATCGCGGGGAGCGGGTCGTCCAGCGGCCGCCCGGGGGCGCGGACCTCGGAGACCAGGTCGACCCGCAGCAGGAACCGCCACAGCCCGGCCAGCGCCGCGGCGCCCGTCGCGTGCAGGTCGCGGACCGTGAGCGCGGCGCCGAGGTTCGGCTGGTCGAAGGTGCGCAGGTCCTCGGTGCGGTAGAGCACGAAACCGTCGTCGCCGTGCGGTCCGGTGTGGACGGCGACCTGGTGCTCGCCGATCAGCCGGTCCCGCGCGTAGGACCACCACACCTCGGGCCGCTCGATCATCCCCGCCCGGTGCAGCCCCATCTCCGCGTACAGGCGGGGAACCAGCTCCTGCGCCTCGGCGGTGCCGAGCAGCCGCACCGTCCCGCCGGGCGGGGCGTCGGCGCGGAAGGCCGCCCGCGTGACGCGCAGGTTCTGGCTCCGGCTGGACATGCCGTAGCCGAAGCGCCCGTAGATGGTGGCCTCGCTGGCGTGCAGGACGGCCAGCACGTCGCCGCGGCGGGCGCAGTCGGCGAGCTGGGCGGCCATCAGCGCGGTGAGGATGCCGCGGCGGGTGTGGTCGGCGCGCACTCCGACGCCGTCCACGGCGGCGGCGGGAAGCGCTTTCCCGCCGGGCACGGCGAGCCGGTCGCGAAGGAGCCCGCGACGCCCACCGGTGCCCCGCCCGTGAACGCGCCGAATCGCCGCTCGGCGGGGAACGATGCCGCGCGGCGCGTCCACAGCTCGTCGGTGACGGTGACGTGCAGGGTCCGGCCGAGCAGCT
Organism: Amycolatopsis thermoflava N1165; assembly: GCF_000473265.1. NCBI lineage: Bacteria > Bacillati > Actinomycetota > Actinomycetes > Pseudonocardiales > Pseudonocardiaceae > Amycolatopsis > Amycolatopsis thermoflava. Next base: position 1,570,122 of record NZ_KI421511.1, read on the forward strand.
CGAACGCCGCCCGCTCCTCCCCCGCCGCCAGCGGCCGGATTTCGAAGCCGGTCATGGTTCCGGTTGGGAGACCTCGTAGCCGCCCGCCGCGTCCCGCACCGTGATCGTCACCTTCTCCTTCTCGCCCGCGATGTCCACTGTGCACTCGAAGATGTGTCCGGCGACGACGTCCTCACCGGCCGGGCAGGACACCTCGCCGACGCCGCCGATCAGGTAGGACTCGGTGAGCACCCGCCGGACGCCGTCCTGCACCTGCGCGGCGTCGAACACCCGCCGCACCGGGGTGAGGCTCGCCGCTGTCGTGGGCGACGACGTGGTAACCGGTGGCGGGGTGGTCGGTGCGGGGCGCTCCGGGGCACTGTCGCATCCGGACAGCAGGAGCGCGGCGCAGGCGAGCGCCACCGTGGTCCGCACCAATCACCCCCGGAACGAGCTTCTCAGAAGTGTGTACCACACCACGCGGGAACGGGCGTGGCGAAGAGCCGGTCGGCCCGCTCCAGCGCCGCCGGGTTCGCCGGCTGGATCCGCCCGGCCGCGGCCAGCTGCGAGGGCCGCCAGGCGCCGAGGTAGATCATGGCCAGCGCGTCCACCCCGATTCGCAGGTCGGCGGCGGCGTCGGTGCGGCGGACGCCGTCCGGGGACACCTGGTAGCGCCCGGTATTGGCGTTCAGCACCGGGTCGACGACCTCCAGCACGACCGGTTCGCCCTCGTAGGCGCGGGCGGCGAGCGCGGCGGGCACGTCGACCAGCCGCAGCCACAGCTCGTCCCCGCCGCCGGTGTCCTTCACCGCGCGGATGTCGGTGAACAGCAGCTCGACCGGCTCGTCCACCGGGCGTTCGTCGGCGCGCAGGGTGTCGACGAGGTCGACGCCGAGCAGGTAGCGCCACAGCCCGTTGAACGCCTCGTCGGTGCCGGTGTGCAGGCTGATGACCTCCAGCACCGCCGGGTCGTTCCAGTGCTTGCGTTCGACGCTGTAGACGACGTAGCCGTCGGGGCCGTCTTCGCCGTGGTGCACGGCGGTCAGGACGGGGCTGGTGGCTTCGCGGGCGTGCCGTTCCCAGCCCGGCCACCAGTACGGCGGGCGGGTCATCATGCCGGGGCGGGTGTGCGGCAGCGCCGCGTACAGGCCGGGCAGCCGCTCCAGCGCGGTGTCCAGCGGCCACAGCTCGACCTGACCACCGGCGGGGACGTCGGGGCGGAGCGCGGCGCGGCGCCGGTCGATCTCGTAGCCGCGGCTGCGCGTGGTGACGCCGTAGCCGAACCGGTTGTAGATGACGCCTTCACTGGCGCGCAGCGCCGCGAAGGGCAGGCCGCGGGAGGCGATGTCGGTGAGCTGGGCGCGCATGAGCTCGGTGAGGACACCGCGGCGGGTCCGGTCGGGACGGACACCGACGCCGGTGACCCCCGCTGCCCCGGCCCGGGCGCCGCCGGGCAGGGTGATCTCGGCGTCGAACGAGCGGGCGGTGCCGATCAGCTCCGTGTCGAAGGCGCCCAGCGTGCGGCCGGGTTGCTGCGCGCGTTCGACGATCTTCCACGTCTCGTCGGTGGTGGCGGCGACGTGGAGGGTGGACCGGAACAGGTCGACGGCGGCGCGGTGCTCGTCGGGCCGCAGCGTGCGCACGGTGTAGTCACTCACGACGCGATCGTTCCCGACGGTGCGGCCGCACGCCAGCCAATTACCGGGGGTAGGCGACCTCGTAGTTGGCGGCGTCGTCCTTGATCGTCACCGTGACGGTCTTGCCCTGGCCGTTGACGACCGCGGAGCAGTCGAACGTGGCGCCGGACTTGACCTCCTGGTCGGCGGGGCACTGCACGTCGCCGACTTCGGTGAGCTGGTAGTTGCCGATGAGGACCTGCTTGACGCCGTCCTGCACCGCGCTCTGGCTCAGCACGGTGGTCTTGAGGAACCCGGGCGCGAGGAACGCGGTGACGCAGAACGCGGCCACCACCACGACCGCCGCACCCAGCCCGATCAGCAGCCCCTTGCCGCCCTTCTTCGCCGGCTGCTGCTGCCCGTAGCCGCCCGGCGCGCCGTGCTGCTGCCCCGGGTACTGCTGTCCGGCGTACTGCTGTCCGGCGTATTGGGGCGCGGCCTGGCCCGGGTACTGCTGCCCGTACTGCGGCTGTGCGGATTGGGGTTGCGCGGGCTGGAACTGTCCCGGCTGCGGCTGGCCGTAGCCCGGCGCCTGCCCGTACTGGGGTTGCTGGGCGTACTGCTGCGGCTGGCCGGGTTGCTGCCCGTACCCGGGCTGGCTCCACTGCTGCTGCGGGTCGGTGCCGCCGTAGGGCGTGCTCATGCTGCCTGCCTCCCCTGATCGTCCTCGCTCAGCGCGATCCAACCACAACGCAGGGTGGGCCGCGCTACTCGGCACCCGCCGCGACGACCCCGCGCCGCAGCGCCTTGACGGCCTGCGCGGCGGCGTCGCCGACCGGATCGGCCTTGCCGAGGACCGTCTTGATCTGGTCCAGCAGGTCGACCACCTGCCGGGACCAGCGCACGAAGTCCCCCGCGGACAGTTCCTGCCCGTTGGCGTCGGCGGCGGTGAGCACCTTTTCGAGGGATTCGCCGCGCGCCCACCGGTACACCGGCCAGGCGAACCCGGCGTCGGGTTCGCGGGTGCGGTCCAGGCGGTGGCGGCGTTCGTCCTCGGCGAGGTCGGTCCAGATCTTCGCGGTCTCCTGCCACGCCTTGGGCACCCCGCCCGCGGGCAGCCGCGGCTCGCCGGGCGAGTCGCGGCGGGCCTCGAACACGAGCGTGGAAACCACGGCGGCCAGCTCGGGCGGGGTCAGTCCTTCCCAGACGCCGTGGCGGATGCACTCGGCGGCCAGCAGGTCGGATTCGCTGTAGAGGCGGGCCAGGCGGGCGCCGTGCTCGGTGACGCGGTCCTCGCCCTCGGCGAGGTAGCCGCGTTCGGCCAGCAGCGCCCGGATGCGGTCGAACGCCCGCGCCAGCGAGTGGGTGGTGGCGGCGACGCGACGTTCCAGCTGCTCGGTTTCCCCGGCGAGCCGGTGGTACCGCTCGACCCAGCGGATGTTGGCCTCGCGCTCGGCCAGCCCGTGGCAGGGGTGGGCACGCAGGGCGCGGCGCAGCGCGGCCAGTTCACCGTCCTCATTGGCCCCGGACCGCCGTTTCTGGCGGCCGGGCAGGGAAATCCCGGAGTCGCGCAGGTGGGAGGCGATGTCGCGGCGGGTCTTGGGCGAGCGCAGTTCGACGTGCTTGGGCAGCTTGATCCGGCCCAGCGGCTCCACCGGCGCGGAGAAGTCCGACAGCGACAGCGGTCCGGACCACCGGTCCTCGGTCACCACGACCGGGCGCGGCTCGCGCACGGGGTCCAGACCGGGGTCGATCACCACGGCGAGCCCGGCGCGCCGCCCGGCGGGGACGGCGATGACGTCGCCCTTGCGCAGCTTCTCCAGCGACACCGCGGTGTCGGCGCGGCGGGCGGCGGTGTTCTGCCTGGCCAGCGCCTTCTCCCGGTCGGAGATCTTCTTGCGCAGCTGCACGTAGTCGAGCATCGCGTCGAAGTCGCCGCTGACGGCCTCGGCGTAGCCCTTGAGCGCCTCGCGGTTCTTCTCGATGCGGCGGGACAACCCGACGACGGAGCGGTCGGCCTGGAACTGGGCGAAGGACTGTTCCAGCAGTTCGCGGGCCTGTTCGTGGCCGAGCTGGGCGACCAGGTTGATCGCCATGTTGTAGCCGGGCCGGAACGACGACCGCAGCGGGTAGGTGCGGGTCGAGGCCAGCCCGGCGACGGCCTTCGGGTCGACCCCGGGCTGCCACACCACGACGGCGTGGCCCTCGACGTCGATGCCGCGGCGCCCGGCGCGGCCGGTGAGCTGCGTGTACTCGCCCGGGGTGAGGTCGACGTGGGCCTCGCCGTTGTACTTGACGAGCCGTTCGAGTACCACGGTGCGGGCGGGCATGTTGATGCCCAGCGCGAGGGTTTCGGTGGCGAACACGACCTTGACCAGGCCGCGCACGAACAGTTCCTCGACGGTTTCCTTGAACGCGGGCAGCAGCCCGGCGTGGTGCCCGGCGATGCCGTTCTCCAGCGCCTCGCGCCATTCCCAGTAGCCGAGCACGCCCAGGTCGCCTTCGGGCAGGTCCTTGGTGCGCGTGTCGACGATGCGGCGCACCTCGGCGGCTTCTTCGGGGGTGTTCAGGCGCAGCCCGGAGCGGGTCACCTGGCTCACGGCGGCGTCGCAGCCGGCGCGGGAGAAGATGAACACGATCGCCGGGAGCAGCCCGGCGGCGTCCAGGCGGGTGATCATGTCCACCCGGGACGGCGGCCGGAACCGGGGGCCGCGCGAGTAGGTGCGCCCGCCCCGGCCCCGCCGCAGCGCCGCGGGGGCGTGCATGCGGCCGACCTCTTCCACGCGCCGCAGCAGGCCCGGGTTCATGCGCAGCTCGCCGTCGGAGCCGTCGTCGGCGAACAGGTCGAGCAGCCGGTTGCCGACCATCATGTGCTGCCACAGCGGCACGGGCCGGTGCTCGTCGACCACGACCGTGGTGTCGCCGCGCACGGTGACCAGCCATTCGCCGAACTCCTCGGCGTTGCTGACGGTGGCGGACAGGCCCACGACCCGCACGTACTCGGGCAGGTGCAGGATGACCTCTTCCCACACCGCGCCGCGGAACCGGTCGGCGAGGTAGTGGATCTCGTCCATCACGACGTAGCCGAGGTCGTTGATGGCCGACGAGCCCGCGTACAGCATGTTGCGCAGGACCTCGGTGGTCATCACGACGATCTGGGCGTTGCCGTTGATCGCGGTGTCCCCGGTGAGCAGGCCGACGGTGTCGGCGCCGTACCGCTGCACGAGGTCGCCGTACTTCTGGTTGGACAGCGCCTTGATGGGCGTGGTGTAGAAGCACTTGCGGCCCTCGGCGAGCGCGAGGTGCACGGCGAACTCGCCGACCACGGTCTTGCCCGCGCCGGTTGGCGCGCACACGAGCACGCCGTGGCCGTCCTCCAGCGCGCGGCAGCCGCGGATCTGGAAGTCGTCGAAGCCGAACTCCGCCTCGTCGGCGAAGCGGGTCAGCTGGGGGTACTGGGCGCGGCGCTTGGAAGCCTGGTAGGCCTCGGCCGGCGACACGGAAGGGCGTGGGGCCACCTTGTCAGGGTGTCACATGCGGTGTGCGGGACGCATGCGGTGGGTGTCAGCCCAGGATGGTGAGCGCGCCGCGGGCGCAGCGGGCGGTGACCGCGCCGCCGGGGAGCATCTCGCCGTCGGCGCAGAGGGGCCAGCCGGTGGCCTCGATCCGCACCTCGCGGGCGCGCAGGGTGCGCACCGCGGGGTGGCGCAGGTGTCGGCCGTGGCGCAGGCCGGGCATGATCCGCAGCAGGTCGGCGCGCGTGGCGTGGCCGACGACGGTGATGTCGAAGAGCCCGTCGGCGGGGTCGGCGTGCGGGCAGATCCGCATGCCGGCGCCATAGTAGGGGGTGTTGCCGACGGCGACGAGGGTGGCGTCGAGGTGGTGGCGTGCACCGTCGGTGGTGAGGGTGACCGGGCGGGCCCGGAACGCGGCGAGTTCGGCGAGCACGGCGACGTCGTAGCGGCGCGGCCCGGACGGCCAGCGCAGGCGGGCGGCGCGGGCGTTGACGGCGGCGTCGAAGCCGGTGCACAGGACGGTGGCGAACCAGGTGCCGTCGAGGTGGCCGAGGTCGACGGCGCGGTGGCGGCGTTCGCGCAGGGCGGTCACGACGGCGTCGGCGGCCTGGAGCGGGTCGAGGGGGATGCCGAGCCCGCGGGCGAGGTCGTTGCCGGTGCCGGCGGGGATGATCCCGAGCGGGGTGCCGGTGGCGGCGCAGTACTGGACGGCGTGGTGCACGGCCCCGTCGCCGCCGAGGACGACCAGCGCGTCGAGCCCGTCCGGGAGGCTGTCCGGGGCCGCGGTGCCGAGCAGCTCCAGCCGATCCACCCCGGCACGCAGACGAGCGGCCACGGTGCCGGCGATCCTGGCCGCCGCACCGCGGCCGGTGTCGGGGTGGACGGCCAGGGCCGCACGGATACCCATGGGCGAGGTGGACCGGCTAGGTCACGTCCTCGGTCTTGGGCTTCGCGGGGGGTTCGTCGATGCTGCTCGGGGTGTAGTCGAACGGCGCGGCCTCGTCGTCGGACAGGCCGGCCCACTCCTCGCTCTCGCTGCCGCGGTACTTGCGCTTGTCGTGCACCCGCGCGATCTGGATGGCCAGCTCGGCGAGCACGGTCAGCGCGCCGGCCAGCGCCAGCATCGAGAACGGGTCCGACCCGGGCGTGGCGAACGCGGCGAAGACGAACACCAGGAAGATGATCCCCCGGCGCCACTTCTTCAGCTGGGCGTACTTGAGCACGCCCACGAAGTTCAGCATCACCAGCAGCAGCGGCAGCTCGAAGCTGACCCCGAAGATGATCAGCAGCGACAGCACGAACGAGATGTACTTGTCGCCGGTGAGGCCGGTGATGAAGAAGTCGCTGCCGAAGCCCATCAGCAGCTGCAGGGCGTGCGGGATGAGCAGGTAGGCCAGGACGGCGCCACCGGCGAACAGCACGCTCGCGCAGCCGACGAAGGTGAGCGCGTACTTGCGCTCCTTGGTGTACAGGCCGGGGGCGATGAACGCCCACAGCTGGTACAGCCACAGCGGGGAGGTCAGCACCGCGCCCCCGGCGAGACCGACCTTCAGCTGGATCATGAACGCCTCGAACGGCACCGTCTGCAGCAGGTAGCAGCCCTCGGTGCTGCCGAGCCGCCGGTCGGCCGGGATGGCACAGTACGGGTCGTTGATGATCGACCCGAGCGACGGGACCGGACCCATCCTGGTGTTGAACCAGATGAAGCCGAAGATCCCGCCGGCGAGCACGGCGAGCAGGGCCCAGCCCAGGCGGCGCCGGAACTCGTAGATGTGCTCGATGAGCGTCATCGTGCCGTCGGGGTTGAGCCGGCGGCTGCGCTTGCGCCGCCGGTCCCTCCGGCTCTTGGGGGCGGAGTCCGCCACGACAGGCTCCGTCCTCGCCTCAGCTGGCGTGCTTGTGAGCCTGGTCGGCCTTGTCCGCCGCCTGCTGCCGCTTCAGCTCGTCGAGCTGCTTCTGCAGCTGCGCGACCTGGTCGTCGGCCGCGGAAGGCGTCGTCTCGGAGGCCGCGATCTGCTTCTTCTCGGGCTCCTCGGCCTTGCCGTCCTCACGGAGGTCCTTGGTCTCGGCCTTGAAGATCTTCATGGACTTGCCGATGGACCGTGCGGCATCCGGCAGGCGCTTCGCGCCGAACAGCAGGACCACGACGAGCACCAGGATGATCAAGTGCCACGGCTGCAACCCGTTCAGCATCAGTGGCCTCCTTCCTTGCTAGTGACCAACTCTACTTGCTCAGGGGCGGGACGCCGCCGTTGCTCGAGCGCGACGCGCAGACCGGCCGTCCGGGCCTTCAACAGCCCGGTGCGGTCGGTGACACTCGCCGTAACCATGCTCGATGCCTTGCGGAAGCGGCGCAAGACCCCGAATGTCCGGATCAGGACAAGAATCAGAGCCAGGAGGCCCACGGCGGCGAGCAGAATGCTCGGCAGGTACGACACGGCGTCACCCTACTGGCCCAAGGTGGCCGGGAGGTGACGTGCCCTTTCCAGCGCGGCGGCGGCCCGGCTACGGACGGCTTCGGCCAGCTCGGGCGGGCTTTCCACGCGCGCGTCACCGCCCAGTCCGAGCACCAGCCGCACCATCCACGACTCGTCGCCGTAGCGCATGCGCACCCGCAGCCGCCCGCCGTCGAGCTCGGCCAGCTCCTCGCACGGGTAGTACTCGGCGACCCAGCGCGCGTCCGGCTCCAGCACCAGCTGCGCCTCCGGCTGGCCGGGCCGGGCACGGAACACGCCGTCGGAGATGTCGGTGGGCCGCGCGGTCGGGGGTGGCGCGGCGCGCTCGTCGAGGACCTCGACCTCGTCGATGCGGTCCAGCCGGAACAGCCGGACGCCCTCGGCGCGACGGCACCAGGCCTCCAGGTATCCGACGGCCTGCACGATCAGCAGCCGCATCGGGTCGACGGTGCGCTCGGTGATCTGGTCCCGGGAGGCGGTGTAGTAGCGGATCCGCAGTGCCCGCCCGGCGCGCAGCGCGTTCTGCACGACGCGGCGGGTGGCGGCGGTCTTCTCACCCTCCCGCACGGCGAGCCCGACCACGACGCCGGAGGGCTGGGCCTGCCCGGCGGCGGCCTCGATCTTGGCGATGGCGCGGTGCACCGCGTCGGTGTCGACCACGCCGGGGGTCTCGGCGACCGCGCGCAGCGCGACCAGCAGCGCGGTGGCCTCCCCGCCGGTCAGGCGCAGCGGCCGGTTCATGCCCGCGTCGAAGGTGACCGTCACGGTGTCGCCCTCGAAGGACAGGTCGATCAGGTCGCCAGGGCCGTAGCCGGGCAGCCCGCACATCCACAGCAGCTCCAGGTCGCGCCGCAGCTGGCGGGCGGTGACGCCGAAGTCGCGGGCCGCGTCCTCGATGCGGATGCCCGGGCGGGCGAGCAGGTAGGGCACGAGCGCGAGGAGCCGGGGCATCCGGTCGGTGGAGCCGCTCATCGGCGCACCTCGTGGTGGAGCACGGACTCCAGACGGCCGCGCACCGCTTTGGCCAGCACGTCCGGTTCGAGCACCAGCACGTCCGGCCCGTGCCCGGCGATCCAGTCGGCGGCGCTCTCCGGGAAGTACAGGTCGATCTCGGCGAGGTCGCCTTCGACGCCGTCGACGGTGAGCCGCCCGGTGAGGCGGGCCCGGCGGCGCACGCCGGCGGCGCGCTGGTCGGCGATCCACAGCTTGGCGGTGGTGACGGGCGAGGGGTCGGGGTCGCCGGTGCCCGCGATCAGTTCCAGCAGGTTGACGTTGTCCGGGCGCTGGACCTCCCCCGGGCGGCCGACGGCGCGCACGTCGCCGACGATGCGGGAGAGCCGGAAGCACCGCGGCGCGCCGCGGTCGCGGTCGTGGCCCACGACGTACCAGCGGGCGCGCCAGGACACCACGCCCCACGGTTCGAGGGTGCGGGTGAGGCGTTCCGCCGAGCCGGAGCGGCGGTAGGAGAACTGGACGGCCTGGCGGGCCTGCACGGCGGCGACCAGCGGGGTGAAGGCGGGCTCGGCGCGGACGCGGGACTCCACGACCGGGGGCTCGGTGTGGTCGACGTCGACCCCGGCGGCACGCAGCTTGACCAGCGCGCCCTGGGCCTGCCCGGTCATCTCGGGCGAGTCCCAGAGCCGGACCGCGAGCCCGACGGCCGCTGCCTCGTCCGGGGCCAGCTCGATCTCGCCGAGCTCGTAGTCGCGACGGGCGATGCGGTATCCGTCGGCCGGGTCGAAGGCCGAGTTGCGGCCGGTCTCCAGCGGGATCCCCAGTTCACGCAGCTCGGTCTTGTCCCGTTCGAACATGCGGGAGAAGGCCTCGTCGCTCGCGGCGTCGGCGTATCCGGGCACGATCCCGCGGATCCGGTCAGCGGTGAGGTACTGCCGGGTCGACAGCAGAGCGAGCACCAGATTGACCAGGCGCTCGGCGCGGGCGGTGGACACCCGACCACAGTAGCTCGCACTGGTGATCGAGTCGCCGAGGTCCACCCCGGCGCGCCCGGGATCTTCACGAGATACCCACCCACACCGCGGCGAGACGCGGTTTTCCGCCGCCGGAGATGTGGCCGGGGCAGGCCTACGCGGGCTCAACCGCCGCGGGCTACGCGGCTCAGTGTCTTTCTCAGGTGGTCCGGGAGCGCCACCCCGCCGAGGCCCTCGGCGATGATCTCGATCGTGCGCTCGAGCGCGAGTTCGCGGGCCTCGCGCGAGGTGGCCGACAGCGGGCCGTCCAGGTGCAGCATCGCCAGGCCGTGCACCGAGGCCCACGCGGCGAACTCGGCCATCGGGCGGCGCTGCGGGGGCAGGTACCCGGCGGCGGCCAGGTCGTCGACGGCGTCGACCAGCTTGCGGAACGGGTTGGACTCCTCGACGTCGGACAGCGGCGGCATCGGCGAGATCCCGCCGGTGAACGCGGTGCGGAACAACCCGGGCTCGGCGAGCGCGAACGTGAAGTACCCGCGCCCGATCGCGGCCAGGCGGCTCAGCCCGCGTTCGGCCGGGTCGTCGGCCTGGTCCAGCCGGTCCAGCGCCTCGTTCATCGCCGCGGTCAGCAGTTCCATCGCCCGCGTCTTGACCGCCTCCAGCAGCTCCTCGTGCCCGGCGAAGTGCCGGTAGGCGGCGGTCGGGGTGACGCCGACGGCCCGTGCGGCCGCCCGGATGGTCACTGACGACGGCCCGCCGGCCTGGGCGAGTTCGGCGGCGGCGTGGATGAGGGCGTTGCGGAGGTCGCCGTGGTGGTAGCCGGTTCGAACGGACACTGAGGAGCTCACAGCCCGATGTTGACACCCGTGCACATCGGTGGCAAGTTGACGGGTGTCAAGTTTGCGCCCGTCAACATTCGAGGGGATCCCATGTTCGCTCGGCTCGGCCGGTTCGCCGCCGACCACGCACGGCTCGTCCTCGTCGTCGCCGGCGTCCTCCTCGCCGGCGCCGCCGTCCTCGGCATGACCGCGTTCGGCAAGCTCCAGTCCCAGGGGTTCGACGACCCCGGCTCCGACTCCAGCCGCGCCACAGCCCTCGCCGAACAGCACTTCGGCGGCGAGGACAACCTGCTGTTCCTCGTCCAGGCCCGCGACGGCACCGTCGACGACCCCGCCACCCGCGCCGCGGGCGCCGCCCTGACCGAACGCCTCGCCGCCGATCCGGCCCTGGAGTCGGTCACCTCCTACTGGACCACCGGCGCCCCGCCGCTGCGCGCCGACGACGGCCGCTCCGCGCTGATCGTCACCCAGCCCGCCGACACCTCCGCCGACGCGGTCGAGGCCGTCGTGGACCGCTACCAGGGCGAGGACGGCCCGGTCACCGTCACCGCGGGCGGCGGCGCGGTCGTCGGGCTCGACATCAACGACCAGGTCAGCCGCGACCTGCTGGTCGCCGAGATGATCGCGGTGCCGATCATCCTCGTCCTGCTGTTCCTCGTCTTCGGCGGCGTCGTCGCCGCCCTGCTCCCCCTGGTCGTCGGCGGCATCGCGGTGCTGGGCACGTTCGCCGAGCTGTCGGTGTTCGGCTCGCTGACCGACGTGTCGGTGTTCGCGATCAACCTGACCACCGCGCTCGGGCTCGGCCTCGGCATCGACTACGCCCTGCTCATGGTCAGCCGGTTCCGGGAGGAACTCGCCACCGGCGCGGACACCCGCACCGCCGTGATCCGCACCGTGGCCAGCGCCGGGCGCACGATCAGCTTCAGCGCCGCCACCGTCGCCGTCGCGCTCGCCGCGCTGCTGCTGTTCCCCCAGTACTTCCTGCGCTCCTTCGCCTACGCCGGCATCGGCGTCATCGTGATCGCCATGCTCGCCGCGGTGGTCGTGCTGCCCGCGTTGCTGACCGTCCTCGGGCCGCGGGTGAACGCCGCCCGCCTGCCCTGGGCCCGCGGCCGCGCCCCGAGCACGGTGTCCGCGTTCTGGGGCCGGGTGGCCGCCTTCGCGATGAAACGGCCCGCGCTGGCCGCCGTCCCGGTGCTCGTCGTGCTCGTCGCGGCCGCCACTCCCCTGCTCGGCGTCCAGTTCGGCACCCCCGACGAACGAGTCCTGCCGGACACCGCGTCCAGCCGCGTCGTCGGCGACGAGCTGCGCGCGCACTACCCGGCCAACGACAGCCGCGCCATCGAGGTCATCGCGCTCGGCGCACCCGACGCCTCCACGATCGCCGGATATGCCGGCCGGCTGTCCGAACTGGACGGCGTGGCGCACGTGTCCTCCAGCGCGGGCGGATTCAGCCAGGGACGCGCCGACGGCCCGGCCGACCCCGCTCTCGCGGCGCCCACCGCGCAGAAGCTGTCCGTCGTCACCACCGCCGACTCCCGGTCCGCCGAAGCCGAAACCGTCGTCGCCGAGGTCCGCGCGCTGCCCGCGCCGCCCGGGCTGGACGTCGCGGTCGGCGGCGACGCGGCCGCGCTGGTGGACAGCAAGGACGCCATCGGCAGCAGGCTCCCCCTCGCGGCCGGCCTGATCGCCGTCACCACGTTCATCCTGCTGTTCCTGTTCACCGGCAGCGTGCTGCAGCCGCTGCGCGCGCTGCTGTTCAACCTGCTCAGCCTGTCCGCCACGATGGGCGTGATGGTGCTGGTCTTCCAGGAGGGCGTCGCCGCCGGGTTCCTCGGCTTCACCCCGCTGCCGCTCGACACCAGCATGCTGATGCTGTTGTTCTGCATCGCGTTCGGGCTGTCCATGGACTACGAGGTGTTCGTCGTCAGCCGCATCAAGGAAGCCCACGACCACGGACTCGGCCCGCGCGAAGCGGTGGTGCACGGGCTGTCCCGCACCGGGCGCATCGTCTCGGCCGCCGCGCTGCTGCTCGCGGTCAGCGTGTTCGCCTTCGGCACCAGCGGCGTGAGCTTCATCCAGATGTTCGGGATCGGCACCGGCCTGGCGATCCTCATCGACGCGACCCTCGTGCGCGGCGTCCTGCTGCCCGCGGGCATGCGGCTGCTCGGCCGCTACGCCTGGTGGGCCCCGGAACCGCTACGCCGCCTGCACGAGCGGATCGGCGTCAGCGAGTCGCCGAAGCAACCCGCCGCGGTGCCTTAACGGCGCTCCCACGGGATCTGCTCGCCCGCCTCCACCGGGAACGGCAACCGGTTCTCCGGTGGGGGCAGCGGGCAGGTCGCGAGGTCGATGAACGCGCACGGCAGGTTCACGGCCCGGTTGAAGTCCAGCTCCACCCGCCCGTCCGCGTCCGGCCCGGCGACCGACAGGCTGCGGTTCGCGGCGTACGTCGTCACCCCCGACGTCGCGTCCGTGAACAGCACCGAGAACGCCGCGCCGCCCTTGCCGTTGAACGCGGTCAGCGCGAACTCCTCGCCCCGGTGGGCGAACCGCAGCACGCCGGGCGAGGAGTACACATGCGACAGTCCTTCCACGACCGCCCCGACCGTCACCGGCCGCGGCTCGTCGTACGGCTCGAACCGGCCGGGCAGCACCCACGCCGGATCCGGCTCGTACGCAGGCACCCCGCGGAACGCCGCCCGCACCGGCGCCGCCGGATCCCGCAACCGCAGCAGGTACCCGCTGCGCCGCGCCACCTCGACGACCCGGTCACCGGCCTTGACCATCTCGCCCGGCCCGCTGTTGACCAGCTCGAACCGCGTCGTGCCGGACACCCCGAACTCCTCGTCCGGATCCACCACCACGACCGCGGCGTCACCGTCCTCGTGCCACGTGCCCGGGATTCCGTCGAACCGCTGCGGCTCGGGCGTCAGCCAGTGCCGCGCCGTGATGCTCAGCCACCCGTGCGGCTCCGCGAGCGCCCGCTCCCGCTCGGCGTGCCAGGACCGCCACGCCTGCTCGAACCCGGTCACAGCGAGCTGATCAGCCGGTCGACGCGCTCGTCCACGGCGCGGAACGGGTCCTTGCACAACACGGTCCGCTGCGCCTGGTCGTTGAGCTTGAGGTGCACCCAGTCGACCGTGAAGTCCCGCCCGGCGGCCTGCGCGGCGGCGATGAAATCGCCCCGCAGCTTCGCCCGCGTCGTCTGCGGCGGCGTGTCCTTGGCCAGCTCGATCTCCCCGTCGTCGGTGATCCGCCGCACCAGACCCTTGCGCTGCAACAGGTCGAACAGGCCCCGCCCGCGCCGGATGTCGTGGTAGGCCAAATCCAGCTGCGCCACCCGCGGGCTGGACAGGTCCAGGTTGTGCTTCGCCCGGTACCGCTCCACCAGCCGGTGCTTGATCGCCCAGTCGATCTCGGTGTCGATCTTGCTGAAGTCCTGCTGCTCCACCGCGTCCAGCGCGCGGCCCCACAGCTCCACCACCCGCTGCGCCGTCGGGCCCGAGTCGTTGGCCTGCACGTGCTGCACCGCGCGCCCGTAGTACTCGCGCTGGATGTCCAGCGCCGAGGCCTCCCGCCCACCTGCCAGCCGCACCGGGCGCCGCCCCGTCAGGTCGTGGCTGATCTCCCGGATCGCCCGGATCGGGTTGTCCAGCGTGAAGTCCCGGAACTGCACACCCTGCTCGATCATCTCGAGCACCAGGTTCGCCGTGCCGATCTTCAGCAGCGTCGTCGGCTCCGCCATGTTCGAGTCACCCACGATGACGTGCAGCCGCCGGTACCGCTCCGCGTCGGCGTGCGGCTCGTCCCGCGTGTTGATGATCGGCCGCGATCGGGTCGTGGCGCTGGAGACGCCCTCCCAGATGTGCTCGGCCCGCTGCGACAGGCAGTACACCGCGCCCCGCGGCGTCTGCAGCACCTTCCCCGCGCCGCAGATCAGCTGACGGGTCACCAGGAACGGCAGCAGCACGTCCGCGATCCGCGAGAACTCGCCCGCGCGCGTCACCAGGTAGTTCTCGTGACAGCCGTAGGAGTTGCCCGCCGAGTCGGTGTTGTTCTTGAACAGGAAGATGTCCCCGCCGATGCCCTCGTCGGCCAGCCGCCGCTCCGCGTCGACCAGCAGGTCCTCGAGGATCCGCTCACCGGCCTTGTCGTGCGTGACGAGCTGCACCAGGTCGTCGCACTCGGCCGTCGCGTACTCGGGGTGCGATCCCACGTCCAGGTAGAGCCGGGAGCCGTTGGACAGGAAGACGTTGGACGAGCGCCCCCACGACACGACCCGCCGGAACAGGTAGCGCGCCACCTCATCGGGCGAGAGCCGGCGCTGCCCGTGGAACGTGCAGGTGACGCCGAACTCGGTCTCGATGCCAAAAATCCGCCGCTGCATCTCTCAATGCTAGGCGCTTTTGGCCCCGGCGCGGTGCGCCGTTCGGGCGGCGACACGCCGGGCGATCGTCGCACCACGTGCCAAGCCACCGAGGACAGGGCTGTCACCAGGGGTTTCCCACGTTGTGGTCCGGGCCACCCGATAGAGTCGTTCCGGACTGCGACAGGGGTGATCCGAAACCGTGACCGGCAACGCGCTGCGAGCCGACTGCGCGAACTGCTTCGGCCTGTGCTGCGTGGCGCTGCCTTTCGCCGCCTCCGCGGACTTCGCCGTGGACAAGGACGCGGGCACCCCGTGCCGCAACCTGCTCGGCGACTTCCGCTGCGGCATCCACGCCCGCCTGCGCGACGAGGGTTTCACCGGCTGCACCGTCTTCGACTGCTTCGGCGCCGGGCAGCGCATCTCCCAGGAGACCTTCGGCGGCCGCGACTGGCGCCGGGCACCGGAAACCCGCGAGGCCATGTTCGCCGCCTTCCCCGTGATGCGGCAACTGCACGAGCTGCTCTTCCACCTCACCCAGGCCCTGGCCCTGCCCGCCGCTCACCCCGTCCACGACGACCTGCGGGCCGCGCTCGAGGAGACCGACCGCATGGCCGGGAGCGACCCCGCCGACCTGGTCCGGCTCGACGTCGCCGGCCACCGCGAGCGGGTGAGCGCCCTGCTGCTGCGCGCGAGCGAACTGGTCCGCGGCAAGCGCGGCAAGAACCGCCGCGGAGCCGACCTGATCGGCGCCAAACTCCGCGGCGCCGACCTGCGGGCCGCCAACCTGCGTGGCGCCTACCTGATCGGAGCGGACCTCCGCCGCGCCGACCTGCGCCAGGCCGACCTCATCGGCGCGGACTTCCGCGGGGCCGACCTCGCGGGCGCGGACCTCACCGGCAGCCTGTTCCTCACACAGGCCCAGGTGAACGCCGCCCAGGGCGACGGCACGACCCGCCTCCCCGAGGGGCTCGACCGGCCCGCCCACTGGCGCCCCTGACCGGCTCCATCGCGCGCCCACCGCCCGCCATCGCGCTACGCCGGACCGCGGCTGCACCGCCGCCACCGCACCCGGAGAAACCGAGCCCGCACCGCCCGCACCACACCCGGCACCCGGCACGCCAAGCCTGCGCAGCCGCTATGACCAGCGTGGTCCACCCGAGGCCGCGGGCCGCATTCACGACGCCCCCGTGCCCCCGGGCCACCCCCGGCGACACTGCGCGGCGCAGCGGCCCGCACACCGTCCGGAAACGCGAAAGGCCCCCGGACCGAAGTCCGAGGGCCCCCTCACCCGAGCTCAGCTCGCCGGCGGCGTCTCGCCGTCCTCCGGCTTCTCCTCCGCCTCCCCGGCGGAGGCGGCCGGCTGCTCCGGCAGCAACGCGTCCAGCGCCGCACCCTGGATCCGCCGGAACTTGCGCCCCGGCCGCTCCCGGTCCAGCACCGCGACCTCCAGCTTCAACGGCGCGCTGTCCCCGTTGTTGCTGACCGCCCGCAGCGCGTCCAACGCCACCTTCAGCGCGTCCCGCAGCTCCAGGCCGTCCTCGTAGATCTCCTTCAGCTTGTTCGCCACCGGCTCCGTCTGGCCACCGGTCACGACGTACCGCGGCTCGTCGAAGATCGAACCGTCGTAGGTCAGCCGGAACAGCTGGTCCTCCTCCGGAACCGACCCCACCTCCGCCACGCACAGCTCCACCTCGTACGGCTTCAGCTGCTCGGTGAAGATGCTGCCCAGCGTCGCCGCGTACGCGTTCGCCAGCGCACGCGCCGTCACGTCCCGGCGGTCGTACTGGTAACCCTTCAGGTCCGCGTGCCGGATGCCGGCCACCCGCAGGTTCTCGTACTCGCTGTACCGGCCGACCGCCGCGAAGCCGATCCGGTCGTAGATCTCGGAGATCTTGTGCAGCGTCGTCGACGGGTTCTCCGCCACGAACAGCACCCCGCTGCGGTACTTCAGCACGACCACGCTCCGGCCGCGCGCGATGCCCTTGCGCGCGAGCTCCGAGCGCTCACGCATCAACTGCTCAGGAGAGGCGTACAGCGGCATCGTCACGGTGAGGCTCCAAGAATGCTCGAAGGAAGGGAAGTTCGGCTACGGCGACCGCGCGGATCAGGTCCGGCCGTGGGTGGCCTGCTCGGCCCGGCCCGCGACGACCGCCTCCGCCACCGCGGCGGCCTGCTCGTCCGGCAGCCGCACCGCGCCACGCTCGGCGGTGATCGTCACCAGCGTCGGGAAGATCCGGCGCACCAGGTCCGGCCCGCCCGTCGCGCTGTCGTCGTCGGCCGCGTCGTACAGCGACTCCACCGCGGTGCGCACCGCGGTCTCCTCGTCGGCCTCCGGGTCGTACAGCTTCTTCAGCGCCGACTTCGCGAACAGCGACCCCGACCCGATCGCGTGGTAGCCCGCGCGCTCCTCGTACCGGCCACCGGTCACGTCGTAGGACACGATCCGCCCGGCCCGCTTCGGGTCGTCGGCCTCGATGTCGTAGCCCACGAACAACGGCAGCGCCGCCAGACCGGCCATCGCCACGTCCAGGTTGCCCTTCACCATGGTCGCGAGCTTGTTCGTCTTGCCGTCCAGCGACAGCGGAACGCCCTCGATCTTCTCGTAGTGCGCCAGCTCGACCGCGTAGAGCCGCACCAGCTCCAGCGCGATCCCGGCGCTGCCCGCGATGCCCACCGCGGAATAACCGTCGGTGACGTGCACCTTCTCCATGTCCCGGGACGCGATCAGGTTCCCCGACGTCGCCCGCCGGTCACCGGCGATCAGCACACCGCCGGAGAACGACACGGCCACGATCGTGGTGCCGTGCGGCGCGTCCAGCTCACCCGCACCGGAATTGGGCAGCTGCCGGCGACCCGGCAGCAGGTCAGGCGCCTGCATGCGGAGGAACTCGGCGAACGACGACGTCGTGCTCGAGAAGAAGGCAGCGGGCAGCGCGGAGCCCGTGGGGCCCGAGGTGTGTTCCATACGTGCTCGTGGTTCCCATCGACGAAGTGTGGCGCTCCCGCGGGCACAACACCCGCGGAAGCGCGACAGCCGGCACTACAAGCTACTCGGTGCGACCACCCTAGTGGCCGCGGGTGAGCGGTTACTCGCCGCCCTTTTGCACGTAGGCGCGCACGAAGTCCTCGGCGTTCTCCTCGAGCACGTCGTCGATCTCGTCCAGGATCGTGTCGACGTCCTCACCCAGCTTCTCGCGGCGTTCCTGGCCGGCCGGGGCACCACCCTCGACCTCGTCGTCGGAGCCGCCGCCACCGTGCTTCTCGATCTTCTCCTGAGCCATCTCGCCTCCCGGTGAGTCTTGTCCCTAGCCTACCCAGAGACCACGACAATCGGTGGTTTTCCCGCTGCGGTCAGTCGGAACCCGTCAGCGCCTCGACCAGTTCCTCGGCCGTTTCCGACTCGTCCAGCAGCCGCCCGACGTGCGCCTTCGTGCCCCGCAGCGGCTCCAGTGTCGGGATCCTGACCAGCGACTCCTTGCCCACGTCGAAAATCACCGAGTCCCACGACGCGGCCGCGATCGACGTCGCGTACTTCTCCAGCGCCCGCCCGCGGAAGTAGGCGCGCGTGTCCTCCGGCGGATTCGTGATCGCCGCCTGCACCTCCTCCTCGGTGACCAGCCGCTTCATCGAGCCACGCGCCACCAGGCGGTTGTACAGGCCCTTCTGCAGCCGCACGTCCGAGTACTGCAGGTCCACCAGGTGCAGCCGCGGCGCGGCCCACCCCAGGTTGTCCCGCTGCCGGTACCCCTCCAGCAGCCGCAGCTTCGCAGGCCAGTCCAGCCGGTCCGCGCACTCCGCCGGGTCCCGCGCCAGCGCGTCCAGGATCTCGCCCCAGACCCGCAGCACCTCCTTGGACGTCGCGTCCCCGCCCGTGCGCTCCAGGTGCGCCGCCGCCAGCTCGTGGTAGGCGAACTGCAGGTCGAGGCCGGTGTACTTGCGGCCGCCCGCCACCCCCACCTTCGTCTTCAGCGTCGGGTCGTGGCTGATCTGGTGCACCGCCCGCACCGGCTCGTCCAGCTTCAGGTCGTCGAACCGCTGACCGGCCTCGATCATGTCCAGCACCAGCGCCGTCGTGCCCAGCTTCAGGTACGTCGAGTACTCGGCCATGTTCGCGTCGCCGATGATGACGTGCAGCCGCCGGTACTTGTCCGCGTCCGCGTGCGGCTCGTCGCGGGTGTTGATGATCCCCCGCTTCAGCGTCGTCTCCAGGCCGACCTCGACCTCGATGTAGTCCGAGCGCTGCGACAGCTGGAAGCCGGCCTCCTCGCCCTGCGGGCCGATGCCCACCCGGCCCGAGCCGGTGACCACCTGCCGCGACACGAAGAACGGCGTCAGCCCCGCGATCACCGAGGTGAACGGCGTCGACCGGGCCATCAGGTAGTTCTCGTGGGTGCCGTAGCTGGCGCCCTTGCCGTCCACGTTGTTCTTGTACAGCTGCAGCACCGGCTGCCCGGGCACGGTGGCCGCCCGCATCGCGGCCTCCTCCATCACCCGCTCGCCCGCCTTGTCCCAGATGACCCCGTCCCGCGGGTTGGTCACCTCGGGCGCCGAGTACTCCGGGTGCGCGTGGTCGACGTAGAGCCGGGCGCCGTTGGTCAGGATGACGTTGGCCGCGCCGAGGTCCTCCACGTCCGGGTCGTGCCCCGGCCCGCCGGGCCCTGCCAGGTCGAACCCACGGGCGTCGCGCAGCGGCGACTCCACCTCGTAGTCCCACCGCGCGCGGCGCGCCCGCGGGATGTCCGCCGCCGCCGCGTAGGCCAGCACGACCTGCGTCGATGTCAGTACCGGGTTGGCCGTCGCGTCGCCCGGCACGGCGATGCCGTACTCGACTTCGGTTCCCATGATCCGCCGCATGTCCCAAGCCTACGGGTCGCGGGCGGCAACGGTGAGTGGGCCACCGGTTGCGACCAGGTAAAGCACCTGGTTCTGCCATGCTGTCGGGGATGGTGAGCAGTGCTGAGGAAATGGTCGCCCACTACGACGCCGCGGGCGCGGTCGTGGGCCGGGTGCGCCGCGCCGACATGCGCGAACAGGGGCTCTGGCACGCCGCGACGCTGGTGCTGGTGCGCTCCGGGGACGGCTCCCGCGTGTACGTGCACCGGCGCTCGCCGGACAAGGACGTCTTCCCCGGGCTGCACGACTGCTGGGCGGGTGGCGTGGTCGCCGCGGGCGAAACCCCCGCCGAGGGTGCGGAACGGGAGCTCGCCGAGGAACTGGGCGTGCG
Source organism: Amycolatopsis thermoflava N1165 (assembly GCF_000473265.1). Taxonomy (NCBI): domain Bacteria; kingdom Bacillati; phylum Actinomycetota; class Actinomycetes; order Pseudonocardiales; family Pseudonocardiaceae; genus Amycolatopsis; species Amycolatopsis thermoflava. The sequence continues at coordinate 1,590,051 of NZ_KI421511.1, forward strand.
CGGCGTGCCCCTGCGACCCCTGTTCACGTTCACGTTCGACCAGCCGCCGCTGCGCTGCCACTACTTCGCCTACGAGACCCGGTGGGACGGACCGGTCGTCCACCAGCCGGAGGAAATCGTCTCCGGCCGGTGGATGTCCCTGGACGAGCTGCGGGCCTTCGCAGACGACCCGGAAAGCCCTTTCGTGCCCGACGGCAGGCACGCGATCCGCGAGTGGTTCCGCCGCGGGTAGCGCTTTCCGGGCCCGGCGTCAGCTCCGCGGCAGCTTCCCGGCGGCCAGCGACGCCAGGCCCTTCACCGCTTCCGCGGCCCGGTTCTGCGTGCTCGCGGTGACCTGCAGGCCGGACAGCACGTGCCCGCCGGCCAGCAGCAACGTGCAGGTGGTGCCGTCACACCAGGCGCGCGCGGCCTCCGCGCCCGCCGGGCGGGTGACCGTCAGCGCCGTACCGTCGCAGTCGACCTGCGCCAGCACCTCGGCCGCGGTGCGGTCGAGGTAGCCGGTGACCTGCTGCGTCAGCGAGGAACCGCTGTTGTAGAGCCAGGTCGAGCCACGCGGGTCCCCGGCGGGCACGGCGTCGAAGCAGGATCCGTTGGCAGCGCGGGCCGCCGCCTCCCGCACACCCTCCCCCGACAGGTCGCTCTTGGTGAGCACCGCCGCCGCCACGTCCTCGGCGATGTGGTTCACCGGGGTGTTCGCCGCCGCCTGGCCGACCGAGACGCTCGGCGAGGCCGACGGCGTCATCACCGGCGTCGTCGTCCCGTCCGCCGGCTTGTCGTAGTAGGTCTCCAGGTCGTTCGGGCGATCCGCGCACCCGGTGAGCCCGGTCAGCACGACCGCGGCCAGGACCACCATCCCTCCATGACGCACGGTGACGTTCCCTTCAGTATGCGTTGTGGGCGCTGAGATTAGTCGAAGCCTTCACTGCCACTGCAGCGAGGATCGCCGATCCCAGTACCGTTCCGGCGGCTCGGCCAGCGGCCGCAGCGCCGCCAGTTCGCCCCGTGGCAGGTCGACGCCGTTGGCAGCGAGGTTGGCGGCCAGCTGCTGCGGACTGGACGGGCCGATGAGGACCGTGTCCGCCCACGGCTGGGCCAGCACCGCGGCGATCGCGACGGCGTCCGCGCCGACTCCGTAGCGTCGCGCCAGGCGGGTGATCGCGGGCGGCGGGTTGACCACCAGCCTGCCGTTGGCGAGGGTTTCCTTGACCAGCACCAGGTTCCCGGCCGCGTGCGCCTCCGCGAGCGCGGGACCCGCCGACGGTTCGAGCAGGTTCCAGGTCGACTGCACGGCCGAGAACACCGGCCGCCCGGCCACTTCCAGCTCGAACGCCCGCCGGATCACCTCGGCCTGCCGCGGCCCGGACGTGGAGAACCCGACGCGCACGCCGTCGTCGCTGAGCGCCGCCAGCGCCCGCTGCAGCGCCTCGTCGGTGAACAGCGGGCTGTCCACGGTGAGCGAGTGCACCTGGTAGAGGTTGATGGCGTTGCCGAGCAAGGAACGGCTTTCGGTCCACTGACGGGAGAACACGCCCGCCGAGTGCTCCTTCACCTCATGCATCGTCGCGTCCATGCGCCACCCGCCGACGTAGGTGTAGCCCCACTTGCTGGACACGGTGAGGTCGCCGTGGCCGCGTTCGGCCAGCCACCCGGCGAGGAACTCCTCGGCCCGGCCGTAGGAGCGGGCGACGTCGATCCAGCGCACACCGGCCGCGTACGCCGCGTCGAGGACCGCGAACGTCGCCTCGCGCATCGTCCGCACGTCCCGCCGGACCGGGAGCTCGCTGCTCCGGCCGAGGTTGATGTAGGCGGGCCGCCCGAGGGCCGCCAGGCCGAGTCCGATTCGCAGGGGACTGTCCTTTCCGTGCGGGTTTTCCGGGGTGCCCGCGGAGCGGGCCACCGGCGGTTTTTCGTCGAAAGCCGTCGCGTATAGGTCGTTATACGCCTGATGCTCGTTGCCGGAGGATCTCCAGCCACTGCTCGGAGTTCAGCGCCTGCCGGTGCAGCTTCTCCAGCCGCGCCGCGGGCGCCCGCACGTAGCCCTTGCCGAAGACCGGCGCGATCTGACGCAGGCTGGCCCCCTCCTCCCGCGCCGCCAGCAGCACCCAGTCCGACGCGTCGGCGCAGGCCGCCGACGCGCGCCGCAACTCCCCCAGCAGCCGGATCAGCTCCTCCGGCGGGACGGCGTGCGCGCGGACCGCCTGCGCGGTCTCCTCGAGCCAGGCCAGGACGTCGGCTTCGGTGATCGGGGCGCGGATTTCGGCCGCGGGCTCGGTCATGGCGCGCAGTATAGGTCGTTATACGGCAGTCGGGGGACGACACGCCGGGCAACCGGAGCCGCCGCGGAGCGTCTTCACCACGTGCCCGACAAGATCATCCGCCGGCTCCGCGGCGCGGCGGCCGCGCTCGCCGTGACGGTCCTCTTCACGCCCGTGCACGCGGGAGCGCTGCTGATGTTCGTGTTCTCGGCCGGGCGGTACGACTCCAGCGGGCAGGGCGGGCCGTTCCGCAGCTGCACAGCCGATTCCGTGTCCTGCGAGGGCCCGAACGTGGTGGCGATGATCATCTGCGCGCTCGTCGTGCTCGCCGGTCTCACCCTCGCCGCACTCGCCGGGATCAGGGCCGCCCGGCCCAGGACGCCCTGACACGGCGGAGGCCGCCGACCCGGACGGATCGGCGGCCTCCCCTGGCTCGCGCCTGCGGTTACAGGTACTGGCCGGTGTTCGTGGCCGTGTCGATGACGCGGCCGGACTCCTGGTTCTTCCCGGTGACCAGCGTGCGGATGTAGACGATCCGCTCGCCCTTCTTGCCCGAGATCCGGGCCCAGTCGTCCGGGTTGGTGGTGTTGGGCAGGTCCTCGTTCTCCGCGAACTCGTCGACGATCGCGTCGAGCAGGTGCTGCACCCGCAGACCGGGCTGCTTGGTCTCCAGCACCGACTTGATCGCCGCCTTCTTCGCCCGGTCCACGATGTTCTGGATCATCGCGCCCGAGTTGAAGTCGCGGAAGTACAGGACCTCCTTGTCGCCGTTGGCGTAGGTGACCTCGAGGAACCGGTTCTCGTCCGTCTCCTCGTACATCCGCTCGACGGTGTTCTGGATCATCGCGTCGATCGTGGCCTGCGCGTCCCCGCCGAACTCGGCGAGGTCGTCGGCGTGGATCGGCAGCCCCGGCGTCAGGTACTTGGAGAAGATGTCCTTCGCACCCTCGGCGTCCGGCCGCTCGATCTTGATCTTCACGTCCAGCCGGCCCGGCCGCAGGATCGCCGGGTCGATCATGTCCTCGCGGTTGGAGGCGCCGATGACGATGACGTTCTCCAGCCCCTCGACACCGTCGATCTCGGCCAGCAGCTGCGGCACGATCGTGGTCTCCACGTCCGAGGAGACGCCGCTGCCGCGGGTGCGGAAGATCGACTCCATCTCGTCGAAGAACACGATCACGGGCGTGCCGTCGGAGGCCTTCTCCCGAGCCCGCTGGAAGATCAGGCGGATGCTCCGCTCGGTCTCGCCGACGAACTTGTTGAGCAGCTCCGGGCCCTTGATGTTGAGGAAGTAGGACTTGGCGTCCTTCGAGTCGCCGTCCCCGCGCGCCTCGGCCACCTTCTTGGCCAGCGAGTTGGCGACCGCCTTCGCGATCAGCGTCTTACCGCAACCGGGCGGGCCGTAGAGCAGGACGCCCTTGGGCGGCCGCAGCTCGTACTCCCGGTAGAGGTCGGCGTGCAGGAACGGGAGTTCCACCGCGTCGCGGATCTGCTCGATCTGCCGTCCGAGACCACCGATGTCCTCGTACCGGACGTCCGGGACCTCCTCCAGCACGAGGTCCTCGACCTCGGCCTTCGGCACGCGCTCGTAGGCGTAGCCCGCCTTCGAGTCCACCAGCAGCGAGTCGCCCGGCTTGAGCGTCTGCGCCGCCAGCGGATCGGAGAGCCAGACCACCCGCTCCTCGTCGGCGTGACCGACGACGAGAGCGCGGGCGCTGCCACCCTCCGTGGCCGGCGTCAGGACCTCGCGCAGCGAGCAGACCTCGCCGGTCAGCTCGAAGTCGCCGGCCTCGACGACGGTCAGGGCCTCGTTCAGCCGGAGCGCCTGACCGCGCTGGAGGGAGTCCACCTCCACCGCGGGCGAGACGGACACCCGCATCTTGCGGCCCGCCGTGAACACGTCGACGGTGTTGTCCTCGTACGCGGCGACGAACACGCCGTACCCGCTGGGGGGCTGGGCGAGCCGGTCGACCTCTTCGCGCAGCGCGAGGAGCTGTCCCCGCGCCTCGCGGAGGGTCTCCACGAGCTTGTTGTTCCGCTCCGTGAGCTGGGCGACTCGTTCCGACGCCTCGGCGAGGCGCTGTTCCAGCACACGGTTCTGACGGGGTGATTCGGTTAGTTTCCGCCGCAGCAGAGCCACTTCCTCTTCCAGGAAGCGGACCTGCCGCGCCTGCTCGTCCGGCGTCGTTCCAGCTCCACTGATCTCTGAAGGGTCGGCGTCCTCGTGCCGACCTCCGGGAAGGTCGTGTTGCATGTCGGCACCTCCTCGGAGTGCTTTTAACCCACGGTACCGGCGATCACCGACATGAAAAGCCCTATCCGCATCACAGGATCGGCGCGTCGCATCACGAACCCGGACGGAACCGTTACACAGGCGTCCCGGCGGGCGGTCGGCGAACCGCTCGAAAAACTACGGACAGTAGCCACCCGGCCACCAAAAGCGGCCATCCGGGCGGTGAGCGATTCACTCATGTCACGACCACCCAACCAAGGCTTTACAGGACATTCACAGGGCGTCTTCCCCTTCTCCTCCTTCTTCAAACCCGGGCGGTTTTCACGTCGCCGCACCGGATCGCGGGCCGCCACGCCGGGCGGCCAAGATCGAGTTGTCCGATATCGGGGCTACGATCGCTCGCGTTGCAGCCCCGGTTCGCGTCCGGGGAGAAACCGGATGCCGCTTCGGCGCGTCGAAGGCAGGCAGACACCCGACGTGAACGAGGAGACGGCCGTCCATGACCTACCCGCCGCACGGCCCGGGCCAGCCCGGGCCCCACGGGCCGCAGGGCCCGCGAGGCCCCTACGGACAGCCGGGCCCGTTCGGGCAGCAGCCCGGACACCCGCAGGGCGGACCGCGGCAGCCCGGCTCCCCGCAGGGCGCGCCGCAGCACCACCCCCAGCACCCACATCCGCAGACGCCGCCGCCCGGATTTCCCGGCGCGACGCAGCAGTTCGGCGCTCCCGGCCCCGCTACCAGCGGCTTCGGTGCCGGCGGCTTCGGCGGTCCTGGCGGTGAGCCGCCGAGGAAGAAGAAGACCGGCCTGATCGCCGCCATCGGGGCAGCTGTGGTGGTGGTCGCCGGCGTGGCCGTCACGCTGGTGCTCACGCTCGGCGGCAACGAGGAGGACCACGGCACCACCACGGCCGCCGCGGGCTCCTCGTCCGCCGCGAGCCCCACGGGGCGCGCGAACTCCTCGACCGCCACCGCGCCGTCGTCCCGGTCGTCCCGCTCGTCCGCTTCCACCGCCGCGGGCGGTGGCGCCACGGGCGGCGCGGACAGCGTCGCCCAGCAGGTCGTGGACGCCATGAACGCCCGCAGCGCCAGCCGGTACGCCGCGCTGACCTGCGGCGGCGCCACCGACAGCGAGGTGTCCGCGCTGCAGTCCCAGTGGGACGCGGCCACCGAGCTGCAGGCCACCATCTCCGGCCCGGCCGAGATCACCGGCGACACCGCCAAGGTGCCGGTCGCGCTGCGTTACAACGGCGACCAGCAGAATGCGAAGATGCCGCTGAAACGACAGGGGTCGAACTGGTGCGTCGACGAGTCCTGAGCCCACCCATCCGAGAAGGGGTAACCCGATCATGACCTACCCGCCGCAACAGCCCGGGCCCTACGGGCAGCAAGGCCCCTACGGGCAGCAGGGCCAGCCGGGCCCCTACGGGCAGCAGCCGGGCGGCGGCTACCCCCAGCAGCCCGGGCAGCAGCCCCAGGGCGGGCCGCAGCAGCCCGGGTACCCGCAGGGCGGGCAGCCCGGCTACCCGCAGACGCCGCCGCCCGGGTTCCCCGGCGGCACGCAGCAGTTCGGCCAGAACCCCTACGCCGACTCCTACGCGACGCAGCAGTTCCCGGGCGGGCCGGGCGGGGAGCCGCCGAAGAAGAAGACCGGCCTGATCGTCGGCATCGCGATCGCCGCGGTGGTCGTCATCGGCGGCGCGGTCGCCGCCATCCTGCTGCTGACCGGTGGCGACGACAACAACAACTCCGCCGCCCCCAGCACGAGCGCCGCGCCGCCGGCGAGCTCCAGCGAGAAGGCGCCCAGCAGCTCGCGCACGCCGACGTCGACCTCTGCGCCGAAGGGCACCGCCGCGCCGGGCGGGAAGTCCACGCCGGAGGAGACCGCGCAGGCGATCGCCACCGCGTACAGCACCGGGGACAAGGCGACCATCCAGTCGATGGTGTGCGCGAGCCGCCCGCAGTCGGTGCCGGACATCCCGTCCGGCATCACCGTCACCGTGACCGGCAGCCCGGACGTCTCCGGCGACACCGCCTACGTCCCGGTGCACGCGGTCGGCCCCGGCGGCACCAACGACTTCGAGCTCGGCCTCGCCAACGAGGGCGGCGTGTGGTGCTACCTGGGCGACCGGACCAACTGACGGAGGACCTCAGCCGCGGCTCGGCCTGCGCTGCGGCCGCGGCGGGGTCACCCCGTCGGCCAGCCGGCGCGTGGTGAGCAGGAAGGCGGTGTGCCCGACCATCCGGTGTTCCGGGCGCACCGCCAGGCCCACCACGTGCCAGGGCCGCACGAGGCTCTCCCACGACTCGGGCTCGGTCCAGCCCTGCATCTCCCGCAGCGCCTCGGTGACGCGCGACAGCTGGGTCACCGTCGCCACGTACACGACCAGCACCCCGCCGGGGACGAGGCTGCGGTGGACGGTGTCGAGCACCTCCCACGGCGCCAGCATGTCCAGGATGACCCGGTCGACCTCGCCCTCGTGATTTTTCAGGTCGTCGACCTTGAGCGTCCAGTTCGACGGCCGCTCGCGGAAGAACCGCTCCACGTTCTTGACCGCGTGCTCGGCGTGGTCCTCGCGCACCTCGTAGGACAGCACGCTGCCCTCCGGGCCCACCGCGCGCAGCAGGGAGCAGGTCAGCGCGCCGGACCCGGCGCCCGCCTCCAGCACCCGCGCGCCCGGGAAGATGTCGCCCCACATCACGATCTGCGCCGCGTCCTTGGGGTAGATCACCTGCGCGCCGCGCGGCATGGACAGCACGTAGTCCGCCAGCCGTGGCCGCAGCGCCAGGTAGGCGGTGCCGCCGACGGACGTGATCACCGAGCCCTCCGGCTTGCCGATCAGGTCGTCGTGCTTCAGCGCGCCGCGGTGGGTGTGGTACTCCTCCCCCTCGGCGAGCACCAGCGTGTAGTTCCGCCCCTTCGGATCGGTCAGACGCACCCTGTCGCCCGGGCGGAACGGCCCGCTCACCTGCACTTGATTGACTCCTCGAAACTCGCGCGATCGCAGCGCTCGATCTTCGCAGACCCGCCGGTCAGCGGACGCGGCGGGCCGACAGCGCCGAGCGCAGGTCCTCGCGGCGCAGCACCCCGGCCGGGCGGCCCTCGTCGTCGACCACGAGGAACTGCCACGCGGCGGTCTCGCGCACCCGCTCGGCGATCTCCTCCCCCGGCTCGGAGGCGAGCAGCACGGTCTCGGCGCGGATCGGCTCCGCGGCGAGCTCCGCCGGTGCCTGCGGCGAGGTCTCCGCGAGCCGCTCGGCGGCGCCCTCGTCGAGCAGGCCGGCCGCGACGCCGTCCGCGCGCACCAGCACCACTCCCCTGCCCGCGGCGGCCGCGAGCGCGTCCGACACCGGGCTCTCCGCGGGCAGCTGCAGCACCGGCCGGGTCAGCTCGGTGACCGCGAGCCCCTCCGGCCAGCCGCGATTGGCGTCGGCGGCCAGTTCGGACGCGGCGCCTGCGGCGACGAACCACGCGGTGACCACGCAGACACCCAGCCGCAGCCAGCGGTCCTCGCTGCCGGAGACCATGCCGACCATCGCCCACACCAACAGCCCGGCCGCGACGATCCCGCCGCCCACCACGGCCGCGCGCGTGCCGCTGGCCCGCCGCCCGGTGACCGCCCACACCCCGGCGCGCAGCATGCGCCCGCCGTCCAGCGGCAGGCCGGGGAGCAGGTTGAACACGCCGACCGCGAGGTTGGCCACGGCGCACTCGGCGACCAGCAGCCACACCGCGCCGTCCGGCGGCACGGCGAACATCAGCAGGCCGCAGAACGCCGCGAGCAGCACGGACACGACCGGTCCCGCGGCGGCGATCAGCCCCTCCTGCCCCGGCCGTCGCGGGGTGCGGGCCACTTCGGACAGACCGCCGAGCAGAAACAGCCGCAGCCGCCGCACCGGGATCCCCATCCGCAGCGCCACCACGCAGTGGCCCAGCTCGTGGGCCAACACCGACAGGCCGAGCAGCACGGCGAACGCCGCGGCCAGCGCCCACGACGTGGCCGCGGTCGCGCCGGGCAGGAGCCGGTCGACGAGCGGCTGGTAGAGCACGACCACCACCAGCGAGCCGATCCACCAGGACGGGGCGAGCAGCACCGGCACGTCCTGCACCCGGAACAGCAGCAGGCCGCCGTCGGCGGTGGTCAGCACCCGCCTCGGCTGGTTTCCTCCGTGCTCGCCGGTCGCGGCCATGCCGGACAGGGTAGAGCGTGTGGTGTCAGACGGCCGTGACCCGCCGCGGCGCGCGGCGTCGCGATCTTGTCGGACCCCTCGTTTAGGGTGCGGGGTATGGCTCAGACGGCGACCACGGATCCCCAGCTCGGCGTGCGCCGCCCCGCGCTGTCCCCTTCGCGGGCCAGCGACTTCAAACAGTGCCCGCTGCTCTACCGCTTCCGGGCGGTCGACCGGCTGCCGGAGGTGCCGACGAAGGCGCAGCTGCGCGGCACGCTCGTGCACTCGGTGCTGGAGCGGCTGTTCGCGCTGCCGAAGACCGACCGCGAACCCGATCGCGCCCGCGAACTGCTCGCGCCCACCTGGAGCGAACTGTCGGCCGACAACCCGGAGTGGGCCGAGTTGTTCGACGGCGAGGACGTGCAGGGCTGGCTGGAGTCGGCCACCAAGCTGCTGGACAGCTACTTCCAGCTGGAGGACCCGCGCCGGTTCGACCCCGAGGCGTGCGAGCTGCACGTCGAGCTGGAGCTCGAGTCGGGCGTCCGGCTGCGCGGGTACGTCGACCGGCTGGACGTCGCGCCCACCGGCGAGATCCGCGTGGTGGACTACAAGACCGGCGCCGCGCCCCGCGAGATCGGCGAGGCCAAGGCGATGTTCCAGATGAAGTTCTACGCCGTGGTGCTGTGGCGGCTGCGTGGCGTGGTGCCGCGCCAGCTGAAGCTCATGTACCTCACCGACGGCCAGTCGCTCGCCTACGCCCCGGACGAGGCCGAGCTGCGCCGGTTCGAGCGCACGCTGGAGGCGATCTGGCAGGCGATCCTCAAGGCGGGCAAGACCGGCGACTTCCGGCCGAGCCCCAGCCGGCTCTGCGACTGGTGCGCGCACCAGTCGCTGTGCCCGTCGTTCGGCGGCACGCCACCGGAGTACCCGGGCTGGCCGGAGCCGGACCCGGGTGTGGAAACAGCATTGGACCGTGCTGACTGACGTGGGCGGACTGAGAATGACGGAGAACGCTTTCTACCTGCCGCTGGGCGGCGACCGCTACCAGCCGACCGAGCACACGGCCGGGCCGTGGACGCCGGAGGCGCAGCACTTCGGGCCGCCGTCGGCGCTGCTCGCCCGCGCGCTGGAGAACCTGGCCGCCGACCGGCCGGGGCTGCTGGCGCGGGTCACCGTGGAGATCCTCGGCCCGGCGCCGCTGACCGAGCTGTCACTACGGTCCTGGGTGGAGCGTCCGGGGCGGTCGGTCGAGCTGCTCGGCGCGGAACTGCACGACGGCACGCGGGCGGTCGCGCGGGCCTCCGCGTGGCGGATCGCCGAGGCCGACACCACGGACGTGGCCACCGAGGAGCCGGCGCCACCGTCCCCGGAGGACTGCCGTCCGGCGTCCTGGCCCGACACGTGGGGCCGCGGCGGCTACCTGGGCGCGATGGAGTGGCGGGTCATCGCGGGGTCGCCCGCGGAGCCGGGCCCCGCGTGGGTGTGGGGCAGGCAGCGGGTCGAGCTGGTGGCCGGGGAGAAGCCGACGCCGCTGCAGCGGCTGTTCGCGGTCGCCGACACCGGCAACGGGGCGTCGAACTTCCTGGACCCGGCGAAGTGGTGGTTCATCAACAGCGAGCTGACCGTGCACCTGCGGCGCGCTCCGGTCGGCGAGTGGATCGCGCTGGACGCGCGCACGCTGGTCGGGCCGTCCGGGGTGGGCACGGCCACCAGCACGCTGTCCGACGTACGGGGCCAGGTGGGCCACGGCGCGCAGGCGCTGATGGTGCGGACACGCTGACGGGCGTGACCGTCCCCCGCGAGCCGCACGAGATCCACTACTCTGCGGCCAGAACCGACTGACCTGGGAGCGCTCGAGTGCAGATCACCTCGGTGGTCAACCAGAAGGGCGGCGTCGGCAAGACGGCGCTGAGCGTCGGGGCCGCCGCGGCGCTGGCCGAACGCGGCCGCCGGGTGCTGCTGATCGACCTCGACCCGCAGGGTCACGCGACCACGGAGATGCTGGGCCTGGAGGAGGTGCCCCCGCAGGCGCCGAGCCTGGCCAAGGCGCTCACCAAGATGTGGAAGGGGCCGGTCGAGGAGCTGATCGTGCCGCACCGGCGCAGCAACATCGGCCCCGGCGGCGCGTTCGACGTGATCCCGACCTCGCCCGGCATGTTCGACCTGGTGCGCAGGCTCGACCAGTTCCGGGTGCCGGGCTGGCAGCTGGCGCGGGTCGTGCAGTTCGCCAACTACGACCACGTCATCATCGACTGCCCGCCCGCCCTGGACGTGCTGACGAACAACGCCCTCGCGGCGACGCACGGCATCCTGGTGCCAGTGCAGCCGGACCGCACCAGCATCCGGGCGCTGCGGCTGCTCAACGACCAGCTGTACTACGTGCAGACCGCGCTGAACCGCCCGCCGATCCCGTATTTCGGGGTGGTGCCCGGCCTGTACCGGCGGCCGATGTCGGGGTACGCGGTGGCGGCGCTGGAGGAGCTCAAGCAGTTCGGGTACCCGCTGCTGGCGCACGTGCCGCTCGGGGTGGTGATGAACGAGGCCGCCGCGCACGGCATGCCGGTCACGACGTTCGCGCCGGAGACCACCCAGGCGTTCGCGTTCCGCGAGATCGCGGCGGTGCTGGACGGGCACCTGGCGCGGCAGCAGCCCGCGGCCCCGATCCCCGCCGAGGACGACTTCGTGTTCGAGGACTTCATCACCCAGGTGGCGCAGACCCGCAACGAGAACGACAACGGCGCGCGGAAGAAGCTGTACGACCTCATGCCCAAACGCCCCCGCGACTAGTGGAGCCGCGGTCGATCGGGCGTCCTGCCGGGTCGTTCCAGCAACCGCTTTCCGCCGGCGAGATCGTCGCGATGACCGAGCGCGCGTTGGGGGCGCCGGCGGTGTCCGCGGTGGAGCTCGGCGGTGGTCTGTACAACACGACCTACCGGGTGGAGTTGCCCTCTCGGGAGACGGTGGTCCTGCGGGTGGCGCCGGAACCCGGGCGGCAGTTCCGCATCGAGCGGGAGCTGATGCGCAACGAGCACGTGAGCCTGCCGTTCTTCGCGCCGATCGCGCGCCTGATGCCCCGGACGTTGTTCGCGGACTGGACGCGGGACATCGCCGGGCGCGACTACGTGTTCCAGACCTTCCTCCCCGGGATCCCGGCGCCGCAGGGGCTCCGCTCGTACCGACGTCCACAGTGGACCGCCTTCTACCGCGGCCTCGGCGCGCTGGCACGGACCGTGCACGAGGTGCGGGGCCCCGCCTTCGGCCCGGTCGCCGGCCCGGCGTTCGCCACGTGGAGCGAGGCGGTGCTGGCGTACTTCGCGGACACCGCCGCGGACCTCACCGACGCCGGTCTCGACGCCTCGGACGTGCTGGCCGTCGCCCGGCTGGCCGAGCAACGCCGTGTGGTGCTCGACGAGATCACCGAGCCCCGGCTGCTGCACGGCGACCTGTGGACCGCCAACGTGCTCCTCTCCCCTGGCGCGCCGGAGCCGCTGATCGACGGCGTGCTCGACCACGACCGGGCATCCTGGGGTGATCCCGCCGCCGACTGGAGCCTGTACGCCGCGTCGCGGCCCGATCCGGTCCGGGACGCGTTCTGGGTGGGTTACGGGCGGCCGGCGGACACTGCGCAGGCCCGCTGGCGGGCGCTGGTCTACCGCGCCCGGCACCTCGGCGCGGTGCGGCTGGAGCGCCACCGGCTCGGCAACACCGACGGCGTCGCGGCGAGCTACCTCGAGCTCCGCGCCATCCTCGATGCGCTGGCTGCCTAACCGGGGCGATGAGCGGCGGCAACACGGTCCACAGCCGACGGATCGGCATCGGCAGCGGTGCGCGCCCAAGCCGCGCGGTATAGGACGTTATACACTTCCCGAGGCGCAGCGGCGGGCACGCGCCTCCAGGTACCGCCGCTCCGGCACGCTCAACGTGCCCCGCGCGGCGCGGTCGTATGCCTCCGCCGCCGCGGGGAGATCGCCGGTGCGCTCCAGGAGGTGCGCCCGCACCGCGTCCACGCGGTGGTGCCCGGCCAGCGCCGGGTCCTCCGCTGCCACCGCCAGCTCCCGCAAGCCGGCCTCCGGACCGTCCACTTCGGCCACCGCCACGACACGGTTCAGCGTCACCATCGGGCCGGGCGCCACGGCCGCCAGCAGCTCGTACAGCCCGGCGATCTCGCGCCAGTCGGTGTCCTCCGCGCGCCCGGCCTGCCCGTGCACGGCGGCGATCGCGGCCTGCAACTGGTACGCGCCCACCGGCGCGGTCGTCAGCGCCCGCGTCACCAGCGCCGTGCCCTCGTCGATCATCGCCCGGTCCCACCGCGACCGGTCCTGTTCGGCGAGCGGGACCAGTACACCACCGGGGCCGGTGCGGGCGGCGCGGCGCGCGTCGGTCAGGAGCATCAGGGCGAGCAGGCCCGTCACCTCCCCCTCGGCGGGCAGCCGGGCATGCAGCTGCCGGGCCAGGCGGATCGCCTCGGCGGTCAGGTCCACGCGCTGCAACGACTCCCCCGAACTCGCCGTGTGCCCCTCGGTGAAGACCAGGTACAGCACGTTGAGCACGGCGGCCAGTCGCCTGCCGTACTCCTCCGGCGCGGGTGGCCGGAACCGGGCGCCGGCAGCCTTGATCCGCTGTTTCGCGCGGCTGATGCGTTGCGCGATCGTGGATTCCGGCACCAGGTAGGCCCGCGCGATCTCGGCGGTGGTGAGCCCGCCGACCGCCCGCAGCGCCAGCGCCACCTGCGACGCCGGGGTCAGCGACGGGTGGCAGCACAGCATGAGCAGGGTGAGCGTGTCGTCCACCGCGGGCACCGGCGCCGGGTCCGGTGGCGTCATCAGCGCGACGTTCTCCTCCCGGCGGCGGCGCGCGGCCTCCGACCGCCACAGCTCGATCCGCCGCCGGGACGCGGTGGTGATCAGCCAGCCCTTGGGGTTGTCGGGCATCCCCTGGGCCGGCCACTGCGTCGCGGCCGCGAGCAGCGCCTCCTGCACCGCGTCCTCGCACAGGTCGAAGTCGCCGTAGCGGCGCACCAGCGCGGCGAGCACCTGCGGCGCCAGTTCGCGCAGCACCTCGTTCACGGCAGGAAGACGCTCAGGTCCTGCGTGGGGCGCACCTCGACCAGGCCGAGCCCCGCCTCCGGGATCCGCGCCGCCCACTCCACGGCCCGCTCCAGGCTCCCGCAGTCCAGCACGTAGAACCCGGCCAGCTGCTCCTTGACCTCGGCGAACGGCCCGTCCCCCGCCACGACCTGCCCGTCGGAGACCAGGACCCGCTTACCCGTCTCCGGCGGCGCCAGCGACGCCGAGGTCACCAGCTCCCCCGACTCCGCCAGGTCGCGGTCCAGCGCCTCGTACGCTTTGAGCCCCTGCCGTTTCTCGTCGTCGGCCAGGCTTTCCCACACCGCCTGCGACGCCGCGTTGCGGTAGATCAGCACCAGGAACTTCATCTGCCCTCCCGGACTCCTCACCCGGGATGTCGAGACCGGGCCCGCGGTCTCGACGTCACCGGTGGAAGCACACACCCTAGCCGGGAGGACGACGATGACCAGCACGAACGAGATCCACGCGGTGATCGAGGAGCAGGCGGCCGCCATCCGGGCCGGCGACGCGGACGCGGTCGTCGCCCGCTACGCGCCGGAGATCGTCGCGTTCACCCTCGCCCCGCCGCTGGCCCACGACGCGGCCGAGATGCGCGACCCGGACAACCTGCGCGGCTGGTTCGCCGGGTTCGACGGCCCGGTGGACTACGAGGTCCGCGACCTGCGCGCCACCGTCGACGGCGAGCTGGCCTTCGCCCACAGCCTCAACCGCATGTCCGCGCTCCCCGCCGGCCACGACGAGCCGTTCACCCTGTGGTTCCGGTCGACGGTCTGCCTGCGCCGCGACGACGGCCGGTGGCTGATCGCGCACCAGCACCAGTCCACACCGTTCCACATGGACGGCACCTTCGCCGCCGCCCTGGATCTGGAGCCCTAGAGGAACTCGCCGACCAGCCAGGACACCAGGGACAGCGACCCCATCGACACCAGGGTGGACACGAGCACGCAGTCCCGCACGAACCGGCTGTCCAGGGCGTACTGGCTGGTCGCGATGAAGATGTTCTGCGCGGTCGGCAGCCCCGCGCACACCGTCGCGATCATCAGCGCCGGGTGCGGCACGCCGAGCAGCAGGCCGACGCCGAGGGTGATCGCGGGCTGGGCGAACAGCTTCAGCCCGACCACCGCCGCCATCTCGGCCCGCCGCGTCCCCATCGGGTCCCGCGCGCCGCCGGAGGTGAGGGACATGCCCAGCACCAGCAGCGCGGTGCCCACCCCGGCGGAGGCGAGCAGGTGCAGCGGCTGCGCCACCAGGTGCGGCAGGTGCAGTCCGCTCGCCCGGAACAGCACCCCGGCCAGCGACGCGGCGATCACCGGGGTGCGCACCGGCAGCATCAGCAGCGTCCGCCACCGCGAGCGGCCCGGCTCCCGCGCGTCGGCCTCCAGCAGCGCCAGCAGCGACGGCATCAGCACCAGCGTCTGCAACAGGATCATCACCACGACGAACGCGGAGTCCCCGAACAGCTGCAGCAGGACCGGGATGCCCAGGTTGCCGGCGTTGGCGTAGCAGGAGGCCATCCCGCTGACCGCCCACTCCGACAGCTTGCGCCGGAACACCCACTTGCCCAGCGCGAACCCGATCGCGCCCACCACGACGGTGCCGATCAGGAACGCGAGCACGCCCGGGTTCAGCAGGGCGGTCAGCGGGGTGTCCTGCATGGTGGTGAACAGCACCGCGGGCATCGCGACGACGAAGACGTACTTCGTCAGCGCCGCCTCGGCGCCCTCGCCGAGCACGCGGAACCGGCCGAGCAGGTACCCCAGTCCGGTCAGTGCCCAGATCGGCGCGAACGCCGGCAGGACACCGCCGGTCAAAGCCGGCAGGAGCGGATGTCGGAGGCGAGCACCGCCTTCGCACCCACCTCGGCCAGCTCGTCCATGATCTGGTTGACCTTCTTGCGCGGCACCATCGCCCGCACCGCGACCCAATCCGGGTCGGCCAGCGGCGCGACCGTCGGCGACTCCAGGCCCGGCGTGATCGCGACCGCCTTGTCCAGCAGGGTCCGCGGGCAGTCGTAGTCGAGCATCATGTACTGCTGCGCGAACACCACGCCCTGCAGCCGGGCGGTCAGCTGCGACTTCGCCTTCTGCGCGTCGCTGCCGGCGCGTTGCACCAGCACCGCCTCGGACACGCAGATCGGGTCGCCGAACGCGACCAGGTTGTGCTGCCGCAGGGTCCGCCCGGAGCCGACCACGTCGGCGATCGCGTCGGCCACGCCGAGCTGGATCGAGATCTCCACCGCGCCGTCGAGCCGGATCACCTCGGCCTCCACGCCCTGCCGGGCGAGGTCGTCGCGCACCAGCTTCGGGTAGGAGGTGGCCAGCCGCTTGCCCTGCAGGTCGGCCGGCTTCCAGTCCTGCCCGGCCGGGGCGGCGTAGCGGAAGGTGGAGCCGCCGAAGCCCAGCGCCAGCACCTCCTCGACCGGGGCGCCGGAGTCCAGCGCCAGGTCGCGGCCGGTGATGCCGAGGTCCAGCTCGCCGGAGCCGACGTAGATCGGGATGTCCTTGGGGCGCAGGAAGAAGAACTCGACCTCGTTGTTCGGGTCGAGCACGGTCAGGTCGCGCTGCTCATGCCGCTGGCGGTAACCGGCCTCGCCGAGCATCTCCGACGCCGGCCCGGCCAGCGCTCCCTTGTTCGGCACCGCAACCCGCAGCATGCCCTCACTCCTCAATCGTTCTCGGCCCCGCTACAGGTAGCGGTACACGTCCTCGGTGGTCAGCCCGCGCCCGAGCATCAGCACCTGAACCCGGTACAGCAGCTGGGAGATCTCCTCGGCCAGCCGGTCGTCGGACTCGTGCTCGGCGGCGATCCAGACCTCACCGGCCTCCTCGAGCACCTTCTTGCCCTGGGCATGCACGCCGGCGTCCAGCGCCTCCACGGTGCCCGATCCCTCGGGTCGGTTGCGGGCCCGCTCGGTGAGCTCGGCGAACAGCTCGTCGAAGGTCTTCACGGTCTGTAGATCCTTCCATCCGGCCCGCCACGGGGGCGATCCGGGCCGCCGCTGCTGACGGCGACGTCACACCAGGCCGCGCAGCGTGTCCGCGTCCACCCCGGTCAGCGAGGTGCGGAACACCCGGCGCGGGCCCGCTTCGACGGACACGTCGTTGGGCACCACGAGCACGACGCACCCCGCGGCGGCGGCCGACGCGGCGCCCGGCGGGGAGTCCTCGACGGCCACGCAGCGTGCCGGGTCCGCGCCGAGCAGCCGCGCCGCACGCAGGTACGGCTCGGGGTGCGGCTTGTTGAGCCCGTCCACCTCGTCACCGCAGACGGTGACGTCGAAGAACTCCCGCCCGATGGTGTCCAGCGCCAGCTCGGTCAGCGACCGCTCGGTGGAGGTGACCAGCGCCGAGGGCACCCCGGCGCGGCGCACCGCGGTCAGCGCTTCGCGGGCGCCGGGCCGCCACGGCAGCTCGTCGGCGAACAGGTTCGCCGTCCGGTCGCGGATCCACGCGCCGGTCTCCGCGACCGCCGCGGCGGTCGGCTCGTGGCCGGTCGCCGTCAGCAGGAAGCCCGCCGTGGCGTCCATGTTGGACCCGACGAGCGTGAGCCGCTGCTCGGTGGTGAGCGTCCCGCCCAGCCACTCCGCGCACTCGTAGAGCGCGACGTCCCACAGCTTCTCCGAGTCGACGAGCGTGCCGTCCATGTCCCAGAGCACGGCAGCAAGGCCGTCCGTCAAGTGGTTCTCCCTCTGCTCAGGTGTTGAAGTACTTGGCCTCGGGGTGGTGGGCCACGATCGCGTCGGTGGACTGCTCGGGGTGCAGCTGGAACTCCTCGGACAGCTTCACGCCGATCCGTTCCGCGTCGAGCAGCTCCACGATGGTCGCGCGGTCCTCCAGGTTCGGGCAGGCGCCGTAGCCGAGGGAGAAGCGGGCGCCGCGGTAGCCCAGTTTGAAGAAGTCCTCGACCGAGCGCGGGTCCTCGTCGGCGACCGCGCGGCCGCTGGTGAAGTGCAGCTCCTGCCGCACGCGGCGGTGCCAGTACTCGGCCAGCGCCTCGGTGAGCTGCACGCCGAGGCCGTGGACCTCCAGGTAGTCGCGGTAGGCGTCGTTGGCGAACAGCTCGTTGGCGTAGTCGGCGATCGGCTGCCCCATGGTGACCAGGGTCAGCGGCAGCACGTCGACCTCGCCGGTGGCGCGGGGCCGGAAGAAGTCGGCCAGGCACAGGTAGCGGTCGCGGGTCTGCCTCGGGAAGGTGAACCGGGCCCGCTCGGGCGCGTCGGCGTGCGCCTCGGCCAGCACCACCAGGTCGTTGCCCTCGGCCACGGCGGGGAAGTAGCCGTACACCACGGCAGCGTGCTGCAGGACCCCGTCGGTGGCCAGCCGGTCCAGCCAGTACCGCAGCCGTGGGCGCCCTTCGGTCTCCACCAGCTGCTCGTAGCTGGGCCCCTGTCCGCCGCGGGCGCCGCGCAGGCCCCACTGGCCGAGGAAGGTGGCCCGCTCGTCGAGCAGTGCGGCGTACTCGGCGACCGGGATGCCCTTCACCACCCGGGTGCCCCAGAAGGGCGGCACGGGCACGGGCACGTCGGTCGCGACATCGGAACGGGCGGGAATGGGGGCCTCCGGCTCTCGGGCGGACTTGCGGGCTTCGGCGATGCGCAGGGACCGCTCGCGGCGGGCCTTGCGCTCCGCTCTCTTCGCCGCCTCCTCCGCGCTGATCTCCGGCGCCCGGCCGTGCTTGGCCGCCATGATCGTGTCCATCAGCCGCAGGCCCTCGAACGCGTCCCGCGCGTAGCGGACGTCGCCCTGGTAGAGCTCGGCGAGGTCGTTCTCCACGTAGGTGCGGGTCAGTGCCGCGCCGCCGAGCAGGACGGGCCAGCGCTGGGCGACGCCGCGGGAGTTCATCTCCTCCAGGTTCTCCTTCATGATCACCGTGGACTTCACCAGCAGCCCGGACATGCCGATCGCGTCCGCGCCGTGTTCGTCCGCCGCGTCCAGGATCGCGTTGACGGGCTGCTTGATACCCAAGTTGATCACGTCGTAACCGTTGTTCGACAGGATGATGTCGACCAGGTTCTTGCCGATGTCGTGCACGTCGCCCTTGACCGTGGCCAGGACGATCTTCCCCTTGGTCTGGATGTCGCCTTGACTCTGCTCTTCGATGTGGGGTTCGAGGTAAGCCACCGCGGTCTTCATGACCTCGGCCGACTGCAGCACGAACGGCAGCTGCATCTGGCCGGACCCGAACAGCTCGCCCACGGTCTTCATGCCGGACAGCAGGGTGTCGTTGACGATGTCCAGCGCCGGCTTCTCCGCCAGCGCGGCGTCGAGGTCGGCCTCCAGCCCGGTGCGCTCGCCGTCGACGATCCGCCGCTCCAGCCGCTCGAACAGCGGCAGCGCGGCCAGCTCCTCGGCGCGCGAGGCCCGGCTCGACGCGGCCGAGACGCCCTCGAACAGCGACATCAGCTTCTGCAGCGGATCGTAGCCCTCCCGGCGGCGGTCGTAGACCAGGTCGAGCGCGACCTCCCGCTGCTCGTCCGGGATCCGCGCCATCGGCAGGATCTTCGACGCGTGCACGATCGCCGTGGTCAGCCCGGCTTCGACACACTCGTGCAGGAACACCGAGTTGAGCACCTGGCGCGCGGCGGCGTTGAGCCCGAAGGAGACGTTGGAGATGCCCAGCGTCGTCTGCACCTCCGGGTAGCGGCGCTTGAGCTCGCGGATCGCCTCGATCGTCTCCAGCGCGTCGCGGCGGGTCTCCTCCTGCCCGGTGGTGATCGGGAAGGTCAGGCAGTCGACGATGATGTCGGAGACGCGCATGCCCCAGTTGGTGACCAGGTCCTCGATCGTGCGGGTGGCGACGCGGACCTTCCACTCGGCGGTGCGGGCCTGGCCCTCCTCGTCGATGCACATCACCACGACCGCGGCGCCGTGCTCGGACACCAGCCGCATGATCTTCTGGAAGCGCGAGTCCGGGCCGTCACCGTCCTCGTAGTTGACGCTGTTGACCACGCACCGGCCGCCCAGCCGTTCCAGGCCGGCCTGGAGCACCGCGGGCTCGGTGGAGTCGAGCATGATCGGCAGCGTCGACGCCGTCGCCAGCCGCCCGGCCAGCTCGGCCATGTCCGCCGCGCCGTCCCGGCCGACGTAGTCCACGCACAGGTCCAGCAGGTGCGCGCCGTCCCGGGTCTGCTCGCGGGCG
This sequence comes from Amycolatopsis thermoflava N1165, assembly GCF_000473265.1. Taxonomy (NCBI): domain Bacteria; kingdom Bacillati; phylum Actinomycetota; class Actinomycetes; order Pseudonocardiales; family Pseudonocardiaceae; genus Amycolatopsis; species Amycolatopsis thermoflava. The sequence goes on from NZ_KI421511.1 coordinate 1,609,931, forward strand.
ATCTCCACGCAGTCCTCGTAGCGGCCTTCGAGCATGGCCTCGCGGAACTTCTTGGAGCCGTTGGCGTTGGTGCGCTCCCCCACCATCAGCACCGACGCGTCCTGCTCGAACGGCACCGCCTGGTACAGCGAGGACACGCCGGGCTCGTGCCGCGGACGGCGGGGCGCGCGCTCGGCGTCCCGCACCGCCTCGGCGAGCTGGCGGATGTGCTCGCCGGTGGTGCCGCAGCAGCCGCCGACCAGGCCGACGCCGAACTCGCGCACGAACCCGGACAGCGCCTCGGCCAGCCCTTCCGGCGACAGCGGGTACACCGCGCCGTCCGGGCCCAGCTCGGGCAGGCCGGCGTTGGGCATCACCGACAGCGGCACCCGCGCCGACTTCGACAGCGTCCGCAGGTGCTCGCTCATCTCCGCCGGGCCGGTCGCGCAGTTCAGGCCGATCACGTCGATGCCCAGCGGCTCCAGCGCGGCCAGCGCGGCGGCGACCTCGGTGCCCAGCAGCATCGTGCCGGTGGTCTCCACCGTGATCGAGGCGATCACCGGCACCTCGCGGCCCACGGCGCGCATCGCCCGGCGCGCGCCCAGGATCGCCGCCTTGGTCTGCAGCAGGTCCTGCGACGTCTCCACCAGCACCGCGTCCACCCCGCCGTGCAGCAGGCCGGTGACCTGCTCGACGTAGGCGTCCCGCAGCCGCGCGTACGGCGCGTGGCCGAGCGTGGGCAGCTTGGTGCCCGGGCCGACCGAGCCCAGCACGAACCGCGGGCGGTCCGGCGTCGCGTGCTCGTCGGCGGTCTCCCGCGCCAGCCGCGCCCCCGCCTCGGCCAGCTCGGCAATGCGGTCGGCGATCCCGTACTCCCCCAGGTTGGCCAGGTTCGCGCCGAAGGTGTTCGTCTCCACCGCGTCCGCGCCGGCCTCCAGGTAGGTGCGGTGGATGCCCCGCACCACGTCCGGGCGGGTCACGTTCAGGATCTCGTTGCAGCCTTCCAGCCCCGCGAAGTCGTCCAGGGACAGCTCGTGCGCCTGCAGCGCCGTGCCCATCGCCCCGTCCGCCACGACCACACGGGCGGCGAGGGCGTCCAGCAGCGGTGACGAGAAACGACCGGACATGACACCAGGCTACGGTCTCGTCACCGCCCGCCGGGTCGTAGGCTGGGTGGGTGAGTGACCCAGCCGACGCGATCCCACAGCCCGAGCCCCCGGACTCGGAGGACACCACGGCCAGGGACCGGGTGATGATCCTGGCCTTCGAAGGCTGGAACGACGCAGGTGACGCGGCCAGCACGGCCCTGGAGCACCTCCAGCTGAGCTGGGACGCCAAGCCGCTCGCCGAGCTCGAGCCGGACGACTACTACGACTTCCAGGTCAGCCGCCCGACGGTCCGGATGGTGGACGGTGTCACCCGCAGGGTGGAATGGCCGACCACGCGACTGGCGATCTGCCACCCGCCCGGCTACGACCAGGACATCGTGCTGGTGACCGGCCCCGAGCCGAACATGCGGTGGCGCGCCTTCTGCCGCGAGCTGCTCGGCCACATCGAGGACCTGGGGGTGACCACGGTCGTCACGCTCGGCGCGCTGCTGGCCGACACCGCCCACACCCGCCCGGTCCCGGTCACCGGCACCGCCTACGACCCGGAGGCCGCGGCCCGGTTCGGGCTGGAGCGCAGCCGCTACCAGGGCCCGACGGGCATCGTCGGCATCCTGCAGGACGCGTGCGTGCAGGCGGGCATCCCGGCGATCTCCATCTGGGCCGCGGTGCCGCACTACGTGTCCCACCCGCCCTCGCCGAAGGCGACGCTGGCGCTGCTGCACAAGCTCGAGGACGTCCTGGACGTCGAGGTCCCGCTGGGCGCGCTGCCCGAGCAGGCCGAGGAGTGGCAGCAGACGGTCAGCGAGATGGCCGAGGAGGACGAGGAGATCGCCGAGTACGTCCGGTCCCTGGAGGAGCGCGGCGACGCGGAGACCGCGATCACCCTGGAGGAGTCCAGCGGCGAGAAGATCGCCGCCGAGTTCGAGCGTTACCTGCGGCGGCGCCGTCCGGGCGCGGAGGGACCTGGACCGGCAGGCCGGTGAGCGGGCGGCCCGCCCGCGCCGCGCTCTACGTCGGTGGCCTCCTCGGACCGTTCGGGGCCGGGGTGGTGTCGTCGATGCTGCCCGAGCTGTCGGCGAGTTTCGGCGTGTCGCCGGGCGCCGCGGCGTCGTCGCTGACGGCCTACCTGCTGCCGTTCGCGCTGGTCATGCTCGTGTCGGGAACCTACGGCGCACGCTGGGGCCCGGTGCGCACGATCCGGATCGCCTACGCCGGCTACGTCCTGGCGGCGGCGCTGGCGGCGCTCGCGCCGTGGTTCTGGCTGTTCCAGGTCACCCGCGGGCTGCAGGGCGTGGCCAACGCGTTCACCACGCCGCTGCTGCTGACCAAGCTCGCGGCGATCACCCCGGCGGACCGGCTCGGCCGGGCGCTCGGCACGTTCGGGGCGATGCAGGCGCTCGGGCAGACGTCCGCGCCGCTGGTCGGCGGGCTGGCCGCGGAGGGCGACTGGCGGTGGGCGTTCGCCGGGATCGCCGTGGTCGCGCTGGTGCTGGCGGCGAGCCCGCTGCCGCCGGACGACCCGGGGGCCGAGCGGGAGTCGCGGTTGCGGGACGCGTGGCGTCCGGTCGTGCTGTGGGCCGGCGGCGTGGTGTTCCTGGCCTGGGCGTGCCTGGCCGGTCTGCCGTTCCTGGTGGCGTTCCGGGTCGACGACCTGTTCGCGCTGACGCCGGGCGTGCGCGGGCTGGTGCTGACGGCCTACGGGATCGCCGGGTTCGTCGCCGCGCGGCTGGTGGGCGCGGCATCGGACCGGTTCGGGCCGCGGGTGGCGCTGGCCGCCGGGCTGCTGCTGGGCGCGGCGGCGATGGCCTCGATCGGGCTGTTCCCGTCGCTGCCCGCGGTGACGGTCGCGTGGGCGGTCGGGGGGGTGTGCGGCCAGCTGGTGCTGGTCGGGATCAACGCGACGGTGCTCGCCGGGGAGGGCAACGGGCGCAGCGGCGCGATCTCGGTGGTCACGGCGCTGCGGTTCCTCGGCATGTCCGCCTCCCCGGCCGTGTTCACCGCGCTCTACCACACCAGCCCGGCGCTGAGCTTCCTCGTCGCTGCCGGGGTGCTGGCCGCGACGGTGCCGCTGCTGGCGTTGCGGCCGAGGTCAGAGGATGCGGCGTAGCGGGACCGGGCCGCGGGCGCGTTTGCGCCATTCGCGCGGGTAGCCGAGCGACACCTCTTCGAAGCGGACGCCGTCGGCCCAGGTGGTGCGCGGGATGTGCAGGTGCCCGAACACGGCGACCTCGGCACGGTAGCGCAGGTGCCAGTCCTCGGTGCGGGTGGTGCCGCACCACAGCGCGAACTCCGGCCAGCGCAGGGGCGCGGTCGGGTGGCGGTGCAGCGGCCAGTGCGACATCAGGACCGTGCCGTGGTCGGCGGGGATGGCGTCCAGGCGCTGCTCGCTGTGCTTGAGCCGGTCGGCGCACCAGTCCTGGCGGGTGGGGAACGGGTCGGGGTGCAGGTAGAACTCGTCGGTGCACACCACTCCGGCCTCGCGGGCCTGGTCGAGCGCCTCGGCCAGGGACGCGTCCTCGGCCTGCGGGGTGCGCCAGCTGTAGTCGTAGAGCAGGAACAGCGGGGCGATGGTGAGCGGCCGGTCCGCGTGGGGCCAGACCAGGTAGTCGTCCTCCGGGGTGCGGACGCCGATTTCGCGGCAGCGCTCGACGAGATGCCGGTAGCGGGCCTCGCCGCGCAGTTCGTCGCCGTCGCGCGGGACGGTCCACAGTTCGTGGTTTCCGGGCACCCACACCACCTCGGCGAAGCGCTGTTTGAGGGTGGCCAGCGTGGTGGTGACCGCGTCGATCTTCTCGGCGACGTCACCGGCGACCAGCAGCCAGTCCTCCGGGGAGTCCGGGCGGACTTCGTCGATCAGCGGCGCGTTGCCGTTGTGGGTGACGTGGAGGTCGCTGGTGGCGTAGAGGTGGGGCACGGGTCCACCGTAGTCATCCGCCGCACCAGCACGGCGACCCCGAGCGCGCCGGCGACGAGGTTGAGCGCGGCCTGGAAGTTCAGCAGCGGGGTCAGGCCGAGCGGGCCGACGAGTGCGCCTGCGCCGAGCATGCCGGCGACCTGGGCCAGTGCCTGCACGGCGAAGCCGGTGCTGAGCACGCGGCCGGTGCTGCCGGGCGGGCTGACGGTCTGGACGACCGAGAGCAGCCCGGCATTGAGCACGACGACCGGGACGCCGACGGCGATGAACAGTCCGATGTAGACGCCGAATGCGCTGGTCAGCGCCGGAGCGTTCCAGATGACGGCGGCGGTGAGGCCGAACGCGACGGTGCCCCAGCCGAGCAGCCGCGCGGGGGCGGCGTTGCGGGCGATCGTGGCGAGGGCGAGGCCCGCGGCGAGCCCGCCGATGGCCTGGACACCGCGCAGCAGCCCGGTTTCGGCTTCGCCCTGGCCGAGCGGGCCGCTGACGAAGAGGACGAACAGGACGACGAACATCCCCTGCCCCACGGACATCAGGGCGGTCATGAAGATCACCAGCCGGAGCCGGTGGTCGCGGCGGATGTCGGCGAGCCCGTCGAGCCAGGCCCGGACCGCCGGGGCCCGGCGCGTGGGCCGGGGTTCGGCGAAGCGGGGCGCGAGGAAGCCGATCGCGGCCACGAGGGCGGCGGTGTACGCGACGACGACGGCGCCGAGGCCGGCGAAGCCGAGCAGCACCCCGCCGAGTGCGCTGCCCCCGAGCCGGGCGACGCAGGTGCCGACGCCGAGCGCCCCGTTGGCGGCGGTCGTCTGCCCGGGGGCCAGCACGGGGACGAGCGCGCTGCGGGCGGGCTCGAACACCGCCGCGAGACCGGACTGCAGAGCCATGACGAGGTAGATCACCGGAAGGCTGCTGCTGAGCAGCGGCACCGCGACGACCGCTTGGCCTGCGCACACCGCGGCGAGCAGGGCGCGCCGGTTCCGGCGATCGGCGAGCACCCCGGCGACCGGGCTGAGCACGACGGCGGGCAGCACCCCGGCGACCATGGTGGCGGCGGTCGCCGCGGGCGAGCCGGTGAGCGCGAAGATGTGCAGCGGCAGCGCGACCTGCAGCATCCACTCCGCGGTCTCGGCGCACATCCCGGCGGCCCAGAGACGCGCGAAGGCGGGGGTTCTCAGGGGGCCGGGCATGATCGCTCCTCCCTCGCGTGCTTCGCGCCGGTCACCGGATCTGCTGTTCGCGCGGTGCGGGATGGCGAGCGCGCGTGGCGGGGGCTGCTGTTCGCGCGTCGCGGAACGATGCGCACCCCGCGCGGGACGTTGCTCGCGGGTGCCGGACGGTGGGCGCGCCAGGCGGGATGCTGCCCGCGCGTGGCGGGGGGCTGCTGTTCGCGCGTCGCGGAACGACGCACACCCCGCGCGGGATGCTGCTCGCGAGTGGCGGGGCGCTGGGCGCGCCCTTGGAGGCTCGCCGGCCGATGGCCGGGCCGCGTCGGCAGTCCAGCCACTCGCGTGCGTGCCCACCTCCGGTGCCGGGCTTGTCGGCGCCGCGGCGCGGGCGCGCAGCCCCGGCGCTACTCACTCGGCTTCCCGTTCGCCTCGACGCGCGGGTATGCCCGCCAGCTCGCCTGGACCGGCCGCGCTCCCTCCGGCGCCCCGGTCCGGATGGTCGCCACGTAGGGCCGCACCAGCTCGTCGATCGCCTCGGTCAGGGCCGCCAGTTCGGCCGGCGTCACCCGCAGGGCATAGGTGTTGATCGCCGACGCCTCCTGCCACTCGCGGTCGAACGAGCCGATCGTGTCCAGGAACCGCTGCCCCAGCACGCCGTCCTCGGCGATCCGCGCTCCCGCCGCGGCCAGTTGCGCCGTCTGCACCCCCGGGTCGGTCGCGAACTCGCCGAAGTCCAGCCCGACCGGCGTGGCCCGCCACGGCCGCTCCCGCCCATCGGCTGCCTCCACGCGCTCCACCAGCCCCCACTGCGCCAGTTGCCGCAGGTGCCAGCTGCAGTTCGACGCCGTCGAGTCCACCGCCTCCGCGCACTCCGTCGCGGTCCGCGGCCCGACGGCCATCAGGTAGCTCAGCAGCTCCGACCGCAGCGGGTGCGCCAGCGCCCGCATCAGCTCCGCGTCCCGGACCCGCCGTCGCGGCGGCAGTTCGGCGGCCATCGGCACTCCCAACGTGAAAGGAAGCTTTCGAAAGGACTCTTTCACATCTCGAGCCGGAAAACAAGTTGCCCTCCCGCGCTAGCCTGGGAGCACCATGAAGAACTGACATCCCGACCGACCCGCGTCCGAGGCCAGGTGGCCCGGCGGGTTCCGCCATCGCACTCCGGCCGGTGATGTCCCATGTCTTTGCGCGTTCACGAGCTGTCCTTCTCCTACGGCTACCGCGTCCTGTTCGACCGCTTCGACTTCGCCGCCGACCCCGGCCAGCGGGTCGGCCTGGTCGGCGAGAACGGGGCGGGCAAGTCCACGCTGCTGAAACTCCTGGCGGGCGCCGAGATCCCGCACGGCGGCACCGTCCACACCGGACCCGACGTGGGGTTCCTGCACCAGGAACTCCCCTACCCCGCCCACACCCCGCTCTCGGCGGTCGTCGAGGACGCGCTGGCCGGCATCCGCCGCGCGGCGCGGCGCCTGGACCGGCTCGCCGAGGCGGTCTCGGCCGATCCGTCGGAGGCGGTCCTCGCCGACTACGGCGAGGCGTTGGAATGGGCCCAGGCACACGACATCTGGGACGCCGACCGCCGTGCCGCGGTCGTCCTGGACGGCCTCGGGCTCGGCGGGATCGACCGGCCGGTCGGCGAGCTGTCCGGCGGCCAGCGGTCCCGGCTCGGGCTGGCCGCGCTGCTCATCCGGCAGCCGGCCACGCTGCTGCTCGACGAGCCGACCAACCACCTCGACGACCCGGCGATGGAGTTCCTCGAACGCCACCTCACCGGGCTGTCCGGGACGGTGGTGCTCGCCTCGCACGACCGGGTCTTCCTGGACGCGGTGTGCACGGCGATCGTCGACCTCGATCCCGCGCTCGGCGGGCCGGCCCGCTACGGCGGCGCCTACCGGGACTACCTGGCGCACAAGCGCACCGAACGCGCCCGGTGGGAGCAGCGCCACGCCGAGGAGCAGGCCGAGCTGAGGCGGCTGAAGGAGTCGGTCGCGGTCACCGCGCGCGCCGTCGCCCACGACCGGCCGCCGAGGGACAACGCGAAGACGCTATACGACTTCAAGACCGGCCGGGTGCAGAAGCAGATCTCCCGGCGGGTCCGCAACGCGCAGCAGCGGCTCGACGAGCTCACCGCCAACCAGGTCCGCAAACCCCCGCTGCCACTGCGGTTCGCGGGCGCGCTCACCGCACCGGCGGGCGAGGACGAGCTGATCCTCTCCGCCCGCGGGATCCACGTGCCGGGACGGCTGGAACTGTCCGAACTGGACCTCACGGCGTCGGCGCGGCTCCTGGTCACCGGCGGCAACGGCGCGGGCAAGTCGACGCTGCTCACCGTGCTCGCCGGCGGGCTGGCCCGGCAGGCGGTGCAACGCCGGAAGGGCCTGTGCACCGGGATGCTCGCGCAGGACGTGACCCTGCCCGATCCGGCGCGGACGCCGCGCCGGCTCTACGCCGAGGCGGCCGGCCCGGACTCCCCCGCGCTGACCGACCTCGGCCTGATCGCGCCGCGGGACCTCGACCGGCCGGCCGGGCTGCTGTCGGTCGGGCAGCGGCGGCGGCTCGCGCTCGCGATCCTGATCGCCCGGCCACCGGACCTGCTGCTGCTCGACGAGCCGACGAACCACATCTCGCTCACGCTCGCCGAGGAGCTGTTCGACGCGCTGGGCTCGGCGCCCGGCGCCGTCGTCCTCGCCAGCCACGACCGGTGGCTGCGCCGGGAGTGGGACGGTGCGACCCTGCGACTGGAACAGGGCCACACCGTATAGGTCGTTATACGCCGATCAGAGCTCGACGCCCAGCAGCGCGTCGACCGCGACGCGGATCAGGCCGGGCGCGCCCGTGTCGCGCCCGCCCTGCCGCAGCGCCTCGTCGGCCCACGCGTCGATCGCCCGCATCGCGTTGACCGTGTCGAGGTCGTCGGCCAGGTGGTCGCGCAGGCGGGCGACGGTGTCGTCGGCCTCCGGCCCGGCCGGCAGCGCCGCGGCCTCCCGCCACCGCGCCAGCCGCTGCTGGGCGGTGGTGAGCAGGTCGTCGGTCCACGAGCGGTCGCTGCGGTAGTGGCCGGCGAACAGGGCGAGCCGGATCGCGTTCGGGTCCACGCCGTCGGCGCGCAACCGCGACACGAACACGAGGTTGCCGCGCGACTTGGACATCTTCTCGCCGTCCAGGCCGATCATGCCGCTGTGCACGTAGTGGCGGGCGAACGGGTGCTCGCCGGACAGCGCCTCGGCGTGCGCGGCGCTGTACTCGTGGTGCGGGAAGATCAGGTCCGAGCCGCCGCCCTGCACGTCGAAGCCCATGCCGAGCCGGTTGACCGCGATCGCACTGCACTCGATGTGCCAGCCAGGGCGTCCGGGGCCCAGCTCGGACTCCCAGGACGGCTCACCCGGCCGGGCGGCGCGCCACAGCAGCGCGTCCAGCGGGTCGCGCTTGCCGGGGCGGTCCGGGTCGCCGCCGCGCTCGGCGAAGAACTTCGCCATGGTTTCGCCGTCGTAGTTCGACTCGTAGCCGAAGCGGCCGGTGACCGAGCGGTCGAAGTAGATGTCCGGGTACTCCGGGTCGGCGGCGCGGTAGGCCGCGCCGTGCGCGAGCAGCTTCGAGATGACCTCGACGATCTCCGGGATGCTCTCCACCGCGCCGACGAACTGCTTCGGCGGCAGCACCCGCAGCGCCTCCATGTCCTCGCGGAACAGGGCGGTCTCCCGCAGGCCGAGGACCACCCAGTCGTCCTGGTCCCGTTCGGCGCGCTCCAGCAGCGGGTCGTCGATGTCGGTCACGTTCTGCACGTAGTGCACCGTGTGCCCGCTATCCCGCCACACCCGGTTGACCAGGTCGAACGCGAGGTAGGTCGCCGCGTGACCGAGGTGCGTGGCGTCGTACGGAGTGATGCCGCAGACGTACATGCGCGCCGTCTTGCCCGGCGTGGTGGGACGCACCTGCCCGGTGGCCGTGTCGTACAACCGCAGCGCGCGTGGCGTGCCCGGCACGTAGGGCAGGGGTACCGAGGACCAAGTCTTCATACCCCAACCCTAAGTGGCGTTCCGGTGAACCGTCCCGCCCGGTGGGAACGTTTCGCGTCACGAAGCGGTCAGCGACCGCAGTTCGTCGATCGTGCCGAAGAACGTGTCCTGGTTGCCGGGCAGCGGGCCGGCGACGGCGGACTGCCAGAACTTCGCCGTCCAGCCGCCGGGCACCTCGCCCATCGTGGTGTTGTAGCGGGCCAGCCAGAGGACGTGGTCGGCGGCGAACGCGGTGCTGTCGGCCGTGCACGCCTTCCACCACCGGTTCGTCGTGTAGATGATCGGCGTGTGCCCGGTGCGCCGCTTCAGCTCGGTGCTGAAGTCGCGGATCCAGGCGACCATGTCCGCCGGCGATTTCGCGTAGCAGGCGGGGGTGTTCGGGGTGTCCTCCAGGTCCAGCGTCGGCGGCAGGGTCATGCCGTCGGCGAACCACTTGCCGTCGTGGGTGTGCAGGTACGCGGCCTGCTCGGCGCCGCCGGTCTTGTCCGGGCGCGCGTAGTGGTAGGCCGACCGGTACAGCCCCGCCGCCTTCGCGCCGCGGAACTGCGCCAGGAAGTTCGGGTTCACGTACCCGACACCCGCGGTGTCCTTGACGAACACGAAACCCGCGCCCGCGGCCTTGGCGGCGGCGAAGTCGGGCACCCCCTGCGAGGCGCTGATGTCGAACCCGGCGATCTGCGCCGCGGGCTGCGCCGAGGCCACCGCGGGCGCGAACCCGGCCACGAGGGCCGTCACCACCGCCACCAACCGGAAGATCGTTTTCGCTGCCACGTCTCGGACCGTAGATCCACTTCCGGGTCATCGCGCGGCGCGTGACCGCATCGGGTGAGTCAGGCGCCCGGGAACGAGGCGGCCCACATCGCCTCCAGGCCGGCCGTGAGCTGCTCCGACGTCGGCGCCCCGTCCGGGTCGAGCAGCCACTGCACGGCCAGCCCGTCGCAGATCGCGATCACGAAGCTGGCCACCGCCTGGCACCGCGGGTCGTCGGCCGTGGTGCCGTCCGCCAGTGACCGCGCGACCAGCTCGGCGACCTTCGCGCGGCAACGCCGGTACTGCTCGGCGAACTGCTCCCGCAGCGACTCCGTCCGCTCGGCCTGCGCCAGCGCCTCGACGTAGGACAGCAGCAGCGCCCGGCTGGCGGGCAGGCTGTCCAGCATCGCAGCCCACGCGCGCCGCCCGCGCTCGATCGGCGGCACGGCGGGCTCGGCCATCGCGATCGAGGCCAGCTTGTCGGTCCACTCCTCGAACACCTCGCCGATCGCGGCGTTGAGCAGGCCCGCCTTGGACCCGAAGTGGTACCCGATCGAGTGCAGGTTGGTGTCCGACGCCGCGACCAGGTCCCGCGCCGTGATGTGCGCGTACCCCTTCTCCTCCAGCAGCCGCCGCGCCGCGGCGAGCAGCTCTTCCCGGTGTCCCACACCGGAACCCTAGCTGGACACCCGAGTTACACGTGCGTATAAATGAGGCACCGGTCACGTCGAGGAGGTCGCGATGAGCGTCGAAACCCCGTCCCGGACGAGCACGCTGCCGCTGCCGCCGGGCCCGAGGCTCCCGGCGGGCGTGCAGACGGTCCTCTTCGGCAACTTCCGGCACGTGCTGATGCCGCTGCTGCGGCGCCGCTACGGCGACCTCGTGCGGCTAAACCTGTACCCCGAGCGGCACGTGGTGCAGCTGGCGGACGTCGAGCACATCAAGGCGGTGTTCAGCGGACCGGCCGACGTGTTCCACGCCGGTGAGGGCAACGTCATCCTCAAGCCGCTGATGGGCCCGCACTCGGTGCTGCTGACCGACGAGGACGTGCACCTGCGCGCCCGCAAGCTGCTGATGCCCGCCTTCCACGGCGCGGCGCTGCGCGGCTACCGGGAGATGATCACCGAGCTGGCCGAGGCCGAGGTCGCGAGCTGGACGCCCGGCCGGGTGTTCCGCTCGCACGAGCGCATGCAGGCGCTGACGCTGGAGATCATCCTGCGCGTGGTGTTCGGCGTCGCCGAGGGGCCGCGGCTGGACGAGCTGCGCGCCCTGCTCACCCGGATCGTCGACATCGGGGTGCTCGAGCTGTTCGGCTGGCACAACGCGAAGCTGCGCCGGTTCGGCCCGTGGCGGCGCTACAGCCTCGCGCAGGACCGGGTGGACGAGCTGCTCTACGCCGAGATCGCCGACCGCCGCAAGGCCGACGACCTCGACGGCCGCGGCGACGTGCTGTCCCGCCTGCTGACGGTGCCCGCCGAGGACGACCGGCTCTCCGACGCGGAGCTGCGGGACCAGCTGATCACCCTGCTGCTGGCCGGGCACGAGACCACCGCGACCGCGCTGGCCTGGTCGTTCCACGAGCTGGCGCGCGATCCGGCGCGGCAGCGGCGCGCGATCGAGGCCGCCGACGCCGGGGACGAGAAGTACCTGGAGGCGGTGGCCAAGGAGGCGATGCGGCAGCACCCGGTGATCTCCGAGGTGGCGCGGCGGCTGACGCGCGACATCGAGATCGGCGGCTACCGGATTCCGGCCGGCTACACGGTGATGCCCTCGATCGCGCTGGTCCAGGGCGATGCGGCGCACCACGAGGACCCGGCGGCGTTCCGGCCTGAGCGGTTCCTCGACGGCGGCCCGGCGTCGGGCACGTGGTTCCCGTTCGGCGGCGGCGTGCGGCGCTGCCTGGGCGCCGGGTTCTCGCTGCTGGAGGCGACGATCGTGCTGCGGGCGGTGCTGACCCGGTTCGCGGTGGAGCCGGACCGCGCCCGCGGCGAGCACTCGAAGCCGCGGCACATCACGATGGTGCCCGGGCGGGGCGCCCGGATCGCGGTCATCCCCCGGTGAGGAGCAGGCCGCCCAGCGCGACGAGGGCGAGCACCTTGACGGCCTCGAGCACGACGTAGACGACGTGCGCCCGGGACCGCGGGACGTCTTCGCCGGCGAGGACACGGTCGGAGCGGCGGTTCAGCGGCGGCCGGACCACGGCGAGCTGCACGGCGAGCACGACCGCGGCGACGGCGCCGGCCAGGTACACCGGCCACCGGACGTCCGACAGGGCGACCCCGGCCGCGACGAGCACCGCGAGCACCACCTCGGCGCGGTTGAGCGCGCGGAAGACGATGCGCCCGATGCCCAGCCCGAGCGGCACGGTCACGCCGGGAGCGCGGAACTTCAGCGGCGCCTCGAGGAACGAGATCCCGAGCACCATGCCCAGCCAGAGGCAGGTGACACCACCGGCGAGTTCAGCCATCGACAACCTCCAGTTCGGGGTCGGGGTTCACGGGGCGCCGGGTCCGGCATCGGCCGCCACCACCTCGGCGAGGGGCTCGATTCGACGCAGAGGGCCGGTTCCGCGCACGCCGGGGAGTGCGCGCGGGTCACCCGGTGCGGCATCGGCCGCCTGCAGTCCCGCGCGGGGGCTCGACTCGGCGCTGGGGCGGTTCGGGACAGGGCGTCCGGTTCGGCGCAGGCCAGGCGGCTCGCCCGCGCAGCCCGACCAGCGACCGGCACCCGCGGGGGTTTTGGTGTCGGCACTGGGCGGGCGGGTCGCGCGTGCGGTCGGCTCAGCCATCGGCCGCTTCCAGCTCGACCACGCATGCGTCCGGGTCGGCGAAGGGCAGCAGGCGCCTCGCGCGGAGGGGGCCGTCCGCGAGGGCGCCGTTCAGCATGCCGAGGTGCACCGAGCAGACCGCGTCGCGGTGGCGGGACGCCAGCTCCAGGAACGGGCAGTGCCGCAGGCGGATCCGGTGCGGGTCGGCGGCCTGTTCGGGCTCGAAGCCCAGCTCGTCGAGCAGGCGCACCACCTGCGCGGGCGTCTCCGGACGGGCGGTGAGACGGCGGCCCCACGCGGTGCCCGCCGTCTCCGGGTCGCCGGTGCCGCCGGTCAGCAGGATCTCGGCCAGCACCTCGTAGCGGCGGTCCTGGCCCCGCGCCGCCACCGGCGGCACCCGGTACTCGGCGGCAGGCCGTCCCGGGCCGCGCGCGTGGCCCGGCGCCCGCTCGACCAGCCCGTCGGCCACCAGCTGGTCCAGGTGGAAGCGCACGCTGTTCGGGTGCAGCCCGAGCCGCCCGGCCAGCTCGGCCACACCCACCGGCCCCGTCTCCCGGATCGCGCGCAGCACCTCGGCGCGGCGTCCCGGCACGTGGTGCGTCATCGTGGCCTCCCCTGCGCGCGGGTTATCCTGGTCCTGAATTTATCCAAGGATTTTTCGTACTAACAGGGCGGGGTTGGATTGCGCACCACGGCACACCGGCACGGCCCGAGCGAGACCCTCCCGGCGAACATCCAGGAGATCGCCGCGGCGGGCGGCGGCGCGCCGGGCATCCTGTGGCGGCTGCGCGAGGAGGGCCGCCAGCTCGACGCGAACCTGGTGCACCTGCCCGCCGGCGAGCGGATCGGCACCCACGCCGAGCCGGACCTCGACCTGCTGCTGGTGGTCGTGACCGGCGCCGGGAAGCTGACCACCGGCGACGACACCCTCGACGTCGGCCCGGGCTCGCTGGTGTGGCTGGCGCACGGGCAGGCACGGGCGATCGAGGCGGGCCCGGAGGGCCTGTCGTACCTGACCGTGCACCGCCGCCGCCCGGGAATGCGGATCGGGCACCGCTAGAGGGGGCGATCGTCCCGCCAAGGCGTGACCAGCGCCGCCAGTCGCGCGCGAGCACCGGCCCCCGGCAGCCGGCAAGCGGGTCCGTGCCCGCGCCACCCGGCCCGGGCCACTTGCCCTGCCGACCGCCGGAACAGGCGCGAACCGCGCTAGCGCCGCCGGGTGCGGAGGTAGTCGCTGATCACCGCGGCGCCCAGGCCGTCCACCTCGGGCGCCACGACACGCCCGCCGGAGCGCCGCGCGATCAGGTCCACGAACGCCGCCAGCCGCGGGTCGTCGCCGAGGCGGAACACCGACACCGAGGCGCCCATCTTCGCCAGGCGGTCCACTTCGGACAGCGTCTTGACCAGGGTGCGAGGCTGCGGCGGGTAGTCGAACTCGGCGGTGCCGTCCGGTTCCAGGTGGGCGGTCGGCTCGCCGTCGGTCACCATCAGCACCACCGGCTGGGCGTCCGGGTGCCGTCGCAGGTGGCGGCCCGCCAGCAGCAGCGCGTGGTGCGCGTTGGTGCCCTGCTCCCACACCCCCTCCAGCCCGACCAGCTCCGGCAGCTCCACCGACGCCGCGTACCGGCCGAAGGTGATCAGCTGCAGCGCGTCGTTGCGGAAGCGCGTGGAAATGAGCTGGTGCAACGCCAGCGCGGTGCGCTTCATCGGCAGCCAGCGGCCCTCCGACACCATCGACCACGACGTGTCCACCAGCAGCGCCACCGCGGCCCGCGACCGCAGCTCGGTCTCCACCACCTCCACGTCGGACACGTCCAGCCGCACCGCGCCGCCGCCCGTCGAGGCCGTCCGCAGCACCGCGTTGCGCACCGTGCGGGACACCTCCCACGGTTCCCGGTCGCCGAACTGCCACGGCCGGCTCGCCCCGGTCGGCTCGCCCGCCGCGCCCGCCGACTCCGTCTGCCGCTCGCCGGTCTTGCCGCGCAGCGAGTGCACGATGTCCGACAGCGCGGTCTCCCCCAGGCGCCGCAACGCCTTCGGGGTCAGCCGCAGCGAACCGTCCGGCGCGCGCTCGAACAGGCCCTGCGACCGCAGCTCCCGCTCCAGCTCGGACAGCCGCCGCGCGTCGACCCCGGCGTCCGGGCCGAGCTGGCGTTCCAGCGCCTCCAGGTCGATGTCCTCCAGCCGCGCGCCCGGGTAGGACTGGGCCAGCTGCTCGGCCAGGGCGTCCAGCTCCGCGAGGTCCTGCATCGCCTGCGCGCCCTCGCCCAGCCCCAGCGGGTCCTGGCCGCGGAACCGCGCCGAGGACGTCCAGTCCTCCCCCGGCCGCATCGCCTGCAGCCGCGCGTCCAGGCCGGCCAGCTGCTGCCCGATCCGCGGGTCGCCGAACGCCTGCTGCGCCAGCTCGGCCAGCTCCGCCCGCTGCTCGGCCGACATCGAGTTCAGCATCCGCTGCGCGGCGGCCGCCCGCGCGGCCAGCGCGTCGACGAGCTCGTCCACGTCGCGCGGGTTCTCCGGGAAGAACTCGCCGTGGCGGCGCATGAACTCGTCGAACCGCTCGTCGATGTCGTCCACGCCGCGAGCGTGGGCGTCGAGCAGCGCGTTCAGGTCAGCCAGCATCTGGTGAACGCGCTCGACGTCCTCCTGGCTGGTGCTCTGCAGCGCCTGCTTCATGCCCTCGAACCGCGCGTCGAGCATCTCCCGGCCGAGCAGGTCCCGGATCTGGTCGTACTTGTCCCGGCCCTCCTCGGACCGCCACGGGTACTCCGACAGCTCGCGCACGGCGGCGGCCGTGCCCGGCGGCAGCGCGTCGAGCTGCGCCTCGGCGAAGCGGGCGTCGTCGGACGGATCGGGGAACAGCGCCCGCTTCTCGGCGTCCAGTGCCTCGTCGAGCAGGCGCCGCACCTCCTGCAGCGTGCCGTCGAGGCGGTGGCGCCGCTGGATCTCGGCGCGGCGCTGCCACACCCGCCGGGTCATCTCGTCGAGCCCGCGCGTGTTGCGGGTGCCGCGGCGCAGCAGCTCCTCCAGCGCCGACCGCGGCGACGCGCCGTCCATGACCTCGCGGCCGATCTCGTCGAGCGCCTCGCGCAGGTCGATCGGCGGGGCGAGCGGGTCGGGGCCCTCGTGCCACGGGCCGTAGGACCAGCCCTCGGGTGCGGTGCTCACGGCCCGTACACCGTGGTCGCGTCGTCGGAGTCCTTGGCCAGCTGCCGGGCCAGGTACAGCGACTCCAGTGCCAGCTCGACGGCCGCCGCGATGCGTCCCGGCTCGTCGGTGGCCGACACGCCGGCGCGCTGGGCGACCTCGTGCAGCACCGGCAGCTCGGGCAGCGCGGCGAGCAGGTCCGCGCCCGGCACGCGCTCGCCGGTGGCGACCAGGTGCCCGTTGGACACCGCCTCGACCAGCGGGCGCAGGTTGAGCCCGCCGAAGCGCTCGCGGGCGGTCTCGGCGACCGCGCGGCGCAGCAGGTGCACCAGGTGCTCGGTCTCGCGCCCCTCCTCGCCCGGCTCGAACTCGATCTTGCCGCGCAGCACGGCGGGCACGGCCTCCAGGTCGACCGGGCGCGCCACGGCCGGGTGCTCGCCGGTCAGCGCGGCCCGGCGCAGCGCCGCCGCGGCGACGGTCTCCGCCGCCGCCACCGCGAACCGGGCCGACACGCCCGAGCGCTGGTCGATCACGGTGGACTCGCGCAGGTTGCGCACGAACCGGGCCAGCACCTCCAGCAGCGGCTCGCCGACCTCGGCGACCAGGTTCGCCTCCTGGCGCACCACGTCCACCTCGGCGGCCACGGTCAGCGGGTAGTGGGTGCGGATCTCGGCGCCGAAGCGGTCCTTGAGCGGCGTGATGATCCGGCCGCGGTTGGTGTAGTCCTCGGGGTTGGCGGTGGCGACGAGCAGCACGTCCAGCGGCAGCCGCAGCGTGTAGCCGCGGATCTGGATGTCGCGCTCCTCCATCACGTTGAGCAGCGCGACCTGGATCCGCTCGGCGAGGTCGGGCAGCTCGTTGATCGCCACGATGCCGCGGTGCGCGCGCGGCACGAGTCCGAAGTGGATGGTCTCCGGGTCGCCCAGGCTGCGGCCCTCGGCCACCTTCACCGGGTCGACGTCGCCGATCAGGTCGCCGACCGACGTGTCCGGTGTGGCCAGCTTCTCGGTGTAGCGCTGATCGCGGTGCAGCCAGGCCACCGGCAGGTCGTCGCCCAGTTCGGCGGCGCGGCGGCGCGAGGCCGGGGTGATCGGCTCCAGCGGGTGCTCGGCCAGCTCGGAGCCCTCGATCACGGGGGTCCACTCGTCGAGCAGGCCGGCCAGCGTGCGCAGCAGGCGCGTCTTGCCCTGGCCGCGCTCGCCGAGCAGCACGACGTCGTGCCCGGCCAGCAGGGCGCGTTCGAACTGGGGCAGCACCGTCCGGTCGAACCCGACGATCCCCGGCCACGGGTTCCGGCCCTCGCGCAGCGCGGCGAGGAGGTTGTCGTGGATCTCGGTCTTGATGCTGCGCGGCAGGTGCCCGGCCGCGCGCAGTGCTCCCGCGGTGCGCGGGAGGTTCTCGGGTGCGGGTGTCACGACTACGACGCTACGCACGTCCCGCGGTGTCGTCGACGTGGAGCAACTCCAGCGTCCGGGTGCCGTATTCTGGATCGCCGTGTGCTGTCCCAGTGCGACCCTCACCGTGTGGGCCTCGGCGTGGCTGTCCGGCGCCGCCGCGTCCGACGACGTCCTCGACGCGCTCCTGGCGTGGGGCGAGGCCCACGAGGTGGTGGCCGCGGACGCCGAAGCCGCGGTGACGCTCGACCTCCCGCTCGCCGGTGACTTCCCCGGCACGCCCGTCCAGCTGCTCGCCGCGTTGCGCGCGCACGGCGCCGGCCCGGCCCGGCTGGTGCTGCCCGCGCCCGGCGACCCGCGGGGCCTCGGCGGCGGCGGGCCGTTCACCGAGGCCGCGATGCGGGCCGGTGAGGCCGTGCTGCTGCCCGGGCTGGGGTTCGGGCTGGTGCCGGTCCCGATCGCCGAGGGGCTGGTGCGCTGGTCGGTCCACAAGGTCGCGGTGCCGCTGAGCCCGGACTACGTGGCGCTGAACGAGGCGGAACACGGCCTGACCGACGCGATCCGCGATTCCGCGGGCGCGCTGCAGGCGCTGGACGTCGCGCGGGACCGGCCGGGCGTGCGGGCCGAGCTGGCGGCGAAGCTGCGGGCGCGGCCGCGCCTGAACTGGCCTGCCGGGACACCCGGGCGGGCGCTGCGGGTGCTGCAGCGCGCCGACGAGGTGGGCGCGATCCTGGCGATCGCGGAGATCGACGAGCCGGGTGGCGCGTTGTCGTCGTCGGCCGCGGTGCGCCGCGCCGACGCCCTGCGCCCGTTGCGCACGGCGGTGCGCACGGCCCGGCACGCCGCGATCAACGAAGCGGTCCGGCAGCTCACCGAACAGGGTGACCGGCAGCCCTGATCGGCGGCTTGACAGCGTGGTGTTTCCTTGATCCGCACACATCGTCGTAGCGGCAGGAGACATCTTCCGTGGATCTCGGTGACCCCACCACCAACCCCATCTCGTTCACGCTCGGTTCGGCCGACGAGTTCTTCACCGAGCCGGTCGGCGCGCGGGACGAGGACGGCTACCGGCGCGCCTGGCAGCGCGTCGTGGCCGAGCACGGCGCCGAGGCCGCCCGGGTCACCCGCATCGCCGCCTACTGGGAGCCCTCCGCCGCGGACCGCAGGTTCCTCGACGAGACCTTCGCCGACGCCGGGCTGCAGTTCATCTTCGAACGGCCGGAGCCGGCGGGCTGGGACGCAGCGCTGGCGAAGGCGCAGCAGGTGCTCGACGAGATCCTGCGCGCCGAGGAGGCCGAGGAGCTGGCGGCGGAAGCCCGCCGCGCCAGGGAGAAGCAGGCGGGCGGCGAGCTGCTCCCGGTGCTGCGCAGCGGATCCCTCGGCGGCAGCGACGTGGTGCGGCAGACGATGCCGTGGCTGCCGGTGGCCGGGCGCGACCTGTTCGCCACGTTCGCCTACACCGCGCTGACGCCGCACGGCACGGTGGGGATGCGGCACGTGCTCAACAACCACCTCGACGGCGAGGCGGACTTCACCGGGATCGTCACCACCGCGCTGGACTCGGTCAAGGACGGCCTGGTCCTGGAGGAGGCCGTCACCGAGACCGGGCGGCTGATCCGGATGCACCGTCCGGACGGCTTCGGCGCGGCAGGCGCGGTCATGCTGCCCGACTTCCACGAGCGGATGTCCGGCATCCACGGCTGGGACGAGCTGACGGTCGCGATCCTCTGCCCGGACGACCTGTGGATCACCCGGTCCGGCACCGCCGACGCCGACCGGCTCGCCCAGGAGGTGCGGGCGGCCGGACAGCAGGCGCCCGAGCTGCGTCCCTCGCTGCTGCGCGTCACCGCGACCGCGATCGACCTCGTCGCCGAAAGCGCTTCCTGACGCGCGCCGGCGCTCAGTACAGCTCGATCTTCAACCGGGCCGTCCTGGCGCGGGAGACGCACAGCGCCATCTGGTCCCCGGCGGCCTTGTCCGCGGCCGACAGGCAGCTGTCCCGGTGCTCCGGCACGCCCTCCAGCACCCCGGAGACGCAGGACCCGCAGATGCCCTCCTCGCAGGACTTGAAGACCTCGATGCCGTTCTCCCCGAGCACGGCGAGGATCGACTTGTCCGCGGGCACCTCGAACACCTCGCCGGTGTCCAGCTCGACGGTGAACGGCCGGTCGCCGCTGGTGTCGACCTCCGCCGCGACGAAATGCTCCACGTGCACGCGCGACTCACCGACGACGGGCGCGAAGACCGCGCCGACCTGCGCCATGAACCCCTCCGGCCCGCACGTGTACACCTGCGCGTCCGAGGTCAGCCCGGCCGCGACCTCCTTGAGGATCGTCGGCTGCTCGGCGCGCGGCACGCCGAACCGCAGGTGCACGCGGTCGCCGAACTCGCGCTCCAGCAGGCCGGCGAACGCGGCCTGCTCCCGGGCGCGGGCGAAGTAGTGCAGTTCGAACTCCGCGCCCCGCCGGTCCAGTTCGTAGGCCAGGCTCAGCAGCGGGGTGACGCCGACGCCGCCCGCCACCAGGACGTGGCGGGCGCCGTCGGCGACGCGCAGCAGGTTGCGGGGCTCGCCGATCTCCAGCGTGTCCCCGGCCCCGACGGTGTGCAGCGCCTCGGAACCGCCCCGCGACGCGGCTTCCTTCTTCACCGCGATCAGCAGCGACGAAGCCTCGTGCGGCGGCGAGCACAGCGAGTACTGCCGCACCAGGCCGGTCGGGCCGACGACGTCGACGTGCGCGCCGGCCTCGTACGGTCCCAGCGGGGCGCCGTCGTCGCGGACCAGGCGCAGGCTGCGGATCCCGGCGGCCTCCTGCCTGACCTCCGCGACGCGGACCACAGTTCTCGTCATCGTCCCTCCCTCGGGTTCAGCGCAGGTAGAGCCCGCCGTTGGCATCCCAGCAGGCGCCGGTGACGGAGGCGGCCCCGGGCGAGGCGAGCAGGGCGACCATCCGGGCGATGAACGCCGGGTCGCCGAGCCTGCCGACCGGGATGCTCCGGGCGAGCCCGTCGACGTCGTCCACAATGGACCGCACCATCGGGCTGTCCTGCGGGCCGGGCGACACCGCGTTGACCGTCACCCCGTGCGGCGCGAGTTCGCGGGCGAACACCTTGGTGGCGGACAGGACCGCGCCCTTGGAGGACGCGTAGTGCCCGCCGGTCGCGGTGCCGCCGTTCTGCCCGGCGAGCGAGGCCATGTTCACGATCCGGCCGTAGCCCTGCGCGGCGAAGTGCGCGCCGAAGACCTGGCAGGCGGAGAACGTGCCGCCGAGGTTCACCTTCAGCACGGCGTCCAGCTCGTCGGCGGTGATGTCCATCAGCTTCTTCGCCTGCGTGCGGGCGGCGTTGTTGACCAGCACGTGCACCGATCCGAAGTCGGCCAGCACAGCGGCGAGCAGGCCGTCCACGGCCGCGCGGTCGGCGACGTCGACGGCGTACCCCTTGGCCTCGCCCAGTTCCTTGGCCAGCGCCTCGGCGGCGGCCCCGTCGAGGTCGGCGATCGCGACGCGGTAGCCGTCGGCGTGCAGGCGCCGCACGATCGCCTCGCCGAGACCGTGCGCGCCGCCGGTGACGACCGCGGTCTGCGCGCTCACAGCAGGAACCCCGCGGCGGGCACGGCGTCCTCGCTGTCCACCAGCCGCACGACCTTCTCGGCGATGCGGTCGCCGGAGTCCGACAGCCGGACGCGGTGGCGCACGTCGGCGGCCCAGATGTCGTGCCGCCCGCGCTTGTAGGCGATCAGCACCTGCGCCGACCGCAGCACGACCTCGGTGTCGGTCACGGTCTCCGGCACGAACCGGGACACGGTGCGCACGGTGCGGGCCGCGTCGACGGCGGCGATGGCGTAGCCCTCGGTCATGCGGGTCACGCGCATGGCCCGCATCCGCGCGTCGTCGTAGATCATGTTGAGCGTGCCCGGGAAGTCCTCGGTGTCGGGGTCGATCGGCACGATGTAGCGGGCGTCGTCGGTGTAGAGCTCCTGCCACACCAGGTAGTCCTTGCGGTCGAGCAGCTCGGCCTCCCGCCAGACCAGCTCGACCGCCCTTGCCACCCGGACGTCGGTCAGCGGGACGGTGATCGTGTCAGTCATCGCTCATCATCTGCTTCCACATCCGGTAGGCGGCGCGCATCCCGGTCTCGTCGGTCACGTGGGCGGTCGGCCAGCCGTGCTCGTCGTCCTTCTCCCTGCCGAGCCCGCGGTTGACCAGGATCGGCATGTCCGGCGCGGCCTGGGCGCCACGCTGCACGCGGTCCCAGCCCTCGGCGTCGTCCGGGGTGCCGAACCCGAACGGTCCCTGGAAGTGCTCGTGGATGCGCAGCCGCTCGCGGTTGACGACGTCCAGCTCGGGCGGCCCGTCCGGGCCGATCGCGATGTGCTCGATCAGCGTCTCGTCGACCGAGATCGGCCGCAGGACGCGGAAGAACGCCGCCGACATCGACACGTTCGGGAACAGGTTGAGGTTGAACCCGGTGCCGTGCATGGCGCGGACCAGCTTGCGCACGGCCGCGTCGTCGAGCGTCTTGGACAGCTCCGCCACGACGTGGTCGAAGCGGGCCTGCAGCGGTTCGCTGCCGTCGTCGGCGTCGAGATCGGAGTGCTCGGGCACCATCTGCATGACGCTGTGGCCGTTGCCCAGCGCGTGCGTGATCGCCGCCGGGTCGGTCATGAACGACATCATGTCCGCGGTCTCGGCGTCCACCGACGCCATCCACGACCGGTGCACGATCGGGAAGTGGTAGCCGTCGGTGGTGTTCTCGAGCTGGATCTTCCAGTTGCCGCGGAACCGGAACTGGTGCTTGCCCAGCACCTTGATCGGGTAGCCGCCGCCCTGCTTCATGAACCGGTCCAGCCACAGCTTCGCGTCGCCGAGGAAGTCCGCCAGCGGCTCGATGCCCTCGTCGAACGTGGCGAACACCATGCCGCCGTAGGACTCGGTGCGCAGCTTGCGCAGCGACAGGTCCTTCTTGTCCGCCACGCCCTCGTACCCGTCCGGGTACGGGATGCCGCGCAGCGTGCCGTCCAGGCCGTAGGACCACGCGTGGTACGGGCAGGTGAACCCGTTGGCCTTGCCCCGCGGCTTCTCGCACAGGCTCGCGCCGCGGTGGCGGCAGCGGTTGAGCAGCGTGTGCAGGGCGCCCTTGCGGTCCCGCGACACGATCACCGGCTGGCGGCCGACGTAGGTGGACTTGAAGGTGCCCGGCCCGGGCAGCTCGCTTTCGTGCGCGACCCACACCCAGGTGCGCTCGAAGATCCTCGTCATCTCCTGCTCGAAGATCTCCGGGTCGGTGTAGAGGCGGCCGGCGACGCGGTCGGCGAGCACGAGGTCCGCGGGCGCGTCGGCGAAGATGTTCTCGGTCATGGTGTCCTCTCCTAGCCGGGCAGCTCGACGTCTTCGCGCACCGTCAGCGCGCGGCCGATGCGGGCTTCGACCTTGGCGAAGCGCCACAGCTTCGCGCCGCCGTCGCCGACCGGGGTGGTGCGGAACAGGTTGCAGGCGGCCTTGACGGTCTCGGCCGTGTCCACGTCGGCGAGGATGTAGGCGGTCCACGGCCAGCCGTCGGAGGGGCCGACCATGTGCGAGTCGTCGTCGATGTCGCCGATGAAGTCCACGCCCGGCAAGGCCTTGATGCCGTCCATCATGGACACGAAGGCCTGCCACACGTGCCCCGGCGTGATGCCGTCGGCAGGCAGGTCGAAGAAGTTCTGGTTGATGCCGATGCAGAACAGCACGCGCAGGGGCGTCGCGCTCATCTCGGTCCTCCTCGTCGGTGGTGGTCGGGTCAGCGGAAGCCGGGGCTGGTGGGCGGCAGTCCCATGAGGACGGCCCCGGCGGAGTCGAAGATCGCCGGCCCGAGGAAGGCGTGCTGCTTGGGCACCAGCGCGTCGCCGGCCAGGTCACGCAGCGGGTGCTCGGTGTAGATCGGGGCGGTGCCGGAGATCTCGACCAGCCGGTCCACCACGCCGGAGGCCACGCGGGCCAGGTGCGCGGAGGCCAGCCGCAGCCGGGCGTTGTGCTCGTCGGTGGCGGTGTCGCCGCGCAGCACGTGCTGCCACACCTGGTCGCTCAGGTCGTAGAACCAGGCGCGGGCCGAGCTCAGGTCCGCCTCGGCGCGGGCGACCTCGGTGCGGTAGTAGGCCCGGTCGGCGAGCTTCGGCGCGCCGGTCACACCGGTGTAGCCGCCGCCGACCTGCTTCGCGTGGTCCAGGGCCGCCCGCGCCACGCCCGCGCCGACCACGGCGAGGACCTGGGAGGCGTAGGCGATCGTCGGGTAGTGGTACAGCGGCTCGTCCACGGTCGGCGCGCCGCCGCGGATGAAGGTCCACTCGCGGGGCACCTCGACCCCGCGCACGACGATGTCGAACGAGCCGGTGGCCCGCATGCCCACGACGTCCCAGTCCTGGACGATCTCGACCTGGTCCGGCCGCAGGACCGCGGTGCGCGGCTTGCCGCCGGAGTCCTCGTCGCCGGGCAGGCCGACGCCGATCAGGTCGGCGCCCATGCAGCCGCTGGCGAACTTCCAGTGCCCGTCGACCAGGTAGCCGCGCTCGGTGGCGGCGGCGCGCTGCATCGGGAACAACGCGCCGGCGAAGGCCACGTCCGGGCCGTCGCGGTACAGCTCGGCCTGGGTGTCCAGCGGCAGCGCGGCCAGGTAGACCTGCGCGGAGCCGAAGCTCGCGACCCAGCCGGTGGAACCGTCGACGACCGAGATCCGCTCGATGGTGTCGAGGAACTCGGCGGGCGGCAGCGGCTGCCCGCCGAACTTGCCCGGCGTCGCCGCCCGGTAGATCCCGATCTGCTTGAGCCGTGCGACGAAGTCCTTCGGCACGTAGCGCTGCTCGCGGAACTCCTGCCGCCGCTGCGCGAGCTCGGCCAGGACGTCGTCGAACCCGGCGCCCTGCGGGGTGTGCACCATCGCGCCTCCTCCTACTCGCGGGTTGCCCACCGACGGTAGGCAGGCGGGGCCGCCGCGCGGAATTGGTGGTTCCTGGCACCGGGTAGGGGATTCCTTCAGCGCGCGCCGGGCGCGCCCGGCTTACGCTGGCGGGATGCAGGTGGATCCACGCGCGCCCGAACTGGTCACCGAGGACTTCGTGGCCATGCTCAACGCCAGCCGCATGTGCGTGCTGGTGCACGACGCGGCGACGAAGAACATCCTGTGGGCCAACCCGGCGGCGTGCGAGATGCTCGAGTGGAGCGTGGCCGAGCTGCGTCCGCTCAAGGCGAACCACATGAGCAGCACCGCGCGCCAGTACGACCGCGTGATCGGCCGCGCGTGGCTGCAGGACGCGGTGGAGAAGGGCACGAACAGCATCGAGTGGCACTACCGGTCCCGCACGGGACGGGTGATCCCGACCGAGGCCATCGCGATCCGCGTGGAACTCGCGCAGGGGCCCGCGGTGATGGTGCAGTTCCGCGACATCGAGCGGGAGCAGGAGATCGAGCAGGAGCTGCGGCGCACCGCGTCCTACATGGACGCGCTGGCGCACCGCACGTCCACGATCGCGCTGATGCTGGACCGCGACGGCGTGCTGCGGTTCGCCACCGACACGGCGCTGAAGGTGATCGGCGCGGACAGCGGGCAGCCGCTCGGCCCGCTGTCGGGGTACGGCACGCTGCGGCTGGCCGGCCGCCCGGCGTCCTGGCCGGAGGTACTGGAGCGGGCCGATCCGGTGACCACGGTGCAGCTCGCGCTCACCGGCGCCGACGAGCCGGTGTGGCTGGAGGGCAGCCTCGAACGGCTCCAGGAGACCGGCGGGGACGCGTTGCTGATGATCCTGCACGACGTGTCCGGCCGCGTGCAGGCGGACCTCCGCCGGGAACGCGAGCTGCAGCAGGAGAACTACCTGGCGCGCTACAACGCGATGGGCGACATGGCGATGGCGATCGCGCACGAGCTGGGCCAGCCGCTCGCGGCGGCGGCGAACTTCCTCGGCGGCGCCGCGCGGCACGCGTCCGGGACGGCCGCGGAGCAGGTGCGGTTCGGCATCGACAGCGCGGTCCGGCAGATCGACCGCGCGAGCGCCATCGTCGCGGCCCTGCGCGCGTTCGTCGGGCACCTCGAGCACGTGCGCCAGGTGGCCGACCTCGCCGAGATCGTCACCGAATGCCTGTACTTCGTGCGGCTGCGGGCGGACGCGGCCGGCGTCGACGTGGTGGTCCGCGAGCCGCCCGGTCCGGTGCCGGTGCGGTGCGAACGGGTGCTGACCGGGCAGGTGGTCCTCAACTTCTGCTTCAACGCCATCGACGAGGTGGCGGCCTTCGGCCCGGAACGCCGCGAGATCGTGCTGACCACGCGCGCCGAGGGCGGGGAGGGCGTGCTGACGGTGGAGGACTGGGGACGGGGCCTGCCGCGGGACCCGTTCGCCGAGTCGTTCACCTCGAAGGAGCACGGCAGCGGCATCGGCCTGGCGCTGTCGCACCGGATCATCACGCGCCAGCACGGCCGCATCTGGGCCGAGCCCCGCGACGGCGCGGGCTCGCGGTTCGGGTTCGCCCTGCCTCTCGCGGAAACAGCTGGGACGTAAGGAAAACCCTTACCGGGGCGGGAAGAACTCTCACTTCCCGGCGGCCCCGCCGCGCGCGTACGTTCGAGCTGTTCGGCGATCGTTTGGAGGAATCGTGCCCGAGCTGACCCGGCAGCAGACCGAGTTCCGCGCCGCGATGGCCAACCTCTCGGCGGCGGTCACCGTCATCACCACCGACGGTCCCCGTGGCCGCGCCGGCATGACCGTGAGCGCGGCCTGTTCGGTGACCGACTCGCCGCCGACCGTGCTGGTCTGCGTGAACCGCACCGCCCGCTCGCACGACGTGCTGGTCGGCAACGGCAGGCTGGCGGTGAACGTGCTGGGCGCCGGCCAGGAGGACCTGGCGCTGCACTTCGCGGGCGCCACCGGTGTGCCCACCGCGGAGCGGTTCACCGACGGGCGGTGGGACCTGGCGACGCACGGGGTGCCGGTGCTCACCGGGGCGTGCGCCTCGGTGGTCGGCACCGTCGTCGCCGAGCAGGCGTCGGGGTCGCACTCGGTGCTGTTCGTCGAGGTGGACACCGTGATCACCGGGGACGACCCCGCGGCGCTGGTGTACTTCCAGCGCCGGTTCCACAGCCTCGGCACCACTGCGGCGTAGGAGAGCGGCCATGGAGCGGATGACGCTGACCTGCTACAACGACACGCACGGCTACGGCTGGCGGCACGTGGACCTGTTCGTGCACGACGCCGAGGGGCGCGAGCTGAACTGGGTGCACTGGCAGGTGCCCGACGACGGCCCGGAGGCGGCGGACGCGGTGACGAGGAAGGTCGAGCCGACGTTGCGCCGGACCTCGGAGTGGCGGCACGGCGTGAGTGAGAGCGGGATGGATTTCTGGGTCGCCGACGCCGCCTGGGAGGACGCGTGAACCCGCTGCGCGCGCCGTGGTCCCTGCGTGAGCTGGTGACCGGCTCGGCGGGCGGGGCGCTGCGGCGGTCCCGCGAGCGCATCGCCGAGACGGAGCCGGCGCTGCGGGCGTGGGTGGAGCTGGCGTGGCCGGAGCCGGTCGCGGGCGGCCCGCTCGGCGGGGTGCCGCTCGGGGTGAAGGACATCATCGACGTGGCCGGCCTGCCCACCCGGTGCGGATCCGGCCTGCGCGCGGGCAGCCCGCCCGCCGCGGCCGACGCCGCGATCGTGACGGCGTGGCGGCGGGCGGGCGCGGTGCCGGTCGGCAAGACGGTGACCACGGAGTTCGCGTTCTTCTCCCCCGGCCCGACGGACAACCCGAGCGCGCCGGGCCACACGCCGGGTGGGTCGTCGAGCGGCTCGGCGGCGGCGGTCGCGTCGGGGCAGGTGCCGCTCGCACTCGGGTCGCAGACCGCCGGTTCGGTGATCCGGCCGGCGTCGTTCTGCGGGGTCGCGGCGATGGTGCTGAGCCACGGCCGGTTCCCGGTCGACGGGGTCACCGGGCTGAGCCCGAGCCTGGACAGCCACGGCTTCTACACCGCGCGGGTGTCGGATCTGGCGCTGGCTCACGCGGCGCTGACCGGTTCGCCGGACGCGGCCGGACTGCCCGCCCGTCCCCCGCGGCTGCTGCTGTGGACGGGCATCGCCGGGCCCGCGATGCGTGCGGCGCTGGCGGTTGCGAGGGACCGCCTGGTGACCGCGGGCGCCGTGGTGGAGGCGTTCCCGGACGAGCGGCTGATCGCGGAGCTGACCGCGGCGCACCCGGTGGTGATGGCGTACGAGGCGGCGCGCGAACGGGCCGCCGAGCTGGCGCGGGTGGCGGAGTTGAGCGCGCCGCTGGCGAACCTGCTGCAGACGGGCGCCCGCACCCCGGAGGCGGAGTACCGACGGGCGCGGGAGTTCGTGCGGTCGGCCGCGTCGGCGGTGTCGGATTTCCTGGGTTCCTACGACGCGATCCTCGGCCCCGCGGCGCCCGGTCCCCCACCGGAGGGCCTGGCCGGCACGGGAGACCCGGTGCTGAGCCGGCCGTGGCAGGCGCTGGGTGTTCCGCAGGTGGCCGTGCCGGGCTTGTCCACTGAGGACGGGCTGCCGCTGGGGGTGCAACTGATCGGCCGGGCGCAGGAGGAGACCGGACTGCTGACAACGGCTTGCTGGGTGGAACGCGCATTGGCGGAGTGATCGCGCGCTCGTCGGTGGGCGCGCGGGCTCCACAAAGGACCTCCCGCCGGGAGGCAGCGCGACCCGCTCGGTAAACCCGGGGCGCGATCCGCCCGGCACCACGCACCGCCGGAATGCAGTGCGGCCCGCCAGACCGGCGAGCCGCACTCAGTAGTGAGCCCGCAGGCTCCACACACGACCCGCAGAAAACCCTCACACCACCACGCGGTGCGTGAGGATGTCGTGCACCAGCGCGCCCAGGCTCTCCGCCCCGGTCTTCGCCTTGATCCGCGCCCGGTGCACGTCGATCGTCTTCACGCTCGTGCCCAGGCGGTTCGCCGCCATCTGGCTCGACACCCCTTCGACCACCAGCCGCAGCACCTCGCGTTCCCGCTGGGTCAGCTGCGCCAGACGCGCCTCCACCGCCCGGCGCGCCGCCTCGCGGGTGAACCGCCGGCATGCGTCCTGCTGCTGCCGCTGCACCACTTCCAGGATCCGCTGCGGCTCGTACGGTTTCTCCAGGAAATCCACGGCGCCGCGGGTCATGGCGCGCACCGACATCGGGATGTCGCCGTGCGCGGAGCAGAACACGACCGGCGCCGGGTAGCCGCGGGCGGTCAGTTCCTCCTGCAGCTGGAACCCGCTCATGCCGGGCATCCGCACGTCGACGATCACCACCGCGGGCTCGTCCGGGTCGAACTCGGCCAGGAAGGCGGGCGCGTCGGGGTAGGTCAGCGCCTGGATCCCGACGCTCTCCAGCAGGAACGCCAGCGACTGCCGCAGGCCCTCGTCGTCGTCGACGATGTGCACCACCGCGTCGGTCATGGCTTCATCAGTACCGACACCGACGGGTGGTCGCCGGCGAAGTGGTCCGGCAGCGGCGCCACGAACACGTTCTCCGTGCGGGTGCGGGTGATCCGCCAGCCGCCGTCCTCCTTCCGGAACGCGTTGTTCAGGCGGCTGGACCGCAACAGCGCGCTGCCGTCCGAGAACAGCCACGGCTGCATGTGGATCCACTGCCCGTCCGCGGTGCCGCCGTGCACGTGGATCTGCTCCGACGTCAGGTAGTGCGCGTTCAACAGCAGCGCGGGATCCCGCTTCTCGCCCCAGAACCGCTCGAAGTGCTCCCGGATGGCCTGCTTGCCCTCGGCCCGCCCGAACTGGCCGTCGTAGTACTCGCCGACGCCCTCCCACACCGCGTCTTCGGTGTAGAGCTCCAGGATCAGCTCGATGCGCTTCGCGTCGTCGGAGATCCCGTACTCGGGCAGCGGCGTGTCGCACAGGAACATGTAACGAGCCTGTAGCCGGCGGATTTCGGCTTCGGCCTCGAGCACCTCGACCCGCCGGGCGAGTGCTTCGAGAGCGGTGTCGGTCAACGGGATTCTCCTTCTCCGAGCGGGAGGCGCGATGCCGAACACCATCTGTCACCGGCGCGAACCTTGTCAAGCGCGCTGCAGGTTTCCCCTATGCGGCTGCGGGATTTGCGACTGGGAGCCGCGGCGGGCGCTTCCTACCGTAACGGGAACCACCACGGACGATGAGGACGGTCGATGACCACACAGGGTCCCGCTCAGCCCAGCCTACCGCGCATCGGAGTGGCCGCCGCTGTCGGCACTTCGCTGGAGCTGTACGACTTCCAGATCTACGGAACCGCCGCCGCCCTGGTGTTCGGCCAGGTGTTCTTCGCCACCGGCGACGCGTGGTTCGGCACGTTCATGAGCCTCGCGACGTTCGCGATCGGCTTCGTCGCGGCCCCGCTGGGCGGCGCCGTCTTCGGCTGGCTCGGCGACCGCCGCGGCCGCAAGACGGCCCTGTTCGGCGCGTTCGTGCTGATGGGCCTGGCGACGCTGGGCATGGGCGTGCTGCCGACCTACGCGGCCGTCGGCGTCGCGGCCCCCGTCCTGCTGGTGCTGCTGCGGTTGTGCCACGGACTGGCCAGGGGCGGCGAGAACTCCAGCGCCGCCGTGCTGGCGATCGAGCACGCCCCGCAGCGGCGCCGCGGCCTGTACGGGTCCTTCGTCGCGATCGGCTCGCCGGTCGGCACGATCCTCGCCAACCTGGCCTTCACGCTGGTGCTGCTGCTCCCCGACGAGGACGTCACCGGCTGGGGCTGGCGCATCCCGTTCCTCGCCGGCGGCCTGGTGCTCGTGGTCGGGCTGTGGATCCGCAAGGGCGTCGCGGAGAGCCCGGTGTTCCGGGAGATGGCCGAGCACGAGGGCGCCCGGGAGAAGGCGCCGCTGCTGGCGGTCGTGAAGGCGAACTGGCGGCGGCTCGCGCTGGTCGCGGGTGTCAACATCGGGCTCACCGCGAGCACGTTCGCGCTGGCGACGTTCATGCTGTCCTACGCGACGGCCCGCGCCCCGGAGGGCCTGGGTCTGCCCCGCCAGCCCATCGTCAACGGCTCGATGATCGCCCTTGTCTGCCACGCGCTGTGCAACGTGGGCGCGGCGTGGCTGTCCGACCGGCTCGGCCGCAAACCGGTGATGCTGGCCGGTGTCGTCCTGTCGCTGGGCTCGGCGCTGCTGATGTTCCCGCTCAGCTCGGCGGGCACGGTCACCGCGGTCAACACCGCCGTGATCATCGGGTTCTGCGCCACCGGTGTCCTCTTCGGACCGATGTACACGTTCTTCTCCGAGCTGTTCCCGCGCGAGCAGCGCCAGTCCGGGGTGGGCGTGGGCTACCACATCGGCGCCGTGCTGGGCGGCGGCATCTCGCCGATGATCGCCAACCGGATCGTCGCAGGCACCGGGGACGCGCTCAACGTCGGCTTCTACCTGGCCGCGCTGCTGGGGCTGTCACTGGTGTGCCTGCTCTGCCTGCCCGAAACCGCGCCGGTGCGGGCGCGCCGCCGGAACGCGGCGGTGCCGGAGCCGGCCCGGTGACGGTCAGCTCTCCGGCCGCAGGCGCGTGAGCACGTGGCGCAGGGTGTCGAGGACCCGTTCGGTCGGCAGCTCGTCGACCCCGCAGATCTGCTGGAAGACCAGGCCGTCCAGGGCCGCGAACACCAGCGCGGCCAGGCCCTCATCGTCCAGCCCGGCGGCGGCGAGCTCGGCGCGGATGGCCGCGCGGTAGCCGTCGTAGAGCTCGCGGACCTGCGGGGCGAGCTCGGGGCGGCGCCGCGACTCCAGCGTCAGCTCGTACTGGAACGCCTGGGTCTCGGGCTGCTCGGCGACGAACTCGGCGAGGCCGTCGCCGAGCAGGTCGAGCCTGCCCGAGCCCGGCTCGGGGGTCACCGACGGCACGCTGCTGTCCAGGGACCGCCGCAGGGCCTGGGCGGTCAGCTCGTCGATGCTGCCGAAGTAGTGGGTCACCAGCCCGTGGTTGACACCGGCCTCCTTCGCGACCGAGCGGTAGGTGAGCTGCCGGAGCCCCTGGCGCGCCACGACCCGCACCGCCGCCTCCAGCAGGGCCTCCCGGCCCGTGCCGTGCGGCCGCGCCCGCCCGCGGGACGCACCCGCCGTCTCGTTCGTCACCGTCGGAATGGTACCGGCCGCCAAATTAGCCACTTGACTAATCCAGCGGGCCGGGTCACAGTTGGGCACACCCCGGACGCCTGCCACCGGCGGCGTCGACCTCTCCTTCCGCAAGGGATTCCCTCATGCCTGAACGCGCCGATGTCGTCGTGGTCGGAGCCGGGTTCGCGGGCCTCACGGCCGCCCGCGAACTCACCCACCGCGGCACGACGGTCACCGTCCTGGAAGCCCGCGACCGGATCGGTGGCCGCACCTGGACCGCCGAGCGGCTGGGCCGCCCGCTCGAACTCGGCGGCACCTGGGTGCACTGGACCCAGCCCCACGTGTGGGCCGAGATCTCCCGGTACCAGCTGGAACTGACCCGCAGCCCGGTCCCCGCCCGCGCCTACTGGCAAGTCGGCGGACAGGCTCACGAAGGCAGCGCGGACGAGCTGTTCGCGCGGTTCGACCCGGGGATGCAGGCGTTCCTCGCCGACAGCCGCGAGTGGTTCGAGTGGCCGTGGGAACCGTTCCGGCGCCCCGATCCGGACGCCCTGCACGCGCTCGACCGGCAGTCCGTCACCGACCGGATCGACGCGCTCGGCCTGCCGCCCGCCGACCGGGAACTCCTGGCGGGCATGTGGGCGCTGAACTTCAACAGCCCGCCGGAAGACGGTGCGCTCACCCAGGCGCTGCGGTGGTGCGCGGCGGCCTCGGGCAGCTGGCCGCTGATGTTCGAGACGTGCGCGACGTTCAAGTTCGCGCACGGCACCAAGGCACTCGCCGACGCGATCGCCGCCGACACCGACGCCGACATCCGGCTCGGCACGGTCGTCACGAAGGTCCGCCGCACGAACACCGGCGTCGCCGTGGAAACCGCGTCGGGCGAGACCTTCGAAGCCGGCGACGTCGTGGTGACCCTGCCGCAGAACATCCTTCCCTCGATCGAGTTCGAGCCCGGCCTGCCCGCGGTCCTGCGGGACGCGGCCCGCGCCGGGCAGGCGTCGACGGGGATGAAGACGTGGATCCGCGTCCGCGGCGAGGTCGAGCCGTTCATCGTGTTCGCCGGCCCGGATTCGCCGCTCACGTTCGGCCAGACCGAGTACACCGTGGACGGCGACACCCTGCTGGTCGCGTTCGGCCCGCGCGCGTCGGCGCTGCGGCCGGACGACACCGAAGCGGTGGCCAAGGCCCTCGCGTTGTGGCGGCCGGACCTGGAGGTCGTCGCCGCCGACGGGCACGACTGGGTCGCCGACGAGTTCGCCGGCGAAACCTGGCCGATGCTCGCCCCCGGCCAGCTCCGCGCGCTGGAGGAGTTCCGCCGCCCGCAGGGCCCGCTGCACTTCGCGGGCAGCGGTTACGCGACCGGCTGGGCCGGCTTCGTCGACGGCGCCATCGAAACCGGCCTTACCGTCGCCCGCCGGCTGCTCACCCGCTGACCCCGTCCACAACAGAGAGGAACACCCCCGTGCCCTACTTCGTCGAGTTCGTCCACTACCGCACGGACCTGCCCGAGGACCGTCTCGTCGCGTTGCGCTCGGCCGCGATCCTGGCCGTGCGGGACGCCCATCCGGACCTGCTGTCCGTGCCCGCGCTGAGCCGCGGCGAGGACGGCTCCTGGACCGACGTGTGGATCTACCGGACCGAGGAGGCGGCCGAGAAGGCCAACGCCGGCGCCGGCGACATCCCCGAGTTCACCGCGTTCGCCCGCGCACTCTCCGGCGTCGAGATCACCGCCGGCCACATGCCCGAATCCGCCGTCTCCCCGCTCTGACCGGAAAACCACGGAAGGACAACGATGTCTCTCCCCACACCGGATCACGGGACCGCCCTGCGCCGGGGTTCGCTCGGCGTCGCGGCGATCGTCTTCTTCGTGCTGTCGGCGCAGTCGCCGCTCACCGGGATCGCGGGCGCGCTGCCGATCGCGATCACCCTCGGCAACGGCCCGGCCGCCCCGGCCACGTTCCTGCTCGTCGGAGTGGTCATGGCGTTGTTCGCCGTCGGCTACATCACGATGAGCAGGCACGTGACCGACGGCGGTGCCTTCTACACCTACATCGGCCGCGGCCTCGGCACGACGACCGGCACCGCGTCCGCCTTCGTCGCCCTGTTCGCCTACTGCACCGTCCAGGCCGCCATGTACGGCCTCTACGGCGCGACCGTGTCGGGCCTGCTCGCCGCCTACGCCGGGATCTCCGTGCCGTGGTGGGCGTGCGGCCTGGTGACCATGGTGCTCGTCATGGCGTGGGCCTGGCTGAACATCGAGATCGGCGCCCGCGCCCTGGCCTGCCTGGTCGGCCTGGAGATGGGCATCCTGCTGGTGTTCGCGGTGATCACCTTCGCCCGCGGCGGCGGTCCGCAGGGCCTGGACTTCGGCGCGACGTTCGGCCCCTCCGCGGTCGCCTCCGGGGCACCCGGGGTGGCGTTCACCTTCGCCGTCGCGTCGATGTTCGGGTTCGAGTCGACGGCCCTGTACGCGCCGGAGGCCCGCGATCCGCGCCGCACCATCCCCCGGGCCACCTACCTCGCGGTGGCGGTCGTGGCGGTGTTCTTCGCCTTCGTGGCCTGGATGGTCGTCAGCTTCTACGGCTCCGGGTCCGTTGTGGACGCCGCGGGCCAGGCGGTCGGGGCGGGTGAGGCGAGCGGTCTGGTCGCCGGCGCGATCCAGGCGACGCTGGGCGGCTGGGCGGCGCACGCGGTCGGGATCATCCTCGCCACGTCGCTGCTCGCCGGGATTCTCGCGTTCCACAACGCCATCAACCGGTACCTGCACTCGCTGGCGGAGAACACGGTCCTGCCGCGCCGCCTCGCGTGGACCAACCGGCACGGCTCGCCCTACCTCGCCGGCGTGGCCTCGACGGTGGTCGCGGCCGCGCTGGTGGTCCCGTTCGCGGCGCGGGGCATGGACCCGGTGCTGACGTTGTTCTCGTGGTTCGGTGGGGTGTCCGTCGTCGGGCTGCTGGTGCTGTACGTGCTGACCAGCGTGTCGGTGCTCGCCTGGTTCCGCCGCGACCGGCGCGGTGAGTCCACGTGGCACACGCGGTACTCACCGGCGCTGGCCGCGGTCCTGATCCTGGCGGGGATCGTGCTGCTGATCGTCAACTTCGGCACGCTCACCGGCGGTTCGGGCGCGACCGCCGCGGCGTTACTGGCGTCCGTCGCGGCGGTGTTCGCCCTCGGGCTGGTGGTCGCCCTCGTGCAGCGGCGACGGTCGACCGCCGCGGTGGCCCTCGCGTCCTGACGGGGACCGGGCCGGCACCGGCGTGCCGGCCCGGAGCTCCGGCTCCCGCAGGCGGAACAGCTCGGCGAACTCCCGCATCCGCGCCGCGCGGTAGGCGGCGACGCCGTCCGGGTCGAAGGTGTAGAAGCCGACCCCGTCCTGCAGACCGCGGCGGCCCGCCGCCATGTTCTCCTCGATGACATCCGGATGCCGGAACCGGTCGCCGAGCTGGGCGGCCAGGTAGCGGGAGGCGTAGTAGAGGATGTCGCCACCGCCCCAGTCGATGAACTCCAGCGGGCCGAGCACCGAAAACCGGGGGCCGAGCCCGGCGCGCACGGCGAGGTCGATGTCGGCGGCGCTCGCCACGCCCTCCTCGACCATGCGGGCCGCCTCGTTCATCACCAGCGCCTGCAACCGCGGCACGATGTAGCCGGCCGCGGGCCCGCACACCACCGGGATCTTGCCGAGGCGCTCCAGCAGGCCGGTCAGGCGGGACACCGCGGCCGGGTCGGTCTCGTCGCTCCGGCTGACCTCGACCAGCGGCATCACGTCCGCCGGGTTGAGCCAGTGCGCGTTGACCGCCCGTTCCGGCCGGTCGACCAGTGCGGCGATCTCGGTGACCAGGAACGTCGACGTGGTCGAGGCGATCACCGCGTCCGCGGCGACCTCGTCGCAGACCCAGGCCAGCGCCTCCCGCTTGATCTCCAGCACCTCAGGCACGGCCTCGAACACCACCGAGGCGCCGGCCAGCGCGCCCGTTTCCCGCCCGCACATGGTCACTCCGGACCCGAGCCGGGCGCGGACCCGGTCGGCGTAGGCGCGCCGTTCCTCGTCGGTGCGGTCCTTGACGTCGGCCAGCACAACGGGAAAGCCGGCCGCGAGGCAGGTGAGCGCGATGCCCTCCCCCATGCGGCCGGCCCCGACGACGGCGATCTCGTCGCTCACGAGGTGAAACCCTCCCGCAGCAGTCGCGTCAGCTCCGGCCGGGAAAGGTCCGCCAGCCCGAGGCTCTCCAGCGTCCGGCCCTCCGCGTAGAGGTCCCGCCCGGTGACCGCGGAGGCGATGCTCAGCAGCCCGGCCGCGACCGGCGTCGGCACCCCGGCCCAGCGGCCCACCGACACCAGCAGTGACAGGCCCAGCCGCGTGTCCTCCAGCATGTAGCGGTGGGTCAGCAGGTCGATCTTCTCCCGCCAGTCGCCGGAGTCGGTGAGCTTCTCGTGCGCGGCCCGGCCGTACATCCACTCGGCGCCGTCGGTGGCGTAGTGGTCGGCGAGCGGGAAGTGCGGCGCGCCGTAGCCCAGTGCCTCCCGCACAGCGATGCGCTCGCCGTCCAGCGCGTCGGTGACCCGGCGGATCGCGGGCTGGGTGCCCTCGTTGTGGATGTCCCACGCCTCGAAGTGCTCCAGCGGCCCGGCGTTCATCAGGATCAGTGGCGGGTGGATCACCGGGCCGGCGTTCATCAGGGCCCCGCTGAGCCCGTCCTCGCTCTCCTCGACGCTCGGGTAGGCCGCGCGCAGCACGTCGAACGCCTTGGCCGCCAGCCGCGCCGGGAACACCCCGGTGGGCAGGCGGGTCGCGTACCCGCTGACCACCACCTCGGTGGCGCCGTGCCGCCGGGCCAGGTAGGGCAGCGTGCCGGTCTCGGCGAACGCGACGTCGGCCGGGTTGCCCGCCTCCGCCAGCGCCTTGCCGAACAGGACCGACCCGAGCGTGCCCGGCGGCAGGAACACCACCTGGCCGTCGGTGAGCAGCGGGGCGAGCCGTGCGGCCAGGTCGGCGTGCGTTGTCGCTGGCAGTGGGACGACGATCAGGGCGGCGTCGCGCACCGCCTCGGCGAGGTCGGTGACCAGCTCGCCCACCCGCACCTGCCGGGTGCCGCGGTGGTCGCGGACGGTCATCGCACCGGCGTCACGGAGAGCCTGGTGCGCGGCGGCGTCGCGCCGCCACCACCGCACGTCGTGCCCGTTCTCGGTCAGTTCCGCGGCCGCGGCCCAGCACCCGTGGCCACCGCCCAGCACTGCGATCCTCATTCAGCTGACTCCTTCCGGTTGTGCGGCCCGTTCCCCGGACGCGCGTTCCGCCGCGACGCTGCGCCGGAAGTGCCTGCACCCGCGCCACAGCAGCAGCACCGTGAGCACGGACGCGAGACCGTAGACAATGGACAGTGACGAGCCGACCATCTTCGGGTCGCCGAACACCCGGTCGGTGACGAGCGCGACGAGCGTGGTGCCCAGCGCGAGCCCGATCAGGTTCGAGATCAGCAGGAAGATCGCCGACACCTGGGCCCGCATCTGGTTGGGGCTGAGCACCTGCATCGCGGCGGTCGAGGCCGGCATCGGGAAGGACGCGAAGAACATCGCCACGGCCAGCAGCGCCAGCGACAACCACAGCTGACCGACCTGGGTGAACGCGACGACCGGGACGGTCATGCCCAGCGCGCCGATCACCCCGGCCCGCATGGCCGCGTCGGTGTGGCCGCGCCGCGCCAGCCGGTCGACCAGCCAGCCGCCGAAGAGCACGCCGCTGCCGTTGGCCACCAGCACCACCACGCCGAGCAGGTAACCGGCCTGGGTGGAGGTGAGTGAGAACGCGCGGATGTAGAACGCCGGCGTCCAGGCCATCATCCCCAGCAGCACCAGCGCGTAGAGCGAGAACCCCAGGTAGTGCGCGGCGAACGTGCGGCGATGCCGCCACAGGAACCCGATCACGTGGCGCAGGGCGACCTTCTGCACGCCGCCGTCGGCGTCGCGCCGGAGCCCGCGGCGACGGGGATCGCGGACCGTGAAGAACACCAGCAGCGCCAGGACGATCCCGGGCAGACCGACGATCAGGAAGGTCAGCTGCCACGCGCGCACCTCGCCGAGCAGCGGCAACGTGACCGCGTCCACCGACTTCAGCAGGTTGATGACGTACCCGCCGATGATGAACGCGGCGGCCCCGCCGATGAACGACCCGAGCGAATAGATGCCGTAGGCGCGGCCGAGCTTGCTCTTCGGGAACATGTCGCTGAACATGGAATACGCTGCGGGCGACAGCGCGGCCTCCCCGACGCCGACGCCGATCCGCGCGAGGAACAGGTGCACGAAGTTCTTCGCCAGGCCGGAGGCCGCGGTCGCCAGGCTCCAGAACGCGACCCCGATCGAGATGATCAGGGGCCGGGAGCGCTTGTCGGCCAGTATCGCGATGGGCAGGCCCATCACCGAGTAGAGCAGCGAGAACGCCAGCCCGTTGAGCAGGCTGAACTGCGTGTCGGACAGGTGCAGGTCGCGCTTGATCGGCTCGATCATCAGCGACAGGATCTGCCGGTCGACGAACGAGAAGACGTAGGCGAGCATGCAGATCGCCACCACGTACCACTGGTAACGATAGGATTTCCGCGCTTCGGGCAACAGGTCTTCGTCCAACGGCACGAACGCCTCCCGTGATTTCGCCAGCGTTGCTGGAAAACGCTAATCACGGGCGGTTCCGGGCGACATTGGGTGTTTCCCTTCGCCCGCTGAAGGATTCCCCTACGCCAGGCCGTCCAGGAAGGCGTCGATCATCCGGCGCTGCAGGTCCGGCGTGGTCGTGCCGGGGGTGAGCAGCGCCAGCGCCTGCACGCCGTTGAGCATGGCGAGCAACTGTTCGACGACGACCTCGTCCGGCACGGGCGTACGGACCTCGCCCGCGGCGCGCGCGTCGCGGAGGAACCCGCCGATCCGCTCGCGCCAGGCGGCCATCGCGGCGTCGTAGACCGACTCCAGTTCGGCGTCGGCGAGCGCGCGCTGCCAGAACGGCAGCACGACGCGGGCCTCCTGCCGGGTGACGTCCTCGACCGGCATGACCTCGTGGCAGAACACGCGCAGCGCGGCCAGCCCGGTCGCGTCGCCGAGCCGGTCCCGCACGCGGGCGTCGGTGTTGTCGACCACGCGGGTGAAGGCCGTGCGGATGACGGCGTTCTTGCCGGGGAAGTAGTGCTTGAGCGCGCCGTTGGCCATGCCCATCTCGTCGGCGATGGCCCGCATGGTGGCCGCGTCGATGCCCCGCTCGGCGATCACCCGCCACGCGGCGTTGGCGATCTCCGCGCGGCGCTGGGCGTGGTCGACCTGCTTCGGCATGCCTTCACGGTAACGGGCTCTTGCGTTCGCGGCGACGATGCCTCACCCTTTCGTCTACAAGTGGAGAAAAAAGGAGCCCGACGATGCCTCCGCACCCGCTCGACCCGTTGACGGCCGACGAGATCACCACCGCCCGCCGCGTCCTCGCCGACGCCGGCCTCTTCCCGGACAGCGCCCGGGTCGTCTACCTGGGCCTCGAAGAACCCGCCAAGGACACCGACCGGTCCGAGCGCGTGGCGCGGGTCCTCCTGCACGACGTCACCGGCGGCCAGGACGTGCTGGTGTCGCTCACCGCGGAGTCCGTCGTCGCGCGGCGCGCCCTCGACCCGGCCGTGGACGGGCAGCTGCCCGTGCTGGACGAGGAGTTCGCCCTGGTCGAGGAGGTGCTCGCCAAGGACGAGCGGTGGCTGGCGGCGCTGGCCGCCCGCGACCTGGACGTGGCGAAGGTGCGGGTCGCGCCGCTGTCGGCCGGGGTGTTCGACTACCCGGAGGAGACCGGGCGGCGCATCCTCCGCGGCCTGGCGTTCGTGCAGGAACACCCTGGGGACCACGCGTGGGCGCACCCGGTCGACGGGCTCGTCGGGTTCGTCGACGTCCTGGCCCGCGAGGTCACCCGGGTGATCGACCTCGGCCCGGTGCCGATCCCGGCCGAACCGGGCAACTTCGACGACCCCGCCGTCACCGGTCCACTTCGGACCTCCCAGAAGCCACTGGAGATCACGCAACCGGACGGTCCCAGCTTCACCCTCGACGGGCACCTGCTGCGGTGGGAGAACTGGTCGCTGCGGATCGGCTTCGACGCCCGCGAAGGCCTTGTCCTGCACGAGATCTCGTTCCGCGACGGCGACCGGGACCGGCCGATCGTGCACCGGGCCTCGATCTCGGAAATGGTCGTGCCCTACGCCGACCCCTCCCCCGTCCGCTCGTGGCAGAACTACTTCGACACCGGCGAGTACCTCATCGGCCGCTACGCCAACGCGCTCGAACTCGGCTGCGACTGCCTCGGTGAGATCACCTACCTGGACGCGGTGATCGCCGACGAGTTCGGCCACCCCCGCGTGCTGCCCAACGCGATCTGCCTGCACGAGGAGGACTACGGGATCCTCTGGAAGCACACCGACCTGTGGGCGGGCTCGGCGGAGACCCGCCGCCAGCGCCGCATGGTGATCTCGTTCTTCACCACGATCGGCAACTACGACTACGGCTTCTACTGGTACCTCTACCTGGACGGCACGATCGAGTGCGAGGCCAAGGCCACCGGCGTCGTGTTCACCTCCGCCTACCCCGGCAAGGGCTACCCCTACGCCTCCGAACTCGCGCCCGGCCTCGGCGCCCCGTACCACCAGCACCTGTTCAGCGCGCGGCTGGACATGGCCGTGGACGGGCCGTCGAACCTGGTCGAAGAGGTCGACGTGGAGCGGGTGCCGATCGGGCCGGACAACCCGCGCGGCAACGCCTTCACGCTCCGCAAGACGCCGCTGCGGAAGGAATCCGAAGCGCAGCGGCTCGCCGACAACCGGCGCGGCCGGGTCTGGCACATCACCAACCCGGAGTCCCGCAACCGCCTCGGCGACCCCGTCGCCTACGCACTCGTCCCGGAAGGCAACCCGGAACTGCTCGCCGACGACGCGTCGTCCATCCATGCCCGCGCCACGTTCGCCACCAAGCACCTCTGGGTCACCCGCTACGACCCCGCGCAGCGCTACGCGGCAGGCGACTTCGTCAACCAGCACCCCGGTGGCGCCGGGCTGCCCGCCTACGTGGCCGGTGACCGCGACCTCGACGGGCAGGACCTCGTCGTGTGGCACACCTTCGGCCTCACGCACTTCCCCCGCCCGGAGGACTGGCCGATCATGCCGGTCGACTACACCGGCTTCAAGCTCAAACCGGTCGGGTTCTTCGACCGCAACCCCGCCCTCGACGTGCCGCGGGCCCGCGGATCACACTGCTGCGACTGAGTGGAGGAATTCCCGTGTCCGTCCAGATCCACCGCGACGCCCGCATCCGCACGCTCGACCCGGCGCGGCCGCAAGCCTCGGTCCTCGTCGTCACCGACGGGGTGATCACCGCCGTCGGCGACGAGGAGCTGCTGTCGGCTCACGACGGCGGTGATCACTCCGTCGTCGACCACGGCGGCGCGTTCCTGATGCCCGCGCTCGCCGACGTCCACAACCACCACCTGACCGCAGGCCGCGCCGACCTGTTCGAGCTGCAGTTCGACGGCACCGAGGACCTGCCCGGCCTGCTGAGCGCCATCCGGAAGTGGTCGGCGGAGCTGCCGCCGGACGGGTGGGTGGTCGGCGGCGGGTGGGGCAGCACGCTCATCCCGAAGTTGTCCACACCGGACGCTCTGGCTGCGCTCGACGAGGCC
Organism: Amycolatopsis thermoflava N1165; assembly: GCF_000473265.1. NCBI lineage: Bacteria > Bacillati > Actinomycetota > Actinomycetes > Pseudonocardiales > Pseudonocardiaceae > Amycolatopsis > Amycolatopsis thermoflava. The sequence continues at coordinate 1,650,896 of NZ_KI421511.1, forward strand.
TGCGGCGGACGGCCGGTGCTGCTGCGCGACGACAGCTGCCACAACCGCTGGGTGTCCTCCGCCGCGCTGGCACGCGCGGGAATTTCGGCGGACAGCGGGCTGCTCATCGAGTCCGCCCTGATCCCGGTCGAGCGGGCGTACGCGGCGTCGGCGCCGTCCGATGTGGAGCAGGACGCCCGGGCTTCCCTGCGGGGCATCGAGATCCTGCACTCGTTCGGGATCACCGCCTTCCAGGACGCCGCCGCGTCGCTGCCGATGCTGCGGGCGCTCAGGCACCTCGACGACACCGGGCGGCTGGACGCCTGGGTGGTGACGTCGTTGCAGGTCAACGATCAGATCTTCGGCACGCACCCGCTCGGGCAGGACCTCATCGACCTGCGGGAGGACTACCGCAGTGCCCACCACCGGCCGGACTTCGTCAAGATCTTCCTCGACGGGGTGCCGACGTCGAAGACCGCCGCGTTCCTGCGCCCGTACCTGCCCGACGACGTGCACGGGCCGTCCTGGCGCGGCGAGACCACGATGACCGCCGACGAGCTGACCGGCTGGCTGCTGCGGGTGGCCGGGCAGGGCATGTCGGCGAAGATCCACTGCACCGGGGACGCGTCGGTGCGGATGACGCTGGACGCCGTGGCCGCGGTGCGCGCCGCCGGGCACGATGACGCGAAGTTCCACATCGCGCACGGGCAGTACGTCGCCGAGGAGGACGTGCCGCGCCTGGCCGAACTCGGGGTGACCGCGGACCTGTCGCCCGCGCTGTGGTTCCCGGGCGTCATCTTCGACGCGATCTGCGCGTGCGTGCCGCGGGAGCGGGCGGAGAAGCTGCACCCGAACCGGAACCTGGTCGACGCCGGGGTGCTGATCGCCGGCGGCTCGGACTGGCCGGTGGTGCCCTCGCCGGACCCGTGGCCGGGCATCCAGGGACTGGTGACGCGGGCCGACCCGACGGGCACGTATCCCGGCGAGCTGTGGCCGGAGCAGGCGCTCACCCTCGACGAGGCCCTGCACGCGTACACGCTGGGCGCGGCGCGCGCAATGGGCGTCGACGACGTCACCGGTTCGCTGGTGGCGGGCAAGTCGGCCGATTTCGTGGTGCTCGACCGCGATCCGTTCGCCGTGCCCGCCGACCAGCTGGCCGGCACGCGGGCCGAGCAGACGTGGTTCGCGGGCCGCCGGGTGTACCAGCGCCGGTAGGGTGGCGTGATGGTGGCGGAGGTGATGGCCGAGCTGGCCGCGCTGGAGGACCCGAAGGCGCGGGCGGTCAACGAGAAGCACGGTGACGACCACGGTGTGAACCTGGGCAAGCTGCGCGCGATCGCCAAGCGGCTGAAGACGCAGCACGACCTGGCGCGCGAGCTGTGGGCGACGGGCGACACCGCCGCGCGGCTGCTGGCGCTGCTGATCTGCCGCCCGAAGGCGTTCGAGCGCGCCGAGCTGGACACGATGCTGCGCGAGGCGCGGGCGCCGAAGGTGCACGACTGGCTCGTGAACTACGTGGTGAAGAAGAGCCCGCACGCGGAGGACCTGCGGCTGGCCTGGCTCGCCGACGCGGACCCGGTCGTCGCGAGCGCCGGGTGGGCGCTGACGACCGACCGCGCCGCGAAGCGGCCCGAGGGGCTCGACCTGGGGAAGCTGCTGGAGGTCATCGAGGCGGAGATGAAGGACGCCCCGGACCGCCTCCAGTGGGCGATGAACCACTGCCTGGCGCAGATCGGGATCTCCCACGCGGCGCACCGGGACCGGGCCATCGGCATCGGCGAGCGCCTCGAGGTGCTCAAGGACTACCCCACCCCACCGAACTGCACATCCCCCTACGCACCGGTGTGGATCACCGAAATGGTGCGACGACAGGAAGGCACCGCGGCCAACCCGGCATGAAACCGCGGGGCGGTAGCCAGGCCGAGCCGCCCCGACCGCCTCCAGCAGGCGATCAACCACTGCCTGGCGCAAATCGGGATCTCCCACCCGGAGCACCGGGACCGGGCCATTCGCATCGGCGAGCGCCTCGAGGTGCTCAAGGACTACCCCACCCCACCGAACTGCACATCCCCCTACGCACCGGTGTGGATCACCGAAATGGTGCGACGACAGGCGACTGGGTGACCAGAACGCGACGGCACCAGCCGCCCCGGCTCGCGCGCGCTCGGCAAGTCACCCGGGAACCCCACCTTCACGCGGCGATCAGCGCCGGCACCAACCGCTCCAGCTCAGCTAGCGCGGCGGCCACCGCGGCGTCGCCGCGCGCGCTCGGCAAGTCACCCGGGAACCCCACCTTCACGCGGCGATCAGCGCCGGCACCAACCCCTCCAGCTCCGCCAGGGCTGCGGCCACCGCGGCGTCGCCGCGCGCGCCCGGCCGCGTCACCGTCAGGATCTTCCGCCGCGGCTCCTCCGCGCACGTCAGCCGGACCACCGGGGCGGTCTCCGGGACCCGGGCCAGCCTCGGCACCAGCGCCACCCCCAGCCCGTGCGCCACCAGGGCGATCGTCGCCTCCCAGTTGACCGCGTCGTGGGCGACCGGTGGGGTGAAACCGGCCGCGCCGCAGGCGGAGAGCACGTGGGTGCGGCACGTGCACGGCGCGCCGGGCACGATCCACGGCTCGTCCGCGGCCTCGGCGAGCTCCACCCGCTCCCGGGCCGCGAGCCGGTGGCCCGCCGGGACCAGCAGGTCGAACGGGTCGTCCAGCAACGGCCGCTGGTCGAACCGGGCCCGGTCGCGGGGCGGCTCGTCCGGTTTGGCCTCCACCACCGCCAGGTCTGCGTCGCCGTCGAACAGCAGGTCGAAGCAGTCCGCGGCCTCGGCCTCGCGGATCCGCGGGGTCAGCCGCGGGTGACGGGCGGCGAGCGCGGCGGCGGCCGGGGCGAGCAGCGCGCTCACCGCGCCCGGGAACCCGGCCAGCCGCAGCAGCCCGGCGGGCTGGTCGTCGTCGGCGCGCAGGTCCCGCTCCGCCACCTCCCAGCGCGCCTGGATCTCGTCCGCGTGCGCCAGGAGCCGTTGCGCCGCCGGCGTGAGCCGCACCCGGCGGCCGTGGGGTTCGAGCAGCGCCACCCCGAGCTCCCGCCCCAGCTGGCGGATCTGCTGCGACGCGGCCGACGGGGTGAAGTGCAGGGCCTCCGCCGCCGCCCGCACGGTGCCGTAGTGGTCCACCGCGCGGAGCACGTGAAGCCGCCGCAAGTCAATCATGTAGCTGATTCTTCACGGTCATGTCCGGAAACACAACCTGGACCTACCCGGTCCGGCGACGCACGCTGGAACCAGGAGGTGCCCGCATGATCACCGTGTGGCTGTCGTTGTTCGCCGAAACCGTGGTGGCGACCGGAATCGCCGCCGCGCTCGTCCGCTGGTCCGCCCGCCGGTGAGGGCGATCTGGCTGGTGGTCGGCCTGGTGCTGCTGGCCCTCAACCTGCGCGCGGCCATCACCGGCGTCCCGCCGGTGCTCGGCGAGCTGCGGGAGGAGTTCGGCCTCACCGGCGTCGAGGTCAGCGTGCTCACCACCCTGCCGGAGCTGTGCGTGGGCCTCTTCTCCGCGCTCGCGCCCGCGCTGGCCCGCCGGATCGGCACCGAGGCGGCGATCACCGCGGCGCTCGTGGTGCTCACCGCCGGGCTCCTGCTGCGCGCGGTCCCCGGCCGGGCGGCATTGTTCGCCGGAACCGTGATGGCCGGAGCCGGGGTCGCCACCGGCAACGTGCTGGTGCCCGCGGTCGTCAAGCACGCCTTCCCCGGCCGCGCGGGCACGTTCACCGGCCTGGCGATGATGCTGATGTCGGTCAGCGGCGCGGCCGCCGCGGGCCTGGCGGTGCCGCTGGAGCAGGCGGGCGGCTGGCGGCTCGCGCTCGTCGCGTGGGCGGTCCCGGCGCTCGTCGCGGCGCTCGCGTGGGGCCCGCTCACCCGCCGGCGCACGGCCGAACCCGTTCAGCAGGCCGCCGGCTCGCTGCTGCGCGAACCGCTGGCCTGGTCGGTGATGGTCTTCATGGGCATGGCGTCGCTGATGTTCTACACGCTGACGTCGTGGCTGCCGCAGATCATGCGCGAGCACGGGTTCCCGGCCGCCACCGCGGGCACGATGAACTCGGTCATCATCGTCATCGGCATCCCGCTCGGGTTCGCCGTGCCGGTCGTCGCCGCGCGGATGCGGGACCAGCGCCCGCTCGTCCTCGCGGTGGCCGCGCTGATGGTCCTCGGCCTCGGCGGCCTGCTGCTGGCGCCCGGGGCGGGCTGGCTGTGGACCGCGGTGTTCGGCATCGCCACCGGCAGCGCGTTCCCGCTCGCCCTCACCCTCCTCAACCTGCGGTCCCCCACGGCCGCGATCACCGCGCGGCTGTCCGGCATGGCCCAGTCCGGCGGCTACCTCCTCGCCGCCACCGGCCCGCTGACCTTCGGCCTGCTGCACACCGCGACCGGTGGCTGGCACGCCTCGATCTGGCTGCTGCTCCTGCTGGTCGTGCCCGAGCTGGTGTGCGGGCTCGCCGCCGCGCGCCCCGGCCTGCTGCGGCCGGCGGAGCCGGTGGTCACCTCCGCCGCGCCACTGTCCTGATCGCGGAGCGGATCCTCCCGGTGGCGCGGCCGTGGCCGCGGCGCGACGACCGCGAACGACGGCGGCCGCGCGATGGCGACGGTGCGGAGCTTCGTGGCGGGCCAGCTGCGCCGCGGAGCTGGTCACGGAGCTGATGTGCGGATCTCCGCATCGTTCCTGAGCAAACCCGAGCCTGCTCGTCCACCTGAACGACGAGGAGCAGCTGCGGGAACATCGCGCGCCGCTTCCTAGTGCCGATGCTCGCCCCGCCGGCGCGTGAATTTTTCCGATCTGGCACGCTACCCGGCCGGCGCTGTATCCATCTCGTGATGCCGACGGAAAGCCGCGACGTGCTGCCAAGCGAGCGCGGGCGAGACGGCCAGCGCGGTCCGAGCGGACGCGAGCCTGGGCAGGCCATGACTCTCATCCAGCCAATCCTCACCATGCTGTGACTCTTCGAGATCGTCGGAAAAGTACTCGAGGAGCGTCGCGCACAGGTAGAGGTACGCCGCAGCTTCGCGCCGCAGATCAGCGCCGTCACCCTCATCCGCCTCCGCAATCTCCTGCAACTGCTTCGACGCTGCGAGCAACTTCCACACGCCGGCTCGGCCACGGCACCCGTCGAGCACCACGATGAACTTGTGAACCTTATGGGCACTTGCCGACTCCCTGGCGGCGCGCGAAAAGGCACCGATCTTCCGCTCGATTTCGTCCCACACGAGCGAATGGGCAGTTTCACCCAATCGCCGCGCTTCGCCACGCCGGTACAACCGCAGAACCGCGCGCGCCACGCGATAGAGCTCGCGGGGAACACCACCGCTCAAGCAATGACAAAGCGCAACGTACGGTTGCGAAAGTCCCACCACACGACGGCTCAACCAGCTTTTCGTGTCCTGGATGTCGAACGGGGTCATGGCAATCATCGTGTGAAACGCGCTGTCCATCGCATCCCGTACCGGCACTCCGCGTCGCTCGAACGAGGTCAGCGCATCCTCGGACACGGACACGATGAACACGCAGCGCTCGACATCGAGAAACACGCCCTTGATGTCGTTGATAAACTTGTGCGCGGTCTCAGCATCAGCGACCTTGTCCACTTCGTCGATCACGATTGTGATGCCCTCGAATGCCCTGGAGCGGACCAGCACCGAGCCCGCGTGGTTGGCGAAGTTCCGGAAACGATCAACCACTTCCGGATAGGTGAGCGGTTGCTCCGCTTCCTGCACTGAGCGGTCCAATCCAAGGGAAATCCCCTTCACCGAGCTGAACTTCCCCGACCAACCCGCCGTACGGGTCTGCAGGTACCGCACGTGTCGCAACTGCTCCTGTGCCAGGCGTCGCAGTGCCGTAAGATCACTTCCCAACCGGAGGAACTGCGGCGAGAAGTCGACCGGCCGCCTCTTGGTCACCGGTCGCCAGCGGGGTGTGAGGCTATCCAGACCCAACACGGACAGGACCCGAGCCAGCGAGGTGAAGAACCTGGCAAGCAAGTCCGACCGCCGGAAATCTCGAAAGGTCACCTGTAGGCGCCCAGCCAGACCCCGCAGCAGCCTGCGAAAGCCCCATCCGCCGACACGCAACAGCGCGCCAAGCGCCCAACTGGCGGCAACCGCGCCTGCAATTGCGACAAGCACCAGTGCCACCAACCGCTCGGGGGCCAAGCTCCCCGCCCAGTCGTAAACATCCTGCCGAGGAACCCCAATCGGGATGCGCAGCTGTTCTAAGTATTCGGCGAGAACCAGCTGCCCGCCTGGGTCCACCATGTTGGCGCCCGCCAGGTACAGGAGCACCCATCCGAGCCTCCGAACCGCCCGCCCGGAATGATCGACCCACGCCGCGCGACGGTTTTCCCGCAATCGGAGCTTGAGCCACCGCTGCTCGGTCTCGTCGCCGCCACCTCCGGTGACGCCCACTCGCAGCCGGTCCAGCAGCGACCGGCAGACCACCGCGTGCAAGTGCAACACGAAGTCTCTCGGGTCATAGTTGACGGGAGCAGAAGCTGACACCGTCAGGCGCGGCTTCGGGTCCGGGAACAGATCTTTCGCGAGCGCCCTGAGCAAAGTCGTCTTACCGGTTCCCCTCTGGCCGGCGAGAGCGATGGCCCCTTCGTCGGTACGCTCCAGCTCCTCGATCAACCGCTTAACAGGCTCAGTTTCCACAAGCGACGCCAGATCGTCTGCGGAACGGAGCCCCGATGCGTCGAAAATTTGCAGGTCGAGACTGAATTTCAGCTGTTGGTGCTGGTGGATCTTCAGCCGGAGCTCCGGAAGCACCACCTCCTCCCTGACCGCTTGCCGCCACTCCCCCCGCGAGATCGGAAGACGCAAACGCATCAAGCGCCGCTGCCGCCCCCACTGCATGCGCTGCCACACCGACTCCGGAACGCCGCTCTTGAGGAAGTGACGGGTCACCGGATCAAAATGCAGCATCCCGACCACCGTGACGACGTGCAGCAACCACGGCGCCGAGAAGACGAGGCTGAACACCACGAGAGCGACGGCCACCGGCCAGGCGAGCGCCACGGCGAGGCAGGCCACCTGCAGGTACGTGGGGCGCCAGTCGCTGACGCGCCATTCCGGCTTCCGCGCATCATGTTCGCGCAACTTCGCCGCCCGGCTCAGCACCTTCCGGTAGAGCTGACGGGCACGGACCTCCAGAAAGGGGTCGGTGATCATCTCGGACACGATCACGTGCTCGGACAACCGGGCTTCCGCAAGCGCGGACGCGATAGCAGGCGTGCGAACTGCGCCCCTCACCAACGTCTCCATATCGGAAACGACATCGGGAGAAGCAACATATCGAGGCATCCTGCCTGCCTCGTCTGACACCGGCGACGACCTCCAGAGCAAGACGTTGATCAGCGTTCATATGATGACGCAGGGCGGTCCACTCCGAGCGCGCGGCAGGGACTTTCATCCGCACGGAGCAGCGCTGTCATACGTTTCGAATGCCGGACCCGGCCTCAGAAGACGGTGGCCTTGCCACACCCGCTGGACGTAGCTGCGGCGCAGCCCAGCGCGCCCGGGCATGGGCGCGGCCGTGTCTGGGTACTCACCCTGACGTGAGCCCTGCCCGACGGAAGACCGACCGGCTCGCCTCGTACCGGGCCAAGCGGGACTTCTCGGTCACCGCTGAGCCTGCCGGGGCCGGGACGGGCGGCGCGCCGGGCCGGCGGTTCGTCGTGCAGCGGCACCGCGCCCGGCGGCTCCACTACGACTTCCGCCTGGAGGTCGACGGCGTGCTCGCGAGCTGGGCGGTGCCGAAGGGGCCGACGCTGGACCCTGGCGTGCGGCAGCTCGCCGTGCACGTCGAGGACCATCCGCTCGAATACGCCGACTTCGAGGGCGTCATCCCGAAGGGCCAGTACGGCGGCGGCGACGTCATCGTGTGGGACCGGGGCACCTGGGAGCCCGCCGACGGCGCCGACCCGGCCAGGGCGATCGACGACGGCGAGCTGCACTTCGACCTGCGCGGCGAGAAGCTCGCCGGCCGGTTCGCCCTCGTCCGCACGGAACGCCGGGGCAAGGAGCAGTGGCTGCTGATCCACAAGCACGACGACGACGCCCGGCCCGGCTGGGATCCCGAGGAGCTGCCCCGGTCGGTGAAGTCCGGCCGAACCAACGACGAGGTCGCCGCCGCGCCGGCGGCGATGTGGCGCAGCGACGTGCCCGCCGCCGAAGCCGAAGTGTCCCTCGTTCCACAGTGGACTCCCCCGTCGGACGACGAGCTCGCCGCTCTCGACGACCTGGGCAAGTCCGGCACCTGGACGATCGCGGGGCGCCGCCTCAAGCTCACCAACCTGGACAAGGTGCTGTTCCCCGGCGCGGGCGGCGAACCTCCGGTGACCAAACGGGACCTCATCCGCTACAGCGCCCGGATCGCCCCGTTCATGCTGCCCTACCTCGCCGGCCGCCCGGTCAACGCGCACCGCTACCCCGACGGCGTGGACCGGCCCGGCTTCTGGCACAAGGAGGTGCCCGGCCACGCCCTGGAGTGGCTCAACCGCTGGCACAACACCGAAGCCGACCCCGGCGAGACGCAGTGCTACGCGGTGCTGGACAGCGTGCCCGCCCTGGTGTGGATGGCCAACTTCGGCGGCGTCGAGCTGCACCCGTGGACCTCGCGGCTGCCCGACGTGCACCAGCCCACCTGGGCGCTGATCGACATCGACCCGGGCACCACCACCGGCTTCGACGACATCGTCGAACTCGCCCGCCTCTACCGCACCGCGCTGGACCACCTGAACCTGCGCGGCATGCCGAAGGTCACCGGGCAGCGCGGCATCCAGATCTGGGTGCCGGTCGCCCCCGGCTACACCTTCACCGACACCCGCAACTGGGTCGAGACCCTGTCCCGGGTCGTCGGCCGCGTGCTGCCGGACCTGGTCAGCTGGCGGTGGCACAAGAACGAGCGCGGCGGTCTGGCCCGCCTCGACTACACCCAGAACGCGATCAACAAGACGCTGGTCGCCCCGTTCAGCCCGCGCCCGGCGCCCGGCGCGCCGGTCTCGGTCCCCATCACCTGGGACGAGCTCGACGACCCGCATCTGCGCCCGGACCGCTGGACCGTCCGCACCGTCCTCGACCGCGTCGCCGAGGCGGGCGACCCGCTCGCGCCGCTCATCGGCCTGCCGCAGCAGCTGCCCGAACTGGAGAGCTGACCCGGAACCGCCGGGGCGGGTGGGGGATGATCCGCGCATGAGTTCGCACGACAGCGGTGAACTGCCGGCGTGGCGGCGCGCCACCGCGGGGGCGCACCGGTGGCCTGCCGCGGTCACGATCGCCGCGGTGATCGGTGTCCAGGTGCTCCTCCCCGACCGCCTGGTGATCCAGCCGGGCTGGTTGCTGCCGGGATTGTCGGCGCTGCTGTTGCTGACGCTCGTGGCGCTGGGCCCCGGCCGGGCGGCGGGCGACCACCGGCACGCGCGCAAGGTGGCGTTGTCCCTGCTGCTGGTGGTGAGCGCGGGCAACGCCGGCTCGGCGGTCCTGCTGGTCGGCCACATCCTCGACGGCTCGATCGGCGACCAGGCGGGGCCGCTGCTCGCCGCCGGGGCGGGTGTCTACCTCACCAACGTCGTGGTGTTCTCGCTGTGGTACTGGGAGTTCGACCGGGGTGGCCCGGCCGCGCGGGCGGCGGGCACCCAGGAGTACCCGGACCTGCTGTTCCCCCAGATGACCAGCCCCGGGCTCGCACCGCGCGACTGGGAACCCGCCTATGTGGACTACCTGTACCTGGCGTTCACCAACGCGACCGCGTTCAGCCCGACCGACGTGCTGCCGCTGAAGCCGTGGGCGAAGCTCACCATGCTGGCCCAGTCGGTGGTGTCCCTCGTGCTGGTGGTGCTGGTCGTCGCGCGGGCCGTGAACATCCTCCACTGATCCACGAAAGATCCGATGTATCCTGCGTCTACGTCGTGGACAAGGAGCGGGTATGCCGGAGATCGCGCTGCACACGGAGCTGAAGCCGGGCTCGGAGCTGGACTACGAGGCCGTGCACCGGTCCATCCCCTCCGATGTGGCGGCCGCGCTCGTCGGCAGTGGCGTCCGGAACTGGCGCATCTGGCGCGACGGCACGCACCTGTTCCACCTCGTCGAGGTCGACGACTACCGGCGGATGCGGCACGCGCTGCGGGACCACCCGGCCAACGTCCGCTGGCAGGAGACGGTCGGGCCGCTGCACGCCACGCCGGACGACTACTCCGGCGCCGACGACGGGCTGCCGCTGCTGTGGAGCCTCACCGGGCAGCTGGCCGGGAAGGAACGCTGAGCGGCATGTCCGTCACCGACGACGCCATCGAGGCGATCAAGCAGATGATCGTGGACGGCGAGCTGCGCCCCGGCGACCGCCTGCCCAGGGAGGCCGACCTCGCCGACCGGCTCGGCCTGTCGCGCAATTCCCTGCGCGAGGCGGTGCGCGCGTTGTCGCTGATCCATGTGCTGGACGTGCGCCGCGGCGACGGGACGTACGTGACGAGCCTGGAGCCGTCGCTGCTGATGGACGCGATGGGTTTCGTGGTGGACTTCCACCGCGACGACACCGTGCTGCAGTTCCTGGAGGCCCGCCGCGTCATCGAACCCGCGGTGACCGAGATGGCGGCGCGGCACATGCCCGACTCCGACCTCGAGGACCTCGCGAAGCTGCTCGACTCGCTCGGCGACCGGCCCACGGTGGACCAGCTGGTGGAGAACGACCTGGAGTTCCACCGCCGCATCGCCGGTGGCTGCGGCAACTCCGTGCTGGCCTCGCTGCTGGAAAGCCTGTCCGGGCGCACGCAGCGGGCGCGGACGTGGCGGGGCATCACGCAGGAGGGCGTGGCGGAGCGAACGCTCGCCGAGCACCGCGCCATCCTGCACGCGCTGGCCGCCCGGCAACCCGACGTGGCCCGCGCCGCCGCGACCGTCCACATCGCCGGCGTGGAGCAGTGGCTGCGCCAGACCTTGGTGGAGTGAGGGCGGGCGGGGGATGCGGACCGGCCCGCCCGAGTGCGGGCCCCGACCTGCCGGACGCGGGCCGCCCAGCAGCGGCACGCACTCACCGCGGCCACCAGACACACGGCCAGAACGCCGCGTTCCTGCGAAACCAGCGAAATCCCACGGCGAGCACGCGCGGCGAAGTCGGCCCCGGACTCACCGCGGCCGCAGCCGCAGGTCCTGCATCCCGCCGTCCACGGCCACGCCCACCCCGGCCGTCGACGTCGCCAGCGGGCTCGCCAGGTAGACCACCGCGTGCGCCACCTCCGCCGGGGACACGAGCCGCCCGTGGGGTTGCCGCGCCTGCAGCGCCGCGCGCTCCGCCTCGGGGTCGTCCGCCCGCTCGAGCAGCCGCCCGATCCACGGCGTGTCGGCGGTGCCCGGGTGCACGCAGTTGACCCGGATCCCCTCCCGCAGGTGGTCCGCGGCCATCGCCCGCGTCAACGCCGCCACCGCGCCCTTCGACGCGCTGTACAACGCGCGCTGCGGCAACCCGGCCGTCGCCGCGATCGAGCCGACATTCACGATCGCCGCGGCGCGGGACCGGCGCAGGTGCGGCAGCGCCGCCCGGCTCACCCGCACCATCCCGAGCAGGTTCACGTCCAGCACCCGCAGCCACTCCGCGTCATCGTTGTCGGCGACCGTGCCCTGCGCCCCGATGCCCGCGTTGTTCACCACGATGTCCAGCCCGCCGAAACGCTCCACCACCGCGGAGATGCCCTGCCGCACCGACTCGTCGTCGGTGACGTCGACCCGCACGCCGTCTTCGACCTCGGTCAGGTCCAGCGCCGCCACCCGCGCGCCACGCTCGCGCAGCGCCGCCACGGTCGCCGCGCCGATCCCCGACGCCCCGCCGGTGACCGCGGCAACGAGCCCGTCGAACTCGCCCATCACGCCACCTCCGCCGCGACGAACTCCTGACGCTGCCTGCCCAGGCCGTCGATCTCCAGCTCCACCACGTCCCCCGGCCGCAGGTAGGGGTACTTCCCGGACAGCGCGACGCCCTGCGGCGTGCCCGTCATGATCACGTCGCCCGGTTCCAGCGCCAGGTACCGGCTCAGGTGCCACACCAGGTGCTCGACCCCGAAGATCATGTCCGCGGTCGTGGAGTCCTGGCGCGGCTCGCCGTTGACCCAGCTGCGCAACCGCAGCCCGGTGTGATCCACCTCGTCCGGCGTCACCAGCCACGGCCCGAGCGGGTTGAACCCCGGCGCGCACTTGCCCTTGCTCCACTGCCCGCCGGAATCGACGAGCTGGTACTGCCGCTCCGAGACGTCGTTGCCGAGCACGAAACCGGCGACGTGCGCGAGACTCTGCGACGGCGAGTCGAGGTACAGCGCCCGCTTGCCGATCACCACGCCGAGCTCGACCTCCCAGTCGGTGCGCTCGCTGCCGGGCGGGATCGTCACCGGGTCGTGCGGACCGGCCAGCGTGTTCGGCGTCTTGAGGAACATGATCGGCACGTCCGGCGGAGCCGAGCCCGACTCGGCGGCGTGCTCGGCGTAGTTCATCCCGATGCAGATGATCGCGCCGGGCCGCGCGATCGGCGCGCCCACCCGCAGCGTGTCGGCGTCCGGCAGCTCCGGCAACCCGCCTGCCTCCAGAGCGGCCCGCGCCGCCGCCATCCCGTCGCCGGCGAGGAACGCGCCGTCGACGTCGGCCGTCAGCCCGGTCAGGTCGTAGGTCGTGCCGCCGGCGACGACAGCGGGTCGTTCCTGGCCCACGGGACCGAGGCGGACGAGGTGCACGGTTCACTTCCTCACGGTATTGGTCGGATCTCTTCATCGAGCTCGCCAAGATCCTAGGCCACCTTTCCGGCCACGCGCGAGCCTTGACGGCGGAGACATCGGATCTCTATCGTCGGCCTCGTCACCGAGGCGTACAAGGGAGTGGGTCCGTGGCACGCATCGTCGCCCTGCACACGCACGACGTCCGGTTCCCGACGTCGCAGACGCTCGACGGCTCCGACGCGATGAACCCGGACCCGGACTACTCGGCCGCCTACCTGCGGCTGGTCACCGACGCCGGCGACGGCCTGGAGGGCCACGGGTTCGTCTTCACCATCGGCCGCGGCAACGATGTCCAGGTCGCCGCGCTCCGGGCGCTGGAGGGCCACCTCCTCGGCCGCGACGTGGACGCCACGCTCGCGGACCTGGGCGGGCTGTGGCGCGAACTGGTCCACGATTCGCAGCTGCGCTGGCTCGGCCCCGAAAAGGGGATCATGCACATGGCCATCGGCGCGGCCGTCAACGCGCTGTGGGACCTGCGCGCCAAACGGGAGGGCAAACCGTTGTGGCGGCTGCTGTCCTCGCTCACCCCGGAGGAGATCGTCGACCTGCTCGACTTCCGGTACCTGACCGACGCGCTGACCCGCGACGAGGCGCTGGAGATCCTCCGCGCGGCCCAGCCCGGCCGCGCCGAACGCGAAGCGCGGCTGCTCAGCCAGGGCTACCCCGCCTACACCACCACGCCCGGGTGGCTGGGCTACGACGACGACAAGCTCGCGCGTCTGTGCCGGGAGGCGGTCGACGACGGCTTCCGCCAGATCAAGCTCAAGGTGGGCGCCGACCTCGACGAGGACCTGCGCCGCCTGCGGATCGCGCGCGAGGTGTGCGGCCCGGACGTGCGGATCGCGGTGGACGCCAACCAGCGCTGGGACGTCGGCGACGCGATCGCCTGGGTCGAGCGGCTGCGCCCGTTCGACCTCGCCTGGATCGAGGAGCCCACCAGCCCCGACGACATCCTCGGCCACGCAGCCATCGCCAAGGCGGTCGCGCCGATCCCGGTCGCCACCGGTGAGCACGGCGCCAACCGGGTGCTGTTCAAACAACTCCTGCAGGCCGGGGCGCTGTCGGTGCTGCAACTCGACGCCACCCGGGTGGCCGGGGTCAACGAGAACATCGCGATCCTATTGCTGGCCGCCAAGTTCGGCGTCCGGGTCTGCCCGCACGCCGGCGGGGTCGGCCTGTGCGAGGCGGTGCAGCACCTGGCGATGTTCGACTTCGTCGCGGTGTCCGGGACCACCGAGGACCGGATGATCGAGTTCGTCGACCACCTGCACGAGCACTTCGTCACCCCGGTCGACGTCCACAGTGGACGCTACTTCGCACCGAAGGCCCCCGGCGCGGGCACCGAGATGCACGCGTCCTCGCTCGCGGAGTACGCCCATGGCTGAGGTGCCGGGCCCGTTCGCGCTCGGCGCCGCGAACCTGGGCAACCTGTACGCGCCGATGAGCGACGAGCAGGCGCACGCGGTGCTGGAAGCCGCGTGGGACAGCGGGATCCGCCACTTCGACACCGCCCCCCACTACGGCCTCGGCCTGTCCGAACGCCGGCTGGGCGCCTTCCTCGCCGGCAAGCCGCGCGCCGAGTTCGTGGTGTCCACCAAGGTCGGCCGGCTCCTGGTGCCGGATCCGGACGGCGCGAACCGGCTCGACGAGGCGAACCACTTCGCCGTGCCGGCCGACCACCGCCGGGTGTGGGACTTCTCCGGCGACGGGGTGCGGCGCAGCCTCGGCGACTCGCTGACCCGGCTCGGACTGGACTCCGTCGACATCGTCTACCTGCACGACCCGGAGGAGCACGACCTCGGACCGGCGCTGGCGTCCGGCCTGCCCGCGCTCGCCGCCCTGCGCGACGAGGGCGCCGTCCAGGCGATCGGCGTGGGGTCGAAATCGGTCGCCGCGCTCGCCGCGGCCGCCCGCACCGGCACCGTCGACCTGCTCATGGTCGCGGGCCGGTTCACGCTGCTCGACCAGTCCGCGCTGGACGACGTGCTGCCCGAGTGCCACGCCCGGTCGATCGGCGTGGCGGTCGCGAGCGTGTTCAACTCGGGCCTGCTCGCCACGCCCGAGCTCGCCGGCCGCTACGAGTACGCCACCGCTCCCCCGGACGTTCTCGACACCGCACGGGAAATCGCCGCGATCTGCGCCGAGTTCGGCGTCGACCTGCCCACCGCCGCGCTGCACTTCCCGCTGCGGGACCCGGCGGTGCGCGCGGTGGTCGCCGGCGCGGCCACCCCGGCGGAGGTGCGGCAGAACGCCCGGCGGCTCGCGGCCGCCGTGCCCGCCGACCTGTGGACCACTCTGCGGGACAAGGGGCTGATCCGGACATGACCGAGCGCGTCGTGGACACCCACCTGCACCTGTGGGACCTCACCGTCGGCGGCTACGCGTGGCTGCCGCCCGGCAGCCCGCTGCACCGGACCTTCACCGCCGGACAGGCGCGGCGGGAACTGGACGCCGCCGGGATCGCCACGGCCGTCCTGGTGCAGGCCGAGGACTCCGAGGCCGACACCGAGTTCATGCTCGCCCAGGCCGACGCCCACGACTGGATCGCCGGCGTGGTCGGCTGGGTCCGCCTGGACGATCCGGACACCGCGCGGCGCCAGCTCGACCGGTGGCAGCGGCACCCGGCGTTCCGCGGCGTGCGGCACCTGGTGCACGACGACCCGCGCGCGGACTTCCTCGACCTGCCGGCGGTGCGCCGCTCGCTGGCCCTGCTCGCCGAACGCGGCCTGCCGTTCGACGTCCCCGACGCCTGGCCGCGGCACCTGCGCCAGGTCGCCGGCCTCGCGGCCGCCCTGCCGGAGCTGACGATCGTGGTCGACCACCTCGGCAAGCCGCCCGCGGACCCGGCCGAATTCCGCGACTGGCTGACCACACTGCGGGCCGTGGCCGCGCACCCGAACACGGTCGCGAAGCTCTCCGGGCTGCAGCGGCCCGGCGAGCCGCTGACCGTCGGGTCCGCGCGGCCCGCGGTCGAGGCGGCGGTCGAGCTGTTCGGGCCCGACCGGCTGATGTACGGCGGGGACTGGCCGATGACCGTCCCGCACGGCGGGTACGGCCGGGCCTGGGAGGTCCTGTCCGCGTTGATCGGCGAACTGCCCGCGCCGGACCGGGCGCAGGTGCTGTCGGGGACCGCGAGCGCGGTCTACGGGGCGCCGGAGCGGGTGCGATGAGCGAGGTCGCGACGATGACGGAACCGTTGCTGGAAGTCGAAGGCGTGGACAAGACCTTCCCCGGCGTCCGCGCGCTGCACGACATGCGGCTGGAGCTGCGCTCCGGCGAGGTGCTCGCGCTGGTCGGCGAGAACGGCGCGGGCAAGTCCACCCTGATGAAGCTGCTGTCCGGCATCCACACCGCCGACGCGGGCCGGTTCCGGCTGGGCGGCGAGCCCTACCAGCCCGCCGGGCCGCGGCACGCGCTGGAGCTGGGTATCAGCATCATCCACCAAGAGTTCAACCTGGTGCCGCACCTGACCGTGGCGCAGAACATCTTCATCGGCCGGGAACCGCGCCGCGGCCGGCTGCTGCTCGACGAGCGCAAGCTCAACGCCGACGCCGCCGGCCTGCTCGACCGGCTGCACCTGCGGCTGGACCCGCGGGCCGTGGTCGCCGAGCTGACCGTGGCCAACCAGCAGATGGTGGAGATCGCCAAGGCGCTGTCCTACGACCCGCGCGTGCTGATCATGGACGAGCCCACCGCCGCGCTCAACGACGCCGAGGTGGCGACGCTGCACGAGCTGATCCGCCGGTTCGTGCGGCCGGGCACCGGCGTCATCTACATCTCCCACCGCATGGAGGAGATCAAGCGCATCGCCGACCGGGTCACCGTGATCCGCGACGGCGAATACATCGACACGCTCGACATCGCCACCGCGGCCACCCCGGACATCATCGCGCTGATGGTGGGCCGGGCCATCGACACCGAAGCCCGCCCGGAGGGCGTGCGCGCGGACCGCGAGGTGGTGCTGCGCGTCGAGGGCCTGCGCACCCGGGACCTGCTCAAGGACGTGTCGTTCGACCTGCGGCAGGGCGAGATCCTCGGGTTCGCCGGGCTGATGGGCGCCGGCCGCACCGAGGTCGCGCGGGCGCTGGTCGGCGCGGACAAGGCCGAGGCGGGCACGGTCACCCTGCACGGCAAGCCGGTCCGCATCGGCAACCCGGCCGACGCCGCCAAGCTCGGCATCGGCTACCTGTCGGAGGACCGCAAGCGGTTCGGCCTCCTGCTCGACCAGGACGTCAAGGCCAACATCGCGTTGTCCGCGCTGCGGGAGCAGTTCACCAGGGCCGGGTTCGTGCGCGACGGCGCGCTGCGCGCGACCGCCGACCGCTACATCGGCGCGCTGCGCATCAAGACCCCGTCGCTCGACCAGACCACGAAGAACCTCTCCGGCGGCAACCAGCAGAAGGTCGTCATCGCCAAGTGGCTGGCCAAGGACTGCGACGTGCTCATCTTCGACGAGCCGACGCGCGGCATCGACGTCGGCGCGAAGGAGGAGATCTACCAGTTGCTGCGGGAACTCACCGGGCAGGGCAAGTCGATCATCATGATCTCCTCGGAGCTCCCGGAGATCCTGCGCATGTCCCACCGCGTCGTGGTGATGAGCGAAGGCCGCGTGACCCGCGTGCTCGACTCCGCCGAGGCGACCCAGGAGAACATCATGCACTACGCCACCCTGCGGCCGGACGAAAACCCGGCCGACGCCGCCGAGCTCGGTCTCGCCCCCGAAGAGAAGGCAGGTCGGTCATGACCACGGTGAAGGCTCCGGTGACGGAGCGGCAGCGGGCCGGCGGAGTGACCGGCGCGATCAGGAGCAGGCTGCAGCAGCTGCTGGCGTTCGCCAGCCTCATCGTGATCTACGCGTTCTTCTCGATCGTCAGCCCGTTCTTCTTCTCCTACGGCAACTTCATCGCGATCCTGTTCTCCACGGTGGTGATCGGGACGCTCGCGATCGGCACGACGTTCGTCATCATCACCGGCGGCATCGACCTGTCCATCGGCACCGGCATGGCGTTGTGCGCGGTGATGTCCGGCGTGTTCATCGTGAACTCGGGACTGCCGCTGGGCATCGGCGTGCCGCTGGCGATCCTGTTCGGCGGGCTGATGGGGCTGGTCAACGGGATCAACGTGGCGCTGCTGAAGATTCCGCCGTTCATCGCGACGCTGGCGATGATGCTGGTCGCCGAGGGGCTGGCGCTGGTGCTGTCGCACAGCACGCCGATCTACTTCAGCGACTCGCCCGGCTACATCGAGATCTCCGCGGGCAACCTGATCCCCAACGTGCCCAACGCGGTGCTGATCCTCGCCGCGATCGCGATCATCGCCGGGGTGCTGCTGACCAAGACCGTGCTCGGCCGCTACACCTACTCGATCGGCAGCAACGAGGAAGCGACCGCACTGTCCGGCATCGACGTCCGTAAGTGGAAGGTCGGGATCTACGCGTTCGCCGGGCTGTTCACCGGCCTGGCCGGCGTGATGATCTCCGCCCGGCTCGGTTCCGCGCAGCCGGCGACCGGCATGGGGTACGAGCTGCAGGCCATCGCCGCCGTGGTGATCGGCGGGACGTCGCTGTCCGGCGGCAAGGGGTCGATCATCGGCACCCTGATCGGCGCGCTGATCATCTCGGTGCTCAACAACGGGCTGCAGATCATGTCGATCCCGCAGGAGTGGCAGAACGTCATCCTCGGCTGCGTGATCCTGGTGGCCGTCTACACCGACCGGATCCGGAAACGGGAAGCCTGAGAGAACAAAGGAGTTCTTGATGAGGACGCAGAAGATCGTCGCGGCGGTCGCCGGCGCCGTGCTGGCGCTGACGATGACCGCGTGCGGCCAGGGCGGCGGCACCGCGGGCGGCGGGAACGGGCCGCTGATCGCCATCGTGTCGAAGGGCTTCCAGCACCAGTTCTGGCAGGCCGTGAAGAAGGGCGCGGAGGACGAGGCCGCCGCCAAGGGCGCGCGCACGACGTTCGTCGGCCCGGCCACCGAGAAGGACGTCGAGCAGCAGGTCAACATGCTCACCAACGAGCTGGCCAAGTCGCCGCAGGCGCTCGGGTTCGCGGCGCTGGACTCCCGCGCCGCCGCTCCCCTGCTCCAGCAGGCGATGGCGCAGAACGTCCCGGTGGTGGCGTTCGACTCCGGTGTGGACAGTGACATCCCGGTCACCACGGTGGCGACGGACAACAAGGCCGCGGCGGCGGAGGCGGCCAAGCACCTGGCCGAGCAGATCGGCGGGCAGGGCAAGGTCGCGCTCGTGGTGCACGACCAGACCAGCCTGTCCGGCAAGGACCGGCGGGACGGGTTCCTGGACTGGATGGCGAAGAACGCGCCCGGCATCACGGTGCTCGCGCCCCAGTACGGCGGCGGCGACCAGCTGGAGTCGGCCAACATCACCAAGTCGATCATCGCGGCCAACCCGGACCTGAAGGGGATCTACGCCTCCAACGAGGGCTCGGCGATCGGCGTGATCAAGGGCGTGCAGGAGAGCGGGCGGCAGGGCCTGACGATCGTCGGGTTCGACTCCGGGAAGGCCCAGATCGACGCGATCAACAGCGGCCTGATGGCGGGCGCCGTGACGCAGGACCCGGTGGACATGGGCAGGCAGCTGGTGGACGCCTCGCTGAAGGCCATCAACGGCGAGCAGCTGCCGAAGCGGATCGACACGGCGTACTACTGGTACGACAAGAGCAACATCAACGACCCCAAGATCCAGGCGGCGCTGTACCAGTGACCGCGGGCGAGGGCCGTGGACGGTGACGACGGGGCCGTCCACGGCCCTCGCCGTGAGGGCTCCCCCAGGTTGCGCCCGCACCGCGTGGACAACAAACCCGCGAGTTCGGCGAGTCCGGTGTGGACAACGGTCACCGCCAAGTCTCCACACTTTCCCCACCTCTCCTCCATGCATCGCCCCGGCGGTCCGGTCACGCTGGCCGGACGAAACGGGCGCGACCACGGAGGAGGCGCGGGACGATGACGACGCAGGAGCGGACGCACGCGGTGGTGCTGGGCGCGGGGATGGGCGGGCTGCTCGCGGCTCGCGTGCTCGCCGGGTTCTACGACCGGGTGACGGTGATCGAGCGGGACCACCTCGACGAGACGGTGGCGCACCGGCGCGGCATCCCGCAGGGCCGGCACGTCCACGCGCTGCTGCCGCGCGGCGGGGAGATCGTGGAGGAGTTGTTCCCCGGGTTGCTCGGCGAGCTCGTCGCCGACGGCGGCACGGTGCTGACCGACTACTCGCGGTTGCACTTCTCCCCCGGCGGGCACCGGCTGTCGCCGGAGATGGATCTGCCGCCGATGCACCAGCCGAGCAGGCCGTTCCTCGAGACCCACGTGCGCAACCGGCTCCGGCGACTGTCCACTGTTGACCTTCGTGACGGCTGCGACGTGAGCGGCCTGACCACCACCGCGGCCGGGGACCGCGTCACCGGCGTGCGCCTCCAGCGGCGGGCGCCGGGCAGCCCCGCGGAGACCCTGAGCGCGGACCTGGTCGTCGACGCGCTCGGCCGCGGCGCGCGCACGCCCGCCTGGCTGGCCGACCTCGGCTACCGGCGGCCGGCCGAGGTCGAAGTCCCGGTGCAGCTGCGGTACACCAGCCGCCTGGTGCGGCTGCGGCCCGGCGCGGTCCGGGAGACGCTGGTCGTCGTCGGCGCCACCCCGGAGCGGCCCAACGGCATGGCGCTGTTCGCCTACGAGGACGACACCTGGTTGTTCACCGTCGCCGGTTATGCCGGTGACCACCCGTCACCCCAGTACGACGCCATGGTCGACTTCGCCGCCCAGTGCGCGCCCCCGCACCTGATCGAGGCGCTGCGGACGGCCGAGCCGCTGTCCGACGTGGCCACCTTCGCCTTCCCGGCGAGCCGCTGGCGCCGCTACGACAAGCTTCGCCGCTTCCCGGACGGCCTGCTCGTGTTCGGCGACGCGATCTGCAGCTTCAACCCGATCTACGGGCAGGGCATGTCCGTCGCCGCGCTGGAGGCGCTGGCGCTGCGGGACTGCCTGCGCCAGGGCGATCGGCACCTGGCCCGGCGGTTCTTCCGCGCCGCGGCGAAACCGATCGGCGTGGCGTGGAAGCTGTCGGTGGGCAGCGACCTGACGCTGCCGCAGGTCGAGGCACCGCGACCGCTGCCCGTGCGGCTGGTCAACCGGTACGTGGCGAAGGTGCTCACCGCCGCCGAGGAGGACCCGGTGGTGGCGGCGCAGTTCATGCGGGTGAGCGCGTTCCTGGACCCGCCGTCCGCCCTGATGCGACCGTCGATCCTGGCACGCGTCACCGGGACGGCACGGTCGCTCCCACGGCCGGCCGCAGCGCCCGGCCCCGCCCTGGCGCGGACAGGATCGTTTCAGCCTCGCTGACCACGTCACGGACGACCTGTGCCGCGGGACGGACATCCCCGATCAGGCCGACGGACTGCCCCGCGAACGGCACATACTCGTGGCTCCGCCCGGTCAGGACGCGGCCAGCGCGGCCGGTTGCCCCTGCCGCCCCACCGCTCGAGCCCGTGCCGCAGGGCGGTGAGCACCCCGGCGCCGAGCCCCAGCCGGCCGGCCGGCAACTCGGCGGCCTCGCAGCGGGCCGCCATCACCACGGCCTTGGAGGCGTGCCCGCCCGGCAGCGCGACGGCGGCGGCCTCCTCGGCCGGCTCCCCCATCACGGCCCGGTCCGGCGAACCTCGGCACAACGGGACGAGCCCGGCCGATCCGAGGCGGATCAGCCGGGCTCGCCCTTGCGGAGACTGGATCAGGCCAGGTCGAACCGGTCCAGTTCCATGACCTTCGTCCAGGCCGCGACGAAGTCGTTGACGAACTTCTCGCGCGCGTCGTCGCTGGCGTAGACCTCCGAGAGGGCCCGCAGCTGCGAGTTGGAGCCGAAGATCAGGTCGACCGGGGTGGCCGTCCACTTCAGCTCGTCGGTCGCCACGTCGCGGATCTCGTAGACGTTCTCCTCCGACTCCGACGCCTTCCACCGGGTGCCCGGCGCGAGCAGGTTGGTGAAGAAGTCGTTGCTGAGCACGCCCGGACGCTCGGTGAGCACACCGTGCTTGGCGCCGCCGTAGTTGGCGCCCAGCGCACGCAGGCCGCCGACCAGGACGGTCATCTCCGGCGCGGTCAGGTCCAGCATGTAGGCGCGGTCGACCAGCAGCACCTCCGGCTGGAGCTTCTCGCCGGCCCGCAGGTAGTTGCGGAACCCGTCGGCACGCGGCTCCAGCACCTTGAACGACTCGACGTCGGTCTGCTCCTGGCTGGCGTCCGTGCGGCCCGGGTGGAACGGCACGGTCACCTCGACGCCCGCGTCCCGCGCGGCCTTCTCGACGGCGGCCGAGCCGGCCAGCACGATCAGGTCGGCCAGCGAGATCTTCGCGCCGCCCGCCTCGTTGAACTCGCGCTGGATGGCCTCGAGCTTCTCCAGCACCGGCGCGAGCTGCTCGGGCTGGTTGACCTCCCAGTTGCGCTGCGGCTCGAGCCGGATGCGGGCGCCGTTCGCGCCACCGCGCTTGTCGGTGGAGCGGAAGCTCGCCGCCGACGCCCACGCGGTGGTGACCAGCTGCTGGGTGGTCAGGCCGGACTCCAGGACCTTCGCCTTCAGCGCGGCGATGTCCGACTCGCCCACGAGCTCGTGGTCGACGGCAGGCACCGGGTCCTGCCACAGCTGCGGCTCCGGAACCCACGGGCCGAGGTAGCGGGTGACCGGGCCCATGTCGCGGTGCAGCAGCTTGTACCAGGCCTTGGCGAACGCCAGCGCGAACTCGTCCGGGTTCTCCAGGAACCGGCGCGAGATCTTGCCGTAGACCGGGTCGAACCGCAGCGCCAGGTCCGTGGTCAGCATGGTCGGCTTGTGCTTCTTGTTCGGGTCGTAGGGGTCCGGGATGATCTCCGGAGCGTCCTTCGCCACGTACTGCTTGGCGCCGCCGGGGCTCGTGGTGAGCTCCCACTCGTAGCCGAACAGGATCTCGAAGAAGCGGTTGCTCCACTGGGTCGGCTTGTCGGTCCACGTCACCTCGAGGCCACTGGTGATCGTGTCCGGGCCCTTGCCGCTGCCGTGGGTGCTCAGCCAGCCGAGGCCCTGCGCCTCCAGCGGGGCGGCCTCCGGCTCGGGGCCGACGTGGTCGTCGGCGACGCCCGCGCCGTGGGTCTTGCCGAAGGTGTGACCACCGGCGATGAGGGCGACGGTCTCCTCGTCGTTCATCGCCATGCGGCCGAAGGTCTCGCGGATGAAGTGCGCCGCCGCCATGTAGTCGGCGCTGCCGCGCGGGCCCTCCGGGTTGACGTAGATGAGGCCCATCTCGGTGGCGCCGAGCTCGGGCACCATCTCCGAGTCGGTCACGTAGCGCTCGTCGCCCAGCCAGTCGTCCTCGGGGCCCCAGTAGACCTCTTCGGTCTCCCAGACGTCCTCGCGGCCGAAGCCAAAGCCGAAGGTCTTGAAGCCCATCGACTCCAGTGCCACGTTGCCCGCCAGCACGAGCAGGTCGGCCCAGGAGATCTTCTGGCCGTACTTCTGCTTGACCGGCCACAGCAGGCGGCGCGCCTTGTCCAGGTTGGCGTTGTCCGGCCAGCTGTTCAGCGGGGCGAAGCGCTGCGCGCCGTCACCGGCGCCGCCGCGGCCGTCGTGGATGCGGTAGGTGCCCGCGGAGTGCCAGCTCATGCGGATCATCAGGCCGCCGTAGTGGCCGAAGTCGGCGGGCCACCAGTCCTGCGAGGTGGTGAGCACCTCCTCGATGTCGCGCTTGAGGGCGTCGACGTCGAGCTTGGCGAACTCCTTGGCGTAGTTGAAGTCCTTGCCCAGCGGGTTGCTCTTGGAGTCGTGGGCGTGCAGCACCGACAGGTCGAGCTGGTTGGGCCACCAGTCGCGGTTGGTCCGCGGACGCCCGCTCGACTTCGGGGTCGGCGAGTCGATGGCCGGGTTCTCGCTCTCGCTGCCGTGCGAGGTCACCGAGTCGTGCGCGACCGGGCACCCGGCCGCCGCCTTCTTGTCCACCCCCTGCGCGCTCGAGGGGGTGTTGTCCTGGGTGTCGCTCATCTACTTGCCTTCCGAGCTGGCGGTTTCGTTGGGAACTGCGGCGGCCGAGCAGTCGGGGCACACGCCCCAAAAGACGACCTCCGCCTGGTCGATCACGAAGCCGTGGTCGTCCGAGGCGGTGAGACAGGGGGCGTGGCCGACGGTGCAGTCGACATCGGCGATCGCACCGCAGGAGCGGCAGACGACGTGGTGGTGGTTGTCGCCCACCCGGGACTCGTAGCGGGCGTTCGCGCCGGCCGGCTGGATGCGCCGGATCAGCCCGGCGTCGGTGAGTGCCCGCAGGACGTCGTAGACGGCCTGGTGCGAGACGGTCGGGAGGGCGGCACGCACCAGCTCGATCACCTTCTCGGTGTCGACGTGCGGGTTGTCGCGCAGCGCGGACAGCACCGCCAGGCGGGGCCGGGTCACGCGCAACGAGACAGCCCGCAGCTGCGCCTCGAAGTCCTCCGACGTCACGCGGCAGACCCTAGAGCACTTGTCTGGAACAAATCAAGTTAGGGTCCACGTTAGTGTCGTGGCGAGCACGGACGGTGTCCGGTTCGCAGCCGATCGGGCCGTGGTTCGGTGCATCATGGCGCAGGGCGGTCACGTCCGGGGAGTCGATGTCGAACCGCACCACTCGGTTGCTCGCGCAGGAAGTCGCGCAGCAAGTCGAACATCTTCGCCCTGGACGGTTCCCTTCACGAAACTGCGGGCAGCCTACCCAGCACCGCCCGGGTGTACAGCAGCTCGAACCCCTGCCGCTGCGCGTTGTGCTGCGATCGGGACGCCGGCTGGGTGGTCACGACGGCGAGGTCGCAGCCCGCCCCGGCCGCGTCGGCGATCCGGGCGGACAGCAGGGCGGTCTGGACGCCCCGCCGCCGGTGGCCGGGCAGGGTCGCGGCTCCGGTGAACTGGGCCAGGCCGTCCACCACGCACATGCTGGCCACACCGGCGACGACCCCGTCGCACACCGCCGTGTACCGCCGCACGCCGTCGCCGGCGAGGTCGCGCACCGCCCGCGCGAGGACTTCGCGCGGGAACTGCTGGTCGGACGGCGGATCCTGGTCGTCCGGGTGGCCGAAGCCGTCCGCCGCGACGTCGAGCCAGGCCGCGAACTCGTCGTCGCCGCTCGGCCGGATCTCCACGCCCGGCGGCGCGACGCGGTCCAGTCCACTCCGTAGGTCCCGGCCCAGCACGTTCTCGAAGGACTCCAGCCGGTACCCGCGGGCAGTGAGCGCCGCCCCGATCGCGGGATCGACGAGGTGCGCGAGCTCGACCTGCACCGGGCAGCCCACCGCGGCGAAGGCCTTTTCGACGCCCGCCAGGGACTCCGCGTCCGGCACGCCGCCGAACCCGAGACCGGCGACCTTGTTCAACGGCGACCCGGCCTCGGCGAACGTCGCCACTCCCCCGGCGACGGGCAGCACGAACGCGGCCGAGCCGGGCCGTTTCCGCGCCTTCTCGGTCGCTTCGGCCATCCGCCGCGCTTCGGCGCGTTCGATGCGCTCGGCCAGCGGGAGGTCACAGAAGAGTGCGCTCACGGGCCGGAGCGTAGCGGCGGACCCGCCGGAGTTCCTCCTATTTCCGGCGCACTCAGGCCGCCGCGGGCGCGGGCAGGGTCGCCGACGCCCGCGCGACGAACTCCGCGTTCGATCGCGTCGTGCGGAGCTGCTCCAGGAACTGCCCGGTGGCGCGCCGGGGGTCCTGGCCCGCCAGCGCGCGCCGGACCTCCGTCATCACCGTCAGCTCCGCGGGCGACAGCAGGAGCTCGTCGCGGCGGGTGCCGGACGCGAACAGGTCGATCGCCGGGTACACGCGGTGGCCGGCGAGGGCGCGGTCGAGCCGGAGCTCGGCGTTGCCGGTGCTCCGCGGCTACCTCGCCGACGGCCTCGAAGGCCGCAAATCCGTCCTGGTCGTCAAGACCAACGAGGACTCAGCGGAGCTTTCTGCTCGCGTTCGTCCAGAACTGATCGAGCTGGGGCGGGTCGGTTCCGAAGACGTCGCACAGCACACCTCAGGTCCGGGCCGCTTCGAGTTCGGGTTCCGGTTCGAGGTGGGGCAGGGTGCGGTCCAGCCAGCCGGGCAGCCACCAGCTGTACTTGCCGAGCAGGAACATCGCCGCCGGGACGATGACCAGGCGGATGAGCGTGGCGTCGATCAGCACGCTCACGCCGAGGCCCAGCGCGAGGATCTTGATGACCACGTTCGGTGAGGTCAGGAACGCGAAGAAGACGCAGATCATGATCAGCGCGGCCGAGGTGATCACACGTGCGGTGACCGCGAGCCCGTCGGCGACGCTCCGGTGGGTGTCCCGCGTGCGCAGCCACGCCTCGTGGACGCGCGAGAGCAGGAACACCTCGTAGTCCATGGACAGCCCGAACACGATCGCGAACATGATCATCGGCACGTAGGACTCGATCGGCACCGGCTCGGGCACCCCGAACACGGACCCGAGCCAGTCCCACTGGAACACCGCGACGATGACGCCGTAGGAGGCGGCGATCGACAGCAGGTTCAGCACCGCGGCCTTGAGGGCGAGCACCGGGCTGCGGAAGGACAGCAGCAGCAACACGAACGCCGCTGCCACCACGACGCCGATGATGAGCGGCAGCTTGGCGGCCACCACGTCGCGGAAGTCGAGCTGCCCCGCGGTCATGCCGGTGACGTAGGAGGTCGATCCCGCCAGCACCGGCGGCAGGGTCTGCGTCCGGAGCCTGGTCAGCAGCTCATCGGTCGCGGCGTCCTGCGGCCCGGTCGTCGGCGTGACCGTCGACAACAGGACGGCACCGTCCGGGCTCGCCGT
Organism: Amycolatopsis thermoflava N1165; assembly: GCF_000473265.1. Taxonomy (NCBI): domain Bacteria; kingdom Bacillati; phylum Actinomycetota; class Actinomycetes; order Pseudonocardiales; family Pseudonocardiaceae; genus Amycolatopsis; species Amycolatopsis thermoflava. Next base: position 1,677,465 of record NZ_KI421511.1, read on the forward strand.
GAGCGGAGTGGCCGAGGCGACGCCGGGGGTCGTCGCGAGCGCCTGCTGCACCGATGCCGCCAGCGTGTCACGGGAGACGGTTCCACCGGGCATGACGACCACGGTGAACTGCCCGTTCACACCGGGACCGAACCCGGCGCCGAGCGCGTCGTAAGCCAGCCGTGTCGTGCTCCCCCCGGGGTCGGCGCCCTGGTCGATGTGCCCGAGTTGCATGGAGAACGCCGGGATCGCCAGCACACCCGCGACCAGGACGCCGCCGCACAGGTACCACCACGGGTGCCGGTCGATCCGGACCGCGTACCGGTGCCAGGCGCTTTCGGATCCGTCGGCGGACTGCTCGGCCACCGGACGCCGCACGTGCCAGCGGTCGATGCGGCGTCCGGCCAGGCCCAACAGCGCGGGGACGAGGGTGGTGGCGGCGATGGCGGCCACGACGACGGTGATGGCGGCAGCGAGCCCGAGTTTGCCGATGAAGGCGACACCGACGGCGAACAGGCCCATCAAGGCGATCACCACGGTGGTCGCGGCGATGAGGATGGACCGCCCGCTGGTGGCGACCGTGCGGCCGGCCGCCGTCACCGGGTCCTCGCCGTCGAGGAGGCGCTGGCGGAACCGGGTCGTGAGGAACAGCGCGTAGTCGATGCCGACGCCGAGGCCGATCATGATCGCCAGCGTGGGTGACGCCGTCGCGAACGTGACCCAGCCGGCGAGCAGCCCGAGCAGGCCAAGACCCGTGATGACACCGATGATCGAGGTGAGAACCGGCAGCCCGGCGGCCAGCACGCTGCCGAACGCGACCAGCAACACCAGCAGCGCGACGACGATGCCGATCAGTTCCGAGCGCAGGTCACCGGCGTGCGATTCGGCCGCCTCGCCGAGGGTGCCGGCATAGTCGACGCCGACCCCCGCCGCGCGGGCCGGGTTCGTCGCGTTGTCGATGTTGTCGACCAGGTCCTCGCCCAGATTCGCCGGCTTGTCGTCGAACTGCACGGTGGCGAACGCGGTACGCCCGTCGGGCGAGGTGGTCGCGGGGGAGAGCGGATCCGACACCGAAACCACGTGCGGCACGGCACGCACCGCAGCGGCGGACTGCTCGATGGCGGCTTCGCTGGTGCCCACGGAGCCGGTGTCCACGGTGAAGACCACCCGGGCGGTCGTCGACCCGCCGACGACGCCGTTTTCGGTGAGGACGGTGCGCCCACGGCCGGACTCGGACCCGGGGAGCGTGAAGTCGTCGCTGTAGATGCCGCCCGCCAGCGCGTTCGCCACCGTCGCGCCGACCAGGACGAGCAGCCACACCGCCACCACGCGCCAGGGGTGCGCCGCACAGCGCCGTCCGGCGCGTTCCAGCGCTCCGGCGCCGCGATTGGTGGTGGTGCCGGCTCGTTCCGCCATGCCGCGACCTCGGGTCGGGGAGTCCTGCCGCAGTTCAGCGTCACCCGGGCCGGTGAGGCGTCATAGGGCCGAAGGTCCCCCGCTCTGCCCGGCGGACAGGGCCGGCCCGGGATCGCGGCGGCGGATCTGGTACTCGATGAACCCGCTGGCGTCGTAGAGCCGGTTGGCCGGCGTCCGATCCCGCTCACCGCCAGGCTCGTCATCGTCGACGAACAAGGTCACTTCGGAAGCGCCGAGCTCGGTAGCGGGCACCTCATGGACCGCCACAGATCGGTGCCGACGAACCCGGCCTCGACCAGCGCCGCGCGGTCACCGGCCGGTGCCCACGGGCAGCGCCTCCAGGCCGAGCCCGAGGGCGGTGGCAAAGCTGAACGCCTCCACCACCGGTGCTCACGCAGCTCATCCAGGACGTGCCTCAGTAGAACGTCGACCGCGGTGCGGTCTTCCCGCGCGTGCAGCCACAGCAACACCCCCGTGTCATCCCGGGAGCGCGCGGAGAACGACACCACCTCACCATCGCTGGTCGCGGCCACGGCCGTGCGCGGCGCGGCCAGCTCCTCCCACGCACGTCCGGGTGGTTGGTGGCGACGCCGTGCGCGATCGCTTGCAGGACAGAGGTTTTCCCGGTGCGCGGCGGCGCGACGACGAGCGCGCGCTGTCCCTTGCCGATCGGCGCGGCGAGGTCGAGCACGCGGGTGGTGAGCTGGTGGCGGCCGGTCTCCAGCACGAGCCGCTCGTCCGGGTGAACCGGGGTGAGCCGGTCGAACTCGGGACGGCGGCCGCCGGGATCGGCGCCGTTGACGGAAATCAGTTCCTGCCCCTCCAGCAGGATCTCGTCGCCGCGCCGGAGGCCATGCGCCCGGACGAGTCCGAAGGGGACAGTGGTGCCGCCGAGGGTGGCGCTCTTGCCGTGGATGTCGAGAATGCCGTGACAGGGCATGGTGGTGCTCCCAAGGGAAGACGGCGCGGACAGCGCCGGAACGGGACGACCCGGACTCGGCGTTCGCAGAGAGAGGGGGTCGCAGAGAGAGGAAGGACGATCCCGCGGGCGGCTCGGCCAGCATCCGGGAGATCAAGGCCCACTGTAACCCAGTCCGTGCCCGCTCCACAAGAGCCAGATCCGTCGCACCAATTTTGACGGAGAGATTGTGAACAATTTCGTCGACCGTTAGTGTGCTGGGCAGAGAACGACGACGTGCGAGGAACGACCTTGATCATCGACTGCCACGGCCACTACACGACCGCCCCGCCCGCCCTCGCGGCGTGGCGCGACCAGCAGATCGCCGCGCTGGACGGCTCCGGCCCCGCGCCGGCCCGCGCCGGCCTGCGGATCAGCGACGACGAGCTGCGGGAGACGATCGAGCCCAACCAGCTGCGGCTGATGGACGAGCGCGGCATCGACCTCACGATCTTCTCCCCGCGTGCGTCGTTCATGGCCCACCACATCGGCGGGTTCGAGACCTCCGCCGAGTGGGCCGCGATCTGCAACGAGCTGTGCTACCGCGTCAGCACGCTGTACCCGGAGCGGTTCGTCCCGGCCGCGATGCTCCCCCAGTCCCCCGGCGTCGACCCGGTGACCTGCATCCCGGAGCTCACCCGCTGCGTCGAGGAGTACGGCGCCGTCGCACTGAACCTCAACCCCGACCCGAGCGGCGGCCACTGGACGGCCCCGCCGCTGACCGACCGCTCGTGGTACCCGATCTACGAGAAAATGGTCGAATACGACATCCCGGCCATGGTGCACGTGAGCACGAGCGTGAACCCCGCCTTCCACACCACCGGCGCGCACTACCTCAACGCCGACACCACCGCGTTCATGCAGCTCGTGCAGGGCGACCTGTTCCGCGACTTCCCGCAGCTGCGGCTGGTCATCCCGCACGGCGGCGGCGCGGTGCCCTACCACTGGGGCCGGTTCCGCGGCCTGGCGATGGCGCTGGGCAAGCCGGAACTGGAGGAGCACGTGCTGAACAACGTCTTCTTCGACACCTGCGTCTACCACCAGCCGGGGTCGGACCTGCTCTTCGAGGTCGTCCCGGCCCGCAACATCCTGTTCGCCTCGGAGATGATCGGCGCGGTGCGCAGCGTCGACCCGCGCACCGGCCACCACTTCGACGACACCCGGCGCTACGCCGAAGCCGCGAACCTGTCCGAAGAGGACTGGGCCGCGATCAGGGAGCACAACGCCCGCCGGGTCTACCCCCGGCTGGACGCGCTGCTGAAAGGCCAGGGCCGGTGACCGCGCCGAAGACCCCGGGCTGGCTCGACTGGCACGCCGACCCGTCCACCCCGCGCTTCCGGCTGCCGCCGGGCACCGTGGACGCGCACTGCCACGTGTTCGGCCCGCAGGCGGAGTTCCCGTTCGCGCCGGAGCGCAAGTACACGCCCTGCGACGCGAGTAAGGAGCAGCTCTTCGCGCTGCGCGACCACCTGGGCGTCAGCCGCAACGTCATCGTGCAGGCCACCTGTCACGGCGCGGACAACTCCGCGATGGTCGACGCCGTCCGGGCCTCCGGCGGGCGGGCCCGCGGGGTCGCGACCGTCCGCCCCGAGGTGAGTGACGCCGAGCTGCGCGAGCTGGACGCGGCGGGCGTGCGCGGTGTGCGGTTCAACTTCGTGCGACGGCTCGTCGACGCCGCCCCGCACGAGGCGCTGAGCACGATCGCCAGGAAGATCGCGCCGCTCGGCTGGCACGTGGTGCTCTACTTCGAGGCCGCCGACCTGCCCGAGCTGGCGGACTTCTTCGGGTCGCTGCCCGCGCCGCTCGTGGTCGACCACATGGGACGGCCGGACGTGCGAAAACCCGTGGACGGCCCGGAGTTCGGCCGGTTCCTGCGGTTCGTCGAGCGCAACGACGTGTGGGTGAAGGTGAGCTGTCCGGAGCGCCTGAGCGTGTCCGGTCCCCCGGCGCTGCACGGCGAACGCCACGCCTACACCGACGTGGTGCCCTTCGCCCGCCGCGTCGTGACCGAGTTCGAGGACCGCGTGCTGTGGGGCACGGACTGGCCGCACCCCAACCTCACCGACCACATGCCCGACGACGGTCTGCTCGTCGACCACGTCCCGCGGATCGCCGAAACCGCCGCGCTGCAGCGGAAACTGCTCGTCGACAACCCGATGCGCCTCTACTGGCCCGGCGAAACCGCCTGAGCCTCCCCCTTCCCCGGAAAGGCATGCAATGCAGCACGCCAACGCGCTGAACCGGTTGAACCGCCTGCCGATCGGCCGGTTCCACAAGATGACCCTGTTCGCGGTCGCGTTCGCCTACTTCTTCGAGTTCGCCGACATCAACAGCTTCGCGACCACCGCGCCCAAGCTGATCAAGCTGTGGGGCGTGACCGTCGACCAGGTCGCGTACGTGACCTCGCTGTCGTTCGTGGGCATGTTCTTCGGGTCGATCGTGGCGAGCACGATCGCCGACCGCTGGGGCCGCAGGAACGCGCTGCTGCTGACCACCGTGTGGTTCGGCGTGTTCTCGTTCGCGGCCGTGTTCTCCTGGGACATCGTGTCGCTGGGCGTGTTCCGCGTCCTGACCTCGGCGGGGCTGTCGGCGATGACGGTCGTCGCGGTCATCTACGTCAACGAGCTCTACCCGGCGGCCAACCGCGGCAAGTACCAGGCCTACGCGATCGTGATCGGCATCTGCGGCACGCCGGTGACCAACCTGATCGCGAGCGCCGTGGTGCCGATCAACGACTGGTCCTGGCGGCTGGTGTACCTGTGGGGCGCGCTCGGCGTGCTGCTGGTGCTGTTCACGCGGCACCTCAAGGAATCGCCGCGCTGGTACGAAAGCCGCGGCGACCACGCGAAGGCCGACGCGGTGCTGCGGGAGATCGAGGCGCAGGTCGCCGCGGAGAAGGGCCCGCTGCCGGAGCCGGCGCCGCCGGTCGAGGAGGCCCCGGTGGCCAAGGCGCCGTTGCGGTTGCTGCTGCGCAAGAAGTACCTGCTGCCGACGCTGCTGCTGACCGTCCTGTGGGTGACGCAGACCATCGGGTTCTTCGGGTATTCGAGCTGGGCGCCGACGCTGCTGGCCAAGGAGGGTTTCAGCGTCGAGAAGTCGGTGTTCTACGTGGCGCTCACGACGGTCGGCGCGCCGCTCGGGTCGTACCTGGCCGCACTGGTCACCGACCGGTTCGAGCGCAAGTGGTGCCTGGTGGTGTTCGGCACGGTCATCGCGCTGTGCGGGTTGTGCTACGGGCTGACGTTCAACCCCCTGCTGATCGTCGTGTTCGGGTTCCTGGTGAACCTGTTCGAGCGCGGCTACACCGCACTCGGGTACGCGTACTCGCCGGAGCTGTTCGACACGCGCGGCCGCTCCCTGGGCACCGGCGTGTCGTACGGACTCGGACGGCTGTCCAACGCGGCGGGGCCGCTGATCGTGTCGTCGCTGTACAACGGCAGCGGGTACCAGGCGGTGTTCCTGTTCATCGCGGGCACCTGGATGGTGGGCGCGGTCGTGCTGGCGATCTTCGGGCCGCGCACCCGGCCCGCGAAGGCCAGGGCGCGGAACGTCGAGTCGGCCGAGGTCTGATCCGCGGAAAATGATCACTCGTCTCCGCGCGCGGCCGGTTAGGCTGCGCGCGAAGACGAGTGGAGGAGACGGTGGAGGAACGCGGGTGGCGTCCGCGGTGGTGGCTGTTCGCGGTCTTCGCCGTGGTCGCCGCGGTGCACCTGGCCGGCGGCGGGTGGGATTCGACCGCCGCGGTGGGGCTTCCGGCGGGCTTCGCCGCGACGCTGGTGCTGGTGTTCGTCCGGCGGGTGCCGTCCTGGGTCACCGGCGAGTGGGAGTCGCGGCCGTGGTCGCGCTCGTGGGTGCGGGCGAGCCGCAACCGGACGATCGTCGCGCTCCCGTTCGCGCTGCTCGGGGTCGTGGCCGTCCTCATCGGACTGATCGATCACCCGCCGCACGGGACGGACGTGCTGTACGCCGCGTTCGTGGCCGCTCTCGCGGTGGGCCTGGTGGTGGTCCTGGTGGTGCGCTGGGGACGGGCCGTGCGGACGCTCCGGCTGCTCGCCGGTCCGCGAACCGCGCTTCCCGCCCGGTTCGACGCCGGCTCCGGCGAGACGGGAACCGTGACCTTCCCGGACGGCACGCGGGCGTATTTCACGCTGCACGACAGCCCGCGCGAGCTGATCAGGGAGTTCGAGCGCGCCGGCACGCTCCACGTCACCGCGGCCGCTCCCGGGAAGGTCCTGGCCGGACAGCCCGGGGGTGACGAGTTCGCCCGCGCCACCCTCAGGGTCGCCCGCGCGACCCGCACCCCGTCCCGGTCCTCGCTGAAACGGAGGCTGCGTCTGCGCACGGTCGCGTTCGCGGCCGTCGTCGCCGCGGGGGTCGCGCTCGAAGGTGCCGCCGTCGTCCTGGTCGGCGGGGCTCTGCCGTGGGTGCTGGCGGCGCCGATCCTGCTCGCCGTCGGGGCCGCGGCGCTGTGGCGGGCCCGGGTTGCGCGCGCGGTGCGGCTGCTCGCGGCCGGGCCGTGGACCTCGATCACCGCCGCGACGATGGCCACCGACGTCGACGGGCCGGTGTCCGGGTGGGTGGTGTTCCCGGACGGGCTGCGCGGTCGCTTCCACATCGAGTACTGCGCGCCGGACGTCGCGGCCGAACTGTTGCGCCGTCGGCGGTTGTGGGTCGCGGGCGCGCCGCGTCCGGGCGACGTCGCGGTGGGCCTCCCGGAGGGCGACACCTTCGCCATCGCCTGGCTCGCCGTCACCGACCGGCGCGCCCGGCGGCTCGATCACCCGCGCTTCTGATCCCCGAACGGCTCGTCCCGCTCCCGCACCGCCGCGCGGAAACCCTCACTCCGCGCCCGCTCCTGGAAGGCGTAGCCCTCGCGGGTGTGCCGGGAGATGCCGTCGAACACGGTGCTGATCATCGCCGAGTTGTGGATGCCTTGCGTGGTCAGCGCGCTGTTCAGCGCGAGCTTCACCATCATCAGCTGGTTCACCGGCAGCAGCGCGATCCTGGCGACCAGCTCCTCGGTCACCTCGTCCAGGCGGTCCGCCGGCGCGGACTCCACCGCCAGCCCCCACTCGGCGGCCTGCCGCCCGGTGATGAGGTCGCCGGTGAAGAGCAGCCGCTTCGCGCGCTGGTCGCCGAGCCGGTGGGCCCACAGCCCGGTCGCGGGCACGCCCCACACCCGGGTGGGCGGGTAGCCGATCCGGGTGTCGTCGGCGGCCACGATCAGGTCGCAATGCAGCGCGATGTCCGTGCCGCCCGCCACGCAGAACCCGTGCAGCTTCGCCACCGTCGGCTTGTTCGCGTGCAGCAGGCTGGCGTAGCCGCGGTTGAACCGGCTCATCAGCGCGTAGTCGGCCATCGGGTCCCACTGCCGGGACGGGTCGTGGTTGCGTGCCTGCGCGGCGGCGTCCAGCACGGTCCCGGCGCGGTCCTGGCCTTCCGGCGCCGCACCCTGCTCGGCGAAGATCGACAGGTCGTAGCCGCCGCAGAAACCCTTGCCCCGCCCGGAAACGAGGATCACGTGCACACCCGGGTCGAGGTCGGCGCGTTCCACCGCGTCGGCCAGTTCGAACGGGGTGTCGGCGGTGATCGCGTTCCCCCGCTCCGGCCGGTCGAACGTGATCCGGGCGATCCGCCCGGTCACCTCGTAGGTCAGGGTCCGGTAGTTCCCGGTCCGCTGCCCGGGCTCGCCGAACAGCGGGTCCGGCCCCTCGGTCCACCCGTCCCGCCATGCCGCGGGACGGGAGCCTGCGTCATCGGTCATCACCCGACCGTAGCGTCAGCCGCGCACCGGCAGCAGCCGCACGACCTGCAGCGCCGTCGCCAGTTCGGCGACCGCCTTCGGATCGCCTAGCCCGCGCCCGGTGAGCCCTTCGACCCGCCGCAACCGGTAGCGCACCGTGTTGGCGTGGCAGTAGAGCCGCTTGCCCGCCTCCGCGGCGGACCCGCCGCAGGCGAACCACGCGTCGAGGGTGTCGACCAGCACCTTCCGGTCGGCGGTCGGCAGGTCCAGCAGCGGGCCGAACACCGTGCTCGCGACCCGCTCGGCCTCCCCGGGCGCGGCGGCGATCAGCACGGCCACCGGCGCGTCGTCCCAGGGCGCGACGTCGGCCCGCCCGGGCGGCAGGGTGCCCAGCGCCAGCCGCGCGAGCCGCAACGCCCGCGGAGTTTCCCGCAGGTGCGGGTAGGCGGGGCTGAGGCCGATCCGCGAGGTGGCCCGGCCGCGCAGCAGGTCCGGCAGCCGCTCCCCCAGCGACGGGTACGGCAGCGCCAGCACACCGATGTGCTCCTCGGGCGAGAGCCGCCACGCCGAACGGATCCCGCCCGCCCGCAGCCGCGGCTCGATGCCCACCAGAGAGCGTTTCCCCAGCTCCGGGTTCTCGGCGGCCACGACCACGAAGCAGCCCTCCACCGGCAGTCCCAGCGTCTGCGCGGCCTCCCACAGCGTGTCCTGGCTGCCGAGCACACCGGTGAACAGCGCCTCGACCAGCATCGACCGCTCGTGCTCGCGTTCCAGCATGATCTGCGACGCGGTGTCCCGGTAGGCGTCGGCCATCGCGTCGGTGTAGGTCCCGACCAGCCGCCACACCGTCGCCGCGAAGTCGACCAGAACCCGGTCGTCCACCTCGGACGCCCGCGCCTTGGCCACGAGCGCGTCCCACAGGTGCGCGAACCCGACGCGGTAGGCCCGCACCACCTCCGGCAACGGCGCACCCTGCTGGGCTCGCTCGCGTCCGGTGGCCCACGGCGCGGACAGGTCGGGCGCGTGCTCGCTGACGAACTGCCGCAGGATCAGCTCGGCGTTGTCCCGCACCGACTGCCGCAGCGACCCGGCAGGCACCGGATCACCGGCCTGGTAGAGCACGACCTCGCGGCGGATGCGTTCGGAAACCGCGTCGGCGAGGTCGTCGAGCTCGCCGAGCAGCGCGGTGACCAGGGCGTCGATGCCCGAGTTGTCCGTTGGCACCCCGGCAGCTTAGATGCGCCCGCTTTGTTCCCCGGCACAAAACCCCGCGGTGACGAGTTGTCGCCGGGGACATGGGCTGCGGTGAACGGTTCACCGAGGATTGCGCCATCCGGCGCAATCCCGGCACCGCCGCCGGGCACGCGCCGCCCACCACAGGAGAACATCGATGCCACACGCTGACAACGACGTCGGCCGCCGGGCCTTCCTGGCCAGGATCGGCGTGCTGGGCGCCGCGGTCGCCGCGGGGAGCCTGCTCCCCGGGACCGCCACGGCCGCACCGCGACCGGTCCGCGCCGCGGGCCTGACCGACGTGGTCGCCGCCCTCCGCCCGGTGCTCGCCGAACTCGCGCGCGACACCCTCAACGGGCTGGTCGTGATGACCTGCCCGGGCCCGGACGCCTACTCCCGCGCCCAGGGCACGCCACGCACCGAACCGGGCGCGCTGGAGGCCAGGGCCACCGACTTCCTGATCAAGGCACTCGACGAGTACGTCCCGTTCCCGGACCAGCTCGCCACGCCGCTCACCCAGAGCCTGGCCACCGGGCTGTCCGGCACGCCACTGCCGTCCGCGCTGCTGGACCTGCCGCTCAGCGGCGTGCGGACACTGGACACGGCCCTGCGCACGCTGCTGGAGAACGACGACACGCTGCCGCTGTCCTCGCTGATCGCGATGCTGCTGAACCTGGTCGCCACCGAGGTGAACCCGCTCGCGCTCGGCGGCGCGTTCCTCTCCCCGTTCGCGCGGCTGTCCTACGCCGACAAGTGCCGCGTCTTCGAACAGCTCGAAGGCCCGCACGCCGGGCTCGTCGCGCTGCTGGACGCGAACCTGCCCGAGCCGCTCCGCGCCTCGGTGTCCGGGGTCCTGCAGTTCGTGGCCGGCGCGGTGCTGGAGTTCGCCGCGTACGGCAGCAGCTGCGAGTGGGCGGTGTTCGACCCGGCCACGAAGACGATCAGCGCCCGCCCGGTCGGCTGGCAGCTGTCCGGCTACCAGCCGCACGGCGTGGTGCACGGCTGGGACGACTTCCTCGGGTACTACCAGGGCCGCACGAAGGTGGAGAACGTCTGATGCGTGACGTCATCGTCATCGGCGCCGGGGCGGGCGGCTCGGTGGTCGCCAAGGAACTGGCCGGCCGCGGCTTGGACGTGCTCGTCCTCGAAGCGGGCGGGTACGCCGACCCGGAGACCGACTGGACCCACTACGAGAACGACGCGAACAACCCGCTCACCGGGTTCATGCGGTTCGGACCGGCGGACCGCTCCCGGCCGGCGTGGTTCCGCGAGACCCCGCAGAACTCGCTGTTGTGGCAGCTGGCCGGGGTCGGCGGCACCACGCAGCACTACTTCGGCAACTCGCCGCGCGCCTACCCGGGCGTGTTCGCCGGGTACGACGGGAGCGACGCGGCCGCCTACGACACCGCGCACCTCTTCCCGTTCACCTACGCCGACCTGGTGCCCTACTACGAATGGGTCGAGGCCACCCTGCCGGTGCACACCGCGGCGATGGGCACCAAGGAGTCGGTGTTCTTCCGCGGCTGCGAGAAGCTCGGCATGGCGCTGCAGACCACGAAGACCACGACCGCCGACTCCTACCGGCCGCAGGAGAACGCGATCCTGCCGCCGGGCGGCACCGCGGGCCGGTTCAGCGGGCACGACGACCCGCGCGTGCAGTGGCCGCTGGCCACCGGCTGCACCTTCTGCGGCTACTGCTTCCAGGGCTGCAAGCACCCGGCGGGCGCGCCGCGCACGATGGCGGCGAAGCGGTCCGCGGACAACTCGTACATGCCGATGGCGCTGACCGCCGACGCGTGGTCGCCGCACGGCAAGCCGGTCTCGCTGGTCACCGACGCCTTCGTCACCCGCATCCGGTCCGAGCAGCGCGGCGGCGAGACGGTGGCGACCGGGGTGTCGTGGCGCTCGGTCACCACGGGCGAGGAGCACACCGAGGACGCCCGGGTCGTGGTGCTGTCCGCGGGCTGCACCGAGAACCCGCGGCTGTGGTTCAACAGCGGGCTGCCCAACCCCAACGACTGGGTCGGCCGCGGCTACACCGACCACTACTTCGACTGGGTGATCGGCCTGTTCGACGACTACACCGGGTCCACCAAGGGCGCGGCGTCGGCGGCGCGGGCGGACTTCCCCGGCCGCGGCGGCATCATGAACGTCGGGCTGCCGCCGGCGATCCAGCAGTTCGCGCTCACCTTCTCCGACAGCGGGATCCGCGGGCAGTACGGCAACGGACGCGGTTTCACGGGGCCGTGGGACGGCCCCACCGGGCGGCTGATGGGCGAGGAGCTCAAGGAGGTGCTGACCCACGGCGCGGACCGGTTGTTCAACATCCTGATCATGACCGACGACGACGTCGAGCCGCACAACCGGGCGACGCTGTCGGCGCTGCCCGCGGACGAGCACGGGCCGGTGGCGAAGGTCGAGATGCGGCAGCGGGCGCGCTCGGCGCGCACCGTGGCGAACCGGGAGTTCCTGGCCCGCAAGGCGGTCGAAGTGGTCCGCGCGGCCGGGGCGCGGAAGGTGTTCCGGATCGACTGGCCGCCGCTGATCCTGCACGTCCACTCGTCGATGCGGATGGGACTGTCCGAACGCGACTCGGTGCTGGACGACGCGGCCGAGGCCCGCTGGGTGCGGCGCCTGTTCGTCGCCGACAACTCGGCGCTGGCCAACGCGCTCGGCGGCCCCAACCCGACGCTGACCAGCCAGGCCGTGGCGACCCGCACGGCGGAGCAGATCGTGCGGCGCTACTTCGGCGGCGAGGGCTGGGTGCGCACGGAGTCGCCCGTGGTGTCCACGGACGCCCGCGTCACCCGGCGGTTCGCGCAGGTGGCCGCGAACTGAGCGCGGCGGCCGCCGGGGAGCAAGGGCCCCGGCGGCCGCCCACACCCGGCAGTCGCCACCTGCGCGGGCCCCGGACGACCCGGCAGCAGGCCGGTCGCCGCGACCCCGCAGCCGCGCCGGACACACCACCTGCGACGCCGCACCACCGACGGCCACCCGCCGGGCGGCACGACACCGGATCCAGCCAGCCCGAAGCCGCGGCCGCCGGGTGTCGAGAACCGGGCGGTTCGCGCAGATGGCCGCGAACTGAGCGTGGGCGGCCGCCGGGGAGCAGGGGCCCGGCGGCCGCCCACACCCGGCAGTCGCCACCTGCGCGGGACCCGGACGACCCGGCACCAGGCCGGGCGCCGCGACCCCGCAGCCGGGCCGCCCCGCCGGACACACCACCTGCGACACCGCACCACCGACGGCCACCCGCCGGGCGGCACGACACCTGATCCAGCCAGCCCGAAGCCGCGGCCGCCGGGTGTCGAGAACTCAGCGGTTCGCGCAAGTGGCGGCGAACTGAGCGCGGCGGCCGCCGGGGAGCAGGGGCCCCGGCGGCCGCCCACACCCGGCAGTCGCCGCCTGCGCGGGACCCGGACGACCCGGCAGCAGGCCGGGCGCCGCGACCCCGCAGCCGGGCCGCCCCGCCGGACACACCACCGAGGCCACCCACCGGGCGGCAACACACGGGATCCCCAACCCGCCACCCCGCCGGATGTCGTGACCCCGCGGCTCCCGCACACCCGGCAGTGACCACCGATCATCCGCGGGATCCGGACGAGCCGGCAGCGGGGCGCCCCGACCCCGGCAGCCGGGCCGCCCCGCCGGACACACCACCCGCACCACCCCACTGCCACCCACCGGGTGGCCCGCCACCGGACACAGCCAACCCCACCCGCCACGCGCCGGATGTCGAGAACCGGGCGGCCGCTCCGACCTGTCCGTGGAAACCACCGCGGACCGGAAGGACCTGGAATGACCCACGCGATCCCGGCGAAGGCCGGACGGCGGGAGTGGCTCGCGCTCGCCGTGCTCGCCCTGCCCACCCTGCTCGTCTCCATCGACGTCTACGTCCTGCTGCTCGCCCTGCCGCACCTGACCGCCGACCTGGGCGCGAGCAGCGTCGAGCAGCTCTGGATCACCGACGTCTATGGCTTCCTCATGGCCGGGTTCCTCATCACGATGGGCACGCTCGGCGACCGCATCGGCCGCCGGAAGCTGCTGCTCATCGGCGCGGCCGCGTTCGGGGCCGCCTCGATCGCCGCCGCCTTCGCGTCCACCCCCGCGATGCTGATCGCGGCCCGCGCGGTCCTCGGGGTCGCCGGCGCCGTCCTCGCGCCGTCCACGATGTCGCTGATCCGCACCCTCTTCCGCGACCCGCGGCAGATGGGGCTGGCGATCGGGCTGTGGGGCATGTGCTTCTCGGCCGGGGCGGTGATCGGCCCGGTGGCCGGCGGCGCCCTGCTCGCGCACTTCTGGTGGGGCTCGGTGTTCCTGCTCGGCGTGCCCGCGATGGCGGTGCTGCTCGTCGCGGGCCCGGTCCTGCTGCCCGAGTACCGCGACCCGGACGCCGGGAAGCCGGACCTGGTCAGCGTCGCGTTGTCGCTGGCCGCGGTGATCCCGGCGATCCACGGGCTCAAGGAACTGGCCCAGGACGGCTGGCGGCCGCTGCCGCTGGCGAGCCTGGCCGCCGGGATCGGGTTCGCCGTCCTGTTCGCCCGCAGGCAACGCCGCCTGGAGCACCCGCTGCTGGACCTGCGGCTGTTCGCGAACCGGTCGTTCAGCACGGCGCTGGGCGCGATGATGTCCGGCACGCTGCTGATGGGCGCGCTGATGCTGTTCATCACCCAGGACCTGCAACTGGTCGAAGGCCTCTCCCCGCTCGGCGCGGCGCTGTGGATGATGCCCGCGATCGCCGCGAACACCGTGTCGTTCGTCGTGTCGCCGGTGCTCGCGCGCCGGTTCCGGCCCGCGTACCTGATCGGCGCCGGGCTGGTGGTCTCGGTGTGCGGGCTGATCGTGCTCACCCGGACCGGCGCCGCGTCGGGGCCGGGCACCGTGGCGACCGGGTTCGCGCTGATCTTCCTCGGCTCCGGCCCGCTGGTCACCCTGAGCACCGGCCTGATCATGGGCTCCGCGCCGGCCGAGAAGGCGGGCTCCGCCGCCGCCCTCAACGAGACCAGCGGCCAGTTCGGGTTCGCGTTCGGGCTCGCCGCGCTCGGCAGCATCGGCGCCGCGGTCTACACCAGCCGCTTCACCCCGCCGGCGACCGTTCCGGCCGGGGCCGCCGGCGCCGCGCGGGAAAGCCTCGCCGACGCGGTCACCGCCGCCCGCGACCTGCCCCCGGACCTGGCCGCGGCGCTGCTCGCCCCGGCGCGCGAGGCGTTCACCGGCGGGCTGCACCTGGTCGCCGCGATCAGCGCCGCCGCGCTCGCCGTCGTGGCCGTGCTGATCGTCCGCCTGCTGCGCCAGGTTCCGCCGACCGGCGCAGCGGAGTCCGTTGTGGACACCCGGGTGGACCTTGACGCTCCGCGCGGGTGAGCACTACCGTTTCCGCACCCGTGAACTGAACACCGAGGTGAGCCCGTGGACTCCGACAGCACCCGGCTGCACCAGCTCGGCTACGCCCAGGAACTCAGGCGGACGATGTCGGCGTTCTCCAACTTCGCCGTCTCCTTCACCATCATCTCGATCCTGTCCGGGTGCCTCACGCTCTACGGGTTCGGCCTGGACACCGGCGGTCCCGCCGCGATGGTCTGGGGCTGGCCGCTGGTCGGGGTGTTCGTGGTGCTCGTCGGCCTCGGTATGGCGGAGGTGTGCTCCAGCTATCCCACCGCGGGCGGGCTCTACTACTGGGCGGCGAAGCTCGCGCCGCGGCGCTCGGCCGCGGCCTGGTCGTGGTTCACCGGGTGGTTCAACCTCATCGGCCAGGTCGCGGTCACCGCCGGCATCGACTTCGGCGCCGCGTTGTTCCTCAACGCGTTCCTGGACCTGCAGTTCGGGTTCGCCGCGACGCCGGGGCACACGATCCTGCTGCTGGCGATCATCCTGGCGGTGCACGGGCTGCTGAACACCTTCGGCGTGCGGCTGGTGGCCGTGCTGAACAACGTCAGCGTGTGGTGGCACCTGGCCGGCGTCCTGGTGATCGTCGGGGTGCTGGTGTTCGTGCCCGAGAAGCACCAATCCGCGTCGTTCGTGTTCGGCCACTTCGTGAACAACACCGGCTGGGGTTTCGCGCCGTACGTGTTCGCGCTCGGGCTGCTGGTCGCGCAGTACACGCTCACCGGCTACGACGCCTCGGCGCACATGACGGAGGAGACGAAGAACGCGGCGACGGCGGGCCCGCGCGGGATCGTCAACTCGATCCTGGTGTCGCTCGTCGCGGGCTGGATCCTGTTGCTGGGCCTCACCTTCGCGATCCAGGACTACGACGGCGCGGTCAACTCGCCGACCGGGGTGCCGCCCGCGCAGATCTTCCTCGACGCCGCGGGCGCGACCACCGGGAAGTTCCTGCTGCTGATCGCGATCGGCGCGCAACTGTTCTGCGGGATGGCGTCGGTGACGGCGAACTCGCGGATGATCTACGCGTTCGCCCGGGACGGCGCGATCCCGGGTTCCCGCGTGTGGCACCGCATCAACAAGCGCACCCGCACACCGACGAACTCGGTGTGGCTGGCCGCGGCCGGCGCGCTGGTCCTCGCGCTGCCCTACCTGTGGAGCGCCACCGCGTACGCCGCGGTCACCTCGATCGCGACCGTCGGGCTGTACGTCGCCTACGTCATCCCGGTGTTCCTGCGGGTGCGCAAGGGCACGGAGTTCGAGCGCGGACCGTGGCACCTGGGTCGGTGGGGCCGTCCGGTCGGCGTCGTCGCGACCGCTTGGGTCGCGGTCATCTTCGTGTTGTTCATGCTGCCGCAGGCCTACCCGGTCACGGTCGGCACGTTCAACTACACGCCGATCGCGTTCCTCGTCGTGCTCGGTGGCGCGGCGGTGTGGTGGTTCGCCTCGGCGCGCACGTGGTTCACCGGGCCCAAGGTGCAGGGCACCCCCGCCGAACTGGCAGCGGTCGAAGAGGATCTCCGGGCGGTCTGACGATGGGATACGGGTTCGTGGGCGCGGGCGAGATCACCGCCGCGATCGTGGAGGGCCTGAGCACGGGCGAGGATCCGCCGGAGGTGTTCCTGTCGCCGCGCGGGCGCGCCGTGTCGGCCGCGCTCGCCGAGCGGTTCCCGAACGTGCGGGTGTGCGCGAGCAACCAGGAGGTGCTGGACCACGCGCCGGTGGTCGTGCTCGGGGTGCCCGCGCCGGTCGCGCCTGAAGTGCTGGCGGAACTGGCCTTCCGACCGGAGCACGTGCTGGTCAGCGCGACGTCCGGGGTGCCGGTGGAGCGGCTGCGGGCGTGGTCCGCGCCGGCAGGCGAGGTGGTCCGGTCCATCCCGCTCCCCCAGGCCACGCGGCGCCGCAGCCTGACCGTGGTGTACCCGGAGAACGCGGCGGCGCGCGAGTTGTTCACGCGCGTGGGCAGTGTGCTGGTGCCCGGCGACGAGGCGGCGCTGGAGACGTTCCTCGGCGCGACCGCGACGTTCGCCGCGCACCTGGACTACCTGGCGACCGTCGTGGACTGGATGGCCGGGCAGGGCGTCGACCACGACGCGGCGAACGCCTTCGTGACGCACGTCTTCGGCGAGCTGGGCCGGTCGCTGCTGGAACGGCCGGACTCGCTGACCGTGATGGCCGCCCGGCACACCACGCCGGGCGGCCTGAACGAGCAGTTCCGCGACGACCTGCGCGGCGACGGCATGCCGGACGCGGTGCGGCGCGCGCTCGACCGGATCCTCGCCCGCGTGCGGAAGTGACCGCCGGTTTTGACCGGCGCCCGCGGCACGGGCAAGATCGTCACCAGGCCGACTGGTGACGAGGGGGAAGTGTGTCCGGCATCCACGACATCGAGGTGGTCGTCTTCGACGTGCTCGGCACGCTCGTCGACGAGCCGTCCGGGCTGCGGGCGGCGATCCGCGAGGCGGCCCCGGCCGCCGGGGACGAACTCCTCGCCGTGTGGCAGGAGCACATCGAGGCCGAGCAGGCGCGCATCGGGCGGGGCGAACGCGCCTACGCCGGCTCCGAGGTCCTCGACGCCGAAGCCGCCCGGCTGGTGGCCGGCCGCGCGGGCCTCAGCGATCCAGCGGTGATCGCCCGGCTGGCCGGCGCGGGACAGCGGCACCCCGCCTGGCCCGACTCCGCCGCCGGTCTCGAACAGCTGTCCCGGCGGTTCCCCGTGCTCGCCCTGTCCAACGCGAGCCACGCCGCCCTGCTGCGGCTCAACGCGCACGCCGGGTTGCGCTGGCACCAGGCCCTGTCCAGCGCCGACGTGCGGGCGTACAAGCCGGCGCCGGAGATCTACCGGCACGCCGTCGACGTCGCCGGCTGCGCCCCGGACCGGGTGCTGATGGTCGCCGCCCACGCCTGGGACCTGCGCGGCGCCCAGGCGGTGGGCATGCGGACCGCCTATGTGCACCGCCCGGTCGGGGACCCGCCCGCGGAGTCCGACTCGTTCGACCTGAGGGTGGACGGGCTGGCCGGACTGGTCACCGCGCTGACCGCGAGCTGAGGGGCCTCGTCCCCGGCGGCCGCCGACCGCAGGTGCGCCGGCGGCTCGTGCAGGCACATCAGGACAGCGCCGCGGACGTGGTGGCCTCCCAGGCGAACCCGTCCGGGTCGGTGAACGAGCCGCCGTCACCGCCGATCGCGATGCGGTGCGCACCGCTGCCCTCCGGGGGCACCCCGGCGTCCTTGGCCAACGCGCGGCGGCGGTACAGGCCCAGCTTGATCGGGCCTTCCCCGGCGGCGAACTCGACGTACATGCGGGCGAAGCTCTTCGCCACGGAGAAGCCGTGGTCGGTGTAGAACTTGCGGCTCGCGGCCACGTCGGACGCGCCCAGCAGCAACACGATGTTCTGCACCTCGCGGGAGGCGGGGCGGGTGTCCTTCTTCGCCGGGGTGGCGATCTTCCAGATCGTGCCGTCCGGGGCCTGGACGACGCCGCCGCAGCCCCACATGTTCTTGGCGACCGGCTTGAGGACGGTGGCGCCGGCGTCCACCGCGGACTGGAACAGCAGCTCCACGTCGGCGGGCTGGGACACGATGAGCGAGAGGGTGAAACCGCGGAAGCCGGTGGTCTGCTCCTGGGCGGCCCGCAGGCGGAGCCGGGAGCCGAGCCCGAAGGCGGCGGTGTAGAAGCGCTCGGCGGCCGCGGTGTCGGCCACTTCCAGGGTGATGGTGTTGATCGAGGTCATGACAGGAACGGTATTCGCCGCGCCCTGACCTGCGCTTCTCGATTCCTGACCGGTTCACGGCGGGTCGCCGACGACCTCCCGCAGCCGCCCGCTCACGCCGAGCTTCGGGCAGGCGTTGTGCCTTCGCCGACGGCTCCAGCTTCGCCCGGGTCGTGCCCGAGCTGCTCGCCGCCGGCCTCGACGTGCGCGTCCGGGCCGCGCCGAACCGCAGCCTGTCCGGCGACGCCGCCTACCTCGCCTCGGTGGTCCGCGCCATCGACGGGCCGGTCGTGCTCGTCGGCCACTCCTACGGCGGCGCGGTGATCACCGGGGCCGGGGTCGAGGAGAACGTCCCGGCGCTCTGGGGCGTGGTGTCCACTTCGGACAGATCGATCAGCCCGGACGTGGAGCGGTTCGGCTACCAGCGGGCCGGCACGACGACCGTGTAGATCGACTCCTCGCACCTGGTGATGCTGTCGCACCCGGTCGAGATCGCCGGCGTCATCCGCGAGGTGGCCGCCGCCCGGTGGCGACCGCCGCGGTGGTGATGCGAGGAAATCGGCCGGAGCGTGCTTGACCGGGCTCGATGTGGGTACCCACTTCCGTCAACCCGGAAGGAGGACCCGATGTCGACGAGCGAGACCGGGCACGTCACGGGCACGCAGGACAAGGATTACAACATCATCTGGTTCGTCGAGGCCTGCCTCAGCAACGCGCTGCGCCTGGAGCAGTACATCGCCGACGCCGAGCGGGACGGCGACACCGAACTGGCCGAGTTCTTCCGCCGCGCGCAGGGCGAGAGCCGCAAGGGGGCCGAGCAGGGCAAGGCCCTGCTGCGGCAGCGCCTCGCCGGCGGGGGCACGTCGTCGGTCGACGAGACCGGCCTCGGGCCCACCGACGAGGCGGTCGGCTGACCGGCAGGCGCGCCCGGGTCCAGGACGTGCACGACCTGGCCATGGCGATGCCGCACGTCCAGCGCGTCGAAGGCACCCGGGGCAGGCCCGTCTACCAGGTCGGCGGCCGGTCGTTCGTGTTCTTCCGCAACCCGCGCCCGGACGCCGCCGACCCGGTGACCGGTGAGCGCTACCCGGACGTGATCGTGTTCTGGGTCGGCTCCGAGGCCGACAAGGAGGCCCTCGTCGCCGACGAGCGCTCACCGTTCTTCACCACGCCCCACTTCCGCGGGCACCCGTCGGTGCTGCTGCGGGAGGCCGACGTCGGCCGGCTCGGCTACGACGAGCTGGCCGAGATCGTCCAGGACGCGTGGCTGGCGCGCGCGTCGCCCCGCCGGGCCAGCGCCTGGCTCGCGGCGCACGGGCTGCCCACTCCGGACTAGGTCCGGTCCGGAGCACGTCGGCCACCTGCCGGGCCCCTCCGTGCGGCCGGCCGGCACCGCGCGGCCGAGCAGCCGGGCCGGAACCACCCCGGGCGCTGACCGTCCACAGCGGAACGGCCGCGTGCTGCCACGATTTCGTGGCGGCACGCGGCCGTTTCCGGACGGGACGAGTTGTCAGCGCTTGAGGAACTTCAGGCTGTTGGACAGCGAGTCCGACCACGGCGAGGCCAGGTCCAGCCTGCGCAGCTCGTCGGCGTGCTGGACCGCGGCCAGCTCCGCCATCAGCCGGGCGCGCATCCGGTCGTCGTGCGCGGCGTTGGCCGCCCGCAGGGCCCGGTCCAGCCGGGTCTTGCGGAACGGCGTGAACCAGGACGCGCGGGCCAGGTGCGCGGCACGGCGGGCCGCGCGGTCCCGGGTCCGGGCCAGGGCGTCGCGCTCGTCGTCGCCGAGGCCGAGGCGGGAGAGGAAGCGCTCCTTGAGCTCACGGCTGACCCGCGACCAGGTGGTGACGCGGGCGCGGGTGTGCCGCAGCTCGATGCCCAGGGCCAGGTGCAGCATGACCACACCGAGGACCGGGCCGAGCGTGACCCGCGCCAGGCCGGACACCGGGCCGGCCAGGTCGAAGGCCATGTAGCCGGATGCCGCGCACAGCGCCCACAGGATCAGCCGGGCCGGGCCCGGCTTGCCCTTGGGGCTGCGGATCTCGGCGCGCATCGCGAACCCGCACGCGATCAGCGCGACCTCGACCACGGCGAACATCGCGGCCCGCTCGTAGACGTTGGTGATCCCGAGCTTCTCCCCGAAGAAGCGCCACGAGGTGTCCACCGAGACCAGCAGCGACATGAACGCCACCAGGTAGAAGCCGCGCGACCCCTCCGGCGACTTGCGCTTCGCCGGCTTGGCCGCCTCGGCGGTCTCCGTGATCTCCCCGGTGGGCGTGTCGGTCTCGTCGCCCTGCGGCTCCGCCTCGGCAGCCGCGTCGGCTTCCTTGCGGCCGTCCAGCTCGGCCAGCATCTTCACCGACAGCCGCGGCAGGTCCCCGGTGTCGCCGAGCCCGCGCTCCTCCCGCCACTTGCCGACCTTCTCCGCGACCGCGGCACGCTCGCGCTTGGGGTTGGTGACCACGCCGTAGGTCACCAGGAAGGCCAGCACGTCGGAGGTCGACGGCTCACCCAGTGTCTCGCACGCGTACCGGATCTTCTCGTCCATGGTGTCCAACATGACCAGGCGGGCGGCGTGCGCCGCGCTGCTTATCACGTCGGTTGAAGCAGCGTGCTGGTCGCTCTCGGTTTCCATGTCGTTGTCCTTGTGGAGTTCTCGACGGTGGGGAGCGCGAACATAGCAGGTGGGTAGATCAACCGGGTGATCGGCCTTGATCTGTTACCTGCCGTTTCCCCGGCGGACCACGCGCGGCGGGTCCGCCGGGGAAGCGCTTTCGCCGTCCTCAGCTCCCGGCGCGGGCCCTGGCCCCGGCCGCGCTCGGGGCGGGCAGTGCCCGCAGCAGGTCCTCGACCCGTTCCTTCGCGTCGCCGAACAGCATGGCGGAGTTGTCGCGGAAGAAGAGCGGGTTCTGCACGCCGGCGTAGCCCGAGGACATCGACCGCTTGAACACCACGACGTTGCGGGCCTCCCACACCCGCAGCACCGGCATGCCGGCGATCGGCGAGCCGGGGTCCTCGGCCGCGGCCGGGTTCACCGTGTCGTTGGCGCCGATGACGAGGACGACGTCGGTGTCGGCGAAGTCGTCGTTGATCTCGTCCATCTCCAGCACGATGTCGTAGGGCACCTTGGCCTCGGCGAGCAGCACGTTCATGTGCCCGGGCAGGCGGCCGGCGACCGGGTGGATGCCGAACCGGACCTCGACGCCGCGTTCTCGCAGCCGCCGGGTCAGCTCGGCGACGCCGTGCTGGGCCTGCGCGACCGCCATGCCGTAGCCGGGGGTGATGATCACGCTGCTCGCGTCGGCGAGCAGTTCGGCCGCGCCGTCGGCGGTGATCTCCTTGTGCTCGCCGTAGTCGGTGTCGTCCGCCGGACCGGCTTCGATTCCGAACCCGCCCGCGATCACCGAGATGAACGAGCGGTTCATCGCCTTGCACATGATGTAGGACAGGTAGGCACCGGAGGAGCCGACCAGCGCGCCGGTGACGATGAGCAGGTTGTTCTCCAGCAGGAACCCGCTCGCGGCGGCCGCCCAGCCGGAGTAGCTGTTCAGCATGGACACCACCACCGGCATGTCACCGCCGCCGATCGAGGCGACCAGGTGCCAGCCCAGCGCGAGCGCCACCGCGGTGACCACGACGAGCAACCACAGCTGCGGGTCGATGACGAACCACACCGTCAGCGCGACGAACACCGCCAGCGCGCCGAGGTTGAGGAAGTTCTTGCCGGGCAGCATCAACGGCTTGGAGTTGATCCGCGCCGACAGCTTCAGGAACGCGACGATCGACCCGGTGAACGTCACCGCGCCGATGAACACGCCGATGAACACCTCGGCCGAGTGGATCCCGCCCAGCCCGAGCGCCGCCAGCGTCCGCGCCTCGGCCCCGTCGGGGTGCGCTTCGACCTCCAGGTAGCCGTTCCAGCCGACCAGCACCGCGGCCAGACCGACGAAGGAGTGCAGCAGCGCGATGAGCTCGGGCATGCCGGTCATCTGCACCACGCGGGCGCGCTGCAGGCCCACGGCGGCGCCGAGCACCACCGCCACCACCAGCAGCACCACGCCGAGGGTGGAGATGTCGCGGTGCACGGCCAGCGCGATGGTCGCGGCCAGCGCGACGACCATGCCGGCGATGCCGAACCCGTTGCCGGTCTTGGCGGTCTCGTGCTTGGACAGCCCCGCCAGCGCCAGGATGAACAACAACGCGGCGACCAGGTAGGCCGCCTGCGCGATCGTGTCGAGAGTCATGAGTTCAGGTCTCCTGATCGGGCTCAGCTGCGGGAGAACATCGAGAGCATGCGCCGGGTGACGGCGAACCCGCCGAAGATGTTGATCGAGGCGAGCAGGATCGCCGCGAACGCCAGCCAGGTCACCGCCCCGCCGCCGTGCCCGACCTGCAACAGCGCGCCGACCACGATGATCCCGGAGATCGCGTTGGTCACCGACATCAGCGGCGTGTGCAGCGCGTGGTGCACGTGCCCGATCACGTAGAACCCGATCACCACCGCCATCGCGAACACCGTCAGGTGGCCCTGCAACGCCGGCGGCGACGCCGCGACCAGCAGGAACAGCAAGGCGCCCGCCACCGCGACCAGCCCGATCCGGGCTGCCGGGGACAGCTTCTTCTTTTCCGGCTCCGGCTCCTTGGCGGCCGCCTTCGGCGCCGCCTGCGCCGGGGCGGCCGACACCGGCGCCGGGGGCGGCGGCCACAGCAGCTCGCCCTCGCGGACCACGGTCATCGACCGGATGACGATGTCCTCCAGGTCGAACACCGGCGTGCCGTCCTTGCCCGGCGTCACCAGCTTCATCAGGTTGACCAGGTTCGTGCCGTACAGCTGCGACGACTGCGCAGGCAACCGGCCGGGCAGGTCGGTGTAGCCGAGGATCGTCACCCCGTTGTCCGTGGTGACGGCCTTGCCGGCGACCGTGCCCTCGACGTTGCCGCCGTTGGCGGCGGCCATGTCCACGATCACGCTGCCCGGCCGCATCGAGGCGACCATGTCGGCGGTGATGATCCGCGGCGCCGGCTTCCCGGGGATGAGCGCGGTGGTGATGATGATGTCCACGTCGCGGCACTGCTCCTCGTAGAGCTGCCGCTCGCGGGCCTTGTAGTCGTCGCTCATCTCCTTGGCGTAGCCGGTCGCCGACACCTCGACGTCGGGCGCCTCGATGGACAGGTACTCCCCGCCCAGCGACTTGACCTGGTCGGCCACCTCGGGCCGCGGGTCGGTCGCGCGCACCACCGCGCCCAGGCTGCCCGCCGCGCCGATCGCGGCCAGACCGGCCACGCCCGCGCCGACGACGAGGACCTTCGCCGGGGGCACCTTGCCCGCGGCGGTGACCTGCCCGGTGAAGAACCGGCCGAACGTGTGCGCCGCCTCGACCACCGCGCGGTACCCGGCGATGTTGGCCATCGACGACAGCACGTCCAGCGACTGGGCCCGCGAGATCCGCGGCACCGCGTCCATCGCCATCGCGGTGATGGGCCGCTTCGCCAGGTCGTCGACCAGCTCCTTGTTCAGGGCCGGGGCCAGCAGGCTGATCAGCGTCGCGCCCGGCTTCATCGCGTCCAGCTGCTCCTTGGCCGGCGCGTTCACCCCCAGGACGATCTCCGCCTGCACGGCGTTCCCGATGGAGGCGCCGGCTTCGGCGTACGCCTCGTCGGAGAAGCTCGCCAGCTCCCCGGCGCCCGGCTCCACCACGACCTCGTACCCCAGCTTGAGCAGCTGAGCCACCGTCGCGGGCGTCGCGGCCACCCTGGTTTCGCCGGGGGTGGCCTCCTTCAGCACTCCGACCAGCATCGAATCACCTCGTCCACGGTTGGACGACGAACGCCGGGTGTCGTACGTCGACGTACTCCTGGTCGCGCTCCCCCGTGGCCGACCCCGGTCGGGGAGCGCGCGATCATATTCGCAGCCTTTTTAACACGATGGCCCGATTCTGCCGGTGACTGCGGCCACATGGGGATGATGGGGTGGTGCGCGGGCGGCTGTTGATCGGCGCCGCGGTGGTCGTCATCATCGTGGCGGTGGTGTTCGGCAGCGCCTTCGCCTTCCAGCGCAGGCTCATCTACCTGCCCTCCGGCGGCCCGGTCCCGTCCGCGGCGGAGGTCCTCCCGGGCGGCCGGGACGTCGCGCTGCGCACCGCGGACGGGCTGACTCTCACCTCCTGGTACTTCCCGGTCGCCGCGCCGCGCGCGGCGGTGCTGGTGGCCCCGGGCAACGCCGGCAACCGGTCGCTGCGCGCGCCGCTCGCCCGGGCCCTGCACGCGGCGGGTGTGGCGACCCTGCTGCTGGACTACCGCGGGTACGGCGGCAACCCGGGCTCGCCGACCGAGGCGGGGCTCGCGCTGGACGTGCGCGCGGCCCGCGAGTTCCTGGCCGCGCAGGCGCGGGTGCCGCTGGTCTACTTCGGCGAGAGCCTGGGCGCGGCGGTGGTGGCCGGGCTCGCCGTGGACTTCCCGCCTGCCGCGCTGGTGCTGCGCTCGCCGTTCACCGACCTCGCCGCGGTCGCCCGGCGGCACTACCCGTTCCTGCCGGTGCGGCTGTTGCTGCTGGACACCTTCCCGGTCGCCGACCAGGTGGCGCGGGTGCCCGCGCCGGTCACCGTGGTCTACGGCGGCGCCGACTCGATCGTGCCGCCGGAGCAGAGCCGGGCCGTCGCGGCGGCCGCCGGCGGGCGGGCGGTCGAGGTGCCCGGCGCGGACCACAACGACCCGGTGCTGCTGGACGGCCCCGCCGTGATCGCCGCGATCACCGCGGCGGCCGGCTGACCAGCGGAACGCGGCCTGCCCGGTCATCGCCTGGCCGACGACCAGCGTGTGCATCTCGACCGTGCCCTCGTGGGTGAGCACCGATTCGAGGTTGTTGGCGTGCCGGATGACCGGGGTACTCCAGGGAGATCCCGTTCGCGCCGAGGATCGTGCGCGCGGCGCGGCAGATCTCCAGCGCCTCCCGCGCGTTGTTGAGCTTGCCCAGGCTGACCTGCTCCGGGCGCAGCTCACCGGCGTCCTCGCGGCGGCCGAGGTGCAGCGTCTGCTGGATCAGCTGGAACCCGGCGATCGGACGGCCGAACTGGACCCGGTCGCCGGCGTGAGACAGCGCGGCGGCCAGCGCCGAGCGGGCCCCAGATGATCCCGTACCGGGCTTCGTTTAGGCAGCTCAGCGGACCTTTCAGGCCGGTGACGCCGGGCAGCACCCCGTCCGCGGGCAGGCGGACGGGGTGCTGCTCGCGGACGGGGTGCTGCCCGGCCTTCTGCTCCGCCGACCCCCACCGCCACAGGGTGAACATCGCCAGCGAGCCCTGCACCGACACCAGGCAGCGGATGCCGGAGTCGGCCGCCTCCAGCTCCAGGCAGGCCAGGCCGTACTCGGTGGCGGACATGCCGGCGCAGCCGTAGCCCTCCAGGTGCATCCCGAGCACGCCGAGCGCGCCCAGCTCCTTGGCCAGGCCGCGGACGTCGTCGATGCGGCCGCGTTCGGACCAGCCCGCGACGTGCGGTTCGATGCGCTCGGCGCACAGCTGCCGCACGGCGGAGCGGACGGCCTTCTCCTCGGGGTGAGCACCTCGTCGATGCCGGCCGGGTCGAGCGGGGCGAACGGCGGCGGTGGGGAGTTCCATCGCCGCGTCCTCACACGCCGGGCCGGTCCCCGACGCGGACGTCGTGCCCGAAGAGCCAGCTCAGCGCGTCCAGGCTCATGATCGCGCCACCGGCCAGCGCCTCGTCGCGGCGGGCCTGCTCCGGGCCGTCGGGCAGGTGGTAGCTGACGTTGTTGCCCCACGACTGGCGCTGGATGCGGGCGGTCCGGTCGAGCCGCCGCGCCTCGTACCGCTGGAGGGCCTCCGCGGGCCCGGCCGTGGCGAGGGATGCGGCGAGCACCGCCGCGTCCTCGATGGCCTGGGCGGCGCCCTGGGCCAGGAACGGCAGCATCGGGTGGCACGCGTCGCCGACGAGCGTGGTCGTCGGCGTGGACCAGCGGGGCAGCGGTTCGCGGTCGTGCAGGCCCCAGCGGTAGACCGGTTCGGTGACGCGGTCGAGGATCTTGCGCACCTCGGGTGACCAGCCGTCGAAGTGCTCGCGCAGGCGTGTCACGTCGCCCGGCGCGGTCCACGATTCGTCCGGCCAGTCGTCGGCGGGCGCGACGCAGACGACATTGAGCAGGCGGGCGCCGCGGCCGACCGGGTAGGCCACGAGGTGCCGTCCCGGGCCGAGCCAGATCCGCACGACCGGCTCGGTGTCGTTGGGCAGCAGGGCCCGGTAGGCGCACATGCCGGAGAACCGCGGCGCGGTTTCCGGCACGGTGCTGGTGCGGACGGCGGAGTGGATGCCGTCGGCGCCGACCACCACGTCCGCGGTTTCGGTGGCGCCGTCGGCGAAGCGCACCGTCCGGCCGTCCTCGACGGCCGCCACCTGACGGCCGAAGGACACCGTGCCCGCGGGGATCGCCGCGGCGAGCGCGGCGATGAGGTCCGGGCGGTAGAGCGTGTAGTAGGGCGCGCCGAACCGGGCGCGCACCTGCCCGGCGAGCGGCCACTCGGTGAGGACGGAATCGTCCGCCCAGCGCAGGAAGCGAGTGGCCACCGGTTCGACGGCCGTGTCCCGCAACGCTTCCCCGAGGCCGAGGCTGTCCAGCACCCTGGTGGCGTTCGGTCCCAACTGGACACCCGCGCCGATCTCCCCGAACCCGGCGGCCCGCTCGACGACCCGCACGTCCAGCCCGGCCCGCACGAGCGCGAGCGCGGTGGTCAGCCCGCCGATGCCACCCCCGGCGACGATGATGCGCACGCCCATCTCCCCCTTCGATGCGGCGACCTGCCCACGCTAGCGGCGCGCGCCGGGGAAGTGCAGCGCCATTCGGCCGTAAGGGCTGTCAGAGAGCCGTCGCCAGCGTGTCGAGCGCGGCCAAGCGGTCGTCTCCCACCGGGATCAGCACCACCGAGTCCGCGCCGAGGCCGGCGATCCGCCGCCGCACGGCGTCCGCGGGACCGGCCAGCGTCAGCGCGTCCACCCACTCCCCCGGCAACGCCGCCGCGAACGAGTCGCCGTCCTGGTGCCGCGCACGCAGCGCACGCAGCTCGGCGGCGAACGGCAGCGGGTCCACGTGCGCGGACAGCTCGGGATCCCCGATGGCGGCGAGCAGCGGCCGCACCCGGGCGCGGGCCGCCTCGGCGTCCGGGGCCACCACCGCGTGCCCGAACACCACTACCCGCGCTTGCGGCGGCAGGATCCGCCGGGCCGCGGCGATGTACTCGGCGGGCGCCGGTTCGGCCAGGATCACGCCGTCCAGCTCGGCCCCGGCCACGGCGAGCGACTTCGGGCCGCGCACCCCGGCGAGCACCGGCGGGACGGTCTCCGGAGCCGTCTCCAGTCCGGCGCCGTCGAGCCGCACGTACCGGCCCTCGGCCCGGACCCGCTCCCCGCGCAGCAACCCCGTCAGCGCCCGCGCGTACTCGGCGAACAACGTCAGCGGGCTCGCCGGCCACGCCCCCACCTGGCGCATCCACCCCGGCACCCCGTGCCCGATGCCGGCGACGAGCCGGCCGGGGTGGAGCCGCGCCAGCGTCGCCAGTTCCATCGCGGTGAAGGCGACGTTGCGCGCCCCGGCAGGCAGGATGCCGATCCCCACGCGGATCCGGGACGTCACCGCCAGCACCGTCGCCGCCTGCGCGATCCCGCCGTGGAAGCCGAGGTCCTCCACGATCCACACCTCGCCGAAGCCGAGTTCCTCGGCCCGCCGGGCGAACGGCACGATCTCCGCCGCCGCGAGATCCCGCGGCAGCATCACCCCGGCCGTCATCCGAGCACGAACGGGAGTCGCGCGGCCAGCGGCCCCAGCGCCGCCCGCTCGGCCTCGGTGGGAGCCCGCCGCCCGGTGCCGACCAGGAGCGCGTCCGTGTCGGAGAACGATTCGGGGAACGGCGCCCCCGCGATCTTCTCCAGCATTTCGCGTGACGCGGCGAGGCCCTCCGCGGGCGGCCCGGCCACGGACGGCAGGTGCGCCACCAGGTCGAGGTGGTGCAGCGTCCACTCCATGACGTAGGTGGACAGGTAGGCGGCCACGGTGAGGACCTGGTCGCGCGTCCGCACCCGCGTCGACGGGTCGGCCAGCTCCGCGGCGCGCCCGGCCGCGGAGCCGACGTCGTCGAGGTGGAACTTCAGCAGCCACGGCTCCCCGTAGGCCGCGGCCAGCCGCACGGTCAGCGCGTCGAGCGGGTCCTCACCGGTCGGCGGCTCGTCGCTGACCTCCCAGTAGGTCAGCTCGTCCCGGGTCGGCTCCTCGTCCGCCGGGGTGACGAGCGTGATGAGCACGTCCTGCGCGTCGATGACCAGGTGGCACACCAGGTCCCGCACCAGCCAGCCGGCGCAGCCGGACGGACGGGCGAGGTCGTCGTCGGCGAGTCCGGCGACCGCGGTCCGCAGCGCCGCCCACGAGCGTGAGAAGAGATCCACGCTTCGCAAGCTAACAGCGCCCGCCCGCCCGGGCGACCGGTTTCAGGCACGGGCACGGGCGCGGGCGAGCCCGAGCCCGCCCAGCGCGGCGGCGACCAGCCCGATGGCCAGGGCCGCGAACCCGCCGACGATGCCGTACCCGGTGCCCGGGCCGCCCTCGGCCATCGCCACCACGATCCCGCCGGCCGCCATGCCGGCCACGCCGGTGGCCAGTGCCGCGGTGGCGCCCCGCCGCCGGTGCCGGGCCACCGCGAGCGCTCCGGCGACCACCCCGGCCAGCGCCACCAGTGCGGCGACTGCTCCGACGAGCCGTCCGGTGGTGAGCGTTCCGGCGTCGACGGACTGGGCGAGCGTGTACTGGACGATCATGGCGAACTCCTTCTGCCGCAACGGTTTTTCCGACACCGTGATCCTGCGCCGGATCACGCCGCCGGTCGTCCGGCAGGCGCAGGCAATCCGCGCTGCCGCCGGCGCCGCAGGAACAGCGGAAGTACTGCGCCCGCGGTAGTGGCGGGATGCTGCGCGCGCAGGACTCGCCCGCGCCACGATCCGGCTAGGGTTTCGGGCATGAGCCGCGCCGGGAACTGGATGATGCGCGCCGGCAACGGGACGATCCGCGCCGGGGGCGGGACGATCCGTGCCGGGGATTGGGCGATCGGCGCCGGGATGGCGGCGATCCTCCTGGTGACCGCGCTGTCGGCGCCCGCCCCGGCTCTCGCCCCGCTGGGCTACGCGCTGCTGGCCGCCGGTGGTCTGGCACTGGCCGCGCACCGCCGGGCGCCGGTGGCCGTGCTGGCGGCGGCCGGGCTGAGCGCGCTGGGCGCCCAGGCGATCGGGGTCGACGTGCCGGCGCTGGCCTACCTGTTCGCGGTGTCCGCCGCCGTCCGCGCCGGGCGGCGGCTCGTCGCGGTGGCCGCCACCGTGGTCATGCTGGCCGCGCTGCCGTTCGTGCTGCTGATCTCGCACGAGGAGACCGTCGGCGCGGCGTTCGCCCACTCCCGGGACGTGCTCCAGCTGGCGTGGCTGGTCGCCGCGGGTGCGGCGGGCGAGGCGGTGCGGCAGGCCGAGCGCCGGGCGGACGAGGCCGAGCGCACCAGGGAGGAGACCGCGCGGCGCCGCGCCGACGAGGAGCGCCTGCACATCGCCCGCGAGCTGCACGATTCGCTCACCCACCAGATCTCCGTCATCAAGGTGCAGGCCGAGGTCGCCGTGCACCTCGCCCGTAAGCGCGGCGACGAGGTGCCCGAATCGCTGCTGGCGATCCGCGACGCCGGCCGGGAGGCGGCCCGCGAGCTGCGGGCGACCCTGGAGGCGCTGCGCGACGACGACACCAGCCCGCCGCGCGGGCTGGACGACGTCCCGGAACTGGTGCGGCGCGCGCGGTCCACCGGCCTGGAGACGACGCTGACGATCGACGGCGAACGCGACGAAATCCCCGCCGCCGTGCAGCGCACCGCCTACCGGATCGTCCAGGAATCGCTGACCAACGTGGCCCGGCACGCCCGCGCCGCCGGCGCGTCGGTCCACATCGGATACCGGCCCGGCGCGGTCGAGATCCGCGTGGACGACGACGGAACGGCCACAGTGGACGCCCCGCCGTCGCCCGGGGTCGGGCTGCTCGGCATGCGGGAGCGGGTCACCGCGCTCGGCGGCCGCCTCGTCGCCGCGCCCCGGGACGACGGCGGGTTCCGCGTCCACGCCGAACTGCCCGTGGAGCGGGTGCCGTGATCCGCGTTCTGCTGGTGGACGACCAGCCGCTCATCCGCAGCGGGTTCCGCGCGCTGCTGGACAACGAGGACGACATCGAGGTGGTGGCCGAGGCCGCCGACGGCGCGGCCGGAGTCGAGCTCGCCCGCGAGCACGTGCCGGACATCGCGCTCGTCGACGTCCAGATGCCGGTCGTGGACGGCATCGAAGCCACCCGCCGGATCGCCGCGGACCCGGCGCTGGCGGCGGTGCACGTGGTCATCCTGACCAACTACGGCCTGGACGAGTACGTGTTCGACGCGCTGCGCGCCGGTGCCGCCGGGTTCCTGGTCAAGGACATCCAGCCGGAGGACTTCCTGCACGCCGTGCGGGTCGCCGCCCGCGGTGACGCGCTGCTGGCCCCGTCGATCACCCGCAAGCTGATCGACCGGTACGTCAGCCGCCCGCTGCACCCCGGCCCCGGCCTCGGCGAGCTGACCAACCGCGAGCGCGAGGCGGTGGCGCTGGTCGCGCAGGGACTGTCCAACGACGAGATCGCCGAGCGCATGGTGATCAGCCCGCTGACCGCGAAGACGCACGTCAACCGCGCGATGACCAAGCTGCACGCGCGCGACCGCGCGCAACTGGTGGTGCTCGCCTACGAGTCCGGGCTGGTCGCGCCCGCGAACCGGTCAGGAATCGAGAAGCACCGGCCCGCACCGCGGGGTTGACTGTCCGGCATGGCGAGCAAGCTCTCACTCTGGTTCCAGCGGCGCATGAACGCCCGCACCGTCACGCGCATCCGCCGCAAGGGCGGCCGGATGATGGGCATGGAGGTCCTGATCCTGCACACCACCGGCCGCCGCAGCGGGCAGCCTCGGGAGAGGCCGGTGACCTGGTTCGCCGACGGCGACGACTGGCTGCTCGTCGCCTCCGGCGGCGGCAATCGGAACCCGGACTGGTATGCGAACCTGATGGCGCACCCGGACCGGGCGGCGATCGAGCTGTCCGGTCCGGACCGGGTGCCGGTGAAGCCGCAGCGGCTCGAGGGGGCCGACCGAGCCCGGGCGTGGCAGCGCATCGTCGCGGCGCAGCCGCGCTACGACAAGTACCAGCGCAAGAGCGACCGCGAGTACCCGGTGGTCCGGCTGACCCGGCGGTGACCGCCTGGAGTCTCCGGCCATGGCCACCCCTCCCGGTGATCGTCGTGCCGGCCTGCTGCGCGCGGCGCGGCGCTGCTTCGCCCGCTACGGCTGAACGGAATTCCCGTCCGAGGAAAGCGAAACGGTGCGGTCGCGGCCGAGGTGATCAAGCCGGTGCTGACGTTCGGTTGACCGCGTCCCGGATGGTGCCGCGGAGCCAGCGGTGCGCGGGGTCGGCGTCCAGCCGCGCGTGCCACTGCAGGTGCACCTCCAGCTCCGGCAACTCCGCCGCGACCGGGAACCACCGCAGGCCCAGCGCCCCGCCGTACTGGGCGGCCAGCCGCTGCGGCACCAGCCCGACGTAGCCGCTCGACGAAACCAGCAACGCGGCCACCGCGAAGGTCGGCACCACCGCGGCGACGTGCCGCCGCAGTCCGGCGGCGTCGAGCAGCTCGTCGAGGGGCCCGCGCGCCCGGCCGCGGCGGGACGCCGACACGTGCGGGTGACGGCACAGCTGGGCCAGCGTCGGACGGCGGTGCCGCCCCAGCGGGCTGTCCGCCCGCACGATGCCGACCAGCCGTTCGCGGTACAGCACGGCCGTCCGGATGTCCGGCGCCGCCGCCTCCGCCACCCCGATGTCCAGGTCCACCGAGCCGTCGCGCAGGGCCTCGGCGCTCTCGCTGCCCTCCGCGACGAACCGGAGCGTCACCCCGGGCGCGACCGCGGACGCCGCCTCCACCGCGGCCGCCGCCAGTGTGGCCGCCACCCCGTCGTTGATGCGGATCGTGAAGGTCCGTTCCAGCTCCGCGAGCCGCACCTCGCGGTCGGCGCTGATCAACGCCGCCGCCTCCTCCAGAAGCGACCGCACCCGGGGCGCGGTGCGGAGCGCGAACGGCGTCGGCGCCATCCCGCGGCCCGCGCGCACCAGGATCGGGTCGTCCATCGCCCGCCGCAGCCTCCCGAGCGCGCGGCTGGTGGCCGGGATGGACAGGTGCAGCCGCTCGGCCGCCGCCGTCACGCTGCCCTCCCGGAGGAGGGCGTCGAACACCCGCAGCAGGTTCAGATCGAGCTGCTCGGCCACAGTTGCATGGTACGCAAAGTTTCCTTGTCAAAGTTGCGTGGCAGGCAGCCCACGCGAATCCCTAGCGTCCGTGTCATGCCACAAGTTCTCACCCGGGTTTCGCACCGGGGTCTGCTCACCGTGATGTGCGCGTGCGTCGTCCTCGTCGTCGGCATGGTCGCCGCGGTCAACCTGGCCGTGCCGATGCTCGCCGCGAGCGCCCTGCGGCCGTCGGCCTCGGCGCTGGTCTGGATCGTCGACACCTACGTCGTCTTCTTCGCCTGCCTGGTGATCCCCGGCGGCGCGGCGGGCGACCGCTTCGGCCGCAAGGGCGTGCTGCTCGCCGGCCTGGCCCTGTTCGCGGCGGGCGGACTGCTCTCCGCCATCGCGCCGGGCATCCCGCTCCTGCTCGCCGGGCGCGCGGTCACCGGGATCGGCGCGGCCGCCGTGCTGCCCAACACCCTCGCCGTGCTGCTGCATGCCGTCCCGGCCGACCGGACGGGCCCGGTCATCGCCGCCTGGGCGTCGATGACCGGCATCGGCGGGGTGATCGGCAACGCGGGCGGCGGCGCGATCCTGACCGGCGGGTCGTGGCGCTGGCTGTTCGCCGCCGCGGTGCCGATCGCGGTGGTCCTGGCCGCGCTCGTGGCCCGGATCGCGCCGGTGTCGGCGCGCCACGACCGCCGCCTCGACGTGCCGGGCGCGGTGCTGCTGGTCGCCGCTTCGGTGGCGCTGCTGCTGGGCATCGTGCAGGGCCCGGAGGCCGGCTGGGGCAGCCCAGTGGTGATCGGCGGGTTCGTCTGCTCCGCCGTGTTGTTCGCGGTGTGGACGGTCGTCGAGCTGAAGGTCCGGCACCCACTGCTGGATCCCCGGCTGTTCCGGATCGCCGGCCTGCGCAGCGCGTGCCTGGGCATGACGGCGATCTTCTTCGGCATGTTCGCGTTGTTCTACGTCAACGCGTCGTTCCTGCAGTACGGCAAGGGGTTCGGCGTGCTGTGGACCGGCCTCGGGGTCATCCCGCTGACCGTGCCGATCATCTTGGGCGCGCGGCACGTCAGCCGGCTGACGGCGCGGATCGGGCTCACCGCCGTGACCGCGCTCGCGTTCGCCTTCGTCGGCGCCGGCCTCCTCGGACTGTCCACGAGCGACACCGCCATCCCGTACACGCTGTACGCGGCCTGGCTCGTCGTGACCGGGATCGGCGTGACGCTGGCGCTGCCGACGCTGTCCGGGGTGATCGCCGGTTCGCTGCCCGCCGCGCAGGCCGGGGTCGCGACCGGGCTGCAGGCCACCACCCGCGAGTTCGGCAGCGCACTGGGCGTCGCCGTCATCGGCACGGTGCTCACGTCACAGTTCAGCGCCGCGCTCCCCGAGGACGCGCGCGGCGCGCACACCGTCGCCGAGGCGCTCACCCGCGCCCCGGCCCACCAGGTGATCCCGGCGTTCGTGTCCGGCGCGGACACCGGGCTGCGGGTGCTCGGCGCCGCCGTGCTCGTCCTCGGGGCGCTGGTCATCGTGCAGGGGCGAGGAACGCGAGCGCCGCGTCCTTGAACCTGCGGCTGGACACCGCGTTGAAGTGGGTGCGCCGTCCGAGCGACACGAACGGCGCACCCAGCGACGCCGCGAACTCCGGCGCGTCCGCGGCGATCTCGTCCTGCTCACCGGCGGCGAACAACACGGGCACCGGCGGCGGGCCGTCGAGCCGGTGGCCGGCCATCCCGTCGACGCAGGCGTCCAGGTCGCCGCCGGACAGCGCCTCGCGCACGCGCTCCATCGACTCGCGGGCGATGGGGCGCCCGCCGATGCCGCCGAGCACCATCCGGCCGATCCGTCCCGGGGCGAGCCGCGCCAGCTCCCACCCGACCAGACCGCCCATCGAGTACGTCACGGCATCCACAGTGGACAACCCGGCCTCGTCGAGCACGGCGAGGACGTCCCGCGCCAGGCCGCCGGGCGCATACCCGGAGGCCGGCTTGCCGCTCTGCCCGTGCCCGCGCAGGTCCACGGCCACGTGCCCGGCCCCGGCCAGCGCCCGCACCCAGCCGGTCTGCTCCCAGGTGCGGGCGCTGTCCGAGGCGAAGCCGTGGATCAGCAGCACCGGCCGCGCCCCGGGCGCGTGGTCGAACCAGATCTTGGTGCCGTCTGCGGCGGTGGCGAACACGCCTCAGTCCTCCGGCAGGGTCAGGCGGACGCGCCGCTGCGGCTTGCGCTCCTCCGGGACGGTGCCGACGATCCCGGCGTCCTCCACGGTGAAGGTGACCAGCGGCGCGCCGACCGCGAGTTCCTCGTCCTCGCCGACGTGCAGCCGGGTGACGCGGCCGGACTGGGGCGAGGGGATCTCGACGGCGGACTTGGTGGTCTCCAGTTCGACCAGCGGCGCGTTGCGCTCGACCCAGTCGCCCTCGGCGACGAGCCACTCCAGCACGCGGGCGCTGATCAGGCCCTCGCCGAGGTCGGGCAGGGGGAAGGTCACTTCAGCCACGGCGGTACTCCAGGGTGGTCTGCACGGCGGTCAGGATGCGGTCGACGCTGGGCAGGTACTCGTCCTCCAGCGCGCCGGACGGGTAGGGCACGTCGAACCCGGCGACCCGCTGCACGGGGGCGCGCAGGTCGGCGAAGCAGCGTTCGGTGATCAGCGCGGACACCTCGGCGCCGAGCCCGGCGGTCAGCGGCGCCTCGTGCACGACGACCGCGCGGCGGGTGCGGGCCACCGACCGCGCGAGCCCGTCGGTGTCGATCGGCTTGAGCCAGCGCAGGTCGAGGACTTCCAGTTCGACCCCGTCCTCGGCGGCCAGTTCGGCGGCCTGCAGGCAGCGGGCGACCATCGCGCCCCACGCGACCAGGGTGCCGTGCTTGCCGGGCCGGGCGATGCGGCTGGTGCCGGGCGGCGGCATCTCGGCCGGCTCGGTGGGGTCGAACGTCTCGCGGTGCCAGTACCGGGACTTGGGTTCGAGGAAGATCACCGGGTCGGGATCGGCGATGGCCTGCCGCAGCAGGCGGTAGCCCTCGCTCGGGGTGGCGGGCGCGACGACCTTGAGGCCCGGCACGTGCGCGAACAGCGCCTCCAGGCTTTCGCCGTGGTGTTCGGGCGCCTTGATCCCGCCGAAGCTGGGCAGCCGCAACGTGATCGGCATGTTCAGCACGCCCCGGCTGCGGTAGTGCATGCGCGCGACCTGGTTGACGATCTGGTCGATCGCGGGGTAGCTGAAGCCGTCGAACTGGATTTCCGGCACCGGCCGCCACCCGGCCACCGCCAGCCCGACCGCCATGCCCATGATCGCGGACTCGGCGAGCGGGGTGTCGAACACGCGGTGCTCGCCGAACTTGTCGCGCAGCCCGTCGGTCACCCGGAACACCCCGCCGAGCGTGCCGACGTCCTCGCCGAAGATCAGCACCCGGTCGTCGTCCTCGCACGCGTGGCGCAGGGCGAGGTTCAGCGCCTGCTGCAACGAGAACTCAGGCATCGAGGGACTCCTTCCACACCCGCTGCTGCTCCAGCAGGGCCGTCGTGGGCTCGCGGTAGACGAACGAGAACAGCTCCTCGGCGGGCGGTGGTTTCAGCGCCAGCAGGCCGTCGCGGACACCGCTCACCACCGTGGCGGCGTGCTCCTCGGCCGCGGCGACCTCGTCGGCGGACAGCAGCGCGGCCGCGCGGGTCAGCGGGTCCCGGTCGAGCCATGCGCGCTCGTCCTCCAGCGTACGGTAACGGCCGGGATCGTCCGATGTGGAGTGCGGGCCCATCCGGTAGGTCATGGCCTCGATCACGGTCGGGCCGCCGCCGTCGCGGGCGCGGTCCAGCGCGGCGCGGGTCGCCTCGAACACCGCGACCACGTCGTTGCCGTCGACGCGCACGCCCTCGATGCCGTACCCGGCGGCGCGGGCCGCCACCGAGCCGCCCGCCACCTGCTCCGCTGTCGGCACCGAGATCGCCCAGCCGTTGTTCTGGCAGAAGAAGACCACCGGCAGCCGGTAGACTCCGGCGAAGTTCATCGCCTCGTGCACGTCGCCCTGTGAGCTGGCGCCGTCGCCGAAGTAGGTGATCGCCGCGCCGCCGGTGTCGTCGAGCTTCGCGCCCATCGCCCAGCCGACCGCGTGGGTGACGGGGCCGCCGACGACGGCGTTGAACGGCGCCAGCCGGGAGGCCTTCGGGTCGTAGAGCCCGCCGTGCCACACGTTGAGGTGGGTCGCGAGGTAGCCGACGAGGTCGACGCCCATCGCCACCGCGACGCCGAGCTCGCGGTAGCAGGGGAAGGCGAAGTCGCGGGTCAGGTCGAGCGCGGCGGCGCTGCCGACCTGCGCTGCCTCCTGGCCCTTGGCGGGCGCGTAGGCGGGGAACACGCCCTGGCGCTGCAGCGCGATGGCCTCTTCGTCGAGCCGGCGCGCCACGACCATCAGGCGGTGGAGCGCGGGGAGATCAGCTTCGTGCATGGCCGAAGGGTGCGTGGCGGCGCCGAAGCTGCGCAAGTGTCGCCCCCGACGCTGATCATTGTGCGCGTTCTGCCCGGCGTTGGGCCGCTTTCACTGGTCACTTTGTCCAGCGAGCCGCCGCGGCGACCGCGTACCGGCGGCGCTACGGTGTCGGCGTGGCGGACGACGAGCAGCGGCGCGAGACGGTGTCGACCGGGGTCGGTGTGCTGGACCGGGTGGTCGCGATCCTGGACGCGGTCGAGGCGAACCCGATGGGGGCCAGCGAGATCGCCCGCGCGCTGGGACTGTCGGTGCCGACCGCCCACCGCCTGGTGTCCGCCATGGTCAAGCACGGCCTGCTGCACCGCGACGACGACGGCCGCCACCACATCGGCCCCCGGTTCGCCTCGTCCGCGCTGACGGCCGCCGCGACGCCGGTGCTCACCGGGCTGCGGGCCGAGACCGGCGAGACGGCCCAGCTGTGGGTGCTGCGCGGTGAGGACCGGCTGTGCGTGGCCAGCGAGGAGTCGCCCCACGAGCTCCGCGCCGCCGTGCCCGTGGGCACGGTGCTGCCGTTGTCGGACAAGGGATCGGCAGCTCTGGCGCTCACCGGCGCCGGGCGGGGCTGGGTGGAGAGCGTGTCCGAGCGGACCCCCGGCCTGTGCTCGGTCAGCGCGCCCGTGCGCTACCGCGGCGACGTGGTCGCCGCGGTCTGCCTGGCCGCCCCGGTGTTCCGGGTGTCCGACGACGGGCCAGGCGCGCAGTACGGCGACCTCGTGGTCGCAGCCGCGGAAACCCTGGAAAGGGCGTTGCGCCACCGCTGAAGTTGCGCGCCGGTCTTGTGGCGCCGGGCTCTCGCGGCTTATGGTCCTTCTCGATAAATGACAGTGCTAGTCATTATTTGAGAACGGAGGCGTTGTGGCCGACGCTCCCCTGACCGGCATCCGCGTGCTCGAACTCGGCAACTTCATCGCCGCCCCCTTCGCCACCCGCGTCTTCGCCGACTTCGGCGCCGAGGTGATCAAGGTCGAACGGCCCGGCGTCGGCGACGAGCTGCGCGGCTGGCGCCGCACCCGCGGCAGCACCTCGATGCTGTTCCGGACCATCGCCCGCAACAAGAAGTCGGTCACGCTGGACCTCAAGCAGGACGAGGGCCGCGCGCTCGTCCTGGACCTGGTGCGGCAGTGCGACGTGGTGGTCGAGAACTTCCGCCCCGGCACGCTGGAACGCTGGGGCCTCGGGCCGGCCGACCTCACCACGGTGAACCCGGACCTCGTGGTCGTCCGCATCTCCGGTTACGGGCAGACCGGCCCGTACCGCGACCGCGCCGGGTTCGGCGGCGTCGCCGAAGCCTTCGGCGGGCTGCGGCAGGTCACCGGGCACCCCGACCGTCCCCCGGTGCGGCCGGCCGCGCCGATCGCCGACGCCGCCGCCGGGCTCTACGGCGTCGTCGGCGCGCTGATGTTGTTGCTGGGCAAGGCGCGCGGTCTCCCCCACGACGGCCCGCGGGTCGCCGACGTCGCGCTCTACGAGTCGGTGTTCATGATGATGGAGTCGCTGATCCCGGACTACGACGCCTACGGCGTGGTGCGCGAACGCACCGCGGGGAACCTGCCCGGTGTGGTGCCCAGCGGCGTCTACCCCACCGCCGACGGGCAGTCGGTCATGATCGCGGGCAACTCCAGCGGCGCGTTCGGCCGCCTGATGACCGCGGTCGGCCGCCAGGACCTGGCCGAGGACCCGGCGCTCGCCGACGGCGACGCCCGCTCCGCCCGGGAAGACGAACTCGACACCGCCATCACCGCGTGGACCTCCGCGCACACCGCGCCGGAGGCGGTGCGGATCCTCAACGAAGCCGGGGTGCCTGCGGGGCCGGTGTACGACGCGCGGGCCATCGCCGCGGACGAGCACTACCGCGCGCGGGACATGCTGCGCCCCCTCAAGGTCGTGGTCGAGGACGAGCCCGAGGAGATCCGCTTCCCCGG
Organism: Amycolatopsis thermoflava N1165; assembly: GCF_000473265.1. NCBI lineage: Bacteria > Bacillati > Actinomycetota > Actinomycetes > Pseudonocardiales > Pseudonocardiaceae > Amycolatopsis > Amycolatopsis thermoflava. The sequence goes on from NZ_KI421511.1 coordinate 1,716,612, forward strand.
TGTGGTCCCGCGCCTGCCCGGCGCCCCCGGCGACGTCCGGTGGGCGGGCCCGGAACTGGGCGAACACACCGAAGCCGTGCTCGGCGGGCTGCTCGGCATCGGCGCCGACCGCCTGTCCGGCTATCGCGAGCGGAAGGTGATCTGAGGTGAGCGTGACCATCACCGACGTGGTGCTGCGCGACGGCCTGCAGGACGAGCCGGCCGTGGTGCCGGTGGCCGACCGGGTCGCGATCGCGGAGGCGCTCGTCGCCGCCGGCCTGCGGCACCTGGAAGCCGGATCGTTCGTCAACCCCGACAAGGTGCCGCAGATGGCCGGGGCGGAGGACCTGGTGGCCGCCCTGCCGCACCAGGACTCCGTGCACTACACCTTCCTCGCGCTGAACGCCCGCGGCGTGCGCCGCGCCGTCGTCGCGGGCGCCCGCGACGTGCTGGTCGTCGCCTCCGCCAGCAGCGGGCACAGCCGCGCCAACGCCGGCCGGGACAGCGACGCCGCGCTGGACGACCTGGCCCGCGCGGTGGCCGAGCACCCCGGAACCGCTTTCCGGGCCGGCATTTCGACCGCGTTCGTGTGCCCGTTCGACGGCGCGGTCGCCCCGGACCGGCTGGTCGCGGTCACCCGGCGGTTCGCCGCGATGGGCATCCGCCGCATCGGGCTCGCCGACACGCTGGGCACCGCCACGCCGGACCAGGTCATGACCTCGCTCGCGCACGTCCGCGACGCACTGCCCGACGTCGAACTCTCCCTGCACCTGCACAACGCGCACGGTCAGGCACTGAGCACAGTGGACGCCGCGATCGAGGCGGGCGTCACCCGCTTCGACAGCGCCGCGGGCGGCTACGGCGGCTGCCCGTTCGCCCCGGGCGCCCACGGCAACATCGCCACCGAGGATCTCGTGGCCCACCTGCACGCCCACGGGATCCCCACCGGGATCGACGAAGACGTGCTGTCCACTGCGGTCGCCACCGTGCGGGAGGCGCTGCGCCGCGCCCCCGCACCGGCCTGACCGGCCGCGTCGTTCCCCTGGTCCCTCGTCAATGGTGACGTGGCCCGCCCCGCGGGCGTGCGTGACCGGAACAGGTCGCAATGGTCCAGTTCGTTTCACTCCTCGTCCTCGTGGCGGTGTTCACCCTCGCCACGGTCCTGCCCGTCAACATGGGGATCCTCGCGTTCGTCGCCGCGTTCGTCGTCGGCGCGATCTCCGGCATCTCCGTCGACGACGTCACCGGGTACTTCCCCGGCGACACGTTCGTCCTCGTCGTCGGCATCACGCTGCTGTTCGGGGTGGCGAAAGTCAACGGCACGATCGACCTCGTCGTCGCCGCATCGCTCAAGCTGGTGCGCGGGCGGCGGTGGGCGGTGGTGTGGCTGATGTTCGCGCTAGCCGCCGTGCTCATGTCGCTGGGGTCGGTGCTCGCGGTCGGCATGCTCGCACCCATCGCGATGCCGATCGCGGCCCGCTACCGGATCAACCCGCTGCTGATGGGCATGATGCTCAGCCACGGCGCGTTGTCGGCCGCGTTCTCCCCCATCACCGTCTACGGCGCGTTCACCACCGGCATGGTGCACGACGCCGGCCTGGACGTCAGCCCGCTGCTGCTGTTCGCCGTGCCGTTCGGGCTCAACGTGCTCATCGCCGCGGTGCTGTTCGCGGTCCTCGGGCGCGACCTCTTCGGCCGCGACGAGGACGTGGCGGGACCGGCCCAGCCGGCCGGCGGTGGCGGGTCCACCGGCACGCTCACGCGGACCCGGACCACCGTCGTCACCGAGCCGCGGGTCACCCCGCTGCGGGTGATCACCCTGACCGGCATGCTCGCGCTGCTGGTCACCGGGGCGTTCGGGATCGACGTCGGGCTGGCGGCGTTCGTCATCGCCGCCGTCCTGCTGCTGCTCGCCCCGGACCGGCACAAGCCGTCGGCCGACGAGGTCGCCTGGCCCGCCGTGCTGCTGGTGTGCGGGATGCTGTCGTACATGGCGGTGCTGAAGGAGAACGGCACCCTGGCGATGCTCGGCGAGGCGGCCGCGGCACTCGGGTCGCCGGTGCTCGCCGCGCTGCTGCTGTGCTTCGCCGTGGCGATCGTGTCCGCGTTCGGCTCGTCCATCGGCACCCTCGGGATCGCGCTTCCGCTGGCCGTGCCGTTGCTCGACCTCGGGCAGCTCGGCGCCGCCGGGTTCGTCGTCGCACTCGGCTTCTGCTCCACCGTCGTGGACGTGAGCCCGTTCTCCACCAACGGGATCATCGTGCTCGCGCAGGCCCAGGTCCCCGACAAGCGCGTCTTCCAGCGCCGCATGCTCGCCTACAGCGCGCTCGTCGTGGCGGGCGCGCCCCTGCTCGCCTGGACGGCGGCGATCCTGCCGTCCGCACTCTGATCCACAGTAGACAGGTTGGGAAAGGACACCCATGGCACACCTCACCGTGGACGGCACGGAGCCGTCCGTCGACGCGGGCGCGTGGATCGCGCAGGGCGCGGTGGTCGCCGGCGCGGTCACCGTCGCCGCGGGCGCCGGCGTCTGGTACACGGCCGTGCTGCGCGCGGACCTGGACACGATCACCGTCGGGGCGGGCAGCAACATCCAGGACGGCACGATCGTGCACGCCGATCCCGGGTTCCCCGTCACGATCGGCTCCGGAGTGAGCGTCGGGCACCGCGCGGTCCTGCACGGCTGCACCATCGAGGACGACTGCCTGATCGGGATGGGCGCGGTGGTGCTCAACGGCGCGAGGATCGGAGCGGGCAGCCTCGTCGCGGCGGGCGCGGTGGTGCTCGAGGGCGCGGACATCCCGCCCGGCTCACTGGTCGCCGGACTCCCGGCGAAGGTCCGGCGCCCGCTCACCGCCGAGGAACAGGCGGGGACGCGCGCGAATGCCGAGAACTACAAGGCACTGGCGCGGGTTCACGCCCAAGCCCAGCGCGCTTGACGCTCGATGCAGGCCGCGCCTGGGCACGACGGGGCTGCGGCCCGGCGCAGGTCCGCGCCCGGGCGGCGTGGCTACCAGCACGGGGCCACTCGGGCGCGGCGCGCCCGAGTGGGCCCCAGGACGCGTCGGGCCCGGGGCAACTCCCCCAGGCGCACCCCCGGCTTGGTTCATCCCGCGCGCGGCGCGGTTGGCTCCCAGCGCAGATCAGCGAGAGGAGCCACCCCGGCGGCGGCCGGTGCGGGCACCCGCGGAGAAGGCCGCGGCCCCGCCCGACCGCCGTGCGGAGGTGGCGCCCGCACGGTCCGTCTGCTGCCGCTCGCCGCCCGGCTGCCGGGCTCCCGGCTCTTGCCGGGCGCTGCCGCCGGACCTGCGCGCGCCCGCACCACGGCCCGGCTGCCGCACATCCGGCTCGCGCCGACCGGCACCGCCAGACCCGCCCGGCTCTTGCCGCACGTCCGGTTTCCGCCGGCCTCCGGATCCACGCGCGGCACCCGCGCCCGGGTCTTGCCGACCGTCACCACGCGGACGCTGCCGCGCCTCACCACGGCCCGGCTGCTCCCGCACGTCCCCACCCGGCTTGCGCCGGGCGCCACCGGAACCTCGCGCGGCCGCACCGGCCCGCTTCTCCCGCGGCTCCGCGCCCGACCGGCGCGACGCACCCGCACCACCCCGGCCCGCGGCCGCGCCCGCGCCGCTGCGCGCTGGGAGCTTGCGGAAGACCCGGTCGCCCGGTGCGAGCTCGCTCAGCAGCTCGTGCCCGGGCGCCAGCCGGGTCGTGACCGGGCTGATCCCGGCCTTCCTGGTCAGGGCGCGGACGTCCGAAATCTGGTCGTCGGTCATCAGCGTGATCACCACGCCCGCCGCGCCCGCTCGGGCGGTGCGGCCGGAACGGTGCAGGTAGGCCTTGTGCTCGACCGGCGGGTCGGCGTGGATGACCCGCGCCACGTCGTCCACGTGGATGCCGCGGGCGGCGATGTCGGTGGCCACCAGCGTGGTCGCGCTGCCGTCGGAGAACGCGGCCAGGTTGCGGGTCCGCGCGGTCTGGCCGAGGTTGCCGTGCAGCTCCACCGCGGGCACGCCCGCCGCGACGAGCTTGCGCGTCAGCGCCTTCGCCCGGTGCTTGGTGCGGGTGAACACGACCGTCCGGCCGGGCGCGGCCGCCAGGTCCACCAGCACGTCCAGCCGCGTGTCCGGCTCGACGTGCAGCACGTGGTGCTCCATCGTCGCCACCGGCGAGCGCGCGGAGTCGACGCTGTGCGTGACCGGGTCGCTGAGGAACCGCTTCACGAGCACGTCGACCCCGGCGTCCAGGGTGGCCGAGAACAACAGCCGCTGACCGTCGCGCGGTGTGCGGTCCAGCAGCCGCTTCACCTGTGGCAGGAACCCGAGGTCGGCCATGTGGTCGGCCTCGTCGAGGACGGTGATCTCGACGGCGTCGAGGTGCGCGTGCCCGCTCGCGAGGTGGTCGGCGAGCCGGCCGGGGCACGCGACCAGCACGTCGACCCCGGCGCGCAGCCCGGCGATCTGCGGCGCCGCGCCGACCCCGCCGAACACGGTCATGGTGCGCAGCGACAGCGCCTCGGCCAGCGGCGCCAGCGCCGCGTCGATCTGGGTGGCGAGTTCGCGGGTCGGCGCGAGGATCAGCGCGCGGGGCCGCCCCGGCCTGCGCGGCGCGCGGCTCGCGGCGAGCCGGGTCAGCACCGGGAGCGCGAACGCGTAGGTCTTGCCGGAGCCGGTGCGGCCCCGGCCGAGCACGTCCCGGCCGGCCAGCGAGTGCGGCAGGGTCGCCGCCTGGATCGGGAACGGCGCGTCGATGCCCCGCTCGGCCAGCGCGGCGACCAGCACCGGAGGCACGCCGAGCGCGGCGAAGGAAGGCGCGGCGGAAGCGGACACAGGGGCAGAAGTCACGGGGAAGGCTCCGAACGTCGGGGGTCGTCCTGCCCGGCGCGGACCGGCACGGTCGCGGCACGTGGTGGCCGACAACGAAACGCGGCCCGAGGCAGAACTGTGCGGGCCGCGATCACCAGTGTAGACCACGGTGCCGGTTGACCGGTCGGGATTCAATCCCGCCATGATCCGACAACTGCGTTTCCGGCGGACGATCGCCGCACTCACCCTCGCTGTCGCCGGGGCGGCCGTGGCCGCGCCCGCCGCCCAGGCCGACGAAGACGGACGCGTGCCGCAGCTGCTGTTCTACAACCACGCCTACGACGTGCTGGACAGACAGACCGCGGACGCCGTCGAGCACTCCGCCTACCTGCGGGAGTTCGCGAACTTCGAGGTCCGCACCACCACCGGCGGCGGCATCACCTGGACCGGCCGCTACCTGAAGGGGCGCGAGACCTACCTCGAACTGTTCGGCGTCGGCGACCTGCCCGGCTCCGACGGCCTGTTCGGCGCCGCGGGGACCGCGCTGTCCAGCGAGCGCGCCGGCGACCTGGCCAAGGTGCGGCAGCGCCTCCAGGACCAGGGCATCACCCCGGTGGACTACCGGCAGACCCGGGACTTCGGCGACGGCGTCCCGGTGCCCTGGTTCGACACCGTGCGCGCCGCGCCCGCGTACCAGGCGTTCGACGGCTGGGCGATGGAGTACCTGCCGGAGTACTTCGCCGATCCGCGCAGCGGCACCGAGCCCGCCGCCACGCCCGACGACGTGAGCCGCGAGCGGTACCTGCCCGACGGCTACCAGGACCACCTGATGCGGGACATCGCCGCGATCCGCATCGGGGTCACCCCGGAGGACCTCGCGATCACGGTGCCGCTGCTGACCGCGGGCGGTTTCAAGGTGGTCACCCTGGCCGACGGCAGCGTGATCGCCAGCGGCGGCGGCACCACCATCCGCTACGACGCGGTGCCCCGCGAGCAGGCGGGCCTCAAGCAGGTCGTGTTCACGCTCAACCGGTCGGTGCCGCGGCACGTCGAGCAGATCGGCCAGTCGAACCTGGTGGTCGGCCCCGGCTCGACGGCGGTCTGGACGTTCACCGGCACCGCCTGATCCCGCGGCCCGGGGCCGGCCCTGGCCGGCCCCGCGCCGTCACCGCCGGTCGAGCAGGCCGTCGACGAGCGCGCGCAGGCCGTCGGCGTAGGTGTCGCGTGCCGCCAGCTCCGGCCAGCGGTCCCCGATCGCCGCCAGGTGCGGCGTCTCCGCCGGGTCGAAGCGGAAGGCGCCGTCGCGCGTGGGCCGTTCGTCCCGGCGCGCGGAGCGGGCGCGGACGAGGACCTCGCCCGCCGTGTAGTACCAGATGCCGCGGAAGACGCCGACGGCCTGCGCGTGCGTGCATCCGCTGTCGACGGCGCCGCCCACGATCGTCTCGACCATCCACAGCGCCGGTTCGTCGAGCAGGCCGACGAACCCGTCGACGGTGACGACCTCCGCGGCCCACGGCCACGCCGCGAGAGCCTCGTGCATCACCGTGGCCGCCACGACGATCCGCTCCCGCGGGTCGTCGGGCAGCGGGGGCCGGTCGAGCTGCCCGGTGTAGGTGTTGAGCAGCTGCACCAGCAGGTCCGCCTTGTCCCGCACGTGGTGGTACAGGGTCGTCGGCCCGATCCCCAGTTCCGCGGCCAGCTTGCGGACGCTCAGCTTCTCCCAGCCGTCGCGGTCGATGAGCCGCCGCGCGGCCGCCAGGATCTCCGCGCGGGACGTCACCGGTGGCCGCCCGGTCCGGGCGCGCGCTGCATCGGGTCGGGGCACGGGTCCATCATGCTGCCCTCCTCCGCGGTCGACAGCCGGACCCCGCCGATGCTACTTTCGGAACGCGTTCGAAAACTCCGGAGGACTGGGGCATGACGAAGACGGAATCGACGGCGCCGGCTGTCCGGGCGGGGCTCACCCTCGCCGCGGTGGCCGTCGTGCAGTTCACGGTGTCGCTGGACCTGTCGGTGGTGAACGTCGGGCTGCCGCGGATCGGTGCGGCGCTCGGCTTCACCGCGGTGGGCCTGACCTGGGTGATCCACGCCTACGCGCTCACCTTCGGCGGGCTGCTCCTGCTCGGCGGCAAGCTGGCCGACCGGCACGGCCGGAGGCGGGTCCTGCTGACCGGGCTCGCCGTGTTCGGCATCGCTTCGCTGGCAGGCGGTTTCGCTCAGGACCCCGGTCAACTGGTCGCGGCACGCGCCGTGCAGGGCATCGGCGCCGCGGCGGCCGCCCCGGCCGCGCTGGCGCTGCTGACCTCGACCTTCCCCGCCGGACCGGAACGAGTGCGGGCCTTCGGCGTGTGGAGCGCGACGAACGCCGCCGGCGGCGCGCTAGGTGTGCTCATCGGCGGCGTCCTCACCGAGTACGCGGGCTGGCGGTGGGTGATGTTCGTCAGCGCGCCGATGGCGGTTGTCGCGCTGGTGCTGGCACGGCGGGGCGTCGCCGCCGACCACCCGGCCCGCGACGGCAGGCCGGACGTGCTGGGCGCCGTCCTGGCCACCGCGGGCATGACCACGCTCGTGTTCGGCGTCGTGCGCACCGACCAGCACGGATGGGCCTCGCCGGTCACGCTCGTCACGCTGGCGCTCGCCGTCGCGCTGCTCGCCGCGTTCGTCCACATCGAACGGACGACAGCCCGCGATCCGCTGGTGCGCCCCGGGTTGCTCGCCAACCGTGCGGTGGCCGGGGCGAACCTCTACAACCTGCTCCTGGGCGCGGCGATGGCGTCGGCGTTCTACTTCGTCTCGCTCTACCTGCAGCAGGTGCTCGGGACCGGGCCCGCGGCGGCCGGGGTCCAGTTCCTGCCCTTCGCGCTCGGGGTGGTCGCCGGGTCGGTGCTGGCCGTCAAGCTCGGCAACCGGTTCGCGCCGCGGACGCTGATGGCGGGCGGCGGGGTGCTGACCGCGGCGGGATTCGCCTGGTTCGGCTTCCTGAGCGCCGACGGGTCGTTCCTGGCCGATGTCCTCGGCCCGTCGATCGTGACGAGTGTCGGCTTCGGACTGTGCCTCGGGCCGGTGGTGTCGGTGGCCACGGGCGGTGTCGCGCCGGGCGAGGCGGGCACGGCCTCCGGTCTGCTCAACAGTTCGCGGCAGATCGGGGCGTCGCTCGGGCTGGCCGCGCTCGGCACGGCCGCGCACAGCAGATCCGGCACCCCCGTCGACGGGTACGCGTTCGGCCTCGCGCTGGGTGCCGGGCTCCTGGTCGTCGCCGTGCTGATCGCGCTCACCCTGGTTCCGGCGCGAGTGTCCGCTCCAGCCGCGCGAGCAGGCCGGTGAGGGCTTGGCGCTCGTCCGGGGCGAGCCCGCCGATCAGGTCCGCCTCGTGTTCGAGCAGCCTGCGCACGGTGGTTTCGATGAGGCGGTGCCCGGCGTTGGTGAGCCGGACGGCGACCGCGCGGCGCGATGCCGACGAGGGGGCCCGTGCGACGAGCCCGGCCCGCTCGGCGCGGGCCACGCGCTGGGACACCGCCCCGGGGGTGACCAGCGTGCGCCGGGTGATCTCGCGGGTGGTCAGCTCGTACGGCGGGCCCGCGCGCCGGATCACGCTCAGCAGGTCCAGTGTGGACGGATCGACGCCGAGTTCGGCCAGGGTGCGCCGCCGGTCGTCGGCGAGGAGCTTCGCCACCCGCCACACCGGCGTGATGATCTCGATGGATTCGGTGCGCACGCCGGGCAGCTCGCGCCGCCACGACTCGGCGATGTCGTGCGCGGGCCACCGCAGGATCGACGCCATCGGGTAGCCGTCGGCGCCGGGGTCGTTCGACACGGCCTGCCTCCCTCCGCTACGTTTAGAGCTAAACATAGCAGAGAGGAGATGCTCAGTGGGTCGGATCGTGCTGGTCACCGGCGGCGGGAGCGGAATCGGCAGGGCGGTCGCCGCCCGGTTCCGCGCGGCCGGGGACACCGTGGTCGTCACCGGCCGCAACGGCGAACGGCTCGCCAGGGCCGCGGCCGAGATCGGCGCGCGGGCCATCACCTGCGACGCCACCGATCCGGAGCAGGTGGCGCGGATGGCCGACGAGCTCGGGCCGGAGCTGGACGTGCTGGTCAACATGGCGGGCGGCAACACCGACCTCACCGCGCCGGCCGGCGAGGGCCTCGGCGAGGTGCTGCGGGCGTGGCGGGCGAACCTGGACGCCAATCTGCTCAGCGCCGTGCTCACCACCACCGCCGTGCGGGACCGGCTGCGACCGGGCGGGTCGATCATCAACATCGGCTCGATCGGCGCGGAGTACGCCGCGTCCTCCTACGGCGCGGCGAAGGCGGCGCTGGCGGCGTGGACGGCCGGGCTGTCGTCGGAGGTCGGGCCGAAGGGCGTGACGGCGAACCTGATCGCGCCCGGCTACATCGCGGAAACCGGTTTCTTCCACGGAAAACTCAGCGAGGACCGGCGCAGTGCCCTGATCGCGGCCACGCACAACGGCCGGGCGGGCCACCCGGACGACGTCGCGGCGACGACGTTCTTCCTCGCCTCCGAGGGCGCCCGGCACATCACGGGACAGACCCTGCACGTCAACGGCGGGGCCCACACCACGCGATAACCGGTTGGCGGACGGTCCCGCAGGCGCGACGATCGCCGGGTGCGGATCAACCAGGACGAGGTGGCGGAGCGACTCGCGGCGGTGCGTGCCGCGCGGAACGCCGACGCCGAGGTCGCGGCGATGGCGGGGGCGAGCCCGCGCCTGTGGCTCGCCGTCGACGACGGCGCGCGGCGCCACCCACAGGGGCACCGCGGCGTGCTGGCCCGGGCGCTCGGCCGGGACGGCCGCCTCCGCGAAGCCGCGCTGACACGGCTCGACGAGCGGATCGCCCTGCCGGTGCTGGCGATCCGCGCGGCGGACTGGGTGCCGCAGGTGCGCGAGCGCGCCCGGCGGGAGTGCCTCCGCCACCTCTTCCGGGACCCGATGACCGCGGTGGACCTGTTCCCGTTCGCGTGCCTGCTGCGGCCACGCGCGCAGGGCGAGTGGCTGGCCGTGACACTCGAAGGCATGCTGCGGACGCCCGAAGTCCGCTCGGCCACCCTCGCCTCCCCCGACGTGCTCACCCGCCGGACCGTCTACACCTCGGGGCGCGCCGACGTCGGCGAGCTGACGGCCGGGCTCCAGGACGCGGACCTGAAGATCCGGCTGGCCTGCGCGGCCCGCCTGGCCGGCAGCACCGACCCCGAGGTGCTGCACCTGCTCCGCAGCAGCGGCACGGCCGCCCTGCGCGCCCGGGCGGTCCGCGACCCCGCTGACGCGCTGCCGGCGCTGGCCGACCCCGCTTCGCTGGTCCGCGCGTACGCCCAGTTCGTCCTGCGCCGCGCGGGCGAGGACCCGGCCCCGCACTACCGCAAGCTGGTGACCGCGGCGGCGAGCCCGGGTGCGGTCGCGGGCCTCGGCGAGACGGGAACCGAGGCCGACGGGGCGCTGCTCCTGCCGCTGCTCGGCGATCCCCGGCCCAAGGTGCGCGCCGAAACCGTCCGCGCCTTGCGGCGGCTGCGGGTGGTCCCGGTCGACCGCCTGGCGCCGTTGCTCGCCGACCCGTCCCCGCGCGTCGCCCGGCAGGTGGTGCTCGCGCTGCGCGGGTGCGCCACCGAGATCGACGAGGCGGCGCTACGCCGCATGCTCGATCCCGGCCAGCCCGGGCACCGCAGGCGCAACGCGTTCCAGTTGCTGTCCGCGCGCGACACCTGGCCCCGCCTCGCCCTGGACCTGCGCCTGCTGCTGGGCCCGGACGAGCCGCTCCGGGAAACCGCTCGCAACGACCTGAGCAACTGGTTCGCCCACGGGTCCGCGACCACCTACACCGCCCCGCGCGGCGAGCGGGCCGCCGAACTGCGCGACCTCGTCAGCCGCGCGGAGCCGCTGCTCGGCGAGGCTCGTGCGCGGGTGCTGCGCCTGTTCCTCTAGACCGCAGCAGGACCAGCGCCTGCACCCCGGTGTAGGCGAGCAGCGCGGCCCCGGCCACGGCACTCACCTGCAGGCCGTGCACGAACGCCGCCCTGGCCGCGGCCAGCAGGGCCTCGGCCCGCGCGGGCGGCAGCCCGGCGGCCGCCGCGACCGCGCCGCCGAGGGTTTCGCGTGCCGTCTCCCCCGCGTCGCCCGGCACGCGGGCCCGGTAGACCGCCGCCGCGATGCTGCCCAGCACCGCCGTGCCGAGCGCGCCACCCAGCTCGAACCCCGTCTCCGAAATCGCCGACGCCGCACCGGCACGCGAGGGCGGCGCCGCGGTGATGATGAGGTCGTTGGTGAGCGTCTCGGACAGCGCCACCCCAAAGCCGACCAGCGCCATCCCGGCCACCAGAATCGCCAGTCCACTGTGGACGCCGAGCGTCACCAGCGCCGCGAAACCCGCCGCCGCGGCCAGCAGCCCGCCGCCGATCAGCCGCGGGACCGGAACGCGCCGGGCGAGCCGGGCGGCGGCGAACGAGCCCACGATCCCGGTGACCGTCGTCGGCAGCAGCCACAGCGCCGCCGTCATCGGCCGCAGCCCCAGCACCAGCTGGAGGTACTGCGGCACCAGGAACAGCAGGCCGACGAGCGCGAACACGCCGAGCATGTTGGTCAGCACCGACGCGCTGAACCGGCGGTCCCGGAACAGCGCCAGGTCCAGCATCGGATCCGGCAGGGCGCGCTGACGCCGCACGAACACCACCGCGAACGCCGCGCCGGTCAGCACGCTCCCGGCCGCGAGCGGATCGGCGCCGTGCTCGGCGAACCGTTTGATGCCGTACACCACGGGCAGCACCGCGGCCAGCGACAGCACGGCGGACAGCGGGTCGAAGCGGCCGGGCCGCGGGTCGCGCGCCTCCGGCAGCAGGAACGGCCCCGCGACGAGCAGCACCACCATCACCGGCACGTTGATCAGGAACACCGAGCCCCACCAGAAGTGCTCCAGCAGCCAGCCGCCCAGCACCGGGCCGAGCGCCATCCCGCCGGAGAACCCGGCGCCCCACACCGCGATCGCGGTCCGCCGCCGCGCCGGGTCCGTGAAGATCGACCGGATCAGCGCCAGCGTCGACGGCATCAGGGTCGCCCCGCCGACACCGAGCAGCGCCCGCGCCGCGATGAGCATGCCCGGGCTGGTCGCGAACGCCGCGGCCACGGACGCGACGCCGAAGGCGACGGCGCCGGACAGCAGCAGCCTGCGCCGCCCGATCCGGTCCCCCAGCGTGCCCATCAGCACCAGCAGCCCGCCGAGCACGAACGAGTAGATGTCGACGATCCACAGCTGCTCGGCGCCGGTCGGGCCGAGGTCCTCGCTCAGGTACGGCAGCGCGAACCCGAGCACCGTCATGTCGACGCTGATCAGCAGCACCGGCAGGACCAGCACGCCCAGCGCGGCCCAGTCCCGGTGTCCCCCGGCCATCACGATCACGATCCTTTTCTGAACAGTCCGGACGGTACAGTTTGCCCCTCGGATCGAAACTAAACCGTCCGGACGGTATAGTCAAGCGTCATGGGACGCCCCTCCGCGCGGGAACAGATCCTCGACGCCTACCAGGACATCCTCATCGAGAGCGGTTCGGCCGCGGTCACGCTCGACGCCGTCGCCGCGCGCGCGAAGGTGTCGAAGGGCGGGCTGCTGTACCACTTCGGGTCGAAGGACGCCCTGCTCGACGGCCTCCTCGACCGGCTGCTGCGGCTGACGGCCGCGGACGTCGAGTACGCGCGCACCGCGCCCGAGGGCGTGGTGCGCTACTACCTGCTCTCCTCGGTGACCGACGCGGACATGACCAAGCCCGCCCACCGCGCGTCGATCGCCGCGCTGCGGCTGCTGGGCAGCGAGCCGAAGGTCACCGACGCGATGAACGAGGTCGGCCGGCTGTGGTCGGAGCTGCTGGCCGGGCATGTCGGCGATCCGCTCACCGCCGAGATCGTGGGACTGCTGGGCGACGGGCTGTACCTGCGCGCCACGCTCGGCGGGCAGGCGCCGCAGCCGTTGCTCAACCGGCTGCCGGAAGCGCTGCGCCGGCTGGGCCTGTCCTGACGCTCAGACGGTTGGCACCCGCGCCCAGGCGCTGACCAGCGGCGGCAGGATCGCGATTGCGCCGGCTTCCGTCGCCTCGGCGACCAGCCGGGCGGGCAGGCGGTCGAGGTCGGCGAGGTCGCCGACGTCCAGTCCGAGTTGGACGGCCACCGGCAACAGGGCGCGCCACACGCCCATCACGAAGCCCAGGATGTCCGGATCGGACAGTGGGCCGAGGCACGCGCCCATCGTCAAGGCGGGCATGGGCAGGCCGGCCGCGTGGAAGAGCCCCGGGAGCGCCGTGCCCGTCTCGGTGGTCGCGCCCGCACCCCGGAACGCCTGCACGATGATGTCCCGCACCCGGTCGAACAGCGAGATCTCCGGGGCACTGCGGGCGCCGCTGACGTCGAAGTCCTGGAAGGACACCAGGCCGCCCGGCCGGACCAGCCCGGCCAGCCGGCGCAGCGCGGCGGCCGGGTCCGGCAGGTGCATGAGGATCAGGCGGCCGATGACCGCGTCGAACGGCCGGGGCGCGTCCAGCTCCTCGATCGCGGCGTGGCGGAATGTGACGTTCGACAGCCCGGCCCCGGCGGCCCGCTGCGCGGCGAGGTCGAGGATCGAGGCCTGCGCGTCGACACCGGTCACCGACCCCGCGGGCCCGACGAGGTGCGCCGCGGCGATCGACACGTCGCCCGGGCCGCAGCCGACGTCAAGGACGCGCATGCCGGGTTCGAGCCCGGCCTGGCGCAAGGCGTGCTCGGTGTGGCCGCGGTAGAGGCGCCCCTGCAGGAGGAGCCGCTCGACCTCGGGATCGTGGTGCCCAAGCACATAGCCGGTTCCGGTGCTCATCCGCCCAGTCTCCCCGCGCTGCGGGCGGACCGGGGAAAACGGCCCGTTAACAACCGCCGGGAACGCACCGGGGCAGGTGGTGAGACGCGAAAGTGACCTTGGTCCCCGCCGGAGGTGACTTCCGCCGGGTCACGCGAGGTCCGGTGGGCTCTAGGTTGGGGAGGTCACCTGCGAAAGGGTCCTGCCGTGATCACCGTGTTCCTGGTCGACGACCACGAGGTCGTCCGCCGCGGCGTCGCCGAGCTGCTCGGCACCGACTCCGAACTCGAGGTCGTCGGCGAAGCGGCCACCGCCGCGCAGACCATGGCCCGGATCCCCGCGCTCAAACCCGACGTCGCGGTGCTCGACGTGCGCCTGCCCGACGGCAACGGCATCGAACTCTGCCGTGAGCTGCGGTCACGGATCCCCGGGCTCAACGTCCTCATCCTGACCTCCTACACCGACGAGGAGGCCATGCTCAACGCCATCCTCGCCGGCGCGGGCGGCTACGCCATCAAGGACATCGCCGGGCTGCACCTGGTGTCGGCCGTGCGCGAGGTCGGCTCCGGCCGCTCCCTGCTCGACACGCGTGCCGCGTCGACCCTGATGGCCAAACTGCGGGCGAACGCCGCCGACCACGGGCCGCTGGCCGGCCTCACCGACCGCGAGCGCACCCTGCTCGACCTCATCGGCGAAGGACTGACCAACGCGCAGATCGCCCAGCGCATGTTCCTCGCCGAGAAGACCATCAAGAACTACGTCTCCCGGCTGCTGGCCAAACTCGGACTGGAACGCCGCACCCAGGCGGCCGTGCTCGCCGCCAAACTCCAGACCGGCGAGCACGCCGACGCGCCCCGGCCCGGGGCGTCCGTGGTGCGCTGACGGCACCGCGCCGGCCAGCGGTCAGGGCGCGGGCACCGCCGCGGCCCGCGCGATGGCCCGGCGGGCGTGGACCTTCGCGATGCGCGAGCTGAACAGCAACACGGCCACGACGACCGCGCCCACGACGCCGACCAACCGGTTGACGTCGATGGCGGGCTCCCAGCGCAGCGTGCCGTCCTTGATGACGTAGGCCCCGGTCGGCTTGGCGGTCAGTCCGAACCCGCCGCCCTCGCCGTGCTGCCCCTCCTTGTCGACGCCGTCGCCGCCGCCCGCGCCGCTGGCGACGCTCGCCGCCGCGATCACCGTGATGCCGTCCTTCTCGTAGGGCTCGGTGTACACGAGCTTCGCACCGGCCGAGCTCTTCGCCTTCTCGATCAGCTCGTCGATCTTCATCGCGACCCTCCTGGAGACCTGTGGGATGAAGGCATCGTGGTGCGCCCGCGGCCCCGCGCGGAAGTGCCGATGGTCCCCGGGATTCACGACGAACGTCCGGCGCAGGCGAAATCCGCGCACGGCAAGCGAACGGGGCGCCACGAGTAGCGGCGCCCCGTTCGCTGCACGAGGTCAGGCCTGCGGCCGGTCCTGCGGCATCGTCCCGCTGCCCGGCGACGACGACGGCGGCATCGCCGCGGTCCGTTCCTGCGGCATCGTGGCGGTTTCGGCCGCGTGCCGCGGCGCCCCGGCGCCGGCTTCCCGTTCCGCGTCCTCGCGGCCGCGGCGGTAGGCCTCGGCCCTGGTGCGGGCCGACGGGATCTCCTCCTCGGCCCGGTTGAGCCAGCGGTCCCAGCGCTGCTGCATCGGCCGCATCAGGCCACCGCCCGCGCCGACGACCAGCACACCGCCGACGGTCGCGAGCAGTGCGATCAGCACCGGCCCGGTGACCGTGGTGGCCACGCCGATCTGGTTCAGCGCCGCGATGACACCGAAGGCGATCACCACGACCTGCACCATCTTCGCGACCAGCGGGCCGTAGCTGAGCCCGCCCATCGCGCCGCGGATCAGGTCGTGCAGCGCGCTGCCGACGGCCGCGGCGACGATCACGATGACGATGGCCACGATGGCGCGCGGCAGCCAGGCGACGATGGCCGCCAGGATGGCGCTGACCGGGTTCGGCCCGAACACGCCGAACGCCAACTGCAGGGCGATCAGCAGGACCGCGTAGTAGACGAGCGCGGCCAGCAGCCCGCTCGCGTCGTACCGGGACTGTTCCAGCGCTCGCTTGATCCCGCCGCGCTCCACGGCCCGGTCGAAACCGACCCGTTCCAGCACGACTTTGACGACCTTGCGCAACGCCTTCGCGACGAGCCAGCCGACGACCAGCACAACCAGGAATACGGCGAACTTCGGCAGGAACGTGATCACGGCTCCGACCGCGTCGTTCCAGAATTCGGTGAGGTTCATCTTTCACATCCGTGAACTGAGGGGACCGGGCGCCCGGCCCGGGCCGGAAACCGTGTCCGGACCGGGCCGGGCCGGGAAGGGGGTCAGTGCATGAGCTTGCGCCGGCGGCCGCCCCGCAGGGCGGTGGCCAGCGAGACCCCGAGGACGGCGAGCACCAGCTGGGTCAGCACTTCGAGCCAGTCGATACCGTCGGTGTCGGCGTACCCGACACCCCGGGCGATCGCGGTGCCTGCGAAGGCCGCGACGATACCGACGACGATGGTCAGCCAGATCGGGATGTTCTGCTTCCCCGGCGCCAGCAGGCGGCCGAGAACACCGATGACCAACCCCACGAGCAAGGCACTGATGATTCCGGATATAGCCATCGCAACTCCATTGTTCGGCGATGCTTCCGGATTCCCGGACAATTCCCGGCGAAACCTTTTTCACATCACCGCCGATCCGACAGCAACGGGCCGAGCGGGCCGAGATCGATGTTCAATTCCTCCGGGGACACCCCGAAATGCTCGCACAGTTCCGTCATGCGCTCGTCCAGGCGCATGAGCGTCAGCCCGATCGCCTCGACCTGCTCGTCGGTGAGGTCGCCGCGGTCGACCCGGCGCAGCGCCTGTTTCTCCATCAGTTGCCGCAGCAGTTCCACCACGGTCAGCACGAGGCCGGCCAGACCGCGCTCGACGCTGTCCGGATCGGTGTCGATGCGGCGCTTCGCGGGGTCAGTCATCGGCGGGCTGCAGGGCGCTCACGGAGGACAGCAGGGTCCGCAGCGAGATGTGCACGAGGTCGACGTCGGCGATGGACAGGGTGATCTCGCCGGTCACGACGACCCCGCCGGCGAGGACCCGGTCGAGCAGGTCGACCAGCGCCACCGGCTGGTCGGCGACGGGCGCGGGAACCGGTTCGGTCATGTTTCCTCCAAGGACGAGAACGAGTACGGCGGCCACGGCCCGGTGAGCTGCACCCGGATCGCCGGGCTGTCGTCGTCGCAGGCCGCCACCGCCTCGGCGAAGGTGCGCGCGTCGTCGTCGCCGACGAGGTAGGCGGCGTTGAGCACCATCTGCTGGTCGTCACCGGACAACGCCTTGCTCTGCAACGGGTGCAGGCGCGCGCCGGCGGCCAGCGCCGCGAGTCTGGAATGGACCTTCGCGGCCTGCTCGCGCGCGAGCCGTTCGGATTCCGCGCGCGCGTCCCGTTCGGCCCGGCGCCGGGCGAGGTACGCCGTCCCGGCCCCCCGGCGGGACGGCGTCTCCTCGCGCCCGGGCGGCGGCTCTCCGGCGAAGACCTTGACGCCCCACTCGGTCCGCCCGGCGACGCGGTCCAGGGTGCGCGTCAGCTCGTGCCCGCGGTGTTCGAGGACGCGGCGCACGCCGTGCTCGTCGCGGTACACCGTGGCCAGCCGCACCGGCACGACCGGACCGGCGCCGGCGAGGGCGCCGACCACGGCGTCGTGCGCGCGGGCCACGGCGCCGAGCCAGTCCAGGTCCTCCAGGTTGCGGTGCAGGGCCTCCTCGCCGAACGTCTCCAGTGGAACGTCGCCGACGACCGCCGCCAGCCCGCCTGCCTCCACCGTGCGCAGCGCTTCCCCGGCGACGCCGGGCAGTTCCCCTGCCGCGCCGGCGCCCTCCCGCCGGGTCACGGCGTAGAGCCAGATCCCGCTGTCCTCAGTCACGGTGCCGGTCCTCGATCACGGCGCGCTCGTCCGCGCCCTCCAGCTCCTCGACGCGGGCCCGCAGCTCGCGGTTCTCCCGCTGCAGCCGCGTGGTGTCGCCGGAGAGCCACGGATCGCTTTCCCACCAGTTGATCCCGACCTCCCGCGCGGTCTCCAGCGAGGCGATCACCAGCCGCAGCTTGATGGTCAGCAGTTCGATGTCGAGCAGGTTGACCCGGATGTCCCCGGCGATCACCAGGCCCTTGTCGAGCACTCTCTCGAGGATGTCCCCCAGGTTGGCGGGCTGGTGGTTGCCGAGCGCGGGGGACCCGCCTCCGCCCGGCGTGGTGGCCGGCTGCCCAGCGGCCATGTCAGGACACCCCGCTTCCGCTGTCGGCCCGGCCGCGGACGTACCGCTTGGTGCGCCGGTAGGCGAGCAGCTCGCCGTCCGCGCCGAGTTCCAGCTCGTACAGGGCCAGCATGTCGGCCGAGGACGGGATGCGCCGGTCCTCCAGCACTTCGAGCTCGACGAGCCAGCCGTCGTCGGTGGGTTCGACCGAGGTGACCGACACCGGGTTCCGGCTGATCAGCTCACCGGCGTGGGCGAGTGCCCGCGACGCCGCTTCCGGCGCGGACAGCGCGCCGTCCCCTTCGGCCTCATCGCGTGGAGCCACTGGCGGGTCACCTCTCCTTCTCGTCGGTCTCCGTCACGTTCAGCCGCCGCAGGACCTGCTGCTGGACCTCGGCCTCCTCCTCGGGCGAGATCTCCCCGGCCGCGCGTTTCTCCTCCGCCGCTTCGAGTTCGCGGCGGATCGACGCCGGCGCGGCGAGTTCCTCGTTGACCCGGCGCTGGATCAGCTCACCGAGCTGGATCACGCCGCGGACCGGCAGCAGCGGGAGGCCGAGGATCCCGGACAGCAGGCCCATCGGCTACGCCTCCGGCCGTTGTGTCACGACGAAGTCGTATGCCGCGAGCGGGCCCAGCAGGCGCACCTCGGCGCGGCCCGACCAGTCCCGCGCGACGCGGTCGACGGCTTCCTCCAGATCGGACTGCTTGGCCGTCTCGACGAGGCACGCGAGGTGCACCGCGTCCTCTTCGTGCGTCGGCTCGCGCGGGGCGATCTGGGCGCCGATCCCGGCGAGCGCGTCGGCGACCCGCTTGGTGTCGGCCTCGCGGCGGGCGGCGATCGCGTTGCCGATCCCCTCGCCCAGCGCGATCCGCTCGTTGCGCGTGGCGTCCTCGGACTTCCCGCGGATCGCCTCGCGCAGCTGGGCGAGCTGCTCGTCGGACTCGAGGATCTCGCGGAGGATGGTCTCCTCCACGTAGCGCGCCTTGACGACGTACTGCGCCTTGCCCTCCAGCTCGTCCAGTGCCGCGACGAAGTCGTCCTGGTTGGCTTCGAGCAGTTCGGTGCGCACGGCGTCCTCGTCGGTGACCACGGCGCCGAAGCGCAACGGCAGCACCGGCACCTCGGCAGCGGCCGCGTCGAGCAGCGACGCGTGGGCGGTGAGGTCCTCGGGCCGCCCGAGCGGCTTGTCCCTCGGCACCTCGCTCACCAGCGCGGCGATCCGGTCGTGCTTGACCGCGCGGACCTCGGCGGGCGGGTCGCCGACGCCGCGGGCCTCCGGATCGGTCTCCACGTCGGACGGCACGATGCCGTACACGTAGACCACCGTCTCGCGCTCCTCGGTCATCGCCCACCGTCCTTCCGGCGCCCGGCGCGCTCCGGCTCCTCGTTGCCGCCGAGGAGGTCCTGCAGCTTGTCACCGGCGGCTTCGAGCGCTCCCCGGGTCTTCGCCTTGGCGCCGCCGGAGGTCACGTCCTCCAGCAGGTCCGGCAGACCCTTCTGCTCGGTGTCGGAGATGTCGAGCCGGTTCACCGCCTCCGCGAACCGCAGGTAGGTGTCCACGCTCGCGATGACGACCCGCGCGTCGATGGTCAGCAGTTCGATGCCGACCAATGACACGCGCACGTAGGCGTCCAGGACGAGTCCCTTGTCCAGGATCGTGTCGATCACGTCCGCGAGACTGCTGGAGGTGGGCCGGTCCAGGCCCCCGCCACCGCCCGACGGCTGCACCGCTGTCGTCATCGCCTGCTCCCCCGTCCTCTGCCCGCCGACGCCCGGGTGCGTGTACGCCGCGCCGGCGGTTCCTCGGCCTCTTCTTCGGGTTCTTCTTCTTCGGGTTCTTCCTCGTCGGGCGCCTCGGCCTCGTCGGCCTCGGGTTCCTCGGGTTCTTCCTCGTTCCCGGGTTCCTCGTCGCCGTCCTGGACCTCGCCGTCGTGGATCTCGCCGCGCCAGCCCTCCACGTCGTCCGGGTGCAGGATCGCCTCGGTCATCACGTGCCGCTGGAAGTGCTTGAGCTCCAGCCGCGCGCGCCGCCCCTGGGCCCGCCAGATGTTGCCGGTGCGCTCGAACAGCCCCTGCGGGTGGTACTCCAGCACCAGCACGACGCGGGTCAGGTCCGGGGTCAGCTCGTGGAAGGTCACGGCGCCGTCGACGTGGCCCTTCTCGCCCTCGGACCGCCACACGATGCGCTCGTTGGGGACCTGTTCGAGGATCGTGGACTCCCACGTGCGGTGCGACCAGAAGATCTGCGCCTTCCACGTCAGCTTCTCGTCGCTGGTCTGGTCGACGTTCTCGACCTTCTTCATGAAGCGCGGGAACTCGGTGAAGCGGGTCCACTGGTCGTAGACCAGGTCGATCGGGGCGCCGATGTCGGCCTGCTCGACGATGTTGGTGACCTTGAGCTTGCCGCCCCCGCCCCCGCCACCGCCGCCGCCGACGGCGTCCTTCACCTTGTCCGCGAGCCCGGAAAGCCCGCCCTTGACCGCGCCCATCATGGCCTTGCCCTTGACGCTGGGCTTGCCGCCGGTGACGGCTTCGATCAGGCCGCCACCGCCGCCACCCGAGGCGTAGTCCTGCAGGCGGCCGGAGGTCGAGGTGATCCGGTTCGCCAGCGAGGTCGACGCGCGGGTGGTGACCGCGCCGGCCAGTTTGCGCAGGGCTTCGGTCAGCTCGGTGGACGGCTTCGGCGCGGCGTCGGCCACGCCGGAGACCGTGTCGGTGGCCGCGCCGGTGGCCTTGTCGAGGGTCTTCCTGATCTGGTCGGTCGCCATGGCGCTCACCTCCGCGCCCGGCGGACCGGGGTGCGGGCGGCAGCCGCCCGGCCGGTGCGGCGCGCCCGGGTCGGAGCGGGCTCTTCGTCTTCGTCTTCGTCCTCGGGCTCGGGTTCCGGTTCGGCCCGGCGGCGCCGGGTGGCGGTGCGGCGGGCGCGCGCCGGTGGCGCGGGCTCCTCCTCGGGCTCCTCCTCCGGCTCCTCCTGGGTCTCTTCGTCCTCTTCGGGCGCTTCTTCGGACCGGTCCTCGGTCTCCTCGTCAGTCTCCTCCGGCTCCTCTTCCGCGCCCTCGTCCCCGGACGGGCGCTTGGCACCGTCCTGGAGACGTTCGCTGAGCGACTCGATGCGCTGCGAGGCCGCCGTCACCGCGGCCGCCTTCGCCGCGCTCAGCAGCTGGTCGCGGGCGACGTCGGTCAGTTTCGTCAGCTCCGCGGACGATCCGAGCTGGCTCAGGCCGTTCTGCAGCAGCTTCCCCGGCGTGACGCCGGTCTTGCCGGTCGCCCCCGCGGCCGCGATCATCAGCGCCAGGCGCATCTTCTTCGTGCGGCCCAGTAGGTAGCCGAGCCCGACACCGAGGGCGACACGCGATCCTGCCTTCATTCGTAAGTCCTCCTGACTCCGGCGATTGGCGAGTCCTGCCGACAACCCACGCGCCACCCCCCGAACTCATCGGGGCGAGCAGGATGTACCGGCCGAGAACTACCCCGCGGCCACACCGGAAAAACTGCGAGTGGCGCGCGAAAAACAATTTCCAGGAAACGATCTCTCTTCAAGATCTACTCACGGCTTGCCTACTGGCGCGTAAGAAACGCGGTTCAACAGCTCGTCTTGCGCGGCGGCGTCCGAGGTGGACTTATACTCCGGGCAAATCGCCGCGACAATTCACCGGGAAAATGGGTGACGAAACGAGTACCGATAGCGAGGGAATCGAGAGCGGATCCGCTGTCACCGGAACCGCGGCGAAGTTGCTGTCGGCTGCCCGCGGGCAGCGGCGAATGTCGCAACGGGAACTGGCGCGCCTGGCCGGCGTGCCACAGTCGACGGTGGCGACGATCGAGGCGGGCCGCCGCCAGCCGTCGGTCGCGATGCTCGAACGCCTCCTGCGCGCCGCGGGGTTCCACCTGGCCACCGAACTGGTGAACACGCTGCGCCCGAGCGAACTCCTGGAGCGGCAGCGCCGGAGCGTCACCGAGGTCCTCGCGCGGTACCCGGTCACGCGGGCGTGGCCGACCGGCCCCGCCGCGCGCGGCGAGGACCGCCCGGACTCCGACCTCGACCTGGTGGTGGCGCTACGCCCCGGCGCGGCGCCCGGCGATGTCGCCGGGCTGGCCGGGGAACTGTCCACGGTGCTCGGCTGCCCGGTCGCCGTGACGACCGGCGACCCGGGCGGTGGAGAGAACTTCTTCTACACGCGCACGGCTTAGGTCGTGTCCTGTTGGGGATCCGGGCGACCGCGATCCCGTCGAGCAGCGGCAACAGTTGCGGGTTGTCGCCGGCGTGACCGCGGGTGAGCAGCACGCGCATCGGCAGGCCTCGCCACCTCACCCCGACCCAAGATCAAGCACCCACGGCCGGATCAACCACCGGACACGACCTGGACCGCCACCACCGGGATCGCGCCCAGCGCCCGTCGTGCGTGGCGGCGGGCCAGGACAGCGCCACCGGCCCGCGACTTCAGACCGCCACCACCGGGTGGCGGACGACGGCGCCGAACAGGTAGCCCTGCGTGTTGTACGGCTCGGTGTCCGGCTGGGCCACACCGTGGCGGTCCACCGCGCGCGCCCGCAGCGTGTGCTCGCCCGGGTGCGGGCGCCACCGCAGCGTCCACCGCTGCCACCCGCGGCCGCTGCCGACGAACTCGGCGCGCCGCCAGGTGCGGCCGTCGTCGGTGCTCACCTCGACCCGGCGGATGCCGCCGGAGCCGGACCAGGACCGGCCGCGCAACACGTGCTCCCGGCCCGCGGCGAGGGTCGCCCGCCACGGCAGTTCGAACACGCTCTTGGTGTTCTGCCGCGTCACCAGCACCCCTTCGGGCGGGTAGTCCGGGCCGGTCAGCCGGTAGTACTGCGTATCCCACGGCGAGTCGAGCGAGGTGCGGGACACCTGGATGCGGCCGAGCCACTTGATGGACGCGATGCCGATCCAGCCCGGCACCACCAGCCGGGCCGGGAAGCCGTGGTCCGGCGGGAGCGGTTCGCCGTTCATCTCGTACGCGACCAGCACGTCGTCGAGCGCCTTGCCCACCGGCAGCGGGCGCCGCACCCGGCCCAGGTTCACCCCGCCGGTGACGTAGTCGGCGTCGAGGCCTTCGGGCAGCACGTCGACGGCATCGCGGGCGAGGCCGGCCCGGTGCAGCAGCGTGGCCAGCGGCACGCCCCGCCAGCGCGCCACCCCGACCGCACCGAGCCGCCACGCGGTGCCGGCGACGGTCTGCCCCTGCTGCGAGGTGAAGAAGCTGCGCCCGTTGCCCGCGCACTCGATGGCCGCGGTGATCGTTTCCGACGGCAGGCGCAGCAGGTCGTCGTAGGTGACGGTGACCGGGCCGCCGCGCAGCCCGTCGCCGGTGATCTCCAGGCGCCAGGTCCGCGCGTCGAGCAGCGGGGTGGCGGTGTGGTTGCGCACGAAGAACCGGGACACCGGCACGACGTCGCCGACCGGGTGCGGCGAGTCCCACCGCAGCTCGGCGTTCGTGCCGAGCACGGTGAAGTCCTCCGGTGGCAGCGGTTTCACGATGGGAGTGTCGGCCGCCGCGGCCGCCGTTGTCCACAACGGACCGGCCGCGGCGACCCCCGCCATGCCGAGCACGGTCCGCCGCCGCACGTTCACAGCGCGAGGTCCGCGGCGAGCACGTGGAAGGCTTCCCGTTCCCGTCCGGAGAGCGGCACCGTGAGACGGTCCGCCGGATGGCCCAGGGGCGGGTAATCCGGACGGGGCAACGCGAAGCCGACGTCGTAGGGCGCGCCGACCGGGACCATCGCGTGACCGATGCTGCCGAGCGCGCGCCCGAACGCGCGGAGGATCCGGGCCACCGTCACCACCCCCTGAGCCGTGGAAGTTCCTCCGATCATGGGGGATCCCGGGCGTTGCGCGGTAGCCGTCCCACAGAGCGGGCGGCCGCTCAGCGCGGCGGGGTCAGGCGTGCGCCGCCGACATCTCCCATGGCGCCTGCGGCAGCACGTCACCGGTCTCCAGCAGCGACTTCAGGTTCGCCAGCACCGCGGGCCAGCCGCTGGAGATGCCGTTGCGCATCTCCTCGTTGGGCAGCCTCTCGTGGGTCACGGTGAGGCGCACGATCTCCTCGTGCGGCTCGACGAGGAACGTGACCACCGACGGATCGCGCGACTCGCCCAGCGAATCCTCGAACGTGATCACCAGCCGGGTCGGCGGCTCGGACTCGAGCACCTTGCCCACCACGTCCACGGCGCCCGACCCGTCCACGCGGCGGTGCTCCCACACCGAACCGGGCTGCCAGTCGGAGATGTTGGCGTGCCCCCAGTAGCGGGCGGTCAGGTCCGCGTCGGTGAGCGCCCGCCACACCTGGTCGGCGCTCGCGCGGATGTAGGTGACGTAGACGTAGTCCGGGACGGTCATGGCGTACTCCTCTGCCTGGTCTTTGATGGCCGCGAGCACACGCAGCCGGGGTTTGTCGAACTCGGCGATCCAGCGCTGCTCGATCTCGTGGATGGGCCCGGGGTTGAGGTAGTGCAGGCGTTCCCGGCCGCGGCGCACCACGGTCACGAGGTTGGCCCGCACCAGGACGTCGAGGTGCTGGGTCGCCGACTGACGGGCCATGCCCAGCGGCTCGCACACCTGGCTCAGGGTCTGCCCGTTCTGCTCCCGCAGGCGGTCGAGCAGCAGCCGCCGGGTCGGGTCGGCCAGTGCCTTGAACACCACGTCCATCGCTTCCGCGCTCACGCCGACCATTATGCAGGTAATTACCTGCCTTTTGTCAACAACGGCTTCGACGCGGCGGCACAACCGCTGGTTGTGGCAGTAGGTTCGGCGTCGTGGATCTCGAGGCGGTGCGCACCTTCGCCGCGGTCGCCGCGGCGGGCCGGTTCCAGGCGGCCGCGGACGAGCTGGGCGTCACGCAGCAGGCGGCGTCGAAACGGGTGGCCGGCCTGGAGCGGCAGCTCGGCGTGCGGCTGTTCGTGCGCGCGGCCGGGGGTGTGCGGCTGACGGTGGACGGGCAGGCGTTCCTGCCGCACGCCCGCGAACTGCTCCGCGCGGCCGAGCGCGCGCTGACGGCGGTCACGCCGGGGCGGCGGGCGCTGCGGATCGACGTGCTGAACCGGCGGGTCGCGGCCGCCGGCATCCTGCACGATTTCTACCGGCAGCAGCCCGGCATCGAACTGGACGTGGTGACCCTGACCGTGGACGCCGCGTCGGCGCTGGCCGAGGTCGGCGCGGGCACGCTCGACGCCACGTTCCGGTCGCTGCGGGCGGCCGCGGGGAAGGTGCCGGCCGGGCTGCGGGCGGCGCGTGTGATCGACGACCGGCACCAGGTGCTGGTCGGTCCGCGGCACCCGCTGGCGCGCGCGGCGGCGGTGACGCTCGCCGAGCTCGCCGGGCACCCGATCTGGATGCCCGGCCTCGCCGACACCGAGGCGAAGGGCTACTACGAAGACCTCGGGGCCGCGTTCGGGCTGACCATCGACACGATCGGGCCGAGCTTCGGGGTCGAAGCGCTGCTCGCGGAGATCGCCGACTCGGCCCGGCTGGCCACCTTCGTCGGCGAGGGCTCGCGGTACCTCTGGCCGGAGAGCTACGACCTGCGCCGGATCCCGGTCGTCGGCCCGACGCCGGTGTACCCGCACTCGGTGATCTGGCGGGCCGACAACGCCCACCCGGTGCTGGCGAGCTTCCTCGGCTACCTGCACAGCCGCTACCGGGCCACGGCGGGCGGCGACGTGTGGGTGCCGGAGTGGGCGCGCTAAGCCTTCGCGGCGAGGGCCTTGCGCAGGCTCGCGAGCGCCCGGTACTGCGCGACGCGCACGGCGCCCGGGGTCGACCCCGACGACCTCGGCCGTCTCCTGCGCGGACAACCCGGCGACCACCCGCAGCACGGCGATCTCGCGTTGCTTGTCCGGCAGCACCCG
The DNA here is from genome assembly GCF_000473265.1 of Amycolatopsis thermoflava N1165. NCBI lineage: Bacteria > Bacillati > Actinomycetota > Actinomycetes > Pseudonocardiales > Pseudonocardiaceae > Amycolatopsis > Amycolatopsis thermoflava. The sequence goes on from NZ_KI421511.1 coordinate 1,742,369, forward strand.
CAGCAAGGCCGACATCCGTCGCTCAGTTCGCCAAGGACGAGCTCGGTCACCGCGTCCTCGGCGATCGTCCGCGCCTCGGAGACCGGGCACCCGAGCTTGCGGAGGGTCATGTCGCGCTCCACCGGTAAGTGACGCACGGCGGGCACAGGTGACCGAGAATTTTCAGGCGGCGCGCCGCACCGCGCGGGATGCCGCGGCGAGGCTCGCTTCGCAGGCGGTGATCAGTTGCGCGTCGGCGCGGGTGTGGCTTCCCCGGGCGCACTTGGGGCACCTCAGGGCGACCGTGCCGAGCACCTCGTCGACCGCCACCTCCAGCGCCCGTTTGCAGGGGCGGCACCACCGGTGCCCGCTGACCTGGCTGACGTGCAGGTCGCTGTGGCAGCACTGGTGGATCCACCGCCGGTGCACCGGGCAGGTGATCCGGTCCAGCGGGTCCAGGAAACCGCACTCCTCGGCGTGGTCCTCGGCGACGAGCGCGTCGTCCAGTGCGATCCGGGTCAGCAGCGTCGTGGTGGTCATCGCTCTCGTCCTTCCTCCTCGTCCTTACCGGTACGTCGAACCACCACGCGCCGGATCGACGGGACGGGGGGAAATTCAGAGTTTCTTCACCACGCGCGCCGGGTTGCCGACCGCCACCACGTCCGGCGGCAGATCGCGCGTCACCACCGACCCCGCGCCCACCACCGTGTTCTCCCCGATCGTCACGCCGGGGCACACGATCACGCCACCACCGAGCCACACGTTGTCGTGCAGGGTGATCGGCTCCGCGGCCTCCCACTTGTCCCGCCGCAGCCGCGCGTCGAGCGGGTGAGTGGGGGTCAGCAGCTGCACGCCGGGGCCGATCTGCGCGTCCGCGCCGATCGTGATCGGGGCGACGTCCAGCAGCACCGCGCCGTAGTTGAGGAACGCGCGCGGCCCGATGGTGACGTGCGAGCCGTAGTCGACGTACAGCGGCGGCCGCACCTCGGTGCCCTCCCCGACCGAGCCCAGCAGCTCACGCAGCACCGCCGGGTCCCCGCCGTCGTTGAACCGCCGCTGCAGTTCCGCCGCACGGCGCAGCGAGGCCTGCAGCTCCGGGTCGTCCGCGCGGTACAGCTCCCCCGCGAGCATCCGTTCCTTCTGACCGGTCACGCGTCACCACACTGCCAGCGGCCGCACGGGCGCGCCAGTGGCCCCGACGACCGGCAGCGGCGCGCACACGAACAGGAACTCCGCCGGCCCGGCCGCCGCCAGCTCCTCCAGGTTCATCACCTCGATGATGTTGATCCCGTTCTCCTGCAACAAGATCCGGTGCACCGGCAGCCGCCCCAGCCCCGCCTCCGGGCCGATCTGCTCCAGCGCGATCGTGTCGCCGCCGACCGCGCGCACCCCGCGTTCGGCCAGCCACTCCGCGCCGCTCGCGTCCAGTCCCGGCACGCCACCCTCGCCGCCGAGGTAGTCCGCAGGCCGGTCCCACAGCTGCGCCCATCCGGTGCGGACGAGGGCGACGTCTCCGGCGTGCACGTCCAGACCGGTCGCGGCGAGATCCTCCGCGGTGACGGCCTCCCCCGGTCCGAGCCGGGGCACCTCCCGCAGCCGTGGGATGTCGAACAGCACCCCGCGGCACAGGATCGGCGGCACCGCCTCGATGCCGCCGACCCGGTAGCGTCCCCGCTCCAGCGCCTGCGCCACCGGCACCCCGCCGTGCAGGACGCCGTCGGCCGCGACGTGGCTGACCGCGTCCATGTGGGTGCCGACGTGCCCGCCCATCACGATCAGCTCGTGCGACCCGGTGAGGCCGTCTTCGCGGACGACGTCACCGTGCCGCTGGGCGAGCGCGAACCGGAACGGCGGGTGCGTCGGCGAGGACGGCATGCCGTTCTCCAGCGGCTGCGAGAGGTCGGCGATGCGGTGGCCGTCGGTCAGCGCGTCCAGCAGGGACATGGTTCAGCTCAGTTCCTTGGCTCGGGTCTCGGGCAGGGTGGCGATGGCGGCGGTGGACACCAGCATCAGCAGGACGAGGTATCCGGTGAAGGCGGACCGGCCGAACTCGGCGCCCACCCACGCCTGAAGATACGGCGCGGTCCCGCCGAAGGCCGCGACGGCGATCGAGTACGGCACGGCGAGCCCCAGCGCGCGGATCGCGGTCGGGAACATCTCCGCGTACACCGCGGGCAGGATCGACACGCCCGCGGAGATGAACACCGCCGCCAGGCTCATGCCCAGGAACAGCTGCCACGCGCTGGTGCGCACGAGGAACTGCACCGGGAACAGCAGCGCCGCGCACCCGAGGGTGGAGATCAGCAGCACCGGCTTGCGCCCGATCCGGTCCGACAGCATGCCCCAGAACGGCATCGTGACCATGAGGATCACCGCCGACCCGACCCCGGCCCACAGCGCGGCGGTCGACCCGATGTGCAGGGAGCTGATGGCGTACGCCGGGGCGGCGATCACCCACGAGTAGTAGACGACGGTGAACCCGACGGACAGCCCGATCACCTGCAGCGCCTGCCTGCGGTGCTCCACGATCGCCGGCCACAGCCGGGCCTTCTCGCGCCGCCGCGACGCGGTGAAGGTCTCGCTCTCGGCCAGGTTCCGTCGCATGTAGACGGCCACCAGCCCGAACACGCCGCCGAGCAGGAACGGGATGCGCCAGCCGAAGGACTGCATCTGCTCCGGCGTCAGCACGACCGTGAGGACGAGCCCCAGCACGACGCCGACGGTGTTGCCGAAGACGCTGGCGATGTAGATCAGGCTGGACCACCGCCCGCGCTGGGCCGCGGGCGCCATTTCGGACAAGTAGGTCTGCGCCGACGGCAGTTCCCCGCCGCAGGCCAGGCCCTGCACCACGCGGGCGAGCAGCAGGATCAGCGACGCCCACGCTCCGACGGCGGCGTAGGTGGGGGCGACACCGATGGCGAAGCTGGCGCCCGCGATGGTCGCGACCGTCACCGTCATCGCGGTCCGCCGCCCGGCGCGGTCGGCGAACCAGCCGAACAGCAGCCCGCCCAGCGGCCGCGCGACGAACCCGACGGCGAACACGGCCAGGCTGGACAGCATCGCGGAGAACTGGTTGCCGCGGTCGAAGAACTGGGTGGCGAAGAACGGCACGAAGATCGCGTAGATGCCCCAGTCGTACCACTCGAGCGCGTGCCCGAGGCCGGTGCCGACGAGCGTGGTGGTGCGGCGCGTGGCCGGGGCCCGGGTGCCGCGCTGCGCGGTCTCGGTCATGGTCGGTCTCCTTCGGACGCGAGCCGGCGTCGTGCCAGCTCGGTGAACAGGGCCGCGCCGTCGGCGAGCACGGAGTCGTCGAACACGGCGTGCGGGCTGTGGTTGAACGCCGCCCGGCGCGGGTCGGCGCCGGCGGGCAGCGCGCCGAGGGCGAGGAAGCAGCCGGGCACCTCGGCCAGGACGCGGGAGAAGTCCTCGGCGCCGGCGATGGGGTTGGGCATGGTGGCGTAGCCGTCGTCGCCGAACGTCTCGCGCACCACGTCGCGGGCGAACGCGGTCTCGCCGTCGTCGTTGACCGTCGCGGGACGGGCTTCCAGGTACTCGGCGTCGGCCTCGACGTCGTGGGCCTGCGCGATGCCCCGCACCAGCCGGACCGCGGCGTCCCGCACGCGCTGCCCGGCGTCGCGGGAGAAGGTCCGGACGGTGGCCTCGAACCGCGCGGTCTCCGGGATGATGTTGCTGCGGGATCCCGCCCGCACCACCCCGACGGTAAGCACCACGGGGTCGAAGACGTCGAAGCGGCGGGTGACCATCGTCTGCAGCGCGGTGATCATCTCGGCGGCGACCGGCACCGGGTCGCGCGCCAGGTGCGGGGCGGAGCCGTGCCCGCCGCGGCCGCGCACGGTGACCGCGAACGACGCCGAGGCGGCCATCATCGGCCCTGGCCTGCTGGTGAAACCGGGCTCGAACGTGGAGAACACGTGCAGCCCGTAGGCGGCCTCGACACGCGGGCCTGCCGCGTCGAGCACGCCTTCGTCGATCATGGCCCGCGCGCCCTCCCAGCCCTCCTCCCCCGGCTGGAACATGAACACCACGTCCCCGCCCAGCCGGTCGCGGCGGTCGGACAGCAGCCGGGCCGCGCCGGCGAGCATCGCGGTGTGCAGGTCGTGCCCGCAGGCGTGCATGGTCCCCTCGGCACGCGAGGCGTAGTCCAGCCCGGTCGCCTCCTGCACGGGCAGCCCGTCCATGTCGGCGCGCAGCAGCACCGCCCGGCCGGACCCGGCGCCCCGGAGCACGGCGGTCACCGCGGTGGAGCTGCGGCCGGTGGTGATCTCCAGCGGCAGGCCGTCCAGCGCCGCGAGCACGCGCTCCTGCGTGCGGGGCAGGTGCAGGCCGACCTCCGGCTCGCGGTGCAGGTCCCGCCGCAGCCGGATGAGGTCCTCCGCCATCGCCCTGGCGTCCGCCACGACCGACATCCGTTCTCGCCCTCCTCGTCGTCACGTTGTTCCCAGGAGTTTGCGCAACGGCTACCCTTTGGCCGCCGAAATCGAATGATTCGCGCATCGTTTCCGGGATCGGGGAGGTTTTCGTGCATCCGGATCTGGACGAGCGGGACCTCGAGCTGCTCCACGGGCTGCAGATCGCGCCGCGGGTGACCTGGGCGGACGCGGCCAGGATCCTGGGCACGACCCCGGCGACGGTGGCGGCGCGCTGGGCCCGCCTGCGGGAGGCCGGGGTGGCGTGGGTGACGGCCCACCCCGGCGGCGACTACCGGCGAGTCGTCCTTGCTCTGGTCGAGGTGGACTGCCTGCCCGGCGCGCGGGACGAGGTGGTGCGGGCGGTGTGCGCGGATCCGCGGGCGGTCACCGTCGAGGAGTCGACGCGCGGCCGGGACCTGCTGCTCACCGTGATCACCCCCGACCTGGCCGGGCTCACCACGTTCGTGCTCGACGACCTGCCGCGGATGCCCGGCCTGCAGCGGCAGCGCACGCACGTCGTCAGCGCCACCCACCGCGACGGCAGCTCGTGGCGGCTGGACGCCCTGAACCGGTCGCAGGAGCTGGCGTTCGAGGCCGCCGCCCGGGCCACCCGCCCGGTACCGGGCGTGACCCCGCCGCCGAACGCAGGCCCGCTGATCTCCGCGCTGGCGCACGACGGGCGGCGCACGGCCGCCGAGCTCGCGTCGCTGACCGGCCGCAACCCGGCGACCGTGCGGCGGCAGCTGGCCCGGCTGCTCGCCTCGGGGCTGTTGTCGTTCCGGTGCGAGGTCGCCCAGTCGGTGTCGCGCTGGCCGATCAGCAGCACCTGGCTGGCCAGCGTCGCCCCGGCCGACCAGCAACGCACCGTCGACGCGATCACCACGCTGCCGGAGCTGCGGATGTGCCTGTCCACCACCGGCGACAGCAACATCGCCTTCACCGTGTGGACCCGGTCGCTGGCCGATCTGCTGCGCCTGGAGCGCCTCATCGGGGAGAAGCTGCCGTGGCTCACCGTGCGGGACAACGGGATCAACCTGCGCACCCCGAAGCGGATGGGCTGGCTGCTCACCGCGGACGGGCGCGCGACCGGCGAGATCGTGCCGCCGATGACGTGGTGATCGCTAGCGCGGCAACGGCTGCGCGGCGATGAGCTCCTCCGGCGCGGACAGCCGCCACGCCTCGTAGACCAGTTCGGCCAGCTCGTCGGCGTCGATGCCGGCCAGGTGGACCACCACCCAGCCGAACCCGCCCGCGGTGAACTGCTCCTCGAACACCTCCGGCCGCTCCGCGACCAGCGCCTGCTGCTCGATCAGCGTCTGCTTCAGCCCCACGGTCTCCGTGCGCGGCCAGTAGTAGCCGAACCGCTTGCCGCGCACGCTGAAGGACGTGTACTCGCTGCCCTTGCCGCGCTCGACCTCCGCCAGCGCGTCCACCATGTCGTGGAACTCCGCACTGCGCACGCTCATCGCCCACCCCCGTCGTCCGGGCACCAGCCTAGACAAACCGGGCAGGGGTCAGGAATCGGTCCAGGGCCGCAGTTTCTCCGGGTTGCGCACCGCCCAGATCCGGCTGACGCGGTCGCCGTCGACCTCGAACGCCAGCACCGCCTCGGTGCGGCCGGCGTGCCGGACCACCAGGCCGGGCTGGCCGTTGACCGGGCGTTCCTCCAGGCCCAGGCCGGGGGCCTGCTCGACGAGCGCGGCCATGTAGCGGGCGATCTCCGCCGCGCCTTCGATCGGGTGCGGCGCGGCGCTGACGAGCCCGCCGCCGTCGGCGACCACCGTCGCGCCGGGGTCGAGCAGGCCGACCAGCGCCCGGATGTCCCGGTTTTCCCACGCGCGCTTGAAGTTCCGCACGACCGCCGCCCGCTGCTCGGCGGAGGTGGCGGGCACCCGCGCGTCGCGGACGCGGCGCCGCGCCGACGTGGCCAGCTGACGGCACGCCGCGGGTGTGCGGCCGACGATCTCGGCGACCTCGGCGAACGGGTAGCCGAACACGTCGTGCAGCACGAACGCCACCCGCTCGGCCGGGGTCATCGCGTCGAGCACCACGAGGAAGGCCATGCTGACCGACTCGTCGAGCGTGACGCGGTCGGCCGGGTCGGCGGCGGACCCGCGGTCGGGCAGCGGCTCCGGGATCCACTCGCCGACGTACCGCTCGCGGCGGGCGCGGGCCGAGCCGAGCAGGTCGAGGCAGATCCGGCTGGCCACCGTCGTCAGCCACGCGCCCGGGGAGGCGATCGCCTCCTGCTGCGCGCGGGACAGGGAGTACCACCGGGCGTAGGTCTCCTGCACGACGTCCTCGGCGTCGGCCAGCGTGCCGAGCAGCCGGTAGGCGAGGTTGATCAGCTGACGCCGCTCGCTGACGACGGCGCTCAGGCCCGGATCGGTGGTCATGGCGGCTCCCTCGGTGACGTGCTCCCGCTGTTCGACGAGACAGCGCCCTCGATTGTGAGGCGTGTCCGGATGTGACAGAACACCGTCATTGCCGCCATGGCCGGCCGCCGGTCACGATGGGTGCATGCCAACCACCCGCCGTGTCGTGATCGCGGTCTTCCCCGACGTCGACCTCCTCGACGTCACCGGCCCGGCCGAGGTGTTCACGCTGGCCAACCGGGCGACCCGGGGCGCGGCGGGCTACGTCGTCCAGCTCGCCGGACCGGACGGCGGCGTCGTGGCCACGTCGGCGGGGGTGCGGCTGGTGACGGATCTGGCGTTCGCCGACGTGGACGGCGCGCTGGACACGCTCCTGGTGCCCGGCGCGGTCGACCTGCGCCCGGGCGGGCCGGTCGCGCGGATCGACCAGGAGGTGGTGACCTGGGTCAAGGCGACCGCGCCGCAGGCGCGCCGGGTCGCCTCGGTGTGCGTGGGAGCGCACGTGGTGGCCGCGGCCGGGCTGCTGGACGGCAAGACCGCCACCACCCACTGGTCGACCGCCGCGCAGCTGGCCGCCGACCACCCGGCGGTGCGGGTGGACCCCGACCCGATCTTCGTGCGCAGCGGGAACGTGTGGACCGGCGCCGGGATCAGCGCCTGCATGGACCTCGCGCTGGCGCTGGTGGCCGAGGACCTCGGCGAGGAGGTCGCCCTGGATGTGGCGCGGCAGCTGGTCATGTACCTCAAGCGCCAGGGCGGGCAGAGCCAGTTCTCGGTCCCGCTGAGCACGCCGCCCGCCTCCCGCCGGGACATCGACGAGCTGCGGATGTTCATCGCCGACCACCTCGACGGCGACCTGTCCACCGCGGCGCTGGCGGCCCGGATGTGCCTGAGCGAGCGGCACTTCGCCCGGGTCTTCCGGCAGGAGACCGGCCATCCGCCCGCCGCCTACGTCGAGGCCGCCCGGGTGGAGGCCGCGCGCCGTCTGCTGGAGAGCACCGACGAGCCGCTGGACCGGATCGCCGCGGCATGCGGGCTCGGCTCGGTGGAGACCCTGCACCGGGCGATGCGCAAGCAGATCGGCACCACGCCGGCGGCCTACCGACGCCGGTTCCGCACCACCGTCTGACCCGCTGATTCCGGGCGCGGCACTCCCGCCGCGCCTGCCGTTTCCCTGCCCAGAAGGAGTTTCGTCATGCCCGTTTCCCCGACTCTGCGGGACGTGTTGGGCCTCGGCGCCGGGGTGCCCCGGCTCGCCGACGCCACCGTCGTGCTGATCGACTTCCAGAACACCTACCGCACCGGGGTGATGGCCCTCGAAGGCGCCGAGCCCGCTCTCGCCGCGGCGGCCCGCCTGCTCGCCGCCGCCCGCGCGGCCGGCGCGCCGGTCGTGCACGTCATCAACGACGGCGGGCCCGGCAGCCCGTACGACATCCGGGCCGACATCGGCGCGATCAGCCCCGAGGTGTCGCCCGGCGAGGGTGAGCCCGTGGTGGTCAAGCGGTTCCCGGACGCCTTCCACGAGACCGGGCTGGAGAAGGTGCTGCGCGAGCTGGGTTCCGGCGCGGAGCTGGTGCTGGCCGGTTTCATGACCCACATGTGTGTCACGTTCACCGCCCAGGGCGCCTTCAACCGCGGCTACCGCCCGACGGTCGTCGCCGAGGCCACCGCCACGCGGAGCCTGCCCGCCCCGGACGGCACGCCGGTGGTGGCGGGCACGCTGCGGACCGCGGCCCTGACGACGATCGGCGACCTGTTCGGCACGATCGCCCCGACGGTGGAGGACCTGATCCGCTGAACGCTCCGGCGTGGGCTGCCCTTCACAGGCGCAGCCCGCGCCGTGGATCCGGCGTGGCGTCCAGCCGGCGCGCGCGTTCCGCCGCGAACGCCCGCCCCAGGCTCAGCCGCTCGGCGGGCGACACCGTGCGGCGCAGCTCGTTCAGCAGGCCGCGCTCCTCCGCGCGGATGTGGTCCTCCACAACGGTTTCCAGGCGCAGCAACGCCTTCTCCGAAGCGGCCTCCGCCAGCGCGCGCACGTCGGCGGCGATGTCCGTCCCGGGCGCGGCCGGGTGCAGGACCCGCGAAGTCGCCGTGGCGTGGGCGGTCAGCAGCGACACCAGCTCACCCGCCAGCGCGGCCCGGTCGGCCTCGTCGTTGCGCAGCTCGCGGAACAGCTCCTCCATCCGCCGGTGGTCGGCCTGCACCAGCTCGGTCACGTCGGTGCCTGCGGTCGCCGCCGGGGACGGGCGGGTCCAGCCGAACGTCAGCTCCACCGCCTGCCGCCAGTGCGCGTACTCCCGCTCGCGGCGGGACGGGTCCATCTCCGGCAGCCACTGACCGGCGCGGTGCCAGTTGCGCCGCAGCCCCTCCAGGTCCGGCCAGTACCCGACCGACAGCCCCGCCGCGTAGGCCGCGCCCAGCGACACGGTCTCGGCCACCATCGGGCGCACCACCGGCACGTCCAGGACGTCCGCGACGAACTGCATCAGCAGGTTGTCCGCGGTCATCCCGCCGTCGACGCGCAGTGTGGACAACGCGAGCCCGGAGTCGGCGTTCATCGCCTCCACCACCTCGCGCGTCTGCCAGCCGGTGGCCTCCAGCACCGCCCGCGCCAGGTGCCCCTTGGTGATGTAGGAGGTGAGCCCGGCGATCACGCCGCGCGCCTCGCTGTGCCAGTGCGGCGCGAACAACCCCGAGAACGCCGGCACGATGTAGCAACCGCCGTTGTCCTCGACCGTCCGCGCCAGCGTCTCGATCTCCGGCGCGCTGCCGATCAGGCCGAGCCCGTCGCGGAACCACTGGACCAGCGACCCGGTGACGGCGATCGAGCCTTCCAGCGCGTACACCGCGGGCTCCTCGCCGATGCGGAACCCGACCGTGGTGAGCATGCCGTGCGTGGACAGCACCGGCGTGGTCCCCGTGTTGAGCAGGAGGAAACTGCCGGTGCCGTACGTGCACTTCGCCTCGCCCGGCGCGAAGCACGTCTGGCCGAACAACGCGGCCTGCTGGTCGCCGAGCGCGGCGGCGATCCGGATCCCCGGCACCACCCGCGACGTCGTGCCGTACACCTCGGTGGACGAGCGGATCTCCGGCAGCATCGCGCGCGGCACGTCGAAGAACTCCAGCAGCTCGTCGTCCCAGGACAGCGTCCGCAGGTTCATCAGCATCGTGCGCGAGGCGTTGGTGACGTCGGTGACGTGCAGGCCGCCGTCCGGCCCGCCGGTGAGATTCCAGATCAGCCAGCTCTCGATCGTGCCGAACAGCACGTCCCCGCGCTCGGCCCGCTCGCGCAGCCCCGGCATGTGCTCCAGCTGCCAGCGGATGCGCGGCGCCGAGAAGTACGTCGCCAGCGGCAGCCCGCACAGCCGCCGGACGCGGTCCGCGCCCGGCTCGCGGGCCAGCGCCTCGACCATCGCGTCGGTGCGCGTGTCCTGCCACACGATCGCCCGCCCCACGGGCACGCCCGTGTGCCGGTCCCACAGCACGGTCGTCTCGCGCTGGTTGGCGATGCCGAGCGCGGCGACCTGCTCCGCGCCGATGCCCGCGTCGGCCAGCGCCTGCGGCACGATCCGGCCGAGGTTGCGCCAGATCTCGGTCGCGTCGTGCTCGACCCAGCCCGGGCGCGGGAAGTGCTGCTGGTGCTCGCGCTGCGCCACGGACACCAGCCGCCCGCGGGCGTCGAACAGGATGCACCGGGTCGACGTGGTGCCCTGGTCGACCGCCATCACGTAGTGCTGCACCGGATCACCTCCTCCTCACCGGGACGCGACGAGGTCGCGGGAGACCGCCCTGGCCGCGTCGCGGACCTGCTCCAGCAGCCGCGGTTTCGGGTGCCCGCTGGGCTCGCAGATCCGGTCCTCGGCGCCGGAGACGCCGATCGCGCCGACCACGATGCCACCGTGCCCGCGGATGGGCGCGGCGATCCCGGCCTCGCCGGGCACCATCTCGCCGCGCTCGGCCGCCCAGCCTGCCCGGCGGACCTCGGCCAGCGCGCGGGCGACCGCGGCAGGCGGCAGGGTGCGCCGGGTGTAGGCCTCCGGCCCGGCCGCGCGCCAGGACGCCAGCAGCGCGGCGTCGTAGGCGAGCAGCACCTTGCCCAGCGCGGTGGCGTGCAGCGGCAGCATCGCGCCGACGTCCAGGGTCTGCGGGCTGTCGTCCGGGCGGAACACGTGGTGCACCACCAGCACCCGGCCCTCCAGCGGCGCGCCGATGCGCACCGCCTCGCCGCTGCGGGCGGCCAGCGCGTCGGCCCAGTTGATGGCGCGGGAGCGCAGCTCGTTCACGTCGAGGTAGCTGCTGCCCAGGTGCAGCAGGGCGGCGCCGAGCTGGTACTTGCCGGTGTCGCGGTCCTGCTCGACGAACCCGACGCCGGCGAGGGTGCGCAGGATGCCGTGCGCGGTGCCCTTGGCCAGCTCGAGCGACTCGGCGATCTCCACGACGCCGAGGCGCCCGGAACCGCGCGCCAGCAGCCGGAGGATCGCGGCGGCGCGCTCGATGGACTGGATGGGACCCGGCACAGCGGGGACCCTAACCCGCCCGCCGCGGGTTCGACAATGTCGAACCGCACTTCCGAGTGTTCGACAATGCCGACCACCGCGCGTTGCCGCGGTCTCACCGCCGGTCATAGCTTCGGCGTCACCAACGGGGGAACCGGTCCTTTGTGGAGGAAGCAATGACGCGAAGCCTCAAGGCTCACGGACTCGCCGGCGAACTCGCCGCCGAGTTCGTGGGGACGATGATCCTCATCCTGTTCGGATGCGGGGTGGTGGCCCAGGTGTCGGCCGCCGGCATCGGGGACCACGACAGCATCGCCTGGGCCTGGGGCATCGGCGTCACGCTGGGCGTCTACGTCGCATCGCGGATCAGCGGCGCCCACCTCAACCCCGCGATCACCGTCGCGCTCGCCGTGTTCCAGGGCTTCTCCTGGCGCAAGGTGGCGCCCTACGCGCTGGCCCAGACCGCCGGCGCGTTCGTCGCCGCGCTGCTGGTGCGCTGGAACTACACCGAGGTCCTGAACGCCGTCGACCCGGGCCTGACCATCAAGACCCAGGGCGTGTTCTCGACCCTGCCGGGCAACGGCACCCTGCCGGTGGGCGACTGGGGCGCCTTCCGCGACCAGGTGATCGGCACCGCGATCCTGGCGCTGGTCATCTTCGCGATCACCGACCTGCGCAACACCGCGCCGGCGGCCAACCTCGGCCCGGTCGTCGTCGGCTTCCTGGTCGTCGCGATCGGCATGGCCTGGGGCACCAACGCCGGCTACGCCATCAACCCGGCCCGCGACTTCGGGCCGCGCCTGGCGTCCTGGCTGACCGGCTACGACACCGCGTGGAGCGACCAGTACGGCAACCCGTACTGGTGGGTCCCGATCCTCGCGCCGATCGTCGGCGCGGTCATCGGCGGCGCGATCTACAAGTACTTCATCAGCCGCCACCTGCCCCGCACCGAGGACATCGGGCCCGCCAAGGCCCTCGAGCCCACCGCCTGAGTTCACGAAGGAGTGACCATGCCCGATTTCGTCGGTGCCGTCGACCAGGGCACCACCAGCACCCGGTTCATGATCTTCGACCACGGCGGCAACGAGATCGCCCGCCACCAGCTGGAGCACGAGCAGATCCTGCCCCGGCCGGGCTGGGTCGAGCACAACCCCACCGAGATCTGGGAGCGCACCCGCGCGGTGATCGCGAGCGCGCTGACCAAGGCGAACCTGACGGTCGCCGACCTGGCCGCGCTGGGCATCACCAACCAGCGCGAGACCACCGTGGTGTGGAACCGGCGCACCGGCCGCCCCTACACCAACGCCATCGTCTGGCAGGACACCCGCACCGACCGGATCGCCTCCGCGCTGGAGCGGGGCGGCCAGGGCGAGGTGATCCGCCGCAAGGCCGGGCTGCCGCCCGCCACGTATTTCTCCGGCGGCAAGCTGCAGTGGATCCTGGAGAACGTCGACGGGGTCCGGGCCGACGCGGAGAACGGCGACGCCCTGTTCGGCACCACCGACAGCTGGCTGATCTGGAACCTCACCGGCGGGGTGGACGGCGGCGTGCACGTCACCGACGTCACCAACGCCTCCCGCACCATGCTGATGGACCTGGAGAAGCTGGACTGGGACGACGAGCTGCTGTCGTTCTTCGGCATCCCGCGCCGGATGCTGCCGGAGATCAAGCCGTCGTCCGGCCACTTCGGCACCACCCGCGCCGACGGACCGCTCGGCGGCGAGATCGCGATCACCGGCGTGCTCGGCGATCAGCAGGCGGCCACCGTCGGCCAGGTGTGCTTCCGCCCCGGCGAGGCCAAGAACACCTACGGCACCGGCAACTTCCTGCTGCTCAACACCGGCCACGAGCTGGTGCGGTCGAAGCACGGGCTGCTCACCACCCTGTGCTACCAATTCGGCGACGACAAGCCGGTGTACGCGCTGGAAGGCTCCATCGCGGTCACCGGGTCGGCGGTGCAGTGGCTGCGCGACCAGCTCGGCATCATCAGCGGCGCCTCGCAGAGCGAGACCCTGGCCCGGCAGGTCGAGGACAACGGCGGGATCTACTTCGTCCCGGCGTTCTCCGGGCTGTTCGCGCCGTACTGGCGTTCCGACGCCCGCGGCGCGATCGTCGGCCTGACCCGCGCCACCACCAACGCCCACCTGGCGCGCGCCACCCTGGAATCGATCTGCTACCAGACGCGCGACGTCGTGGAGGCCATGCAGAACGACTCCGGCGTCACGCTCGACGTGCTGCGCGTCGACGGCGGCGTCACCGCGAACGAGCTGTGCATGCAGCTGCAGGCGGACATCCTGGGCGTGCCGGTGTCCCGGCCGGTCGTCGCCGAGACCACCGCGCTCGGGGCCGCCTACGCGGCCGGGCTGGCCGCCGGGTTCTGGCGGTCGACCGACGAGCTGGAACAGAACTGGAACGAGGACCGGCGCTGGGAGCCGTCGTGGAACGACGCCCAGCGCGCCGAGGGGTACGCCGGCTGGCAGAAGGCCGTCGGCCGCACCCTCGACTGGGTCGACGTCGAGTGAATCCCGTGCCGGAGCGGCCCGCGTGGCGACGCCTGGAGGCGGCTCGCCGCTCCGGCACCAGGCCTGGAAAAGAGGAGAGAGCCGTGTCCCAACCCCTGTCCCCCGCCTACCGCGGCGACGCGCTGCGGCGGCTGGCGAACGAAGAGTTCGACGTGCTCGTCGTCGGTGGCGGCGTGACCGGCGCGGGCGCCGCGCTGGACGCGGCTTCGCGCGGGCTGTCGGTCGCCCTGGTCGAGGCCCGCGACCTGGCCGCGGGCACGTCCAGCCGGTCGAGCAAGCTGATCCACGGCGGTCTGCGCTACCTGGAGCAGCTGGACTTCAAGCTGGTGCGGGAAGCGCTGCGGGAACGCGGGCTGCTGCTGCGCACCCTCGCGCCGCACCTGGTGCGGCCGGTGAAGTTCCTGGTGCCGCTCCAGCACCGGGTCTGGGAGCGCGGCTACATCGGGGCCGGGGTCACGTTGTACGACACGCTCGGCGGGGCGCGGGCGCTGCCGCGGCACCGGCACCTGAGCCGGCGGCGCGCGTTCGAGGTGGCGCCCGGCCTCGCCGACGACGCGCTGATCGGCGCGATCCAGTACTACGACGCGCAGGTCGACGACGCGCGGCACACGATGATGATCGCGCGCACGGCGGCCGACCAGGGCGCGGCGGTGGTCACCAGGACGCGGGTGACCTCGCTGGTCCGCGACGGCGAGCGGGTCGTGGGCGCGCGGGTCACCGACCGGGAGAGCGGCGCGGAGATCACCGTCCGGGCGCGGGTGGTGATCGCCGCGACCGGGGTGTGGAGCGACGACATCGCCGAGGCCGCCGGCGTCGAGAAGCCGTTCACGGTGCGCGCGTCGAAGGGCATCCACCTGGTGGTGCCGCGGGAGAAGATCGACCTGGACACCGGGCTGATCCTGCGCACCGAGAAGAGCGTGCTGTTCGTGATCCCGTGGGGCCCGCACTGGATCGTCGGCACCACGGACACCGAGTGGGACCTGGACCGCGAGCACCCGGCGGCCAGCCGCGCGGACGTGGACTACGTGCTCGACCACGTGAACGCGGTGCTGCGCAAGCCGTTGACGCGCGACGACATCGAGGGCGTGTACGCCGGGCTGCGGCCGCTGCTGGCGGCGAAGGCGACCGCGACGACGAAGCTGTCGCGGGAGCACGCGGTGGCGCACCCGGTGCCGGGACTGGTGGTCGTGGCCGGTGGGAAGTACACGACGTACCGGGTGATGGCCGCGGACGCGGTGGACGCGGCGATGTCCGATGTGGACCGTCCGGCGCCGCCGTCGTGGACGGACAAGCTGCCGATCGTGGGCGCGCGCGGGTACGCGGAGGTCTGGGAGGGCCGGTACGCGCTCGCGCGGCGGGCGGGCCTGCCGGTGGCGCGGATCGAGCACCTGCTGGGCCGGTACGGCACGGCGGTCGAGGAGGTGCTGGCCCTGGTCGGTGAGCGGCCGGAGCTGGGCGAGGAGATCCCGGGCGCGCCGGACTACCTGAAGGCCGAGGCGGTGTACGCCGTGACACACGAAGGCGCGCTGCACCTGGAGGACGTGCTCACGCGGCGGACGCGGATCTCGATCGAGCAGCGGGACCGCGGACTGGCGGCGGCGCCCGCGGTGGCCGACCTGATCGCCCCGGAGCTGGGCTGGACCGCCGAGCGCCGCGACCGCGAGGTGGCGCACTACCGGGCCCGCGTCGAGGCGGAACGCACCGCCCAGGAAGCCCCCGACGACGCGACGGCGAACGAACGCCGCCTGGCGGTGCCCGCGCTGGGTTGAGGGTGCCGCGCCGTCCGGCCGGTGACTCCGGTTCGGACGGCGCCCGGGCCGTGACCGCACTCGGCTGAGGAATACCCGCGCCTATCCGGACGGTGATCCCGCCCGGCTCGTGCCCGGGCAGCGACCAGCCCTGCGGCCGCCGCCTGGCGGTGACCGCAGGGCTGAGGAATCCCGTGCACGGTCCCGACGGTGACCCCCGTCTGGACCGTGCACGGGCAGCAAGCGCCGCCTGGACGGTGACCCCGTCCAGGCGGTGTCTTACCCCGGCGCATGGCCCCATCCGGGCCGGGCGAGCGCCGGTTCGCGTGGCAATCGGCCGGCCGGCGACCGCGGCCCTCAATCGGGCAGGGCGGGAAGCCAGCAACGGCAGGCGTCCCGGCCTGCCGACGGGTCCGGCCCCGGGTGATCTCCCTGTGGGGTGGGATCACCCGGGGTCAGATCGCCTCCTGCGAGGGGTGGAAGCCGTCGAGTTCGCGGGCCAGCGCCCGCAGCCCCAGCATCAGCCCCTGCCGCTCCTCGGCGGTCATCGCGCCGAGCATGCGTTCGTGCCGTTCCCGCCAGGTTTCGCGGAGCCGCTTCGCCGCGGTGGTCCCCTCGCCGGTGATCCGCACGACCAGGTTGCGCCGGTTGCGCTCGTCCCGTTCCCGGGCGACCAGCCCCTTGCGCTCCAGCGACGAGCAGACCCGGCTCATCCGGCTCTTGTCCACCCGCAGCCGGGCGCTGAGCTGCGCCTGCGTCACCTCCCCCGCCCCGAGCAGTTCGACGAGCACGACGCCCTCGGTCAGCGTCATCGCCGCCGCCCCGTCGCCGGCCGGCTCGTCGCCCTGCGTCGCGACCAGCCGCATGACCCGGGCGAGCAGGGCCTCCAGCGAGTCGATCTCCGCCACCACACCTCCATGGTTGATAGTGGCAACCGTTGACGCTAGCATCGGTCACAGTTGCCACTGTCAACCATCATAGGGAGCGGTCATGCACCGGACACTGCACGGGCTCGGCCAGCGGCACCTCTTCGCCGACGGGCGGTCGTACGACCGGCACGCGGGCCGCGCGTTCCGCACTCTCCACCGGCGGGTCGCCGACGACGTCGCCGCGGCGGCGCCGAGCGGCGGGCTGGTGCTGGACGCCGGCTGCGGCACGGGCCTGCTCGCCGCGGAGATCGCGCAGCGGCGGCCGGATCTGCGGGTGCACGGCGTGGACCTGGAACAGGCCATGGTGGACGTCGCGGTCGAGCGCGCCGAGCGGGCGGGCCTCGCGGACCGGGTCACGTTCACGGTCGCCGACCTGGCGGACCTCCCGCTGCCGGCCGCCACCGCCGATCTCGTCGTGTCCACCGCGAGCATGCACCACTGGACCGACGTCCCCGCGATCGTGACCGCCCTGCACCGGGTCGTGCGCCCCGGCGGTCCACTGTGGATATACGACATCCGCTGGGCGCCCTCCGGCGCGGTCCGCGCGGCGGCCACCGCCGCCGCCGGCCGCCGCACGGCCCGGACGCTCGTGCGCACGGGCGCGTTCCCGGTCGCGTTGTTCCAGCGCCTGGCGGTCTGACCGGTCAGCTCAGCCGCACCCACACCGCGGGTGACGGGACTCCCACGTGGTTCACCACCGTCAGCAGGTACCAGCCGGGCGGCGCCAGGTTCGCCGACGCGGGCAGCCGCAACCCGAGCGTGTCCTCTCCCGTCACCGTTACCGGCAGATCCACCAGCCGCTGCTCCAGCTCGCTGGAGTGCGTGGTCGCGACGGGGCGGATCAGCGACGCGCTCGCGATGTCCGCCGGGTCCGGGACGCCGGCCTCCAGCGTGTCGCCGTAGTGCACCTCCGGTGTGGTCACGACGACCAGCGGACGCGGGCCGGCGAACAGGTACGGCGGCCAGAACACCTCGATGCGCATCTCCTCGGTCTTGCGCGCCGGGTTGGAGCCCGCGGTCACGACCTTGCCGTCCGGCATCAGCAGCGCGACCGAGTGGTACAGCCGCGGCACCCGGCTCTCCGCGGCCATCGTCCACGCCCCGCTCGCCGGGTCGAAGATCTCGGCGCCCAGCGCCGCCGCGTCGACGTGCTCCTCCATCATCGAGCCGCCGTTGACCAGCACCGTCCGGTCCGGCAGCAGCGTCGCGCACAGATGCATCCGCGCCATGTGCAGGTCAGCCGCGGGCGTGTAGCGGGGCGCGGCCGCGGACAGATCGGCGATGGCGGCCGACGTGGTCGCGCCGGAGTGGTCGTGCATGTCCCACGGCCCGCCGCCGACGATCATCACCCGCTGGTCCTGCGCCGGCGGCAGCAGCACGCTCGCCGACTGGTTGCGCAGCCCGGCGCCGGGCAGGCCCGGCACGTCGGTCACCTCGTTGGAAGCCAGGTCCCACACGCTCGGCCGCACCCCGTTGTTGCTGCCGTACTGGCCGCCGCTGTAGAACACGCGACCGTCGGCGAGCAGGAACAGGTGCCCGTACATCGGCCAGTGCGCCGACCCGGGCCGCGTGGTCCAGCCTGCGCCGCCGGTGTAGACCTCGGGGACGGTGTTGAGCATGCCGGACTCGTCGAGCCCGGCGACGGCGAGAACCCGCCCGTCGCCCAGCGCGAGCAGCGACGGGTACCACCGGCCGCCCGCCATGTCCGGTTGCGCCGTCCAGGTCAGCGTGTCCGGGTCGAACACGATCGACTGCCGCAGCCCGAAGAACGGGTCGTACTGCCCGGTGCCCCCGGCGGCGAGGAGCCTGCCGTCGGGCAGGAACGCGTGGCCGACGCAGAACAGGTCGACCGGCGTGTGCGGCTGTTCGACCTCATCACCCGGGTAGTGCCAGACCGTGGTGCCGTAGAGGTGCGCGTTGTGCCGGTCCGGGTCGTTGCTCGACCCGGCGAAGAACAGCACGTCCCCGGTGCGCAGGAGGGCGGCGTGCACAGCGAGGGTGCCGGAGTCGCGTTCGAGCAGGCGCCAGACCCCCATGTCGGGCGCCATGTGCAGGTCGGTGAGCGGGTGCAGCAACCGGTGCAGCGCGGCGTTCTGCCCGGCCGGGTTGTCCACCGCCAGCACGACGAAGTGCGGTTCGCCGCCGAAACCGGCGACGGCGAGGCCGCAGCCCTGGTTCTCCCAGAACCCCCAGTCCGGCACCGGGAGCCACGGTCCCCAGCCGTCCGCGGGACGCACCTCGTCGTCGAGCCGCCAGCCGATCGTGCACAGCGCGCGGTTCTGGCCGGCCGGGTTGTCGACGGTCAGGACGATCAGCTCGTCGTTGCCGTCCCCGTCGAGATCCGCGACCGCCACGGCCGCGCCCTGGTTCTCCCAGAACCCCCAGTCGGGCACCGCACGCCACGGCCGCCAGTCCGTCACCACGCCGTCCGGGTTCAGCGTGCCGCTGCGGTAGAAACCGGCGTTCGCGCCCGCCGGCGCGTCGACCATGAACACGACCAGCTGCAGGCCGGCGGCGGTGCGGGCGACGGTGATGTCCCCGCCCGCGTTGAGCCAGGCGAACCAGTCCGGCACCGGCTGCCAGGGTGTCCAGCCGCCGGTGACCGCGCCGGTGTCCCGGTCGAGGGACCAGCCGACGCGGTAGAACGCCTGGTTCGGGCCGTCCGGCGCGTCGATCAGGTAGACGATCAGGTCGGGCTCGCCGTCGCCGTTCACGTCTGCCACGGCGACCCCGGCCGCGTCGTTCTGCCAGGAGAACCAGTCCGGAACCTGCCGCCAGCCGGTCCACCCGCCGGTCAGGGCGCCGGTTTGGTCCAGCCCGCGCCCGACGCGGTAGAAGGCGGCGTTGCGGCCGGGCGGGTTATCGACCATCAGGAGCACGACGTCCCCGCCCGCGGTGGCGATCGACGCGCCGCTGTTCTCCCACGGGAACCAGTCCGGCACGGCGGTGAAATCGGTCTGCACCGGCCCGATCACACCCGCTCCGCGACCGCCCGGCTAGGGCCGAACGCCTCTTACCCCGGGTACGTGGGGCGGTCTCATGTGGACTTCGCCGGAGGCAGCTGGGACAGGTCGTGCCGGTGGTCCTCGGCGTTCTCCGGCAGCGCCGTCGATCACCAGCTCGATGGCGCCGTCGACGTAGCAGGGGTCTTCGGGCGGATCCGACGTCGCGAGGAGTGGTTCGAAGGTGCCGTCCTGGCGGCGGAGGAAGTTGCGGATCTCGATCACGTCCGGTCAGCCGCCCCACAGCCGGTGCAGCTCGTTGCCGTGGTGGTCCGACGTCGTGAAGCTCCCGCGCACCCACACCGAAATGCCACCGGGCCAGTACGTGACTTCGAGGCCGCGAATCTGGGTCTCGTCCAGCAGCGCGCACACGTGCTCGCCGTCGGCCAGGTCGTAGCACATCCCGGCCGGTTCGAAGCACACCTGTCCCCCGCTCTCGCCCGCCACCCGGAACCGGAGCGTGCTGCCCGTCTCGTCCTGCCCCTGAGCCAACGCCATCCCTCCTCAGGAAATCCGGTGCAGCACGGAATCGTGGCCGCTGCGCCACGCACCCTACGGCGGCGAACCCCGCGCCACGACCGATTTCCCGGCCTGGCGCTATTCGGCCAGTGGCAGCGCCCGGTCGTTCTCCTCCTTGATGGCGCGCAGGTGCGTCCACGCCTCGACCGTCCGCACGCCCGGCAGGCCACGCACCCGCTCCAGCGTGGCGAGCACGTCGTCCAGTGAGCCGGCCCGGATGGTGCCGATTCCGCCGCACCAGCCGATCCCGGTGGCCAGGCAGTCGATCTCGTCGAGCGCGGCGATCTTGCGTGCCACGGGCTCGGTGTCGCCGTTGACGTCCAGCGCGAACCCCATCGTGTGGACCCGGCTGAGCGGCGTCATGCGCACCAGCGCGCCGACGTGGACCACCCCGGTCTCCAGCAGCCGCAGCACCCGGGCGCGCGCCGCCCCGGCGGAGAGGCCGCTGACGCTCGCCAGCTCGGCGAAGGAGGCCCGGCCGTCGGTGCGCAGGTGCGCCAGCAGTGCGTGGTCGTGCGCGTCGAGCTCGATGTGCGCGAGCGGGCCGGGGCTTTCCAGCGGTCCGGGCGGGAAGTAGGGGTCCTTCCAGATGCGCAGGTAGGTCATCGTCTGCAGCGCACGCACCCCCGGCACGGCCTGCACGCGCGCGAGGCCACGGGCGAAGGACTCCAGGTCGGCGGTGCGCAGCTCGGCGGTGACGGCGAACCGCCCGGCGGTGGTGGTGACGAACGAAACCTCGTCGAGTTCGGCGACCTGCCGCGCGACCGGGCCGGCGGGGCCGTCGGTCTCGATGGTCACGTGGCCGAGCTGGTGCAGCCCGAACACCGCCGGGTGGATCGCCCCGACGAGCCGGAGCCCGCCCTCGCCGAGCAGGCGCTGCACGCGGGCCTTGGTGGTGGAGCGGGCCAGCCCGACCAGGCGGGCCAGCGTCTCGTAGGAGGCCCGGCCGTCCTCGTGCAGGGCGCGGACGAGCCGCTCGTCGATGTCGTCCAGGTTCCCGTGCACGGGGACAACCTAACGCACGCCGAGCCGTCCGACGTTCCATTCACGCAAATCGCCCATTGAAAGTCGTACCGGCGGCACGGAGGCGGCATAACCGTCGAATCATGCATTGATCACCGGGCCGTGCGGATGTAACGTCTGCGCCCATCTGACACGGTCGGCTCGGAGGTGCGGTGGGCGTGGGGAGTACGGATCGGGTGTTCTTCGGCCAGCCGCGCGGGCTGGTCGGGCTGTTCTTCGCCGAGGCGTGGGAACGGTTCTCCTACTACGGCATGCGTGCGCTGCTGCTGTACTACATGACCGACCGGATTCTGGACGGCGGTCTCGGCATCGACCCGGGCAGCGCGAAGTCGCTGATCGCGGTGTACGGCTCGGCCACCTACATGGCGGCGATCCTGGGCGGCTGGATCAGCGACCGGCTGCTCGGGGACCGGCGGGCGACGCTCACCGGCGGGGTCCTGATCATGTGCGGCCACATCTGCCTCGCGATCCCCGCCGGGGCGGGCGCGCTCTTCGCGTCGATGATCTTCATCGCGAGCGGCACCGGGCTGCTGAAGCCGACGATCTCCTCGTCGGTGGGCGACCTGTACGCCCGCGACGATCCGCGGCGCGACTCCGGGTTCAGCATCTACTACATGGGGATCAGCGTCGGGGCAGTCGCCGCGCCGCTGGTCGTGGGCACCGTCGGCGAACGGTACGACTACCACCTCGGGTTCGGCCTGGCGGCGATCGGCATGGCGCTCGGCCTCGTCGTCTACGTGCGCAGCCAGCGCCACCTGAGCCCGCTCAGCAGCGCGCCGAAGAACCCGTTGCGGCTGGGCGAGGTGCCCCGCTCGCGCGTGGTCGCGGTGGCTGCCGGGGTCGCGGTGCTCGTCGCCGTGCTCGCCGCGACGATCGGCACCGGCGCGCTCGGCCCGGGCGGGGTCGTCGACCTGATCAGCGTGCTCGCGATCGCGCTGCCCGTCGGCTACTTCACGGTCATGCTGCGCAGCAAGCGCACCACCGCGGCGGAACGGGCACGAGTGCGCGGCTACATCCCGATGTTCGTCGCCGCGGTCGCGTTCTGGTGCATCCAGGAACAGGGCGCCACGGTGATCGCGCAGTACGCCGACGAGAGCACCGACCTGGACGCGTTCGGCTTCACCATCCCGGCGTCGTGGTTCCAGTCCGTCGGGTCGCTCGTGCTGATCGTCCTGACGCCGCTGTTCGCGGTGCTGTGGCTGCGGCTCGACCGGTCCACCCGATCCCCCGGCACGGCGCACAAGTTCGCGGCGGGCCTGGCGATCGCGGGGCTGTCCTACCTGATGCTCGTGCTGCCCGCGGCGAGTCCGGGCCAGACCAGCCCGCTGTGGCTGATCGGCAGCCTCGCCGTGGTCACGATCGGCGAGATGTGCCTGTCCCCCATCGGGTTGTCCGCGACGACCCGGCTTGCGCCCGCCGCGTTCGCCACGCAGACGATGGGCCTGTGGCTGTCCTCCAACGCCGCCGGGCAGGGCATCGGGGCGCAGCTGGTGAAGTTCTACGACGCCGGGTCGGCGGCCGCCTACTTCGGCCTGCTCGGGATGGGCGCGGTGGTGCTCGCCCTGGTGCTGTTCGCGCTCGCGCCGCTCATCCGGCGGCATTCCGACCGCGGTTTGTCCACAATGGAACCCGTACGCGAGGGGCAGCGATGACACGCACCATCTTCCGCGGCGGCACGGTGTTCGACGCCGCCTCCCGCACCGCCGGTCCCGCCGACGTGGCGGTCGAGAACGGCTGGATCACCGACGTCGGCACCGGCCTCGACGGTGACGAGGAGGTCGACTGCGCCGGCCGCGGGGTGCTGCCCGGGCTGATCGACTGCCACGTCCACCTCACCATGACCGGCGCGGACCTGTTCGCCGCCGCGCAGGAGCCGTTCTCGCTGCAGTTCTACGAGGGCGCGCGGAACATGGCCAGGACGCTCGCGGCCGGGGTGACCACGGTCCGCGACGCGGCGGGTGCCGACCTCGGGATGCGCGTGGCGCAGGAACGCGGCCTGATTCCCGGGCCGCGCATGCAGATCTCGCTGAACATGCTGAGCCAGACCGGCGGGCACGGCGACCCGTGGTGGCCCTCCACGTGCGTGGTGGACCTGCTGCCGCCGCACCCGGGCCGCCCGCCGGTCATCGTGGACGGACCGGAGGAGATCCGGCGCAAGATCCGCGAACTGGTGCGTGCCGGCGCGGACGTCATCAAGGTCGCGACCAGCGGCGGGGTGGTGTCCAGCGGCGCCGGGCCGCGGATCCCGCACTTCCGCGACGACGAGATCGCCATGATGGTGACCGAGGCGTCGGCGGCCGGCCTGCACGTCATGGCGCACGCGCACGGCGAGGGCGCGAAAGCGGCGGTGCGCAACGGGGTCCGTTCGATCGAGCACGGGCACTTCCTGGACGACGAGACGCTGGAGATGATGGCCGCGCGGGGCACTTGGCTGGTGCCGACGCTCAGCGCGGGCGTCGGGCTGCGGCAGGCGGTCGAGGCGGGTGTACCCTACCCCGACCACATCGCCGAGAAGATCCGGCAGCGCTCCGGCGACAGCGTGCGGCGGGCCGTCGAGGCGGGCGTGCGGATCGCGATGGGCACCGATGCGCCGCTGTACCCGCACGGCGAGAACCTGCTGGAGCTGGAGCTGCTCGTCGAGCACGGCCTGTCCCCGGCCGGGGCCCTGCACGCCGCGACGCTGTCCGCCGCCGAGCTGATGGGGCTGGAGTCCACGCTCGGCTCGATCGCCCCGGGCAAGCGCGCGGACCTGGTGATCGTCGACGGTGACCCGCTCGACGTGCGGGACCTGGGCAAACGGATCCTGGCCGTGTACCAGGACGGCCGGGCCGTGCACGTGGCGGACCGGGACGTGCCGGACTGACCGGGGCAGTCGATCTGCCCCGGCCCGGACGCCCTTACCCCGCGTAGGTGCCGTCGCCGGTCTCCGGGGCGCCCGTCGGCAGCACCTTGACCTGCGGGCCTTCGTCGGGGCCTTCGACGGCGCGGGCGGCCGCGTGGACGTGCCCGGCCGCGGCTTCGTCGTGGTCGTCGCCGGCGGGCCGGTGATCGTGAAGGTCGCTTCCGTGCTGGGCGGGTGCGCCGCGCAACCTGCGCCCGTGCCGGCGCCGGTGCAGCCGCAGCGGTGCCGGAGGTCGTGGCGCCACTGGAGCCGGAAGCTCTCGACGTCCCGCGGATCGGCGCGCGCTCGACGCTCGTCCCGCTCAGCAGGGCCAAGGCGAGCAGGAACCGCACGGCGACCGTGCCGCTAACTCGCCGGCCCGATCCGGTTGCCGCCGAAACCGAACCGTGCGGGCTCCGTCCACCTCGGACGATCACCCCTCGGCGTGCGTCCCGTTCGCCACGTCGAGCACCACCAGCGCGGACTGCGCGTCCACGACGTCGCGGGCCGAGCGCAGGTCCAGACCGCTGAGCGCCTCGATGCGGCGCAGCCGCTGACTGACGGTGTTCGGGTGCACGGTGAGCGCCGCGGCGGTGGCCTGCCGGTCCAGCCCGGCGGCGAGGTGCACCCGCAGCGTCTCCAGCAGGGCGGTGCCGTGGTCGCGATCGTAGGCGACCAGCCCGCCCAGGGTGCGGTCGGCGTACTCGCACAGCGGGGCGGGATCGCCGAGCTGGAGCAGCAACCCGGCCACGCCGAGCCGGTCCAGCGTGATCGTGGCGCCCGACTGCCCGGCGTAGGCGGCGACGGCGAGTGCTCCGCGGGCGACCCGGTAGGCCTCGGCGTGGTTGACGGCGGGCGCGGACACCGCGACGGTGGCGTCGTCGACCCCGCGCGCGGTGACCAGCGCCCGGCGGAAGCCGTCGACGGGCTCGCCGTCGGGCCACAGGGCCACCACCTCGCCGCGATACAGCGCCACCAGCGGGCGCGGCCGGACCCCGGCGGCGAGCCGGGTCGCCTCCGCCACCGCCCGCTGGGTCGCGCCCGGCGGCGCCGGTTTCCCGGCGGCGACCGCCCGGGCGACGAGCGCGCGGTGCGGGCGGGTCAGGTCGTGACCCAGCAGGCCCGCGCGGTCCCGCACCGACGGGGCCGACGGGTCCGCCCCGGCCAGCAGGTCGGCCAGCAGCTCGCCACGCAGGTTCTGCTCCACCTCCAGCGCGGTCCGCTGCCGCAGCAGTTCCAGCGACAGCACCACCGAGGCGTGCTCCAGGGCCCGGCGGTCCAGCGGCGCGAGCGGCCCGCCGGGCAGCCACACCCGGGCGGCGACCTCGCCGGTCAGCACGACGTCGGCGACGACGTGCGCACCGGTCTCCCGTACCAGCTCGGCGCGCGGTGACCACGGACCGGCGTCGCCGGCCGCCACCGGGCCGCCCGCGGCGGCGAGCTCCTCGCCCCGCGCGTCGCGGACGAGCACCGGCCTGCCCAGCAGGTCGTGCAGCGCGGCCGCGATCCCGGCGACCCCGCCCGCCTGCACCGCGACACGCAGCAGCCGCTCGTGGATCCGCTCCGACCGGGTCACCAGGTCGTGCTGGCGGCGCAGGTCGTCGAGCACCCGCGCCGAGGTGATCGCGATCGCGGCGTGCTCGGCGAGCAGCTGGAGGCGGCCGACCTCTTCGGCGCCGAACTCGTGCACCGTGGAGCGGTAGCTGTTGAGCGTGCCGATCACGCCGGAGGCCGTGACGAGCGGGACCGACAGCATCGACAGGTAGCCCTGCTCGCGGGCGACACCACCCCACACGAAGTCCTGCTCCCGCGAGATGTCCGAGACCGCGCATGGACGGCCGGACAGGAACGCCTGGCTGGACGGGGCCCCGACGTCGGCGGTGGCCTCGATGCGCACCGGCCGGTCGGAGTTGACGCGGGCGACGTAGGCCTCGGTCAGTCCGCTCCACCCGGCGATCACCAGGTTCGCCCGCGCGGCGTCCGGCACCAGGACACCGCAGAAGTCGAGCCCGAGCAGCTCGCGCGCGGTCGCCGCGACCAGGTCGAGCACCTCACGCAGCCCCTGACCGGCGTTCACCGCCGCGGTCAGGGCGCCGATCGCGCCCAGCCACTCGCGCAACTCGGAAGCCTCATCCACCCGGGCAGTGTCAGCGGGAACACCACACAAGTCAACTCTGTGTCGCCGCAGACATCGCCCGGTGCGGCGCCGTCGATCAGACTCGGGAAGCGCTCCACCCACGACCGAAAGGGCCCGGGATGTCGACGACGACCACCTCCCCCACCACCGCCGAGACCGGACACGCGCGGCCGATCCTCGACCCGGCCACCGGCCGGGTGCTCGACACGGTGCCGGACAGCACGCTCGACGAGGTCGACGCCGCCGTCGCCCGCGCCCGCGCGGCGTTCCTCGGCGGGCCGTGGCCGGCGCTGACCCGCACCGAACGCGGACGGCTGCTGCTGCGCGTCGCGGACGTCGTCGAAGGCGCCGCCGAGTCGCTGTACCGGCTGGAGACCCGCAACAACGGCCGTCCGGTGACCGAGACCCGCGCGCAGCTGTCCCGGGTGCCGGAGTGGTTCCGCTACAACGCCGGGCTGCTGGCCGCCCAGCGCGACGCGGTGCTGCCCTCGGACGGCCCGTACCTGACCTACCAGCGGCGCGCGCCGCTCGGCGTCTGCGGGATCATCACGCCCTTCAACCACCCGCTGCTCATCCTCGCCCGCAGCCTGTCCGCCGCCCTGGCGACCGGGAACACGGTGGTGGTCAAGCCCTCCGAGATCACGCCACTGTCCACTGTGGCCCTGGCCGGGCTGGTTCGCGAAGCCGGCGTCCCGGACGGCGTGGTGAACGTGGTGACCGGCGGCCGGGAGGTCGGCGAGCGCCTCACCGGTCACCCGGACATCGCCAAGATCACGCTCACCGGCGGCACCGAGGCCGGCCGGGCCGCGGCGGTGGCGACCGCCGCGCGGTTCGCCCGCGTCACCGCCGAACTGGGCGGCAAGACCCCGATCGTCGTGTTCGACGACATCGACCCCGAGGTGGCCGCGGAGGGCGCCGCGTTCGCCGCCTTCGTCGCGGCCGGACAGTCCTGTGTGGCCGGTTCCCGGTTCCTGGTGCAGCGCGGGAGCTACGAGCGCTTCGTCGCCGCGCTGGCCCGCCGCGCGGACGCGATCCGGATCGGCGACCCGTCCGACCCCCGCACCCAGCTCGGTCCCCTGGTCAGCGCCGCGCAGCGGGACAAGGTGCTGAACCTGATCGGCGCCGGGATCGCCGAGGGCGCCCGGCTCGCCGCGGGCGGCGGCGCGCCGGACCTGCCCGCGCCGCTGGACGGCGGGTTCTTCCTGCGGCCCACCGTGCTCGCCGACGCCACCAGCGAGATGCGGGTGGCGCGGGAGGAGATCTTCGGCCCGGTCGCCGTCGTCGTCCCGTTCGACGACGAGGCCGACGCCATCGCCAAGGCCAACGACAACCGCTTCGGCCTCGGCGCCGGGATCTGGACCCGCGACCTGGCCCGCGGCCACCGCGTCGCGGACCGGATCGCCGCGGGCATGGTCTGGATCAACGACCACCACCGCCTCGAACCGTCGCTGCCCTGGGGCGGCATCAAGGAATCCGGCACCGGGCGGGACGCCGGATCCGAGTCCTTCGACGACTTCACCTGGATCAAGACCGTCGTCGCCCGCACTGCCGCCGACGACGTCGACTGGTACGGCGCCGACACCCCCGGCCGCCTCAACTGACCCCTGTCCCCACGGCAAAGGAGCCGTTCCATGGCCAACCCCTCCGCGCCACCGTGGCGCACCGAGATCACCCGCACCCAGTGGCTGGTCCTGCTGGGCACCACGATGGGCTGGGCCCTCGACGGGTTCGCGGGCAGCCTGTACTCCCTGATCCTCGGCCCGGCTATGACCGAGCTACTGCCGCACAGCGGGATCGCGCCGGCCACCGGCAGCATCGGGCTCTACGGCGGCATCACCGTCGCGTTGTTCCTGTTCGGCTGGGGCACCGGCGGGATCCTGTTCGGGATCCTCGCCGACTACTTCGGCCGCGTCCGCGTGCTGTCCGCGGGCATCGTGACGTACGCGGTGTTCACCGCGCTGGCCGCCTTCGCCGACACCTGGTGGCAGCTGGGTGTCCTGCGGTTCGTCGCCGGCCTCGGGTCCGGGGTGGAGGCGCCGGTCGGCGCCGCGCTCGTGGCCGAGGTCTGGCGCAACCGCTACCGGGCGCGGGCCTGCGGCGTGATGATGTCCGGCTACGCGTTCGGCTTCTTCATCGCCTCGCTGGCCTACGCGGTGCTCGGCGGCCACGGCTGGCGGCTGATGATGGGCATCGCCGTGCTGCCCGCGCTGCTGGTGTACTTCATCCGCCGCCACGTGCCGGAACCGCCGGAGATCAAGGGCTCCATCGCCGCCCGCCGGGAACGCCGCGCCCGCGGCCACCGCACCGAGCAGGACCGCTTCGTGCTGCGCCGGCTGCTGACCCGGCCGCTGCTCAAGCACACCCTGGTCGGCACCGCGCTGGCCACCGGGTCGCTGGTGGCCTTCTGGAGCGTGTCCACCTGGTACCCGCAGGTGATCCGCCAGGCAGCGACCGCGGCCCAGCTGACGCCCGCGACGGCCAACGAACGCGTCGCGCTGGCCTCGATGCTGTTCAACGCCGGTGGCGTGCTCGGCTACGCCACCTGGGGGTTCCTGGCCGACGCGATCGGCCGCCGGAAAGCGTTCGCGGCCAGTTTCGCGGTCTCCGCGGTGAGTGTGGGGTTCCTGTTCCCGTTCTCGCCCGGCTGGGCCGTGTTCCTCGCCGTCATCCCGCTCGCGGGCTTCGGCCTCTACGGCGCGCTGTCCGGGATCCTCGTCTACGGCCCGGAGCTGTTCCCGCCGAGCGTCCGCGCCACCGGGATGGCGCTCTACAACGGCATCGGGCGCTACCTCACCGCGGCCGGACCGCTGGTGGCCGGTGTGGTGGCCGCGTCCTGGTTCGGCGGTGACCTCGGTCTGGCCACCACGTGCGTCGTCGCCGTCGGGATGCTCGGCGCCATCGGGCTGTTCTTCGCGCCGGAGACCCGCGGCGCGCCCCTGCCCGCCGATCCGGTCCAGCCCGGCCCGGTTCCCGCTTCGGAGGAGATCCACTGATGAGTGCCTACGCAGGCGCCCGCGCCGCCGTGATCGGCGGGTCGATCGGCGGGCTCACCACCGCGCTGCTGCTGCGCGACCTCGGGTTCGAGGTCGACGTGTACGAGCGCACCCCGACGCCGCTGGACGGCCGGGGCGGCGGGATCGTGCTGCAGCCGGACACCGTGCGCTGGTTCGCCGAGCGCAGCACGCAGAACCCGGAAGCGCTGTCCACCGCGACCGAGTACGTGCAGTACCTCGACCGCGCCAACGGCGTCGTCCACCGCGACCGCCGCCGCTGGACCTACACGTCCTGGGGCACCTTCTACCGGGCGCTGCTCGCCGACTTCGGCAGCGAGCACTACCACCTCGGCCAGTTCGCCTGCGGTGTCGCGCAGGACGAGGACCAGGTCACCGTCCGGTTCGTCTCCGGCCACCGTGCCGAGGCCGATCTGGTCGTGTTCGCCGACGGCATCACCTCGATCGGCCGGTCCCTGCTCGACCCCGGCGCGCAGCTGGAGTACTCCGGTTACGTCGGCTGGCGCGGCACGGTGCCCGAGCACGAACTCACGCCCGCGACGCGGGAACTGCTCGGCAACGCGATCTCCTACAGCGTGGTCCCGCACTCGCACATCACGGTGTACCCGATCCCCGGGGAGACCGGCCCGTCGGAGCGGCTGATGAACTACGTCTGGTACCGGAACGTGCCGGCCGGCTGTGAGCTGGCGGAGATGCTCATCGACAAGCGCGGCTTCACCGGTACGGTGTCCATCCACCCCGGACAGGTCCAGGACCGCTACGTCGACGAGATGCGGGACACGGCCGCGGAGCTGCTCGCGCCCGCCGCCGCCGAGGTGGTCACCCGCACCGCGCAGCCCTACATCCAGGTCGTGTCGGACGTCCGCGCC
Organism: Amycolatopsis thermoflava N1165; assembly: GCF_000473265.1. NCBI lineage: Bacteria > Bacillati > Actinomycetota > Actinomycetes > Pseudonocardiales > Pseudonocardiaceae > Amycolatopsis > Amycolatopsis thermoflava. The sequence continues at coordinate 1,772,290 of NZ_KI421511.1, forward strand.
TCGCGGATGGCGCAGGGCCGGATCGCGTTGATCGGCGACGCCGCGGCCGCCGCGCGCCCGCACGCCGCCGCGGGCACCGCGAAGGCGGCCGCCGACGCCTGGGCGCTCGCCGGCGCGCTGACCGATGCCGACGGCGACGTCCCCGCAGCCCTGCGCAAATGGGAGCCCGCGCAGCTGGAACTGAGCGCCCGGCTGCTCGACCGCGTCAAGGCGATGGGCGCGCGCTCGCAGTTCCACAACACCTGGACGCCCGGGGACCCGGACCTGCGGTTCGGCCTCTACGGGCCCGGCCACTGAAACGAGGAGAAGACCATGTCCGACACCAGTTTCCTGTCCGACCTGCCGCTGGCGGGCACCCTCGTCGCGAGCGGATTCGAGGGCTGGAGCCCGCAGCTGCGCGCCGAGTTCGAAGCCCACGCCCACGACGGCGAGGTCGGCTCGCGCCTGCTGAGCGAGAACGAGCGCGTCCGGGTCTGGGAGATCCGCCTGGCGCCCGGGGAGCGCTGGCACGCCCACCGGCACGTGCTGGACTACTTCTGGACCGCGGTCAACGCCGGGCGCAGCCGCCAGCACACCAGCGACGGCACCACCCGCGAGGTGTCCTATGTGGCCGGTGAGACGCGGCACTTCACGTTCGGCCCGGGCGAATACCTGTTGCACGACATCGAGAACATCGGTGACAGCGATCTGGTGTTCACCACGGTCGAGCACCTGGACAGCGCCAACGCGCCGCTGCCGCTGGGAGAGCGGCGGTGATCGGGCCGATCGCGGACGGGCCGGTCGACGTCCACGCGCACTGGCTGCCCGCCGAGCTGTTCGGCCTCCCGCCGGGCGCGCCGTACGGGCCGCTGCGCGACTCCGGCGGCGGGCTGCACCTCGGCGAGGTGCCCCTGTCCATCCCGACGCGGGCCATGAGCGACGTGCCCGCGATCCTCGCCGACACCGCCGCGGCCGGACTCGGCGTGCGGGTGCTGTCGGCCCCGCCGTTCGCCTTCCCCGTCGCCGGCCCGGCGGCGGAGTACGTGGACGCGTTCAACACCGCGCTCGCCGAGGTCGTGGCGTCCGCTGGTGGTGCGCTCGCCGGGCTCGGCCTGGTCTCCCTCGACGACGACGCGGCAGCGACGGAACAGCTGAAGCGGCTGGCGGCGCAGCCGGGGATCGCGGGGGTGGCGATCCCGCCGCTGCTCGGCGGCGAGTCGCTGGACCGCGGCGTGCTGCGGCACGTGCTCGGCGAGTCCGCGCGGCTCGGCCTGTCGGTGCTGGTGCACCCGATGCAGCTGCCGCGCCCGGAGTGGCGGGAGCACTACCTGGCCAACCTGCTCGGCAACCCGGTCGAGACCGCCACGGCGGTCGGCGCGCTGCTGCTCGGCGGGGTGCTCGACCAGCTGCCGGACCTGCGGATCTGCTTCGTGCACGGCGGCGGCTGCACGCCCGGGGTGCTGGGCCGGTGGGACCACGGCTGGCGCACCCGGGCCGACGTGCGCCGCGACTCGTCGCGCCCGCCGGGCGAGGCGGTGCGGGCCCTGTGGTTCGACACGGTCACCCACGACCCGGAGTTACTGCGCCTGCTGACCACGCGGGTGGGCGAGCACGCGGTCGTGTGCGGCAGCGACCACCCGTTCGACATGGCGCAGCCGGACCCGGTCGGGTTCGCCACCGCGGCCGGCCTGGACGTCGCGACCCTGACCGCGAACGCGCGGGCGTTCCTCGGGGCCGGCTCGTGAGCAGGCTGTTCACCCCGCTGACGCTGCGGGAGCTGACGGTGCCGAACCGGGTGTGGCTGTCCCCGATGTGCCAGTACAGCGCCGGGGCGGACGGGGTGCCGGGCGACTGGCACCTGGTCCACCTCGGCGCCCGCGCGGCCGGCGGGTTCGGGCTGCTGATCACCGAGTCCACCGCGGTGTCGCCGGAGGCGCGGATCAGCGCGCGGGACACCGGTCTGTGGTCGGACGCGCAGGTCGCGGGCTGGCGGCGGATCACCGGGTTCGCGCACGCGCAGGGCACGCCGATCGCGGTGCAGCTGGGTCATGCCGGGCGCAAGGCGTCGGCGTTCCCGCCCGGGGAGGGGCGTGGCACGGTGCCGGCGGGCGAGGGCGGCTGGACACCGCTCGCGCCGTCCCCGCTCGCCTACCGCGGCTTCGCGACCCCGGTGGCGGCGAAGGAATACGACCTGGCCCGGGTCGTGGCGGACTTCGCCGCGGCGGCCCGGCGGGCGGTGGACGCGGGGTTCGACGCGGTCGAGATCCACGCCGGCCACGGGTACCTGCTGCACCAGTTCCTGTCGCCGCGAGCGAACCGGCGCACCGACCGCTACGGCGGCGGGTTCGGCAACCGGGTGCGGTTGCTGCTGGAGGTGGTCGACGCGGTCCGCGCTGCGTGGCCCGCGGAACGCCCGCTGCTGGTGCGGTTGTCGGCGACGGACTGGGTCGAGGGCGGCTGGACCGCCGCGGAGACCGCCGATCTGGCGCCGCTGCTGCACGACCGCGGGGTGGACCTGATCGACGTGACCACCGGCGGGCTCGACCCGGACCAGCGGATCCCGGTCGGGCCGGGGTACCAGGTCCCGTTCGCCGAGCGGGTCCGCGCCCGGACGGCGCTGCCGGTGGGCGCGGTCGGCCTGATCACCGAACCGGAGCAGGCCGAGGCGATCCTGGCCGCGAAGTCCGCGGACGTGGTGCTGCTGGCGCGGGAGGCGCTGCGGAACCCGGCGTGGCCCCTGCACGCCGCGGAAACCCTGGACCCCGGCTCGGCGCGGAAGCAGTACCCGGGGCAGTACCTGCGGGCCGCACCCGCCGAGGGGGCGCCGGCCAGGCGGGACTGACCTGCCCAGCCCCGCGCGCACCTTGCGCGGGGCTGGGGGCGGCGGCCGCCGCCCCGGGTCAGCTCACCCGCTCGAACACCGCCGCCAGGCCCTGGCCGCCGCCGATGCACATCGTCTCCAGGCCGTACCGCGCCTCCCGGCGGACCATCTCCCGCGCGAGCGTCGCCAGGATCCGGGCGCCCGTCGCCCCCACCGGGTGGCCCAGCGACACACCGGAACCGTTGACGTTGAACCGCTCGTCGGTGTCGCTCAGCCCGAGCGTGCGGGTGCACGCCAGCACCTGCGCGGCGAAGGCCTCGTTCAGCTCGATCAGGTCCAGGTCGTCCAGCGACAGCCCGGCCTTGGCCAGCGCCGCGCGGGTCGCGGGCACCGGGCCGATGCCCATCGTCTCGGCGGGCACTCCGGCGCGCGCGAACGACACCAGCCGCACCAGCGGGCGCAGGCCGAGCTTCTCCGCGGTCTCCCGGCTGGTGACCAGGCAGGCCGCGGCGGCGTCGTTCTGGCCGCTCGCGTTGCCCGCGGTGACCGTGGCCTCCGGGTCGGTGCGGATCATCACCGGCTTCAGCTTCGCCAGGCCCTCCGCGGTGGTGTCCGGGCGCGGGTGCTCGTCGGCGTCGACCACCGTCTCGCCCTTCCGCGACTTCACCGTGACCGGGACGATCTCGTCCTTGAAGAGCCCGCCCTCGATCGCCCGCGCCGCGCGCTGCTGGGACCGCAGGGCGAGGGCATCCTGGTCCTCGCGGGAGATGCCGTGCTCGCGGCGCAGGTTCTCGGCGGTCTCGATCATCCCGCCCGGGATCGGGTGGTGCACGCCGCCCGCGGTGGCCCGGCCCCGCGCCAGCGAATCGTGCAGCTGCAGGCCGGCGCCCTTGATGCCCCAGCGGCCCTCGTGCGTGTAGTACGGCGCGGCGCTCATCACCTCGGCGCCACCGGCGAGCACGACGTCGCTGAACCCGGCGCGGATCTGCATGGCGGCGTCGAGCACGGCCTGCAGGCCGGAGCCGCAGCGGCGGTCGATCTGGATGCCGGTCACCGTGTCCGGCAGGCCGGCGTCGAGCGCGGCGACCCGCCCGATCGCGGGCGCCTCCGACGTCGGGTAGGCGTGCCCCAGGATCACCTCGTCGACGCGCTCCGGGTCCACGCCGGTGCGCTCCACGACGGCGGACAGCACGTGCGCGGCGAGCGCGGCGGGAGTCTGGCCGGCCAGCGCTCCCCCGAACCGGCCGATCGGCGTCCGCAGCGGCTCGCAGATCACGACATCGACGGACATCCGTTGTCCTTTCACGGCTGGGCAGGGCTTACGTCCGACGATCGCACCCCGGCACCATGAAGTCCAATATCCGATTCCGGCTCCGCTGAGACGACGAGCGTCTCAGCGGGGCGGCCGCAGGGCCGGGAACCAGATGTCGCTGAGCACCTCGGCCGCCTCGTCGGCCGTCGAGGTGATCGTGCCCTGCACCGCCCACCGGGTGAAGAACCGCTCCAGCTGGCTGACCAGCAGCTCGATCCGCAGGTGCGCCTCGGCCCGCCGCTGCGGGCCCCACCGTTCCAGGTACCGCGGCATCGCGGCGGGCAGCTCGTCGACCGCCCGCTTGGCGATGGCCCGGAACTCCGGTTCGAGCGCGACCGCCTCGTCCCACGCGGGCAGGATCGCCTGGTTCTCCTCGAACCACGCGACCGCGCCCCGCATCCAGCGGGTGAACTCGGCGCGCGATCCGGTGGCGAGCACCTCGTCCAGCTCCGCGTACACCGCGACCGCCCGCTGCGCCATCGTCTCCGCGCCGATCTTCTGCAGCACCTCCGGCTTGCCGGTGAAGTGCAGGTAGAACGTCGCGCGGCTGCACCCCACCGCGGAGACGATGTCGTCGATCGTCACCGCCGCGTAGCCACGCTCCACGAACAGCGCCTTGGCGTGCTCCAGCAGGTCGCGCCGGGTCTGCTGCTTCTGCCGCTCCCGCAGGCTCATGACGGTCAGCCTACTCACTGGACACACCGTCAGCGAACGTGTCAGAGTGTTCAGCGGCATCGTGGCCAGCGGAGGAGGCATCCGTGAGTTCACTCCCCACCGTCTGCATCATCGGCGCCGGCTGCTCCGGCTTCACCACGGCGAAGCGGTTGCGCGACCACGGCATCCCCTACGACTGCTTCGAGATGTCCGACGACGTCGGCGGCAACTGGTACTTCGGCAACCCCAACGGGCGCTCGGCCTGCTACGAATCGCTGCACATCGACACCTCGACCACGCGTCTGCAGTTCGAGGACTTCCCGGCGGGCGCGGACTGGCCGCACTTCCCGCACCATTCGCTAATCCACCAGTACTTCCGCGACTACGTCGACCACTTCGGACTGCGGGAGACGATCACCTTCGACACCGCGGTCGAGCACGCGGCCCGGCAGCCCGACGGCACCTGGCGGATCACCCTGTCCACCGGCGAGACCCGGGACTACGACGCGCTCGTGGTCGCCAACGGCCACCACTGGAACCCGTACCTGCCCGCCTACCCCGGCACGTTCGACGGGCCGGTCCTGCACAGCCACGCCTACCGCAGCCCGTTCGACCCGGTCGACATGCGGGACAAGCGGATCGTCGTGGTGGGCATGGGAAATTCGGCGCTGGACATCGCCTCCGAGCTGTCGCACCGCTCGATCGCCCGGCACGTGTGGGTGTCCGCGCGGCGCGGCGTGTGGGTGCTGTCGAAGTACCGCGGCGGCAAACCGGCGGACAAGATGATGATGCCGCCGTGGATGCCGAAGAAGATCGGCCTCGCCCTGTCGCGCCGGGCGATCAGGAAGACGCTGGGCAACATGGAGGACTACGGCCTGCCCAAGCCGGATCACGAGCCGCTGTCCGCGCACCCGTCGGTGAGTGTGGACTTCCTCGCCAAGGCCGGCTCCGGCGACCTCACCTGCGTGCCCGCGATCGAGCGGCTGGACGGCGACGCCGTGGTGTGCGTGGACGGCACCCGCGTCGAGGCCGACGTGATCGTGTGCGCCACCGGGTACCGGATGTCGTTCCCGTTCTTCGACGATCCGGCGCTGCTGCCGGACGCCGAGCACCGGCTGCCACTGTTCAAGCGGATCGTCAAGCCGGGCATCGGCAACCTCTACTTCGCCGGGCTGGCGCAGGCGTCGCCGACGATCGTCAACCTCGCCGAGCAGCAGAGCAAGCTCATCGCGCGGCACCTGACCGGGGAGTACGAGCTGCCGGACGTCGCGGAGATGGCGGCCACCATCGCGCGCGACGAGGCCAAGCACCTCGGGCAGTACTACTCCGCGCCGCGGCACACCATCCAGCTCGACTTCGCCCGCTACGTGCGCGACCTGCACCGCGAGATCGAGGCGGGCCGGAAGCGGGCGGCGGCCGTCCGGTGAACGGCCACTGCGACCCGCGGTTCGCCGCACTCGGCGACCTGCTGGCGGAGCGGCTGCGCGACGGCGCGGAGGCGGGCGCGTCGGTCTGCGTGATCGCCGACGGCCGGGTGGCGGTGGACCTGTGGGGCGGCTCGGCCGCGCCGGGCAGGCCGTGGACGCGGGACACGCTGGTCACCACGTACTCGCTGACCAAGACGATGGTGGCGCTGGTGGCGCTCGCGCTGGTGGACCGGGGGCAGCTGGACCCGGACGCGCCGGTCGCGCGGTACTGGCCGGAGTTCGGCGCCGCGGGCAAGGACGGCGTGCTCGTGCGGCACGTCCTGGGCCACACCTCAGGCGTGTGCGGGTGGGACTCGCCGGTCACCTTGGAAGACATCTGCGACGTCGGCAGGGCGGCGGCGCTGCTGGCGGCGCAGGAGCCGTGGTTCCCGCCGGGCGAGGGCTCCGGGTACCAGGCGGTCAGCCACGGCCACCTGGTCGGCGAGATCGTGCGGCGCGTGACCGGCCGCTCGCTGGGCACGGTGCTGCGGTCGGAGTTCGCGGAGCCGCTGGGGGCGGACTACTGGCTGGGCGCGCCGGAGGACGTCGACACCCGGGTCGCCACGCTGGTGCCGCCCGAGTCGTCCGGTGTGGACTACGCGGCCCTCGACCCGGTCGCGGTGCGCACGCTGACCAACCCGGTGATCCCACCCTCGGTCACCACCACGCGGCCGTTCCTGGCGGCCGAGCTCGGCGGGCTGAACGGCCAGGGCAACGCGCGCTCGGTGGCGCGCCTGCAGTCGGTCGTCTCCCACGGCGGCGCGATCGACGGCAGGCGGTTCCTCGCGGAGTCCACTGTGGAGCGAATCTTCGCGGTGCAGGCCGACGGGGTGGACCGGGTGCTCGGCGCGCCCGTCCGGTTCGGGCTCGGCTACGCGGTCGACGGCCGCACCTGCTGGTGGAGTGGGTTCGGCGGCGCGGTGGTGGTGAACGACCTCGACCGGCGGCTGACGTTCGCCTACGTCATGAACCGGATGGCGCCGGGACTGCTGAACGCGCCGAACACCACCGCCTACCTGACCGCGCTCCGCTCCTGCCTGGACTGGCTGTGATGTTCAGGGAGGTTGGTCAGACGGGTGAGGGGTGGCTTGCCGCCGGTTGAGCTGTGGGGTCGGTGGTGATTGTAGAAGTGCAGCCGGCTTGGCAGGGCCGCCCGGCGCAGGGTCTCGGATGGGTAGAAGCGGGCGTAGGCCCAGCCGTCGGCCAGGGTGCGGTGGAAGCGTTCGATCTTGCCGTTGTTCTGTGGCCGAGGGGGCCGGGTGTGTTTCGGAGTGATCCCCGGCTCGGCGCAGGTGTCTCGCCAGGTGCTCGGGGGTGCGGGCCGGGCTGTGCAGTGGGCGTGAGCTGCGGTCAGCCATCCCGGCTGGGCCTTCGTCACGGTAGCGCTGCGCCCACTTCGCGGCGGTGGGACACGAAGGCCTCCCGTGGGTGATGTGGTTCCACGACAGCTCCACGTCACATCCGGAGGCCTTCACCTGTCCGCACCACAGGCCGTCACCGGTCACCTCAAACCGGAACAACGTCCCTGGACATCACAACTAGCGAGCCGCGAACGGGCCGCCGAACGCGAGCTTGGCGAACCGCTCCCCCATCAGCCGGTGGGTCGCCGCGTCGGGGTGGAGGTTGTCGGGCAGCGGGCGGTCGTTCTCGCCGTGGAGGTCGCGGCCGTCGAGGTAGTGCAGGTTCTCGTCGGCGCGCTCGGCGACGATCCGCGCCAGCTCCTCCCGGATCACGCGCAGCGTCAGCTTCCCGGCGGCGCGCTCGGCCGGGTCCCCGGTGGCCCGGAACCGCACCACACCCGACTTCAGCGCCTCGACGTCGAACGCGCCGGGGCCCGGCGTGTCCTCGTGGATCGGGCACCAGATCGGCGAGACCACCAGCAGCGGCGCGTCCGGGTGCCCGTCGCGGATCGTGTCGAGGAAACCGTGCGCCGCCGGCGTGAACGCACGCAGCCGCATCACGTCGCCGTTCACCAGGTTGATCCCGATCTTGACGCTGATCAGGTCGGCTGGCGTGTCCCGCATGACCCGCGCGGTGAACGGGTCCAGCATCGCGCTGCCGCTGAAGCCCAGGTTCACCAGCTCGGCCCCGCCCAGCCCGGCGGCGACCGCGGGCCAGGTGGTGACCGGGCTCGCGGCGTCCGAGCCGTGGCTGATCGAGCTGCCGTGGTGCAGCCACACCCGCCCGCGCGCGGGCGACGGCGAGACCGGCGCGTCCGTGCGCAGCGCGATCAGCTCGGTGATCTCGTTGTGCGGCAACCAGATCTCCACGTCCTTGTCGTGGCCGGGCAGGCCGTCGAACCGGACCGTGCCGGGCGGTCCGGGCTCCATCCGAGCCGCGCCGGTGGACAGGTCGATGTGGACGGTGTTGCCGCCGCCGACCCCGCCCTGCGCGGTCAGCCGTCCGTCGACGAGCAGGTCGTACACGCCGTCCGGGCGCGGCGGGGTGCCCACGTAGGACCGGGTGGTGCGCAGCGCGTCCAGCTCGATCACGGTCGCGCGGGTGCGGAAGGCCAGCCGCACGCCGGAGGGTTGCGACTCCGCCATGCGGAGCTGCGCGTCGGCCCGGGCGCGCGCCCACGCGGGCAGCCGGTGCGGCACCAGGCCGTGCGCCCCGGACTCGACGTCCAGCGCGCCGCGCAGCAGGTCCGCGGTCAGGGGTGTGGTGATCACGATCCGGTCCTCCCGGGCCAGTTCCGCAGGGTGACGTCGAGGACCTCGAGGATCCGCGACCAGGACTCGCCGGGCGCGGGCGCGCTGTGGCCGAACGCGCCGCCCGATTCGAGCTCGACGAAGCCGTGGACGACGCTGCCCAGCAGCCGGACGGCGTGCGGGTGGTCGGCCTCCGGCACGTCGTAACCACGCAGGATCGCCTGCATCATCCGGGTGTGCCGGGGCCCGGCGCTCGCGGCCGCGTGCTCCGGGTCGAGCCGGAACTGTGCCGCCGCCCAGCGGCCCGGGTGCTCGTGGGCGTAGTCGCGGTAGACACCGGCGAAGGCGGCCAGCGCGTCCCGGCCGGCTCGCCCGGCGAGCGCGTCGGCGGCCCGGTCGGCGAGTTCGCCCAACGCGAGCAGCGCGACGCGGACCTTGAGGTCGTGGGCGCCCCGCACGTGCGTGTACAGGCTCGCGACCTGGACGCCGAACCGGCGGGCCACCGCCGACGGGGTGACCTGGTCGAACCCGGCCTCGTCGGCCAGCTCCGCCCCCGCCTGGACCACGCGCTCGGTGGTCAGTCCCGCTCGCACCATGCCTAAAGCTTATCAGGAACTTCCTAAACGTTTTAGGAGGAGGTCGCGGGCCCAGGCCAGCTCGAGCTTCCCGGTCGGCGTGCGGCGCAGCTCGGGCAGCAGCGCGATCGTGCGCGGCACCTTGTACCCGGCCAGGCCGCGGCGCACCCACTCCCGCAGCTCCCCGGCCGACAACGTCGCCGACGCGGTCGCGACCACGGCCGCGACGCGCTCGCCCCACGTCTCGTCCGGCAGGCCGACCACGACCGCGTCGGTGACCTCGGGGTGGGTGAGCAACGCGTCCTCGACCTCCTGCGGGTGCACCTTCTCGCCGCCGGTGTTGATCACGCCGGACCCGCGGCCGAGGAACCGGATCGCGCCGTCGGCCTCGACGGCGGCCAGGTCGCCGGGGATGGCGTAGCGGACGCCGCCAATCGTGCGGAACGTCGCGGCCGTCTTCGCCGAGTCCTTGTAGTAGCCGAGCGGGATGGGGCCGCGGTAGGCGAGCACGCCGGTCTCGCCGCTGCCGGGTGTGACCTCGGCGTCGCCGGGACCGAACACCTTCGTCGCGGGCACCGGGAAGAACCGCGACGGCAGATCGTCCACAGTGGAGGTCACCGCGAACGCGAACGGCCCGCCCTCGCTGGAGGCGATCGCGTCGAAGATCGTGACGCCCGCCCGCTCGTGCAGCGCGTGCTTGAGCCGGTCCGACAGCGCGGTGCCGGAACTGATCACCGACCGCAGCGAGCCGAGGTCGTGCGGGCTCCCTCGCCGCTCCGCCGCGACCAGCTCGTCGACCAGTGGACGGCACACGGCGTTGCCCGCGACGATCATCGTGCGCGCCCGCTGCGCGGCGACCGTCGTCCAGACGTGGCGCGGATCGAGCGCACCGGGATCGGTGGTGATCACCCGGCCGCCGGTGAGCAGCGCGCCCATCGAGTTGAACAGGCCGGTGCCGTGCATCAGCGGCACGACCGGCATCGTCGCGTGCGAGCGGTCCTCGGCGTGCGCGTCGATCGCGAGGCCGACGGCCTCGGCGAGGGTGGCGGGCAGCTCCCGCGCGCCCAGCGGCCGGAAGACCGGCACGAACAGCGAATGCAGCAGGTCGGACTGCCGCCAGATGACGCCCTTCGGCTTGCCGGTGGTGCCGCCGGTGTACATGAAGATCTCGTCCGAGCCGAACCGGTGCTCCGGCGGCCGCGGCGGCGTGGCCGCGAGCAGTTCCTCCAGTTCCGGCGCCGCGGGCCCGGGCTCCGCGGCGGGTCCGGCGCGGACCAGCAGCCGCAGGGTCGGCACGTGCGCCGCGGCGTGGCGCAGGTTCGGCGCGAGCGCACCGCTGAACACCACCGCCGCCGCGTCAGCGTCGGTCAGCAGCGCCGTCAGCTCGTCCGCGGTGTACCGGTAGTTCGCGTTCACCGGAACGGCGCCGATCTTGAACGCGGCGAACACGGTTTCCAGGTAGGCCGCGCCGTTGTGGAGGTAGCAGGCCACCTTGTCGCCGGAGCGCACCCCGGCCTCTTCGAACGCGGTGGCCAGCCGGGCCGCGCGGTCGTCGAACTCCGCGTAGGTCAGGTCGCGCCCCGGTTCGGAGATCGCGACCGCGTCCGGCAGGCCACGGGCCACGGCCTCCCACACGGTGCCGAAGGAGACGTCCATCCGGTCTGCACCTCCTCGGCTCGGCGTCCAGCGTAGGAAGGCGCGGGGTCCCTGCGACACGGCCGGGAACCGCAGGCCGGGCGGGACAAACGTCGCGCCACGGTGGCGACGCAAGGCCAGCGTGCCGGGCCGCCGCGGCCCATACCGTCGAGGAGATCCGCGATCGAAGGAGGGCACATGCTCGACGGCAGAGTCGCCGTGGTCACCGGGGCAGGCCGCGGCCTCGGCCGGTCCTACGCACGGGCGCTGGCCGCCGCGGGCGCCGCCGTGGTCGTCAACGACCTCGACGCCGACGTCGCCAAGGCGACGGTCGCGGAGATCACCGCCGCGGGCGGCCGGGCGGTTGCCGTGGTCGGTTCCGTCGGCGGCAGTTACCTGGCCGACGCGCTGGTGCGGCGGGCGGTCGGCGAGTTCGGCCGCCTCGACGTGATGGTCACCAACGCCGGCGCGCTGCGCGACCGGACGCTGCGCAACACCAGCGACGACGACTTCGACCTCGTGGTCACCAGCCACCTGCGCGGCACCTTCACCTGTGGCCGGGCGGCGGTGCGGCGGTTCCGGGAACAGGGCGAGGGCGGGCGGCTGATCCTCGTCGGCTCCCCCGCCGGGCAGCGCGCCAGCTTCGGGCAGACCGCGTACTCGGCCTCGAAGGGCGCCATCGTCGCGATGATGCGCACCTGGGCGGTCGAGCACGCGAAGATCGGCGTGACGGTCAACGCGATCGTGCCCACCGCGCTCACCCGGATGGTCGCCACCATGCCGGGACTGGGCGAGCTGGTGTCCAGAGTGGACGCCGGGGAGCCGGTGCCGGAGCCGCTGCGGCGCCAGGGTCTCGGCACCCCGGACGACGTGGCGCCGCTGGTCGTCTACCTCGCGTCGGCGGAGTCGGCGCACGTCACCGGCCAGGCCATCGCCGTGGGCGGCGACCGCATCGCGCTGTGGACGCACCCGGGCGAGGTGGCCGAGGAGCTGCGGCCCGGCGGCTGGACCGTGCCGGAGGTCGCGCGGCTGTTCGCCGGTGCGCCGCTGCAGGAGTTCGAACCCGCGCCGCTCGCGCTCGAGGAGGTCTGACGTGGCGATCGTGGTGCACGGCGTCGAAGGGGTGCGCGCCCTGCCGGTCGGGGAACCGCTCGGCAGCAGCGGGCTGGTCGAGGTCACGCAGGAGGCGGTGAACCGGTTCGCCGAGGCGACCGGGGACCACCAGTGGATCCACGTCGACGTCGAGCGGGCGAAGAGCGGGCCGTTCGGTGGTCCCATCGCGCACGGTTACCTGACGCTGTCGCTGGTGCCGCGGCTGCTGCCGGAGATCGTGGAGTTCACCGGGTTCGGGCTGACCGTCAACTACGGCTGCGAGAAGGTCCGTTTCCCCTCCCCGGTGCCGGTGGGCAGCAAGGTGCGCGCGACCGCGACGCTGGAGGAGGTGACCGAGGTGCGGGGCGGGCTGCAGCTGGCGATCACGATGACGATCGCCGTCGCGGACGCGCCGAAACCGGCGTGCGTGGCGACGATCCTCATCCGCCAGGTGACCTAGCGGCGAAGCGGGAATTCGATGGACGGGCGGTGCGTTCGCACCGTATAAGTGGTTCGGCTGTTTTCGCCTGCCCTGCTGGGGGATGGGGTGCGGCCGTTCCGGCGGCGCCGAGGCCGCGATCCCGACCACTGAATTCCCTGTGAGGTGCTTCCATGGCCGCCCCCGCGACCACTCCGCCCGACGCCACGCTCGAGGCGCCGCCGCGGTCCGGGCTGCTCATCGGCGTGCTGGTCGTCTCCGCGTTCGTGATGATCCTGAACGAGACGATCCTGAGCGTCGCGCTGCGCGACCTCACCGCCGACCTGGCCGTCTCCACCACCACGGTGCAGTGGCTGACCAGCGGGTTCCTGCTGACGATGGCGGTGGTCATCCCGACCACCGGGTTCCTGCTCGAACGGTTCACCCCGCGCCAGGTGTTCCTCGCGTCGCTGACTCTGTTCAGCGCGGGCACCGCGATCAGCGGGCTCGCGCCCGGCTTCGGCATGCTGATGGCCGGGCGCGTGGTCCAGGCGTGCGGCACCGCCGTGATGCTGCCGCTGCTGATGACGTCGGTGATGCGCCTGGTGCCGGAGAACAAGCGCGGCGCGACGATGGGCACGATCACCATCGTGATCGCCGTGGCCCCCGCGGTGGGGCCGACGATCGGCGGGGCGGTGCTGGCGTCGCTGGGCTGGCGCTGGATGTTCTGGATCGTGCTCCCGCTGGCGCTGGCCGCGCTGGCGGTCGGCGCGACGTGGTTCCGCCTGGACAGTTCGACCCGGAAGGTGCCGCTGGACGTGCCGTCGGTGCTGCTGTCCGCGCTCGGGTTCGGCGGCGTGCTCTACGGCCTGGCCGGCATCGGCGAAGGCGGCGGGCACTCGCCGGTGCCGCCGTGGGCCACGATCGTCGGCGGGCTCGCCCTGCTGGCCGTGTTCACCTGGCGGCAGACGCGGCTGCAGCGCGCGGACCGGGCGCTGCTGGACCTGCGGCCGTTCACGCACCGCAGTTTCGTCGTCGCGCTGGTGCTGGCCGCGCTGCTGTTCGTGTGCCTGCTCGGGGTCGCCTCGATCATGCTGCCGCTGTACCTGCAGACCGTGCTGCACACGAGCACGTTCGTCAGCGGGCTGGCGGTGCTGCCCGGCGGCCTGACGCTCGGGTTGCTGGGCCGCCCCGTGGGCGCGCTGTTCGACCGGTTCGGCGCGCGGCCGCTGGTAATCCCCGGCGCGGCGGCGCTGGCGGTGTCGATGTGGCTGTTCGCGCTGCTCGGGCCGGGTTCGCCGCTGGCCGCCGTGATCGCGATCCACGTGCTGCTGATGGCCGGGCTCGGGTTCATGATGACCCCGCTGATGACGGAGTCGCTCGGCGTGCTGCCGGACCACCTGTACTCGCACGGCAGCGCGATCCTGGCGACGCTGCAGCAGGTCGCGGGCGCGTTCGGCACCGCGGTGTTCGTCAGCGTGGCCACGCTGGGCAGCAACGACCCGGCGGGCACCCCGGACGCCACCGGCCTGCGCACGGCGTTCGTGGTGGCCGGCGTCGTCGGGGTGCTCGCACTGGTGACCGCGTTGTTCGTGCGCAAACCCGCTGCCGCCGCGGTGCCTGCGGCGCACTGACCGCGGGCGCTACCCCCGCCGACGCACCACCCCCGCCGGCGTCGCCGCTGGGCAGCCCGCGCGCTGAGCGCGAGCACCCGGCGGGTGGCCGCGCTGCGGGGCATCACCTGCCTGCCGCAGGCGAAGCCTTGGGCGCCAACCGCCCTTCGCGCGACCACCACCCTGCCGAGCCGCCGCCGTGGATCCACCGATGGAGCAAGCCCGCTGTTGCCGCCGCGGCGCCTGCCGCGCACCGAGCGCGGGCGCTACCCCCGCCGACGCACCACCCCCGCCGACGCACCACCCCCGCCGGCGTCGCCGCTGGGCAGCCCGCGCACTGAGCGCGGGCTGCCCAGTTCTCGCTCACCGTGGCGGTGGCGGCATCGTGGCCGAGCAGCCCGCGCGGTAGCCAGGCGCTGCGACGGCCATGGCGTGGGCAAACACGCCAGCTCAGTAGCCGCGCGCGATCCACTCCGCCAGGTGCGGCGCTTCGGTTCCGATGGTGGTGCCGTCGCCGTGGCCGGTGTGCACCCGGGTGTCCTCGGGGAGCTTGAACAGCCGGTCCCGGATCGAGTCGATGATCGTCGGGAAGTCCGAGAACGACCGGCCCGTCGCGCCCGGCCCGCCGGCGAACAACGTGTCGCCGGTGAACAGCGCCTTCGCTTCGGGCAGGTGCAGGCACACCGATCCGGGCGAGTGGCCGGGGGTGTGGATCAGCTCGATCTCGGTGCCCGCGACGGCGATGCGCTGACCGTCGTCGGCCTTCCAGAACGCCTGCCCGGCGTGGGTCATGTCCCACAGCTCCTGGTCGCCCGGGTGCAGGAGCACCGGCGCATACAGCTGCTCGCCGAGCTGCGGCGCGTACGTCACGTGGTCGTTGTGCCCGTGCGTGCAGATCACCGCGACCACCTTGCGCCCCGCGACGGCCTCGACGATCGGCTTGTCGTCGTGCGCGGCGTCGACCACCACCACCTCGCGGTCGTCGCCGATGAGCCAGACGTTGTTGTCGACCTCCCAGCTGCCGCCGTCGAGTTCGAAGACACCGGAGGTGACGACCCGGTCGATCCGGAAGCTCACCAGACCACCACCGAACGCAGCACCTCGCCGGCGTGCATGGTGTGGAAGGCCTTCTCGACGTCGTCCAGCGAGATGCGCTCGGTGACGAACTTGTCCAGCGGCAGCCTGCCCTGCAGGTGCAGGTCGATCAGCACCGGGAAGTCCCGTTCCGGCAGGCAGTCGCCGTACCAGGACGACTTCAGCGCGCCGCCGCGGGAGAAGAAGTCGAGCAGCGGCATCTCCAGGCGCATGTCCGGGGTCGGGACGCCGACCAGCACCACCGTGCCGGCGAGGTCGCGCGCGTAAAAGGCCTGCTTCCAGGTCTCCGGCCTGCCCACCGCGTCGATCACCACGTCCGCGCCGAACCCGCCGGTCAGGGCCTGGACGGCCTCGACGACGTCGGTCTCGGTGGCGTTCACCGTGTGCGTGGCGCCCAGTTCGGTCGCCCACTCGAGCTTCTTCGCGTCGCGGTCCACGGCGATGATCTTGTTCGCCCCGGCCAGGCGCGCCCCGGCGATGGCCGCGTCGCCCACACCACCGCAGCCGATCACCGCGACGGAATCGCCGCGGCTCACCGCGCCGGTGTTGACCGCCGCGCCCAGCCCGGCCATCACACCGCAGCCGAGCAGGCCGGCGACGGCGGGGTCGGCGGCCGGGTCGACCTTGGTGCACTGCCCGGCGTGCACGAGCGTCTTGTCCGCGAACGCGCCGATGCCCAGCGCCGGGGTCAGCTCGGTGCCGTCGGTCAGGGTCATCTTCTGGGTGGCGTTGAACGTGCTGAAGCAGTACTGCGGGCGGCCGCGTTTGCAGGCGCGGCACTGGCCGCACACGGCACGCCAGTTGAGGACGACGTAGTCGCCCGGCTGGACCGAGTCGACGCCTTCGCCGACGCTTTCGACGGTGCCGGCGGCCTCGTGCCCGAGCAGGAACGGGAACTCGTCGTTGATGCCGCCCTCGCGGTAGGTCAGGTCGGTGTGGCACACCCCGCACGCGGCGATCGCGACCACGACCTCACCGGGGCTGGGGTCGGGGATCACGATGTCGGTGAGCTCGACCGGAGCTCCCTTCGAGCGGGCGATCACGCCGCGGACCGTCTGTGGCATCGGCTGTTCCTTTCGGTGGAGAAGCATGCGCGGTGACGCATACCGTTGGCGACGGTAGCCCCGAGTGGCGTTTCCGCGACCTGGTCGTCGGACCAGTAAAACCTCGACCTCCGGTTAGAGTGGCCGCATGGATCCGGTGACCGACCTGGTGGCTCTGCGAGAGGTCGTGGACGGGCCGCTGCACGAGATCGCCCGCCGCCTCTCGCGGTTCCTCGGCGAGCGGTGGCCGCACACCGCGCTGGTCGTGTTCACCCGGGAGTGCACCGGGCGGCCACGCAAGGTCGCCGGCGCCACCGAGATGATCAACAAGGTCACGATCGGCGAGCTGGAGGAGCTGAAGGCCGCGGTCGAGCCCGGCCGTCCGGTCAGCACGACCGCGTCGATCGCGGGCGCGGAGCGGACCGTGTGGGTGGTGCTCGATCCGGCCGGCACGCTGCTGGTGCTGGTCCCCCGTGCGGCGCGGCGGCGGCTGCCGGAGCCGGAGCTGCTGGCCGCGATCTTCGGCCTGGTGGTGACCTCGATCAGCCAGCAGGTCGCCCAGGCCAGCCCCGACTACCTCGCCGAGTCGCGGGCCGCGTCGAGTGAGCGGGAGCGGACGATCGCCGAGCTGGCGGCCGCGCACGAGGCGGCGCTGGTGGCGATCCTGACCCCGCTGCGGTCCGCCGGCCTGGATGACCGCCGGGCGCGGCTGTCGGCGGCGGACTCGGCGTCGGCGGCGTTGCTGGCGCTGCGGTCGGCGCGGAAGTCGGACCAGGCGCTGTCCGAGGAGGCGGCGCCGGAGGCGTTCGCCCGGCTGCGCGAGGACATCCGGCAGATGCTGCGGCATCACGAGGCGCCGATCGAGTTCGTCGCACCGTCGGGCGGTTCCGTGCCCGGCGAGATCGCCCATGCCGCACGGGCGATGACGCGGACCGCCGTACTGGCGTTCACCGCCCAGCAGGGCCTGGCGCGCCTGCGGATCGCGTGGTCGAGCGACGGCGCGAGCCTGGTGGTCGACGTGCGGGACCAGGGGTCCGGGGAGCTGGACGTGGACGCGCTGCGCCGGGGCCTGCAGGGCCGGGCGCGCACCCTGGGCGCCGCGCTGGACATCGACGCCGCGCCGGGCTGGGGCAGCCGGGTGACGATCTCGCTGCCGCTGGACGCGCCGCAGCCCTCCGGCGAAACGCGGCTGACGAACCTCAACCGCCGTGAGCGGGAGGTGCTGGCGCTGCTCGCGCAGGGCAAGCGCAACAAGGCGATCGCGGCGGAGCTGGGCGTCACCGAGAGCACGGTGAAGTTCCACGTCACCGGGGTGCTGCAGAAGCTGGAAGTGAGCTCCCGCGGCGAGGCGGCGGCGCTGGCACTGGGCGCGGGCCTCCCGTGGCGCACGCCTGAGGTCGCGCGTTCGGCGGATCCACGGCCGTTTCCCAGTCCCTACCATGACTCTTGGTGTCGCCTCGACAACCGGGGGTGATGGCAGCGGAACGGCTCGACGACTTCACGGTGCTGGTCGCTCTGCGTGCCAAGGAGGGCGAGTTCGAAGCCCTGCGCAGGATCGAGGGCGCCCGGCAGCTCACCCACGTTCAACCGCTGATCGACTTCGACGCGTTCACGTCATCCCCGGCGGCCCAGCTGTCCCGGATCGAAGCGGTCGCGCGGGCCCTCCACCGGTTCGGCCGTCACCTCATGGTCGATGCCGCCGAGATCCGCGAACCGAGCAGGTTCGGACTGGCAGGCCCACTCGGCGAGCTCGCCAACCGCCTGTCCGATCCCGTCGACCTGCTCGACGGCGACTACCCCGTCCCCTTCATCCCCGTCGTCCGCGACGACACTCCGGACGAGGCGGTGACCAATCTGGGCAGGCTGGCGGACGAAATCGGCATCGGCGCGGCCGTGCGGATTCACGTGCCCCTGCGCGACCGGTCCTCGGTGGCGCGGCTCGTCGATCGGCTGCGGATCGACGTCGGCCTGGTCGACGTCATCGTCGACCTCCGGTACGTCGATCAGGTGGCGCCCCAGCGTGTCGAGCAGGTGCGGGCGGTTCTGGACCTCGTTCGGGTGGTCGGGCCGGTCCGGTCGACCGTCCTGCTGAGCGGCTCCATCCCGCGCACGCTGAATCGCACGGATCTGTGGCAGCAGCCGCGCTACGAGGAACAACTGTGGAACGAGGTCGTGGCCGCGGGGGCGGGCGATCTCCGGTTCGGTGATTACGGCGTCGTGCACCCCATCGCCGGCCCGGGGTTCAGGAGCAAGCACGTGGCCGTGAAGTACTCCTGTCCGGCGGGGTGGGTCTACAGCCGGCAACGCCTGACCGAGGACGAACACTCCGGTGCGGACAGCAGCCTGGCGTACACCCTGCGCCGGACCTGCCGCCGTCTGGTGACGAGCGAGCACTTCGCGGGACCGCGGTTCTCCTGGGGCGACCGGGAAGTGGCCGCGGCCGCAGACGGCCGCGGGAACGGGCTGGGCCGCAGGAGCAAACCGGTCGCCATCGCGACCTCGCACCACCTCGCCTACCTGGCGGGACGCGACCGCTGACCCCGCACCACGCGGCCTCAAACCCCGGCGTGCTCCGCTCGCAGCGTGGTCAGGAACCGGCTGAACAGGCGGACCTGTTCGGCCACGAACTCCCGCCGACCGACACCGAGCACACGCAACGCGGCCCCGTGGTCCCACGCGACCACCATCGCGGTGGTGGTGTGCAGCAGCTGCCACGCGGTCCGCACCAGCCACCACACCGGGCGCGGCATCGACCCGCGCAGGCGGTCCCGGTGGAAGGGCACGTGCCGCTGCTCGTCATCGAGGATGCGGGCCGCCACCTCCCGGGTCAGGGCGTCGCCGGAACCGTCGCGCAGGATGCGGTAGTAGCTGAGCGCGACGGTCTCGGCGATCAGCAGGACCGCCAGCTCCAGCCGCAGCCCCAGCCCGCGCCGGAGTGAGACGAACACCGTGTCGGTCCAGTGACGCGTGATCGTCGGCGCCCCGGCGGCCTCGAGCAGGCGGGCGAGCAGCCGCGCGTGGTTCTGCTCCTCGGCGACGAACAACCGCACCGCCGCGGCGTAGGCGGGATCGCCGGTCCGCTCCGCGGCGCGGTTGAGCCGCACGCCGTCGCCGGATTCGCCGACCTGGAACCGCTGCAGGCTGCGCACCACGGCGCAATCGAGCCGGGCGCCGCGCGCCCAGTCCGGATCACCCCGATCCTGCCTGGCCCGCGCGGCCTCCTGGAACTCCCGCAGCCAACCGCCGGCATCCCGCAACAGAACCCCCTCGCGTCCGGGCACTCCTTGACAGGACGGTCGAGCGCGGACGAGGTTGCCGCGCCGAACTCCTTCCGGGCACCGTCCGACCGGCCTACCCTCGACGCACCACGAGAGGAGTCGCGTCATGTCCGGGAAGACCACCGCCGCAGTGGACATCGCGCGCAGCCCGCAGGAGGTGTTCGGCTTCCTCACCGACGCCACCCACCTGCCCGACTGGCAGCCCGACGTCCGCACCGCCGCCTTCGACGGCCCGGCCCCGGTCACCGTCGGGACCCGCGGGCACGAGGTACGTCACGTCATGGGCGCCGACCGGACCATCGCGTGGGAGGTGACGGCCTACGACCCGGGCCGGCGCTACGGGGTCCGCGGCGTGGACGGGCCGGTCCGGGCGAACGTGGACGTCACGTTCACCCCGCAGGGCCAGGGCACCCACGTCGAGTACGGCATCGCCTTCGAGGGGCACGGCGTGGGCAGGTTCATCGCTCCCCTGGCGCGCCGCAACGCGCGCAAGGAAGTGCCCGCCACGCTCGGCCTGCTGAAGCAGCACCTCGAAGCGCAGCCTCACGGCTGAGCGGGCAACGTTCCGCCGCAGTGCGGGCAGCACGTCACCCGCTCCCGTGCCGCCCGGCGCCGGTGCTCGTCCGCCAGACCGGTGAACAACTCCTCCGGCTCGTCGCCCGCCGGCGGACGGGGGCGGCGCACCGCGGACGGCGGCGCCCCCTGACCTGCCCGGCGGATCGCGCTCACCACCGCCTCCGCCAACCGTGCTTCCGGCACCGTCCGCAGGCGCGCCGCGTCCAGCCGCACGTCGACCAGGACACCGGTTCCGCTGACCAGCACGTCGCCGAACCCACCGTCGATCGCCTCGCTGACCGTGGCCCTGGCGCGTTCCTCCGCCGCGCGTGCGATCGCCCGCAGGCGCTCGTCGGATTCCCGGGCCAGGTCGTCGAACCCGGTCACGTCGCGATCCCCGGCAGCACGGCGGACATCGCCTGCCGCCGGTGCTCGGCGGCAGCGGCGCGGGCGGCCGCGACCGCGGACACGATCTCGCGGCCCAGGACGTCCGGGTGCACACGCCGCAGGGTGCCCGCGGCCAGTCGCAGGCCGGTCAGGTTGCCGTGTCCGTCCACTTCGGCCGCCACGTTCCCGTGCGCGGCGGTGGCGCGGTGGTGGTCGAGCCGCCTGCCGAGTTCGGCCAGCGGCGGCGGGAGTTCCGGCGTCACTGCGCACCGGCCTTCGGCGCGGCGGGCGGCATGTCCAACGGCGGCGGCCCGACCACCGTCACCTGCCCGTCCGGTTCCGGTTCAGCCGCGCCGAGGTCGACGTCGTCGGCGTACCCGCTGATCGCCTCGGCGGCGGCCACATACTCGTCCTCGTCGAGACCGTCGAAGCCGTGGTCGAAGGTCTGCTCGAACCGCTGCAGCGCCGCGGCGCTCACGTCCTTGCCGAAGTGGTCCGCGCTGACCTGCGCGAGGTGCGCCGCGAACCCGGGCGGCACGTCGGCGAGGACGGTGCTGCCGTAGGGCTTCGGCAACCAGTGGGCGGGTTCCTTCAGCGATTCGGCCATCGCCGCGGGCAGGGTGAGCTGCGCCAGGGTGTTGCACGCCTCCCGGAGCTTGGCCAGAGCGGCGCCGGCGTCGCGCTCGACGATCGCCTGGATCTGCGCCACCTTGCCGGACAGGGTGGCCATGATCGTGAAGACCGCTCCGGTCACCGACACCGGTGCGGTGCCCGAAGCGAACCCGGCGACGCCGAGCAGGCCGGCGTTCAGAATGGCGGCCGCGGCGTCGTTGACGGCGCCGTGGCAGTCCGCGGCGCAGGTGGCCATCGCTTTGTTCACCTCGCCGAGCGCGACGGCGACCTGCCCGGCCGCGGCCTGGTACTCCGCGTGCCGGGCCAGGGTGTCGTCGACGTGCCGGACGAACGCGTCCGCGGCGTCGCCGGCCCACACGTGCTTGACCTCGCTCTTCACGGTCTCCAGCCGGCTCTTGCAGCCGGCGAACCGCCTGCCGAGCTCGGTCCCCCACAGGTGCGCCAGCGCGTCGAGCGCGGCGGTCCGCGGTTCCCAGTCCGGCGCGGTCCGCAACAGGTCGGCCAGGTCGTCGTAACCCGTGCTCTCCGCGCACAGGATCACCACGTCGAACGCCAGCGGCAGGTTCCGGTCAGCCATGTGATCCCTTCCGGTAGCCGAACGCCTCGGCGTACTCCTCGTCGACGCGGGCGTAGACGCCCGCGATCTGCTTGAGCGTCAGCTCGGACTCGGCCAGCACCGTCGCGCCGTGTGCCAGGGCGAGCCGCACCTGGGCCACGGCGTCCTGATAGGACCGCACCCCGTCCACGATGGACGGACTGCGCCGGGCGAGCGCGCCGAGGTCGTCCAGGCGCAGGTCGCAGCCCAGCAACAGTTCGCGTGCGTCCCGCCAGGCGTCGGACGCCACACCGAACCCGGTCGCGGCCAGCGCCAGCGAGCCGGGCACCACGTCGAAACCGGTTCCCGCCTGCGATTTCCGATCGGGCAGTTCAGCCACGATGACCTCCTCGTCGAAGTGCACCGGTTGGATGCGACAGCTCTCCACCCGGTTCCGGCGGAACCGGAAAAACGATCACCGGCGGCGGATCCGGGAAAACGGCCACGCGGGCGGCGTCCGTTGCGTACAGTCCTCCAAATGCGCGCGTTGCTGGGGGTGGCTCTGCTGGCCATGACGTTGCTGACGGCCTGCCAGGACCACGATCCTGGGCCGAAGGAGCAGACCGCGCCCACTCCGGCGCGTGCGGACGAGCCCACCGCACTGCAGTTCGCGCCGCGGGTGTGGCTCGCCGGCGACGAGCGGTTCACCCCGATGGACGCGACCGCCTACATCCGGCAGTCGGTGCTGCGGTACGAGCACGACGACTGCGCCGACGGCGAACCGGTGGCCGACCCGGTCGAGCCCGGCGCGCTCCGCGGCACCGTCTACAAGCACCAGAAGGACGCCGATCCGGCTGTGCCGTCCCCGGACAAGCCGCTGTTCCCGTGCGCCCGCCACTCGGGTGAGGAGGTCACCCCGGACTCCGACGGCGGGTTCTACCTGGACGCGCACGACGACGTCCAGCCCGACGACGCTCCCCCGCCGATGTACTGGGAGCACCACCGCGCCGACGACGAGCGCTCCGCGTACGTGTACTGGTTCTTCTACGGCCGCAACGAACTCCGCCCTGCCGGCACCCCGGTGGGCAACACGCACGAGGGCGACTGGGAGCGGGTCGCCGTCCAGCTGCGGAACGGCGAGCCGGTCGCGGTGACCTTCTTCGGCCACGGCGCCGAGCCGTGTTCGGTGCCGTGGACGGACCTGGACCACGACGACGGTCACCCGGTCGTGTACTCGGCCAAGGGGTCGCACGCGTCGTACCCGTCGAAGGGCTGGCACGTCTCCGGCGCCACCTTCGACTGGACCTCGCAGGGAGACCTGTGGCACACGCAACCGCGCGCGCTCGACGGCGAGCCGTGGTACGGCTACCGCGGCGCGTGGGGCGCGCAGTCGCTCGTGCCCGGCTTCTCCGGCCCGGCAGGCCCCTACCCGGGACGGCAACTCGCCGACGTGTTCACCGACCGCCGCTGCGCCATGCCCGCACGGCTGCCGGACGGGTTCGCCGGGACCTGGGAGACCCGCGACCCGGTCGAGCAGTCCCCGGCGACCGGGCCCTACCACATGCGGGTGGTCCTCGGCGGCGACAGCAACCCGGTCGAATACCGCACGACCTGGACCGGCCCCGATCCGGACCTGGCCTGCCGCGGCATCCTCCGGCTGGTCGACGCGACCACGGAGTGGCTGCAGCTGCGCGAGACGATCCTGGACAAGGACGCGGGCAACTGCGTCACCGACGGCACGGTGACGCTCCACCGGGACGGCGAGTCGCTGAAGATGACCTACTCCGGCGGCGGCGTGACGGCATCGGCCACGCTGTACCGCAAGCAGGACGGCCCGCCACCGTCAGGGTCCTCGGCACCGCCGACGTCGTCGGCCCCGTCGGCGTCCGACGGCATCCGGCGTTACGAGGAGTTCCTGCACGCCGTGGGCCGTGAGGACCTCGCGGTGGCCTGCGAGATCGCCGGCCCGGCCGCGAAGCAGGCCGAGGACCAGGGTTTCGGGCCGTGCGAGCAGACCTTCCCGATCACGTTCCAGATGTTCTCGACGGCACAGAAGCAGGCACTGCGCACCGCGACGGTCGACCGGGCCCGGGTCACCGAAACCGCCGGGCGGATCGAAATCCCGGCCGGCGCGGTGCGGGCGGGCACCCCGTTCACGGAGAGCGATCTCGGCGACGCGGTCCTCGAATACCGCGGCGGCCAGTGGTACGTCGTCGACTGAGTGGTGGACCGGTTCCGGCCACGGTTGCGCCCGCTCGCCCCGCGGCGCAAGGTGGAGGGCTACCGGCGGCGCCGCCGGGACGCCGCCTCGACCGGAGAGGGGGTGGAAGGCGTGTTCGCGCGTTCCACCACGGTGCAAGCTCACCAGGACACCATCGACGCCGGGATCGCCCACATGCGCGACGAGGTCATGCCGGAGCTGATGGAGATGCCCGGCTGTGTCGGACTGTCGATGCTCGTCGACCGCGAGTCCGGGCGCTGCATCGCCACCACGTCGTGGGAGTCGATGGAGGCGATGCGGGACAGCGCGGACCGGGTGCGCCCGCTGCGCGACCACGCGGCGGAGGTGATGGGCGGTAACCGCGCCCAGGTCGACGAGTGGGAGATCGCGGTGCTGCACCGCACGCGGCCCGCGCCGGAAGGGGCTTGCTGCCGCGTCACCTGGACCCGCTTCGACCAGCTCGACCGCGCCATCGACACCTACCGCATGGGCCTGCTGCCCGAGCTGGAACGCCTCGACGGGTTCTGCAGCGCCAGCCTGATGATCGACCGCGAGGCCGGCATCGCGGTGTCCTCGGTGACCTACGACAGCCACGCGAACATGGCGAGCACCCGCAACCGCGCCGACGCGCTCCGCTCGCGCGGCGCGGAGGAGGCCGGTGTGGAGATCCTGGAGGTGGCCGAGTTCGAGCTGGCACTGGCGCACCTGCGGGTCCCCGAAATGGCCTGAGCGCCGCCGGCCGGGGGCGCGCCCCCGGCCGGTGAACCAGCAGGCCGCGGCTCCGTCACGGCCGATAGGCTGGCCGGGTGGGATCGCGGTGGACGGTGGCTCGGGTGCTCGCGCTGGCCCCGGACGCCGGGTCCGCGCGGGCGGCCCGTGGGCTGGCGAACCCGCGCACCTGGTCCGACCTCGGCAGCACCAGCTCACTCGTCTGGGGCAAGTGCCAGGGCAGCGCCCGCACCCCCTACCAGGTGACCGTCGACCTCACCGAACCGTCCTTCCGCTGCACCTGCCCGAGCCGCAAGTTCCCCTGCAAGCACGGCCTGGCGCTGCTGCTCATGTGGGCCGCGGGCGACGGCTCCGTCGCCGAGGACGCCGGGCCCGCCGACTGGGTCACCCCCGCCGCACCCCGCCGGGAAGCCGCCAAACCCGATCCCGAGGCGCAGGCCAAGCGCCTGGCCGAGCGGGAGTCGCTCATGTCGGCCGGCCTCGACGACTTCGAGCTGTGGCTGCACGACCTCGTCCGGCAGGGCCTGGCGACCGCCCGCCGCCAGCCGCCCGGGTTCTGGGAGACCGCCGCGGCCCGGCTCGTCGACGCCCAGCTGCCCGGGCTCGCCGACCGGGTCCGCGCCGCCGGCGCCGACATCCACGCCCGCGCCGACTGGGCGCCGCACCTGCTCGGCGAGCTCGGCCGCTGGTACCTCGCGGTCCGCGCGTGGCGGCGCCGCGCCGAGCTGGACGACGCCGCGATGGGTGACCTGCGCACGGTGCTGGGCTGGGCCCGCCGCCGCGACGAGATCGGCGACCGGGTCGCCGACCGGTGGTGGGTCGTCGGCCTGAGCCAGGAGGAGGACGAGCGCCTGCTGTCCCAGCGCACCTGGCTGCACGGCGAGCGCACCGGCGAAACCGTGGTGCTGCTGGACTTCGCCGCCGCCGGGCAGGCGCTGAAGGTCGCGCACGTGCTCGGGTCCGTTGTGGACGGTGAGGTGGCCCGCTACCCCGGCGGCCCGCCCCGCCGCGCCCTGCTCGCCGGCGACGAGCACAAGGTCACGCCCGGCTCCGGCCTGCCGCACGCCACCGACGTCCGCACCGCGCTCGGGCAGGCCGCCCGGTGGCTCGCCGGGAACCCGTGGCTGCGCCGCATACCCTTGGCGCTGGCCGGGATGACCGTCGTCCCCGGCGACCCGCCGCTGCTCGTCGACCCCGCCGGCGCCGCGCTCACCCTGGCCCCGGGCACCGACGTGTGGCAGCTGCTCGCCCTGTCCGGCGGGCACCCGGTGCCGGTGTTCGGCGAGTGGATCGACGAGCGCCTGCACCCCCTGAGCGTGCAGGTCGGCGACCGGCTGGTGGCGCTGTGACCGCGTGGGACGACCTGCTGGGCACGGCGCTGGTCGGCACCGGCCGCCGCCCCTTCGACCTCGCCGCCTCCGGGATTCCGGGCGCAGGCCGCGTCACCGCGGACTCGCCCGAGGCCGCGGTCCTGGCCGCGGCCGCCCTCGCCGCCGGGCACCGGCGCGCGGGCTGGACGCCACCGGTGTGGCGCGGCACCCCGCGGCAACCCGCCGCCCCCGACGACCGTCCCGAGTGCACCCCGGCCGCCGCCCAGCTGCTGGAACTGCTGCTCACCAAGGCCATCCGCCTCGAGGCCGGCACCGAGCTGCTCACCGGCGACTGGCTCGCCGCCGCCCGCGACACCGGACGGCGCCCGCCGTACCGGCTGCTGCCGGAGCTGCTCCGGTTCGGCACGACCACCGCCACCGCGCGCCCGCTGGTCCGCGACGTCCTCGGCCCGCGCGGCGCCTGGCTGGCCGGGCACAACCCGGCGTGGAATTGGGCCGCCACCGTCCGGCCCGCCGACGTGGCGGAGCGGTTCGCCACCGGCACCCGCGCCGAGCGGGTGGCGCTGCTGACCGACCTGCGCGCCACCGCACCCGGCCGCGCGCGCGAACTGATCGAGGAAACCTGGGCCGACGAGCCGGCCGCCACCCGCGCCGCCTTCCTCGACACCCTGCGCACCGGCCTGTCCGGCGACGACGAACCGCTGCTCGAACGCGCCCTCGACGACCGCGCCGCGACCGTCCGCGCCGCCGCCACCGCGCTGCTCGACCACCTGCCCGGCTCGGCCCGCGCCCGCCGCATGGCCGAGCGCGCCCAGCAGCTGCACCAGGGCCGCGGCGCGTTCGACCTGCCCGGCGAACCCGACGACGCGGCCCGCCGCGACGGTGTCACCGACCACCGCGAACCTGGTCTCGGCCGCGGCGCGTCCCGGCTGATCCAGATCCTCGCCGCCGCCCCGCTGTCCGCCTGGGATCCGGACTGGATCCCCGAGGCCGGCCACGACGTCCTCCTCGGCTGGACGAAGGCCGCGCTGCGCCAGCGCGACCAGGAGTGGCTCACCGCGCTGGCCCGCCACCAGGCCACCCCCGAGCTGATCGCCGCGCTCACCCCGGCGACCGCCGCGGAGATCCTCGGCGGCAGCCGGAAACTCGATGCCCGGTTCGGCGCGCTGCTCGCCGCCGCGCCAGGGCCGTGGCCCGCGGAGTTCTCCACCGGGATCGTCGGGCGGCTGCGCACCGGCAAGGCCGAGGCCGTGCTGCGGCTCGCCGCCCGCGCGATGGCCGAGCACCTGCACCCCGCGGCGCTGGCCGCCGTCGAGAACTGGCTGCTCGCCCTCGGCACCGAGCACAAACCCACCGCGCGCACCCTGCGCGGCATCGCCCACGCGCTGACCATCCGAGCGACCATCCGGCAGGAGTTCACATGACCGACGTGCTCAGAGCACACGCCGAGCAGCAGCACGCCGACGAGCTGGCTGCCCTCGCGGCCGCCGACGACCGGCCCAAACCACCCAACTGGAAGCTGTCGCCGTGGGCGGTGGCCACCTACGTGCTGGGCGGCGAGGCCCCGGACGGCACGCCGATCACGCCGAAGTACCTCGGCTCGCGCCGTCTCGTCGAGGTCGCGATCGCCACGCTCGCCACCGATCGGGCGCTGCTCCTGCTGGGCGTGCCCGGCACCGCGAAGACGTGGCTGTCCGAGCACCTGGCCGCGGCGATCTCCGGCGACTCGACCCAGCTGGTGCAGGGCACGTCCGGCACCGCCGAGGAGGCGATCCGCTACGGCTGGAACTACGCGCGCCTGCTCGCCGAAGGGCCCTCGCCCAAGGCGCTGGTCGCCAGCCCGGTGCTGCGCGCGATGGAGACCGGCGGCATCGCGCGGATCGAGGAGCTGACCCGCATCCCGTCCGACGTGCAGGACGCGCTGATCACGATCCTCAGCGAGAAGACCCTGCCGATCCCGGAGCTGGACAGCGAGGTGCAGGCGCTCGCCGGGTTCAACGTGATCGCCACGGCCAACGACCGCGACCGCGGCGTGAACGACCTGTCCGCCGCGCTGAAACGCCGCTTCAACGTCGTCGTGCTGCCGCTGCCCGACGACGCGGAGTCCGAAGTGGAGATCGTCCGCCTGCGCGTCGAGCAGCTGGGCCGGTCGCTGCAGCTGCCTGCCGGCGCGGAGAACGTGGACGAGATCCGCCGCGTGGTGACCGTGTTCCGCGAGCTGCGCGACGGGGTCACCACCGACGGGCGCACGAAGATCAAGTCGCCGTCGGGCACGCTGTCCACCGCCGAGGCGATCTCGGTGATGACCAACGGGATCGCCCTGGCCACGCACTTCGGTGACGGCGTGGTGCGGGCCGACGACGTGGCGGCCGGCCTGCACGGCGCGGTGGTCAAGGACCCGGTGCAGGACCGGATCGTGTGGCAGGAGTACCTGGAGACCGTGGTGCGCGAGCGCAAGCCGTGGTCCGACCTCTACCGCGCGTGCCGGGAACTGGTGTGAGCGTTCACGTCCTCGGCATCCGGCACCACGGGCCCGGTTCGGCCCGCGCGGTCGCCGACGCCCTGGAACGGCTCGACCCCGAGGTCGTGCTGATCGAGGGGCCGCCGGAGCTGGACTCCGTCGCCCCGCTCGCCGCGGCCGCGGGCATGCGCCCGCCGGTGGCCGGGCTGGTGTACGCGACCGACCGGCCGGCGACGGCCGCGTTCTACCCGATGGCGGTGTTCTCCCCGGAGTGGGTGGCGCTGCGGTGGGCTCTGGAGCACGGCAGGCAGGTACGGTTCCTCGACCTGCCCGCGAACGCCGCGCTGGTGCTGGAGGACGCCGAAGACCCGGCCGCCGAACCGCCGATCGACCCGATCGCGACGCTCGCCGAAGCCGCCGGGTACGACGACCCCGAACGCTGGTGGGAGGACGCGGTCGAACTGCGTTACCACGGGCTGGAAGTGTTCGACGCGCTGCTCGACGCCATGCGCGCGCTGCGCGAAGGGCATGTGCCCGACCTGCGCACCCAGCGGCGCGAAGCCGCGATGCGGAAGGTGCTGCGGGCGGTCATCCGCGGCGGGGCCGGGACGATCGCGGTGGTGTGCGGCGCCTGGCACGCGCCGGTGCTGGTGCCCTCGGAGTTCCCCGCGCAGGCCGCGGACAACCGGCTGCTCAAGGGGTTGCGCACGACGAAGGTCGCCGCGACCTGGGTGCCGTGGACGTCGTCGCGGCTGGCCAGGGCCAGCGGCTACGGCGCGGGAATCTCCTCCCCCGGCTGGTACCACCACCTGTTCACCACTGCCCGGGACGAGGCGGTGGGCCGCTGGCTGGTGCGGGTGGCGCACCTGCTGCGCCGCGAGCAGCACGACGTGTCCCCGGCCGCGGTGATCGAAGGCGTCCGGCTCGCCGACGCGCTGGCCGTGCTGCGCAACCGCCCGCACCCCGGGCTGCCCGAGGTGCTGGAGGCCTGCCAGGCGGTCCTGTGTGGAGGGTCGGACGTCCCGATGCGGCTGGTCGCCCGCAAGCTGCTGGTCGGCGACATCCTGGGCCGGGTGCCCGCCGAGACGCCGATGGTGCCGCTGGCCAAGGACCTGGAGGCGACCCGGAAACGGTTGCGGCTCAAGCAGAGCGCGGCCGAGCAGCAGCTCGACCTGGACCTGCGCACGCCGACGCACCTGGAGCGCAGCAAGCTGCTGCACCGGCTGCTGTTGCTCGGCGTGCGGTGGGGCGAGCCCGCGGAAACGGCGCGGACGCGGGGCACGTTCCGGGAGTCGTGGGTGCTGGAGTGGCGGCCGGAGCTGGCGGTCGCGTTGATCGAGGCGAGCGGTCACGGCACGACGATCGAGTCCGCGGCGACGGCTGTGGTGGCGCAGCGTGCCGCCGAGGCCGACATCGCCGAGCTGAGCGCCCTGGTCGAGGACACGCTGACCGCGGACCTCCCGGAAGCGCTGGCGGGGGTCCTCGCGGCGCTCGACGAGCGAGCCGCGCGCCAGCACGACACCACCCGGCTGATGGCGGCGGTGGAGCCGATGGCGCGCGTGCGCCGCTACGGCAACGTGCGCCGCGCGGACACCGAGCTGGTGCAGCGGGTGCTGACCGGGGTGGTCACGCGCATCGCGGTCGGGTTGCCCGCCGCGTGCGCCGGTCTCGACGAGGACGCCGGCCGCGAGGTGCGGCAGCTCGTGGACGGCGTGCAGCGCGGCATCGGGCTGCTGGACCAGCAGGAGCTGCGGGAGGTCTGGTACGGCGCGCTGCGGACGGTCGCCGACCGGCTCGGCGTGCCGGGCCTGATCGCCGGCCGCGCGGTGCGGCTGCTGCTGGACGCCGGGCTGCTGGACGTGGCCGACGCCGGGGGCAGGCTGTCCCGGCAGCTGTCGGTCGCCGCGGACGCGACGCAGGCCGCGGGGTGGCTGGAGGGGTTCCTGTCCGGCGAGGCGGCACTGCTGGTGCACGAGCCCGAGCTGCTGGAGATCGTCGACCGGTGGGCCACCGGGGTCGGCGAGGACGTGTTCGACCACCTGCTGCCGTTGCTGCGCCGCACATTCGCCGAGTTCAGCGCGCCGGAGCGGCGGGAGATCGGGCTGCGGGTGCGGCGGATCGACCGCGGCGAGGGCGCGTCCGGGGCACGCGCGGCGGACGAGGACCTGGACCACGAGCGGGCGGCGCTGGTGGTGCCGCGGATCCTGGAGCTGCTGGGATGAGCGAACGGCTGCGGCGGTGGCGGATGATGCTGGGCGGACAGGACGCCGACGGCACCGGCGTGTCGCTGTCCGGTGCGGACGCCCGGCGGGACGCCACGCTGGAAGCGTTGTACGACAAGGAAAAGGACCGGCGCGGCGGGCTCGGCGGGTCGTCCCCGCGGGTCGCGCGGTGGCTGGGCGACATCCGCGGCTACTTCCCCAGCTCGGTGGTGCAGGTCATGCAGCGCGACGCGATGGAACGGCTCGGGCTGCGCCAGTTGCTGCTGGAGCCGGAGATGCTGGAGTCGGTGCAGCCGGACGTGCACCTGGTGGGCACGCTGCTCTCGCTCAACCGGGCCATTCCCGAACGGTCGCGCGAAACGGCGCGCGCGGTGGTGCGGAAGGTGGTCGAGGACCTGGAGAAGCGCCTGGCTCAGCCCACGCGGCAGGCGGTGGGCGGGGCGCTGCACCGGGCCAACCGCACGAACCGGCCCCGGCACGGCGACATCGACTGGAACCGCACGATCCTGGCCAACCTGAAGCACTACCAGCCCGAGCAGCGGACCGTGGTGCCGGAGCGGCTGGTGGGTTTCGGCAGGCGGCTGCCCAGCGTGTCCAGGCAGATCGTGCTGTGCCTGGACCAGAGCGGGTCGATGGCCGCGTCGGTGGTGTACGCGAGCGTGTTCGGGGCGGTGCTCGCCTCCATCCGGTCGCTGCGGACCCAGGTGATCGCGTTCGACACGGCGGTGGCGGACCTGACCGAGTCGGTCTCCGACCCGGTGGAGCTGCTGTTCGGGGTCCAGCTGGGCGGCGGCACCGACATCAACGCGGCGCTGGCGTACTGCCAGAGCCGGATCGACGCCCCGCGCGACACGGTGCTCGTGCTGATCAGCGACCTGTTCGAGGGCGGTGACGAGGCTGAGATGCTGCAGCGCGCGCAGGCCCTGAAGGCCGACGGCGTGCAGGTGGTGTGCCTGCTCGCCCTGAGCGACGACGGGGCGCCCGCCTACGACCACGACAACGCGGCCGCGCTGGCGGCGCTGGGGATTCCCGCGTTCGCGTGCACGCCGGACAAGTTCCCCGACCTGATGGCGGCGGCGGTCCAGCGGCAGGATGTGGGCGCCTGGGCGGCGGCGAACGACATCCCGGCCGCGGCGGCCGGGGACTAGCGCGTTTCCGCCTCTCGCCCGCGATCTTCGTGAGAGGATGCCGTCGCCGCGGCGAAGGAGGAGGCGTGGACGAGCAGCGCATCAGCAATGACCTGAGCGGCACCGTCCACGGCGCGGCTGTCCAGGCCGGATCCATCAGCGGCGGCGTGCACTTCCACCTGTCCCCGCCCGCCGCGGAACCCGCACCGCACCCGGCCGCCCCGGCCGGCTGGGGCCACGCCGCGGCCTTGCCCGCCGACGTCCAAGCCCTGCTCAGGGCCCAGGCGCAAGCTGCGCAGGAGTTGCCGTACCGGCTGCCCGGGGCGCGGCGCCCGGCGCTGGCCACGCTGTACGTGCGCCAGGAGCTCGGCAGCGGGCAGGACGACGACCAGCCCGAGCCGGAGCGCCCGGCCCCCATCGTGGACGACCGGGGCCGGCTCGTGCAGCCGGCGACGGCCCCGGTGTCCCGGCTCGTGGTCCGGCCGCCGTCGCGCTCGGTGCACGACGTGCTCGCCAGCGACGACCACGTGGTCGTGACCGGCGGGCCCGGCCAGGGCAAGTCGACCCTGTCGTTGCGGCTCGCGGCCGAGCTGGCCGGCTGGTGGTCGCCGGGCCAGGAGGGTCAGGCCGGCCCGCTCGAACCGGTTCTGCCGCTGCGGGTGACCGCGCGGGAACTCGCGGCGCGGCTCGACACGCCGTTCCCGCACGCGATCGCGGCGAGCGTCCGCGCCGAGTACGGCGCGCTGCTCGGCAAGCCCGTGGACGCCGACCGGCTCGGTGAGCGCGTCGCCGGGCGCCGGTGGCTGCTGCTGGTCGACGGGCTGGACGAGGTCGCCGACGCCGTCGAGCGCGACCGGCTGGTGACGGTGCTCGCGGCCTGGGCCTCGACCGCCGAGGCGCCCTACCGGATCGTCCTCACCACGAGGCCGATCGAAGGCGCGGCGCTCGCCCCGCTGCAGCGCATCGGCGCGAACCGCTACGAACTCCAGCCCTTCGACGAGACGGCGCTGCGCGACTTCGCGGGCAGGTGGTTCGACCTCGGCGAGGACGCCGACCGGTTCGTGCGGCAGATCCGCGCGGCCCACCTGGACGAGCTCGTCCGCGTGCCGCTGCTCGCGACCATCGCCGCGATCATCTTCGAGCAGCACGGCGACCGCCCGCTGCCCGACAGCCAGTACGAGCTCTACGAGAGCTACCTGAAGTACCTGCGCTCGGCGCAGGCGACCAGGCCGGGCCGGTTCGACGAGGTGTGCGGCCTGCTGCTGGAGCACCTGGGCCGGGTGCGGCTGGAGGCCGACACCTCGCTGGCGGACGCCGCGACCGCCTGGGCCGGGGAGCACGTCCCCGGCTGGACCCCGGACGCGCGGGAGGAGCTGATCTCCTCGCTGACCGCGGCCGGCCCGCTCGTCCGCCGTGGCGGCGACCTCCGGTTCCTCCACCACAGCTTCGCCGAGCACCTGGCCGCGACGGCACAGGCGAGACTGCTGCCCGCGCACTTCGACCACGCCCACCCCGGCTTCGCCCTGCTGCTGCACACGGCGAGCGGGGAGTTCCGCGGACGTCACGCGCGCGCGGTGTTGCTGCACTACACCCGCCTGCACCCGGCCGAGGCCGACCGCCTGATCACCTGGCTGCACGCCGGGAACGCCGACGAGCACCTCCTCGCCGCCCACCTGCTGGCCTGGCGCGTGCCCGCCGGCGCGGGCGTTGTCGACGACTTCCTGGCGACCGTCCGCGCCTGGGCGCGCACCACGCAGTCCCCCGGCGACGAGATCCTGGCGCAGGCCGGCCGCGCCACCCACCACCCCGGTATCGGCGGCTGGTTGTCCGGTCTGATGGACGACGAGGCCTTCCCGTGGCCGTCGCGGGTGGAGGCCGCGACCGCGCTGGCGACGAGGCTGCGCGGCGCGGAGGGCGACGCCGCGCGCCACCGGCTGCGTGAGGTGATCGACCAGGAAGCGATCGCCGTGGAGGTCCGGCTCGCGGCGGCCGAGGCGCTGTCCGACTGCGGCGGCGACGATCGCGCGATCGCCGAGCACGGCCTCGTCTCCGTGCTCGGCGACCAGCGCGCGAGCGCGCTGGAACGCCGGAAGGCCGCGGTCGTGCTGTCGGCGTTCGGCTCCGCGGCGCGGGCCCGCGCGGTCCGCGCGCTCGAGTCCGTCCTGGCCGACCCCTGGGCACCCGACCGCGATCTCGTCGAAGCCGCGACCGGCCTGGTCGAGATCGGGGTGGAGTTCCACGAGCGGTGCGCGGACGCGTTCCGCGCGACCCTCGGGCGGCACACCGGCCTCAACACCGACCTGACCGACGCGGCCCGGGCTCTGGCTTCGCTGGGCGCACCCCATTTCGACGAGGCGGTGGCGGTGCTGACCGGCCGGATCGAAGACCGGCGGAACGACCGGATCGAGCGGATCTTCGCCGTCGAGGCGCTGGCCGAGCTGGGACCGCAGCACCGCGCGCACGCGGTCACCCTCCTCCAGAGGATCGGCGCCGAGTTCGACGTGCGCCCCCTCGAACGGCGCTTCCTCGCCGACTGCCTGGCCAACCTCGGTTTTCCCGAGGAGGCGGTGGAGCGCCTGCGTGCGGTTCTCGCCGACCGCACGGCCACGGTCAACCACAAGTTGTGGGCCGCCCGCAGCCTCGGCGACGCCGTTCCACAGTACGGCGAGGAAGCCGCCGCGCTGCTGCAGCGCCTGGCCGGGCACCCGCTGGCCCCCGGGTACGAGCGGACCGCGGCGCTCGGGTGGCTGGCCGCCGCCGGGGAACCACACCGTTCCGCCGCGGTGGACGATCTGCGCGACCTCCTCGCGGACACGGCGGCCGATCCGCGCCTGCGCCGCGAGGCGGCCACCCAGCTGGCCCGCCTCGGGCCGGAATTCCACCGGGAGATCGTCGAGCGGCTGGGCGAGATCGCGCACCGCCGCAGGGATCCGGACCTGCGGTCCGACGCGTGGCGGCTGT
This sequence comes from Amycolatopsis thermoflava N1165, assembly GCF_000473265.1. NCBI lineage: Bacteria > Bacillati > Actinomycetota > Actinomycetes > Pseudonocardiales > Pseudonocardiaceae > Amycolatopsis > Amycolatopsis thermoflava. The sequence continues at coordinate 1,807,084 of NZ_KI421511.1, forward strand.
TGCGACGTCTCGACGGTCCGGCCGCCGAGCGCGCTGCCGCGGAGTTGCTCCACCTGCTGGGTCCGGACGAGGCCGCGACGTGGGTGGCGTGGCGGGACTTCCCGGTGCCCCAGGTCTCCGACACCGACGACCACGAGGCGCTGGCCCGCGCGGTGATCCGGGTGCTCCGGGACCCGGCACGGCGCGGCGACGCCAGGAGGTCCGCCGCCACCACCCTGGTGACGCTGGGCCGCCCGTACCACCGCGACGCGCTGGACGGGGTGATCGGCCTCCTGCGGTCACACACCGTGCAGGACGCGGAACTCCCGTGGCTGGCGCGAAGCCTCACCGGCATGGGGCACGCGCCGCGCGACGAGGCCGCCGAGGTGTTCCGCGAGTTGCTGCGCGGGCCGGCCGTCACCGCGGGGATCGTGTGCGGCGTGGCCGAGGCTCTGGACCACCTCGGTCACCGTGGCGATCCGGAGGTGGTCGCGGCGCTGGAACGCATCGCCTTCGACGAGACCGCGGACGAGGACTCCCGCGGCGAAGCGGCGGTCGCACTGGCCAGGGCGGCGCCGGACCGGCTCGGCGCGGCCGCCGCCGTGGTCCTGTCGAGCCGGCGTGGATCGGACTACCGCTGGGAGACCCGGCTGCGTGCCCTCGCCGCGCTCGGCGCCGACCTGGTGCCGGGGTTGCGGGACGTGACGGCCGGGAGCGCGACGAAACGCATCCGGCGCGAGATCGCCGCCGCGCTGCTCGCCGAGCTGGATCCGGGCCTGCGGGAGGAGGCGCTGGCCGAGCTCGAATCGCAGGCCGCCGACGACTGCCTCGGCTTCTCCGACCGCGTCGACGTCTGGATGCGGATCGTGGCGCTGGCCCCGGACCGGCAGGAGGCGGCGATCGCCTTCGTCCGCCGGGTCCTCGAAGACGAGCGGCAGTCCACCACCGACCGGTGCGAGGCCGCGAAGAACCTGGTTCAGCTGGACGACTCACTGGCCGGGCGCTCGCTCACCGTCCTGCGGCGGCTGGCCGCCGACCAGGAACGCGCCGCGCACGAACACGAGCTCGCGGTCTACTGGTGGGACGGGCTCAGCCAGGACCGCACGGACGGACTGCGGCAGGCCAACCTCCTGCGCGCCCGGGACCCCGCGGCCACCGTGTGGTTCCGGGCGCGGCTCGCGCAGCGGTACCGCGGCCGGGAGGCACGGGAGACCCGGCTCGCGCTTCTCGACGACCCGGCGGTCGCACCCGGGGACCGGTTCGCCGGCCTCACCGCCTGGGACGATCCGGACCTGATCGCGGCGGCGGAGTCGGCGCTGGCGGACCTCCTCACCGCGCCGGAGGTTCTGCCCGCGGAACGCGTCGAGGCCGCGGTCACGCTCGCCGGCCTCTCACCCCGGCACCTGCCACGAGCCGTGGGCGTGCTCGCGGAGTTCACCGAGGAGCGGTTCGGCCGGCTCGCGTGGGACAAGCTCGCGGAACTGGACCCGGACTGGCGGCGCCGCCGGATCGCCGAGGCGCACGCCGTGCTCGCCGACGAGTCCCGGCCCTGGCGTGACCACGCCGAGGCGTCCGAGGTGCTGGTGGACCTGGTCTCCGCCGAGGCGGTGGCCGGCTACCTGCGCGGCATGCTCGACGACCCGGTGGTGGGCGACCTCGACCGGGTCGAGATCCGCGTCCTCCTGCGCGACCTGGACGGCCTCGGCGCGCTGCGCCGGATCCGGGACGACGACCAGGCGCCGGCGGCGACCCGGTGGACCGTGGCGAACCGGCTGGCCGGGTTCACGGTCGCCGACCGCGCGGCCGGGGTGCGGACGCTGCACGCGCTCGCCACCGACCACGCGTGCCGTCCCACGTTGCGGTGGCGCGCCGGACGCGACCTGATGTCGTTCGGCGACCGCGGTCGCGAGCTGGGAGCGCCCGCGCTGCACGGGATCGTGACCGACGCGACGTTGCCGCAGCTCGTCCGCACCGACGCCGCCCGCACGCTCGCCGGCCACCGGCCCGACCTGTGCGGGGAGATGCTGGGGTTCCTGCAGCGGCTCCGCCACACCGGCAAGCCGCTGGCCCGCGTCCAGGTGTGCGAGGCGATCGGGCACTTCGACAGCCTCGACGGCGCGCTCGGGCTGCGCGCCCTCGCGGCGGATCGATCGCTGGGCCCGCGGGTCCGGCTCCGCGCGGCCGCGGCGATGGCGAACCTCCGAGCCGATCACCGGGAACAGGCCGCGCTCGTGGCCCGCGAAGTGGCGCACGACGAGGCCGCGCCGCGTCACGTCCGGGTCAAGGCCGCCCGCCTGCTCGCCCGCCTGAGCCGGCTGTGCCGCGGGGAGGCCAGGGACCTCCTCCGGCGCCTGACCCACGTGGCCGGGAACACCACGCACCCCTTTGCATGATCATGCATCGCCATGCATATACTGTTCCCGTGTCCAAGGTGCTCACCTCTCTGCCTGTCGGTGAACGTGTCGGGATCGCCTTCTCCGGTGGCCTCGACACTTCGGTAGCGGTCGCGTGGATGCGCGAGAAGGGGGCGGTCCCCTGCGCCTACACCGCTGACATCGGGCAGTACGACGAGCCCGACATCGCCTCCGTGCCGGGCCGCGCCAAGACCTACGGCGCGGAGATCGCGCGGCTCGTCGACTGCCGCGAGGCGCTCGTCGAGGAAGGGCTGGCCGCCCTGGCCTGCGGCGCCTTCCACATCCGCTCCGGCGGCCGCGTCTACTTCAACACCACCCCGCTGGGCCGTGCGGTCACCGGCACGCTGCTGGTGCGCGCGATGCTGGAGGACGACGTCCAGATCTGGGGCGACGGCTCCACCTTCAAGGGCAACGACATCGAGCGCTTCTACCGGTACGGCCTGCTCGCCAACCCGGCCCTGCGCATCTACAAGCCGTGGCTGGACGCCGACTTCGTCACCGAGCTGGGCGGCCGCACGGAGATGTCGGAGTGGCTGACGGCCCGGAACCTGCCCTACCGCGCCAGCACGGAGAAGGCCTACTCGACCGACGCGAACATCTGGGGCGCGACCCACGAGGCGAAGGCGCTGGAGCACCTGGACGCCGGCATCGAGCTGGTCGAGCCGATCATGGGCGTCCGGTTCTGGGACCCCGAGGTCGAGATCCCCGCCGAGGACGTCACGATCGCCTTCGAGCAGGGCCGCCCGGTGCGCATCAACGGCAAGGAGTTCGCCACCTCCGTCGACCTGGTGCTCGAGGCCAACGCGATCGGCGGGCGGCACGGGCTGGGCATGTCCGACCAGATCGAGAACCGGATCATCGAGGCCAAGAGCCGCGGCATCTACGAGGCCCCGGGCATGGCGCTGCTGCACGCCGCCTACGAGCGGCTGCTCAACGCGATCCACAACGAGGACACGATCGCCAGCTACCACAACGAGGGCCGCCGCCTCGGCCGGCTCATGTACGAGGGCCGCTGGCTCGACCCGCAGTCGCTCATGCTGCGCGAGTCGCTGCAGCGGTGGGTCGGCACGGCGGTCACCGGCGAGGTCACGCTGCGGCTGCGGCGCGGTGAGGACTACTCGATCCTCGACACCACCGGCCCGTCGTTCAGCTACCACCCGGACAAGCTGTCGATGGAGCGCACCGAGGACGCGGCGTTCGGCCCGGTCGACCGCATCGGCCAGCTGACCATGCGCAACCTGGACATCGCCGACTCGCGCTCGCGGCTGGAGCAGTACGCGGGCCTCGGCCTGGTCGGCACCGGCGGTACCCAGCAGCCGAAGCTGGTCGGGGCCGCCCAGGCCGCCTCGACGGGCCTGATCGGCGCCATGACCGAGGGCGGCGCCGAGGTGATCGCCTCCCGCGGCGGCGCCGCGGAGGACGTCGAGCTGCTCGACCACGCCGCGCTGGAAGCCGGCAACGACTGACGCTCCTGGAACGACGGGGCTCGCGCACTCCGCGCGGGCCCCGTCTTCCGTTTTCCGTCAGGCGGACTTCGCCGCTTCGAGGATCAGGTCCGCCACCGCGGCCGGCTCGGACACCGCCACCGCGTGCGAGGCACCGTCGAGTTCGACCACCTTCCGCGCGCCCGCCCGCTCGGCCATGAACCGCTGCGCCGCCGCCGGGATGTTCTTGTCCCCCAACGGGATCAGGAACCACGACGGGATGTCGCGCCACGCCGCGTGCGTCGCCTCCTGCGACAGGGCCACGTCGCGCACCGGTCGCTGCGTCGCCGCCATGAGCGCGGCTTCGGCCGCCGGCACGTCGGCGGCGAACTGCCCGTGGAACTCGTCCGGTCTGATCGACAGGTCGTTGCTGCCGTCGCCGAGCGGGACCGGGTCGAGCGTCGCGCCGAGCGTGCTGCCCGGATACTTGCCGGACAGCCCGAGCGCCGACTCCCCCGCCTCCGGCGCGAACGCCGCGACGTAGACGAGCGCCTTGACCTGCGGGTTTCCCGCCGCGGCCTCGGTGGCGACCATGCCGCCGTACGAGTGGCCCGCCAGCACCACCGGACCCTCGATCCCGGAGAGCACCCGCCGCAGGTACTCGGCGTCGCCCGCGAGGCTGCGCAGCGGGTTCGCCACCGCGACGACCCGGCGCCCCTGTTCCCGCAGCCGGGCGATCACCCCGTTCCAGCCGGCCGACTCGGCGAACGCGCCGTGCACCAGGACCACCGTCTCAGTCATGTCCATCCTTCCAGTTGTTTCCAATTAAGTTGTGCACAATCGAACGTAGCAGAACGCGCTGGCGTACGACAGGGCCCGCGTGGAAGAATGCACTTTGAGATGAATAGTGCAACCACCCGGCGGATGGCCGCCACCGCCGCCCTGGTCACCACCGTGGCGCGGCAGCTCACCGCCGAGCGGGGGCTCACCGGCTTCACCGTCGAGGAGGTGTGCGAGCGGGCCGGCATCTCGCGCCGCACCTTCTTCAACTACTTCGCCACCAAGGACGACGCCGTCCTCGGCCGGTCCGCGCACCGCGACGACCACGACCTGGTCGAGGAGTTCCTCGCCGCGGGCGGCGACCTGCTCGACGACCTCGTGCGGCTCACCGCGGGCCGGTGGGTCCGCGCCGACATCACGGTCGAGAAGTGCCGCGAGGTGCAGGCCGCCGTCGAGCGGGAACCCCGCCTGCTCGGCAGGTTCTTCGAGCAGCTGCTGCGCGACGAACAGTCCGATGTGGAGCTGGTCGAGCGCCGCGAAGGACTGCCCGCGGGCGACCTGCGCGCCGCCGCCGCGGTGCAGATCGTCGGCGCCCTCGCCGGGGCGTCGGTGCGCGAGTTCCTCCGCGAGGGCAACACGACCAGCTTCGGCGACCTCCTCGCGCGCCGGCTCGCCGCCGCGCGCACCCTCCTGTCCCCCGAACCCGAACGGACGCCATGACGACCACCGCGCCTGCCCCGCTGCTGCTGACCCAGCGGCGGATCTGGATCATCTTCAGCGCCCTCATCGCGGGCATGCTGCTGTCCAGCCTCGACCAGACGATCGTGGCGACCGCGATGCCGACCATCGTCGGCGACCTCGGCGGCGTCGAGCACCAGGTGTGGATCACCACCGCCTACCTGCTCGCGACCACGATCGTCATGCCGATCTACGGCAAGTTCGGCGACGTCCTCGGCCGCAGGCGGCTGTTCCTCGTCGCGATCGCGTTGTTCACCCTCGCCTCCGTGGGATGCGCGTTCGCCACCGACTTCTGGGTGTTCGTGGTGTTCCGCGCGCTGCAGGGCTTCGGCGGCGGCGGGCTGATGATCCTGTCCCAGGCGATCATCGCCGACATCGTGCCCGCCAACGAGCGCGGCAAGTACCTGGGCCCGCTCGGCGGCGTGTTCGGGCTGTCGGCCGTCGGCGGCCCGCTGCTCGGCGGGTTCTTCGTCGACCACCTCACCTGGCAGTGGGCGTTCTACATCAACATCCCGGTCGGCGTCGCGGCGTTCGTCATCGCGCTGGTCGCGCTGACGCTGCCGAGCAAGAAGGCGACCCAGCCGATCGACCTGGCCGGCGTGGTGTCGCTGTCGCTGGCCACCACCTGCCTGATCTTCTTCACCGACTTCGGGGGCGACAAGGACCACGGCTGGGCCGCGATGGAGACCTGGGCGTGGGGCCTCGGCCTGCTCGTGTCGGCGGCGGCCTTCGTCGTGGCCGAGAAGCGTGCGGCGGACCCGATCATCCCGCTGAGCCTGTTCCGCAACGAAATCTTCGTCAACGCCACCGCGATCGGGCTCGCGCTCGGCCTCGGCATGTTCGCCGCGATCGGGTTCGTGCCGACGTTCCTGCAGATGTCCTCGGGCACCTCGGCGGCCGCGTCCGGCCTGCTGCTCCTGCCGATGATGGTCGGCCTCATCGGCACTTCGATCGTGTCCGGGTCGGCGATCACGAAGACCGGGCGGTACCGCATCCACCCGATCCTCGGCACGGTGATCACGGCCGTGGCGATGGTCCTGATGACCACGCTCGCCGCGGACACGCCGATCTGGCTGATCTGCGTGTACCTGTTCGTGTTCGGCGCCGGGCTCGGTCTGATCATGCAGGTCGTGGTGCTGGTGGTGCAGAACGCCGTGCCCGCGGCGATGATCGGCACCGCGACGAGCACGAACAACTACTTCCGCGAGGTCGGCGCGGCGCTCGGCACGGCGGTGTTCGGCACCATCTTCACCACGCGGCTGACGGAGAACCTCAACGGCGTGTTCACCGCCGCCGGCGCCTCGGCCACGGACGCCTCGGCCGCCACCGCGACCCTCGACCCGGCCGCGTTGAACCAGCTGCCGGAACCGGTGCGCGACGGCGTGGTCACCGCCTACGCCGACGCGCTCGCCCCGGTGTTCTGGTACCTGCTGCCGTTCATCGGGATCGCGTTCGCGTTGTCGCTGGTGCTGAAGCAGATCCCGCTCTCGGACGTGGCCGGGCTGGTCGCCCGCGGCGAAGCCATCGGCGGCGAGGAGGCCGAACGCCTGGAGGCCGAGCAGCGCCGCGCCTGACGCCTCACGGGCGGCCGTCGAACACCGGGCGCAGGCGACGCTCCAATTCGGACTCGTCGAGGGCGAGCGCGAGCCGGGAACCGCGGACGTCCAACCGGAACGGGCAAGCACCGTCGCCACCCCGGGTTCCCGGCAGGGTGAACTCCGCGACCTTCGCACCGGTGCGCGCCTCCCGGACCGTGACCCGGTAGACGCTGTCGTGCAGGTCGAAGGCGATCGGGACACCGCTGCCCGATCCCGCCGGCTCGTAGGTGTAGCGGCACGTCACGTCGCGGCCGGTGTCGCCGGTGATCTCGATGTGCACGCACACGACGAGGTGCGCGGACTTCGCGGGGCGGCTTTCCGAGGTGAACTGGGCCGCCATGCTCCTGGGCAGGAGGATCTCGTCGTGCGCGAACTCCTCCTCCTGGTAGTTGGTGCGGCCGGTGTAGGTCACCAGCGCCATCGGGTGCGGCCCGGGGCCGGCGTACGCGGGCGCGTCGTCGTTGAGGACGTAGAGCTTCGGCGACCGGCACACCCTCGGGTCCAGGTCGGCCGAGCCGCCGAGCGAGGCGGGCCCGGAAGGCGGCGGCAACGGGGCGAGCACGCCGGTTTCCGGCGGGCCACCAGGCCGGTCCGGCGGCCAGGTGCACGGTCCGGTCAGGGTGATGGTGAACCGCGGGCTGTCGCGGGCAATCTGCGCGCGGACCGCGGTGCCGTCCCCGCCGACGCCGGAGAACGCGCGCGTGCCGTCGGGCTCCCAGCGACGGTCCTCGTCCTCGAACGTGTCCGCGAAGCCGTTGCCGCCCATCCAGGACTGCAGGTCTTCGAGGAACTTCTCGGCCTGGTCGCCCGCGGTCACCGCGGTCTCCGCCCGCGGCACCACACCCCAGTCCGGCCCGCCTGGGCAGCCGGTGGCGCGGGAGTGCGCCGCAGCCGCCACCTGCGCGTCGGGTTCCAGCACCTCGGCCGTGAAACGGGCCAGGTGTTCGGCGAGCCGGTTCTCGAACTCCACGGTCGTCACGACGGGTTCCGGCACGGGCGGTTGCGGCTCGGCCGGCGCGCAGGCGGCGAGCACCAGGCCCGCTGTCAGGGCCAGCCGGATCGGCACCGCCGCTCGTCGCCTGGTCACATCGCCCCCGTGATCACCGGGCTCCACCGTGCTGGTCGCGGGAGCGACGTGGCGCAGCAGACACTTTGCCGTGATGCGGATGTGATCTTCCCGTTATCTGTGCTAGCTTTCCGAACCGTTCGGCTGGGGGACCAACCGAAACAGGAAAGATCGCACATGAAACGCACGTTGCCGGCGGTGTTGCTCGCCGCTCCCCTGGTCCTGCTGAGCGCTGCGGCCTGCGACCCCGGGAGTTCCTGGGCCACGCAGGCCTCCCGCGGCGGACCTGCCCCGTCGTCCAGCGCGAGCGCCGCGCCGGGCACGACCAGCGCCGCGGCGAGCAGCACGACCAGCACACCGCCCATCACGTCCAGCACGCCCAGCAGCACGACGCCCAGTAGCACGACGCCCCTCAGCACATCCGCCACGAGCAGGTCCGGCACCAGCACCTCCGCCACCTCCGCCGCGAGCACCCCGGCGCCGGAGAAGACCTGCGCAGACCCGGTGTTCACCACCAGCGACCCCGACGGCGGCTGGTCCGACGGCGGCTACTACGTGCACAACAACATGTGGAACCAGGACGAGGCGGGCCCGGAAACCCTGCATGCCTGCGCCCACGACAACTGGTACGTCGACTCCACCCAGCCCGACTCCACGTCGGTGAAGACCTACCCGAACGTCCACAAGGACATCAACAACCTCGACGGCGCCCCGCTGTCGGACTACTCCACCATCACCTCCACCTTCGCCGGCCGCGGGCCCGCCACCGGGATCTACGACGTCGCCTACGACATCTGGCTCAACGGCGTCGGTCAGCAGCCCGGGGTCACCGAACTGATGGTGTGGACGGAGAACCACAACCAGGTGCCCTCCGGGGAGAAGGTCGCCACCTACACCGCGGGCGGCGTGACCTACGACGTGTGGGCCAACGGCAGCGGCTACCTCGCCTTCGTCGCGCAGTCCACCCAGTACTCCGGCAACATCGACATCAAGGCGATGATCGACTGGTCGGTCGGCCGCGGCTACATTCCGCCGAACCCGACCGTCAACCAGCTCGGCTACGGCATCGAGTTCTGCTCCACCGGCGGCGTGCCCGCCCGGTTCACCGTCTCCGACTTCTCCGTGACGATGAACTGATTCCGCCGGCCGCGTCCCGCCCGTCCCCGGACGGGCGGGACGCCTTCGCCGCCGCCTGGGAGGACCTGGCCGCGGTCGCGAGCAAGACCGTCAGCTGAGCACTTCGCGCTGGCGCAGGTGCTCCACGAGCTGCCCGCCGACGTGCTCGATGTGCGCCGACATCGCCTTGCGGGCCCCCTCCGGGTCACGGGCGCGCAGGGCCTGGAAGATCGAGCTGTGGTCGTGGGCCGAGGCCGACGACCACCCCTCGATCGAGGCGTAGTACCCGAGCGGCACGTAGTTCACCGTGACGCCGAGCAGGACAGCCAGCCGCGCCGAGTCCGACGCCTTGTTGATCGTGCGGTGGATCTGGTAGTTCAGCGACTCGACGAGGTCGAAGTCGCCGTCCCGCTCCGCCTGCTCCAGCTTGGCCTGGGTCTCCTCCAGCAGGTCCAGCTCCTCGTCCCGCAGCTCGGTGGCGGCGCGGGCGGCGAGCTCGCCCGCGATGAAGGCCTGCACCCGGAACAGGTCGCCGACGTCGCGGCTGGTCAGCGGCACGACGCGGTAGCCGCGCCGCGGCTCCCACCGCACCGACCCCTCGCTGCCCAGCAGCATCAGCGCCTCGCGCACCGGGGTGGGGCTGACGCCGAGCTCCTCGGCCAGCCGCTCGGTGCGGATGTACTCGCCGGCGCGAAACTGGCCGACCATGATGCCCTCGCGGATGTAGGCGGCGACCTTTTCGCTGAGCTGCTGCTTGTTCTCGAACGACGTGCGCCGCAGGCTGCCCCCGCGGCCGTGCGTTGCACCCATGACGCGCCTCCGTGCCGGCCATCCGCCGCCATCCTATATCCCATAGAAAAGTGTGTGATGTGGATAACCGGCGGCTGTCATCTCGCAGATTCTATAGAATAGAGTCCTGGTGAGCGCTTGCCGGAGCGGGCGAGCCGAGACCGCCCGAGGGGAGTCGCCGTGACCGACCGCAACGCGACCTACGCGGACGGCGCCTTCCAGCCGGGCGGCCCGCACACGATCCCGGTCGAGAACCTGGCAACCACGCGGGTCATCGAGGTGATGCCGGACGGCGCCGCGACCCGACACCGCCCGAGCCGCTTTTCCCGTCCTGGTCAAGCACTTCCGCACGGCCGGGGCGTGCTGCGGCCGACGTCGGTGTTGTGGTCGCGCTACCCCACGTTCGCCGAGCTGGCACGGGACTCCACGCCGGCGCGGCACCCGCGGTTCGCGCCGCTCACGCAGCCCGGCGCCGGCAGCTACCTCGCGCTCGCGGGGTGATCGGCGGGTGAGCGATAGTGAGAACCAGGCAACGCAGGAAGGACACCGGATGGACGGCCTGACCGAGGACGAGACGGCGATCGTCGCGGCGGTCGGCGAGTGGGTCGACCGCGAGGTGCGGCCGGTGGCGCGGGAGCTGGAGCACGCGAACACCTATCCGGAGAAGCTCATCGAGGCGATGAAGCAGATGGGCATTTTCGGGCTGGCGATCCCGGCGCCGTGGGGTGAGGCGTCGGTGTCGGCGCAGTGCTACGCCGCGGTCACCGAGGAACTGGCGCGCGGCTGGATGAGCCTGGCCGGCGCGATGGGCGGGCACACGGTGGTCGCCAAGCTGCTGGTCGACTACGGCACGCGGGAGCAGCGGGACCGCTACCTGCCGCGGATGGCGACCGGCGAGCTGCGGGCCACGATGGCGCTGACCGAGCCCGGCGGCGGATCCGACCTGCAGGCCCTGCGCACGACCGCGCGCCGCGACGGTCCGGAGTACGTGGTCAACGGGTCCAAGACGTGGATCACCAACGCCCGCCGCTCGGACCTGGTCGCGCTGCTGTGCAAGACCGACCCGGCGGCCGACCCGCCGCACCGGGGGATCAGCGTGCTGCTGGTGGAAAAAGGCGCCGGTTTCCACGTGTCCCGCGACCTGCCGAAGCTCGGTTACAAGGGCGTCGAGAGTTGCGAGCTGTCCTTCGACGACCTCCGCGTCCCGGCCGGCGCCGTACTGGGCGGCGTCGAGGGCCAAGGGTTCGCGCAGATGATGCGCGGGCTGGAGATCGGGCGGATCCAGGTCGCCTCCCGTGCCCTCGGCGTGGCGCGGGCAGCGTTGGAGGACTCGCTGCGGTATGCCCAGGAGCGGGAGTCGTTCGGCAAGCCGATCTGGCAGCACCAGTCGATCGGGAACTATCTGGCGGATATGGCGACGAAGTTGGAGGCGGCGCGGCAGTTGGTGTTGATGGCGGCGCGTCGGTATGACTCGGGGCAGCGGTGTGACATGGAGGCGGGGATGGCGAAGTTGTTCGCGTCGGAGACGGCGATGGAGGTGGCGTTGAACGCGGTGCGGATTCATGGTGGGTATGGGTATTCGACGGAGTTCGATGTGGAGCGGTATTTCCGGGACGCGCCGTTGATGATCGTGGGTGAGGGCACCAACGAGATCCAGCGTGGTGTGATCGCGCGGCAGTTGATCAGCCGGAACCGGATCTGACGCCGTGTCGGAGGTTGTGGAACGCAGCGAGGTGGTGGCGCCGGAGCCGGCGTGGGCGCTGGGGGCGTTGCTGGACGTGCCGGTGCCGGATCTGTCGCGCGAGGGGCTGCCGTTGTTGTGGCACTGGCTGTATCTGCTGGACCGGCCGGCGCAGACGGATCTGGGGCCGGATGGGCATCCGGTGCGTAACTGTGTGCCGGCGCCGCCGGGGCCGGGGCGGCGGCGGATGTGGGCCGGTGGCCGGGTCCGCACTTGTGGGGTGTTGCGGTGCGGGGAGGCGGCGACGCGGCGCACCCGGGTGGCCTCGGTGGCCGACAAGCAGGGCCGGTCCGGGCCGTTGACCTTCGTGACCGTGGAACACCTGATCTCCCAGGGCGGCCGGGTGGTGGTCGAGGAGCGGCAGGACATCGTCTACCGACCAGCTACCGGGAGTCCGGCCGTGGTCGCGGAGGGGGAGGTGGTGCCGGCCGGGCCGGGTGAGTGGGCGATCGAGGTGACACCGACGTTGTTGTTCCGGTTCTCCGCGCTGACCTACAACGCGCACCGGATTCATTACGACCGCGACTACGCCCGCGACGTGGAGGGCTATCCGGGGTTGCTCACGCACGGGCCGCTGCAGGCGCTGGCGATGGCCGAAGCCGCCCGCGCTCGTGGCGTCGGCGGCGAGGTGGAGTTCTCCTACCGGCTGGTGGCGCCGCTGTTCGACCACCAGGGCCTGATCACCACCGCCACCAAGGAATCCGACGGGGTGGCCACCGCGGTGCGGGACCGGTACGGGCGGCAGACGGCCACCGGCGTGCTGCGGGGTGCCGCATGATCGCCGGGGCGCGGAGTTTCCTGTTCGTGCCCGGCCACCGCCCCGACCGGTTCACCAAGGCCGCCGCCTCCGGCGCCGACGTGGTCGTGGTCGATTTGGAGGACGCCGTCGCCCCCGACCACAAAGCCTCGGCGCGGGAACACGTGCGATCCTGGCTCGAGACGGGGCACCCGGCGGTGGTGCGGATCAACGGCCCCGGCACCCCCTGGTTCGACGACGACCTCACCGCCATCACCGACCAGGCCACCGCGATCATGGTGCCCAAGGCCGAAGACCCCGCCGTGCTGGCGTCGATCGGCGCCCCGGTGATCCCGTTGATCGAAACCGCCCTCGGCGTGGTGCGGGCCGTGGAGGTCTGCGCCGCCGAGAACGTGGTGCGGCCCGCGTTCGGCAGCATCGACCTCGCCACCCAACTCGGCGTCGACCACCACTCCCACACCGCCCTGCACCACGCCCGCTCCGCGGTGGTGATCGCCGCCGCGGCCACCGGCCGCGCCGCCCCCATCGACGGCGTCACCACCACCCTCCACAACACCGACATCCTCCAAGCCGACCTCGCGCACGCGATCAAGCTGGGCTTCACCGGCAAACTCTGCATCCACCCCCGCCAGGTCGGCCTCGTGCACGAGGCCTGCACCCCCACCGCCGCGGAGATCGAGTGGGCGGAGGGGGTGCTGGCCTCGATGGGTGACGGGTCGGTGGGTGTCCACAAGGGGCAAATGGTGGACCGCCCGGTCATCCTGCGCGCGCAAGCGATCCTCGCCCGCACCGGCGCGGGATAGCTCAACGCGGGAAGCGCTTTCACGCACCGGCCGCGATCCTCGCCCGAACCACTCAAGCCGGCTTCGTGAAGAACTCCCGCACATCCGCCACCAGCAGCTCCGGCTCCTCCATCGCGAGAAAATGCCCGCCCCGCCCGGTTTCGGTCCACCGCACCACGTTGTGGTCCCGCTCGGCCCACGGGCGGATCGTCTTGTCGTGCCGGGACACCAGCACCGCGGTCGGCACCGTGCCCCGCGCCACCGGCTCCCACTCCCCCGCGGTGATCTCCTCGTAGTAGACCTGCGCGGCCGGCCCCGCCGTGCCCGTGAACCAGTACAGCGACACGTCGGTGAGGATGCGGTCCCGGTCGATGCTGTCCTCCGGCAGTCCCTCGGGCGGGTCGGTCAGCTCCTTGAACTTCTCCACGATCCACGCAAGCTGCCCGGCGGGCGAGTCGTGCAGGCCGTAGGTCACCGTCTGCGGGCGCTTCGAGTTGCACTGCAGGTAGCCGTCGTTGAAGTCCTGCATCGCCGCCCACCGGGCCCGCTCGGCGTCCGTCAGGCCATCGAACTCGCCCTCCTCGCCCGCCGGGAAGGTCAGCAGCGCGTTGACGTGGATCCCGGCGACCCGGTCCGGCGCCTGCCTGCCGATCGACGGCGCCACCCACGCCCCGAGGTCGTAACCCTGCACGCCGAACCGGTCGTACCCCAGGCGGGTCATCAGTTCCACGACCAGGCCGGCCATCTTCGACGGGCGCATGCCCGGCCCGTTCAGCGGGGTGGAGAAGCCGTACCCGGGCAGCGACGGCACGACGAGGTGGAACTCCCGCGACAGCGGTTCGAGCACGTCGAGGAAGTCGGTCACGCCGCCCGGCCAGCCGTGCAGCAGCACCAGCGGCAGCGCGTCCGGGCCGGCCGCGCGGACGTGCAGGAAGTGCAGGTTCTGCCCGTCGATCGTGGTGGTGAACTGGGGGTGGCTGTTGATCTCCGCCTCCTGCTTGCGCCAGTCGAAGGAGGTGCGCCAGTAGCCGGCCAGTTCACGCAGGTAGCCGACCGGCACGCCGCGGCTCCAGCCGACACCGGGCAGCTCGCCCGGCCACCGGGTGGCGGCGAGCCTGGCGTGCAGGTCGTCCAGCTGGGCCTGCGGGATGTCGATGCGGAAGGGGTGGATCTCGGTCATGGCGGCGACGGTAGGGACGGATTAGGCCGGATCCGGTCCTAACTGTCCGGCACACTGGCCGGGTGTTGAAGACCTCGGCGCGGCTGCTCGAATTGCTGTCCCTGCTGCAGACCCGGCGCGACTGGGCGGGCGCGGAACTCGCCGCGCGCCTCGGCGTCAGCACGCGCACGGTGCGCCGGGACGTGGACCGGTTGCGCGACCTGGGTTATCCGGTGCACGCGACGCGCGGCGCCGCCGGGTACCGGCTCGGCGCGGGCGCCGCGCTGCCGCCGCTGCTCCTCGACGACGAGGAGGCCGTGGCGGTCGCGGTCAGCCTGGGCACGGCGGCCGGTGGTTCGGTCGCGGGCATCGGGGAGACCGCGGTGCGGGCGCTCGCGAAGCTGGAGCAGGTGCTGCCGTCGCGGCTGCGGCACCGGGTGCGCACCCTCCAGCACGCGACGGTGCGGGCCGGGCTCGCCCCCGGGCCGCAGGTGCCGCCCGGGACGCTGGTGGCGATCGCCGAGGCGTGCCGGCGTCACGAGCGGCTCCGGTTCGACTACGCCGACCACACCGGCGCCGCGTCCCGCCGCGAGGTCGAGCCGCACTCGCTGGTCAGCTGGGGACGGCGGTGGTACCTGGTCGCCTGGGACGTCGCCCGCGACGGCTGGCGGACCTTCCGCGTGGACCGCGTGACGCCGAAGTCCCCCGGCGGCGCCCGGTTCACGCCGCGGGAACCGCCGTGCGGCGACGTGGCCGTGTACCTGGAGCGGCAGTTGTCGTCGCGGATGTGGCCCTGCCGGGCGACGGTCGTGCTGCACGAATCGGCGACCGCCGTGGCCGGCCGGGTCTGGCCGGGAACCGGCACGCTCGAACCGGTCGACGACACGAGCTGTCTGCTGCACGTCGGCGCCGACACCCTGCACGCGCTGGTGTGGATGATCACCTCGGTCGACGCGGCCTTCACACTCGCCGACGGCCCACCGGAACTCGCCGAAGCCCTGCGGCGGCAGGGCGAACGCTGCCTGCGGGCGGTCACGGGCACGTCTGCTGGTACGGCAGGTCCGGCACCTGCTGCCGCCACTCGTCCGGGTTGAGGCCCCGTCCGGCGCGCCGGCAGGCCTGCTCCACCGCGTGCTCGCGGATGTCGACGACCTCCCCGGTGTCCCACAGGTACGCCCGGTTTTCGCCGTCGCCGGTGGCCAGGGTCCGCCCGTCCGGGCTGAACGCCACCGTGATGATCATCGCCTGCTGGCTGCTGAGCCGGACCATCGACACCGGCCGCGTCGGGTCGGTGACGTCCCAGACCCGGGTGGTCTGGTCCTCGCTGCCGGTGGCGAGCATCCGGCCGTCCGGGCTGAACGCGACGGACCGGACCCGGCCGGTGTGCCGCGCCAACGGGGATCCCAGCACCCGTGGCGCGGCCGGATCGCGGACGTCCCACAGGATGACGGTGGTGTCCTCGCTCGCGGTGGCGAGGGTCCGGCCCGCCGGGTCGAACGCCAGCGCGTACCAGCGGCCGGTGTGCGCGGTGAACTTCGACAGCTCGCGGGGCGCGGCCGGGTCCGACAGGTCCCAGAGCGAGCCGGTTCCGTCGTAGCTGCCGGTGGCCAGGACGCGTCCCTGGTCGCCGAACGCCACGGCGGACACGAGCGCCCGGTGCGCCGGCACGACCGCGACCCGTGCCGGGCGGCCGGGGTCGGCGACGTCGTACAGGCTCACCGAACCGTTCCCCGTCCCCACCGCGAGCAGGCGCCCGCTCGGATCGAACTCCACTGTGGACGCCGGCGCCATCGATTCGGTGACGCGGGCCCGTTCCCGGGGGTTCGCCGGATCGCTGACGTCCCACAGGATCACCACGCCGTCCTCGCCTGCGCTGGCGAGCGTGCGGCTGTCCGGGGCGAAGGCGACCGCGTCGACCCAGTTCGTGTGGCCCGACACCCGGCGGATCCCGCGTGGCCGGTCGCGGTCGGTGACGTCCCACAGGCCCACGGTCCCGTCCCCGCTGCCGACCGCGGCGAGCCTGCCGTCCGGGCTGAACCGCACCGCCCGCACCGCGCCCTGCTGGACGCTGAGGTAGTGGTCGAGCGCGCCGATCCCGGCGTCGGCGTCCCGGCGCCACAGCAGCACGGTGTTCTCCGCGCTCGCCGCCGCGAGGATCTCGCCGTCCGGGCTGAGGGTGACCGCGTTGGTCCAGTTGGACTGCCCGCCGCTGAGCCTGCTCCGCGACGGGCCCGGCTTGGCCGGATCGGTGATGTCCCAGGCGGTCCAGGAGTGGTCGTAGCCCGCCGCCGCGACCCGCCGCGGCCCCTCGAACCGGATGGTCCGGACCGGGCTGACCTGGCCGGTCAGGTCGCCGAGCCGG
Organism: Amycolatopsis thermoflava N1165; assembly: GCF_000473265.1. Lineage (NCBI taxonomy): Bacteria > Bacillati > Actinomycetota > Actinomycetes > Pseudonocardiales > Pseudonocardiaceae > Amycolatopsis > Amycolatopsis thermoflava. The sequence goes on from NZ_KI421511.1 coordinate 1,823,789, forward strand.
CCGGGCCGGGCGGGATCGGCGACGTCCCACAGCCCGATCGTCGCGGCGGCGCCGACGGCCAGCAACCGGCCGTCCGGGCTGAACGCCATCGCCCCGGTCCCGCCGTCCTGGTCGGCGAGGCGGCCCGCCTCCCGGGGCGCCGCCGGGTTCCGCACGTCCCACAGGACCACGCCCGCGGCCTTCGGCTGCTCCGGGTTGTAGCCGCCCGCCGCCAGCACGCCGCCGTCCGGGCTGAACGCCATCGCGCCGATCTGGTCCGGGTAGCCGGTGAGCGTGGTCAGCAGGCGCGGCCGGGTGCGGTCCGCGACGTCCCACAGCCGCACCGCGCCGTCGAGGCTGCCGGTGGCGAACACCGTGCCGCCGGGGTCGAGCGCGGCCGCGGTGATGTAACCGCCGCCTGTCGGCACTTCCCCCACCCGCGCCGGCGCGGCGGCGACGTCCCACACGCTGACGCGGCCGGTGAACTCGCCGACGAACAACGTGCGGCCGTCCGGGCCGAACAGGAACCCGTTCGAGGGTGTGGTGTCGGTGATCTCGCCCAGCGGGCGCGCCGGATCGGCGGTGTCCCACAGGAAGATCCGGTTGTCCATGCCGCTGGTCGCGAGCCGGCGCCCGTCGCCGCTGAACACCACGGCCGACACCGGGGCGGTGTGCGCCTCCAGGGTTCCCGCGTAGGGGTCCAGCAGACCCGTGACCAGGCTCGCGGTGCTGTCGGCGGTGCTGTCGAGCCGGTCGGCGGCGATGCCGAGCATGAGCGCGAGCTGCGGCGCGGTGTCGCGGGCGCTCTCGGCCCGGTCGATCAGGGCGCGCGCGGTCGCCCTCCGCTGCTGGGCCCTGGCTTCGTTGCGGCCCTGCACCGCGAGCACGGCCGCGACCAGCGCGGCGACGAGGAGGACGACCAGCGCGCCGCCCACTACCGCGCGGACCTGCCGCCGCCGCCGGTCGGCGCGCACGCTCACGTCGAGGAACCGCCTGCTCAGCTCGTCCAGCTGCTCCGGGTGGTCGGCCGCCCAGTCCCGCGCCAGCTGCAGCTGGTTGCCCCGGTGGAGCGCGCTCCCGTCCCGGCCGTCCCGGTCCCACAGCCGGGCGGATTCGGCGAGCCGCTGGTGGATGACGAGACCGGCCCGGTCGGTGTCGATCCACTCCCCCAAGCGCCGCCAGGCGCGCAGCAGGGCCTCGTGGGAGATCTGGGCGGTGTCGCCGTCGACGGTGACCAGCCGCGCGGCCGCGAACCGGTCGCGCACGGCCGCGGCTCCGGCGTCCAGTTCGGACAGCCGGACCCGCCGCCGGGTGTCCTCGGTGCCGTCGCCGACGCTCACCATCCGCAGCAGCATCAGCCGCGCGGCCCGCTGTCCGTCCGCGTCGAGTCCGTTGTAGATGGTCTCGGCCTGGCGGGTGATGGCGTCCCACACCCCGCCGGTGGCCTGGTAGCCGGCGAGCGTGAGCGTGCGGCCCTGCCGCGACCGCCAGGTGAGGAGCAGGGCGTAGGACAGCAGCGGCAGGGTGCCGGAGCCGAAGTCACCGCCGGCCCGCACGTCGCGCAGCAGCAGCTCGGTCAGGCCAGGTTCGAGCTGGAGGCCCGCGGCCGTCGCAGGTTTTTCGATGGCGTCGCGCAGCTGGGCGAAGGTCATCGCCGGGACCGGCAGCTGGCGGTCCTTGAGCACCCCGGCCAGTTCCGGATAGGCCAGGCAGTGGGCGTAGAAGTCCGCGCGCAAGCCGAGCACCACCAGCGCGGTCTCCTCGGCGGCCGCGGTGAGCGCGCGGACGAAGGCCCGCCGCTGGTCCTCGTCGGCGCACGTCGTGAACAGTTCCTCGAACTGGTCGACCACGAGCAGCAGCCGCCCGCCGGGCACGTCGCGTCCGCCGGCCTGGCGTCGCAGCGCGCGGCGCAGGAGGTCGGCCAGCCGCGCCGGATCGGCGGTGAGGTCCGCCCGGATCGCCTCGGGGGTCAGGCCGGCCGGCGCGGCCAGCCGGGCGGCGAGGTTGCCGAGCGGGTCCTCGCCCGGGGTGAGCAGCATGTGCGGCCAGGTGCGCGAGCCGGGCACGCGCAGTTCGCCGCGCTCGACGGCGGGCAGCAGGCCGGCGCGCAGCAGCGAGGACTTCCCCGCGCCGGACAGGCCGACCACGGCGACCGGGCCGGGTTCGGCGGACCACGCGGCCAGGTCGTCGAGCAGTTCCCGGGTGAGCTGTTCGCGCCCGAAGAAGAACCGGGCGTCGTCGGCGGTGAACGGGTCCAGTCCGCGGTACGGGCAGGGCTGGTCGGCCTGCGGCTGCCCGTCGGTGCGCGGGACCGGGAGCCGTGGCGGCGCGGCGGCGGGGTTCGGGGCCAGGACGAGGTCGCCGGCCTGCCCGCTGAGGTGGCGGACCGGCGCAGGCACGTTCCGCGACGGCAGGACGCGCCGGAGGTGCCGGTAGGCGGCTTCCACGGTCAGGTCGGGCAGCCCGGCGGGATCGCCCTCCGCCAGCAGGGTCAGCAGCGCGCCGCTGAACGCGGTGTGCCGCTCGCCCTCCGGCGCCAGCGCCTGCTCGTCGGACGCCGCGGAGGCGAGCACGTAAGCGCCGCCCAGCGAGGCCAGTTCGAACGCGTCGCTCGCCGACGTGCCGAACGAGCCGTGCGCGCGGCCCGCGAAGCAGCAATCGAGGACGACGACGATCGTGCGGGCCCGGCACAGGGTGAGGGCGTCCTCGACCGCGGAGTACGGCAGGGCCTTGAACGCCAGGCCGGTGCTCAGGTCGTCGGTTTCGCGGGTGGCCAGGTGCAGTTTGTTGCCCGGGCTGACCAGGCCGTGGCCGACGTAGTAGAGGACGAACACGTCCTCGGCCTCGGCCGCCGCCCTGGTGAGGGCGTTGCCGAACTCGATCGGATCCGGGTCCAGGATCGGGTCCGGCAGGCTCTCCGGCCGCACCCCGCAGTGGTCGCGGAAAGCGGTTTCCAGCGCGGTGAGCGTGGCCCCGACCGCGGGGACCGGCGGGAGCCGGGAACCCTCGGCGTGCGTGCCCGTACCGACGAGCAGGACCCGGGTTCCGGCCGAGCCCAGGTTCATGCGGCGGTCTCGTCCCCGCCGTCCAGCTCGGCCGACACCCGCCGGGTGAGTTCGGCGAGTTCGCCGGCGTCGACGCCCTTCACGTTGGTGGCGGTCAGCTCGAAATCGCTGTCCGGCTTCTTGACGGTGATCGTCACGTCCGACGTGCGGCGGCGGAGCCAGGCGATCACCACGGTCGCCGTGGCGGTCGCGACGCCACCCGGCCCGAGCGCGACGGCCAGGGTCTCCACGACGGAACCGAGCCGCCCCGGCTGGGGCGGCGACTCGACGAGACGGACGCGCCCGCGCAGCTCGTCCTGGCCCAGCAGCCACTCCCGCAGGGACCGCGCCTCGTCCCCGGCACGTTCCGCCGTCACGGTGAGCGTCACTTCCACGGCAACCCCCAGTCGTCGATCAGGTCACCCATGGTGCTGATTTCGTGACCGGTTGTCCAGAAGATCAGCCCCGGGCCGATCAGTGCGGCCGGCTGAGGTCGCCTGCCCGGAAGGTCTTCACCGTGCGGCTCACCGGCCCGTCGAGCGCGTCCTTGTTCCCCCGCGGGTAGACCCACCGCAGGGTGGCCGTCGAGCCGGGGCCGACGAAACCGCGCTCGTAGAAGATGCGGCCGTCGCCGCGGTAGCCGGAGATCGTGTACAGCTCGCCTTCGACGCGCTGGACCGTCACCTGCCCGCCCTCGGCGCGGATGCCGCCCGCAGTTTCGGCCAGGACGTCCGCCGTGGAGCGGCCGCCGGGGTTGTTGGCTCCCCACACCGTCATCGTCGCGCCGAGGGCCGGGTCGGTGAACTCCATGCCGTCGCCACCCGGCGGGCTGTAGAGCTGCCGCTGGTAGCCCTCGGGCACCAGTGCCGTGAAACCGAACCGCGCGTTGGTGTACGTGCCGTCGTCGGCAGGCGGGGTGGACGGCGCGGACGACGGCGGGACACCGGCGCCCCGGCCGAGCATCGCCGGCAGCTCCGGCCGGAGCAGATCGGTGATCTCCGCGTACGGGATCGTGATCGTCTCCTGCCCGGAGGCGGTGTCGCAGCCGAGGTCGTAGTACAGCACCAGGAAGTCCACCCCGGCGTTCGTGAACACGACGTCGGCGGCGGGCACGTGGTCGCCGCCGCCGGGCGTGTCCGCGGTGTCGATCGACGCGGGCGCCCCGGCCCCGCTGACGCCGACCCGGCGGCAGAACCCGCGCTCCGAGTGCGCGGTGAGCCGTTCGGTCAGGGTGGCCATGCCCCGCGCGGTCAGCACGTCGTCGCGGAAGACGTCCCGCGGCCCGAGGACCCGGCCGGTGGTGAGGTCGACGGTGACGCTCTCCGGGAACCGCCAGCTGGCGTGCGACAGGAAGTCCGAGTCGAGCGCGTGGTCGAAGCGCACGGACACCAGCCGGTCGGTGCGCAGGGCGATGACCGCCGTGGTGCGCACGCCCACGGTCTCGCCCCGGCCCCGGACGTCGGCGGCAATGTCCGGATCGGACAGCTGTTCCCGCACCGACCGCAGGCGCTCGTCGACCGGCGCTCGCAGCGCGGCGTTGATCCGCTCCTCGACAGCGGGGTCGGCGTGCCCGGTCACTCGCGGGTACTGCAGGTCGTAGGTGATCGGCAGCGCGGTGTCGGTGCCGGCGGTGGTCTCGATGGCGACGCTCAGCACCGGTGGCGGCGGGTCGTCGAACTGCTGGTAGACCAGGAATCCGCCGACGGCGAGCACCGCCGTCACCAGGACCCCGATCACGACCTTCCCGACGCTGGTGGCCGCGATCCCCGCGCCGGCCGGTGCGGCGGCGGCGAGCGGGGCGGCCGCGGTGCCGGCGGTCGCGAGCAGCGCGAGCGGGGTGAGGGCCGTCAGGGCGGCGACGGGCGCGGCGAGCCGCTTCCAGCCGCGGCTCTCCCAGTCCGCCCCGTAAGCGGCGCGCGCGATGGCTTCGAGTTCGGCCACGAAAGCGTGCGCGGTGACCGGGCGCTGCCCGGGGTCCTTGGCCATGCCACGCGCGATCAGCGCCCGCAGCGGCTCGGGCACGGCGGCGAGCGGCACCGGCGCGGACTGGTGCAGGGCCCGCAACCGCTCCGTGGTGTCCGCCTCGAACGGCCGGTGACCGGTGATGCACTGGAAGAACACGCAGGTGGCGGCGTAGACGTCGGTGGCGGGCATCCCGGGCAGGCCCGCCCACTGTTCCGGCGCCATGTAGGCGGGCGACCCGGCGGCGAGCCCGGCCTGCCCGTCCAGTGTGGCCAGTCCGAAATCCACGAGCTTGGACTCCCCTGCCTGCGACACCAGGACGTTGCCCGGCTTGTAGTCGCGGTGCACGACGCCTGCGGCGTGCGCGGCCGCCAGTCCCAGCAGCGAGCCCTTGAGGATGGCCAGGGCCGATTCGGGCGCCAGGGTCTTCTCGGCGGCCAGCAGCACGCGCAACGAGACCCCGGGGACGGCCTCCATGACCAGCGCGGCGCCCTCGGGACGTTCGACGAACTCGTGCAGCCGCGCCACGTGCGGGCTGCGCACGCCGTGCAACAGGTGGGCCTCGCGGCGGAACCCGTCGAGGATCCCCGGGTCGCTCAGGAACTCGGAGTGCAGGTACTTGATCGCGACGAGCTGACCGGAGGCCTCGTGCTTGGCCAGAACGACCTGGCCGAAGCCGCCGGCGCCGAGCACCTCCACCTCGCTGTAGCCGGGCACCCGCCACCGCTGGTCCATGATCCGGTATCAGAGCACGAACGGCCCGGTCGCGCCACCGAAACCGCGGTATTCGCGATGGTGACGGGCACCATGATCATCGCCGCGATTGTGTTGCCCGGCAACGCGGTCATCACGGTGACTGGTTCTTACCATCAGCGGCACCGGTTCCGGCCTCGACGTGGAGGTGTCGCGATGTTCCGACGTGCCGTCCTGCTGGCGATCGTGCTGGCCCTGATGGGCTTCTCCCCACCGGCGCAGGCCGCCGGGCTGCAGGAGGTGACCGGTTTCGGCTCCAACCCGGGCAACCTGCGCATGTTCCGCTACGCCCCGGACGGCCTGCCCGCCGGGCGCCCGGTCGTGGTGGCGCTGCACGGCTGCACCCAGAACGCCACGGGCTACGCCACCGGCACCGGGTGGATGAAGCTGGCCGACCAGTGGCGCGTCGCGGTGGTGTTCCCGCAGCAGAGCTCCGCCAACAACGCCAACAGCTGCTTCAACTGGTTCGAACCCGCCGACACCCGCCGCGGCTCGGGCGAGGCGTTGTCGGTCAAGCAGATGGTCGACCGCACCAAAGCCGACCTGGGCTCGTCGTCGGCGTACGTCACCGGGTTGTCCGCCGGTGGTGCGATGACCGCGGTCATGCTCGCCGCCTACCCGGACGTGTTCGCGGGCGGCGGGATCGTCGCCGGGCTGCCGTACGGCTGCGCGACCTCCACCGTCACTGCCTTCAGCTGCATGAACCCGGGCACCGACCTGACCCCCGCCCAGTGGGGCGACAAGGTGCGCGCCGCCGCCGACCATTCGGGGACGCACCCGCTGGTGTCGATCTGGCACGGAACCGCGGACACCACCGTCGCCCCGCGCAACGCCACCGAACTGGTCGAGCAGTGGACCGACGTGGCGGGCACCGACCAGACCCCGGACGTGAGCGACACCGTCGCCGGGCAACGGCACCGGGTCTACGGCGGGAAGGTCGAGTACTACGAGATCAGCGGGATGGGGCACGGCCAGCCGGTCGACCCGGGCACCGGGACCACTCAGTGCGGCACGGCCGGCGCGTACCTGCTCGACGTGAACATCTGCGCGGCCTACTACATGGGCCGCTTCTGGGGCATCGCCGACGACAGCTCCGGCCCCGGCACGCCGACCTACAGCGACACCGCCGTCGGCACGGCCACCGACCACTACGTGGCCGGGCGGGTGGACGTCACCGAGTACAACGCGCTCGGCGCCCGCTACGGCTACACCGCGCCCATCACGCTGTACCTGTGCGGCGCGAACTGGACCGACAAGCCGGACTGCGCGCCGATCTGAGGCCGTTGCCGTACCTTTTCGGTATGAGCACCGCGGACGAGCGCAGGGCGGACGGTGAGGGCGGTCAGCGTCCGCTGCTCGTGCTGGGCAAGATCGTCGACATCCTGGACGCGTTCACGCTGCACCAGCCGTCGCTGACGCTGCGGGAGCTGCAGCACAAGACGGGGCTGCCGCAGTCGACGGTCCAGCGGCTGGTGACGAACCTGGTGGCGCACGGTTTCCTCGACCGCGCCGGGGACGGGTTCCGGCTCGGGGTGCGGATGGCGTACTGGGGCGCGGCGGCGGGCAAGGACCTCGACGTGCTGTCGGTGGTGAACCCGGTGCTGAAGGACCTGCGGGACGCCACCGGCGAGACGGCGTGCTTCTTCCGCGCCGAGGGGCGTCACCGGGTGTGCATCGCGGTCGCGGAGACGCGGCACGCGCTGCGGCGGGAGATGTCGGTCGGCAAGATCGCGCCGATCACGGTCGGCTCGTCCGGGCGCGTGCTGCTCGCCTGGTCGCCCGGCCTGGCCGACGAGGTGCTGCGGGAGGACCTGCCGCAGCTGACCGAGAGCACGGTGACCGACCGGGACGAGCTGCGGCGCCTGATCAAGCAGACCGCGGCCGACGGGTACGCGATCACGGTCGGCGAGCGCGTCGACGGCGCCTCGGGCCTGGCGGCGCCGGTGTTCGACTCGGCGGCGGACCTGGTGGGCGCGCTGATGGTGAGCGGCCCGACGATGCGCATGCCGTACGAGAAGTGCCTCGAGTGGGTCGACGTGCTGGTCGAGCACGCCGAACGGATCACGCGCGCACTGGGCGGCCGCTACCCGGCCTGAGCCGCCCGGCATCACCCGCCCCGCGCGGCGTCGCTGATCGCCGCCCCACCCGCGCGCCGTCACTGGTGGCCGCCCCGCCCGCGCGGCGGCGACCTCCCGCGCATCAACGCGCCCGCGGGACCACACCCTCACGCCGCGGCCTCCCGGTTCACCACCCGCACCGCCTCACCCGAGGCGAGCGCGATCGCATTGCGCGCACGACTCCGCCATCCTCGCCCGCACCGCGCCGACTTCGCCGTCACTGGCGGCCGCCCCACCCGCGCGCCGTCACTGATCGCCGCCCCGCCCGCCACGCGGCGACCGCCCGCGCATCAACGCGCCCGCGGGACCACACCCTCACGCGGCGGCCTCCGGGTTCACCACCCGCACCGCCTCACCCGCGGCGAGCGCGATCGCGTTGCGTGCGCACGACTCCGCCATCTTCGCCCGCACCGACCGCGTCGCGCTGCCCACGTGCGGCAGCAACGTCGTGTTCGGCAGGTCCGCCAGGCCGGGAGCCGGCCGGGGCTCGTCCTCGTAGACGTCCAGCCCGGCGCCCGCGATCTCCCCGCTCCGCAACGCCTCCACCAGGGCACGCTCGTCCACGATCGGGCCGCGCGCGGTGTTGATCAGGATCGCCGAGCGCTTCATCCGCCGCAGCACGGAAGCGTCGACCAGGTGCCGGGTCTCCGCGGTCAGCGGCACGTGCAGCGACAGGAAATCCGACCGCGCCACCAGTTCGTCCCAGTCCACCCGCTCGACACCCGGCTCGTCGACCGGCCGACGCCTGGTGCACCGCACCGTCATCCCGAACGCGAGCGCCCGCCGCGCCACCGCCCGCGCGATGCGGCCGAACCCGGCCAGCCCCAGCGCCGCGCCGCTGACGTCGCCGCCCAGCAGCAGCGACGGCTCCCACCCGGTGAACCGCCCGGCGCGCACGAACGCGTCGGCCTCCACACACCGCCGCGCGGTCGCCAGGATCAGCAGCATCGCCACGTCGGCGGTCGCGTCGGTGAGCACGCTCGGCGTGTTGCACACCCGGATCCCGCGCCGGGTCGCGGCGGCCACGTCGATGTTGTCGTAGCCGACCGCGTAGTTGGAGATGCCGCGCAGCCGCGCCCCCGCCAGCACGGCCGCGTCGAACACGTCAGTCAGCTGCGCCACGACCACGTCGTACTCCCCCGACGCGCACACCGCGGCCAGATCCGGCGAGCGCTCCGGCACCACCACCGTGCCGGCCTCGCGCAGCAGCGTCATCCCCGGTTCCGGCAGCGGCGTGGTGACGAAGAACCTCACCGGCAGCTCACCTCTTCGCCGAGCGCCCATGGGAAAGCCGTCGCGCTGGTGCGCGCCCCCTGCGCCGCCCGCGAACGGTTCGGTTCGCCCAGCTCGTCCAGCAGCGCACCGGACAACCGCACGATCCGCGCGAACGACGACGGCGTGAGCCACGACGGCCGCAGCGCGAACAACAGGTCCTCGGTGGACGCGTTGCCGCTGGCGCCGGGGGCGAACGGGCACCCGCCGAGCCCCCCGAGCGCACCATCCACTTCGGACGCTCCGGCGGCGATGGCGGCGAGGGTGTTCGCCACCCCCAGGCCCCACGTGTCGTGTCCGTGGTAGACGATGCGGCGGGGCGGCGTCTCGGCGGCCACCCGGGCGACCAGGATGGTCACCTGCGCGGGCACGGCCTGCCCGAGCGTGTCGCACAGCACGATGTCCCCGGCACCCTCGGCGCGCGGGTCCCGCGCAATCGCCAGCACCCGCTCCTCGGGCACCGCCCCCTCGAACGGGCAGGTGAACGACGTCGCGATGCACAGCTGGATCCGGCCACCCGCAGCCGAAGCGGCCGCCACCGCCCGGGGCATCGCCGCCAGGCTGTCCTCTGTGGAGCGGCCGATGTTGGCCTTGTTGTGCGCATCCGAGGCGGACAGGCAGTACTGGAAGTTGACCGCCCCGGCCTCCGCCGCGCGCTCGACGTGCCGGGGCGTGGCCACCCAGACCCAGCAGCGCGCCAGCTCGTCCGGGTCCAGCGCGCGGATCACGTCGAGCGTGTCGGCCAGCGGCGGCACCAGGTCCGGCCGCGCCATCGAGCCGATCTCGACGCTCGGCACCCCGGCGGCCAGGAGTTCCCGGACGACCGCGACCTTGCGCGCGGTCGGCAGCGGTTTCCCGGTGAGCTGCAGGCCGTCCCGCAACGTCACGTCCCGCAGGTCAGTCATTTCCGGTGTCCTTCCGGCCGAGCAGGTGCAGGATCTCGTCGGTGTGCTCGCCGAGCTTCGGCGCGGGCGTCCGCAGCGGCAGCGACTCGGTGCCGATCACCGGCACCACCCCGGGGAACCCGATCGGCACCTCCTCGCCGGTGCCCGGGTCGACCGGCAGCGGCTGGATCATCGCCCGCGCCCGGTACTGCTCGTCGGCGCAGATGTCGGCCGCCGTGTAGATCGGGCCGGCAGGCACCCCGGCCTCGTCGAGAATCTTCAACACCTCGTCGCGGTCCAGGCCACGCGTCCACTCCCCGATCGCCTCGTCCAGTTCGTCACGTCGCGCCCAGCGGCCCGCGTTGTCCGCCAGCCCGGGGTCGTCGGCCAGGTCGGGGCGGCCGATCGCGAGCATGTACCGGCGGAAGATCGAGTCGCCGTTGCCCGCGATCACCACGCTCGCGCCGTCGCCGCACTCGTAGGCGTTGCTGGGCGCGATGCCCTCCATCCGCCCGCCGACGCGCCGCCGCTCGACGCCGTAGGCGAGGTGGTCCGGCACCAGCGACTCCATCATGGAGAACACGGCCTCGTGCAGCGCGACGTCGACCACCCGTTCCCGCAGCGGCCGCCCGCTGGGCACCACGGCCCGCTCGTACAGCTCGACCATCACGCCGAACGCGGCGTACAGCCCGGCGATCGAGTCGCCGATGGACACCCCGACCCGGGACGGCGGCCGGTCGGCCTCGCCCACCAGGTTGCGCATACCGCCCATCGCCTCGGCCACGGCGGCGAACCCGGGCCGGTCGGCCAGCGGCCCGGTCTGCCCGAACGCCGAGATCCGCGCGAGCACCACGTCCGGGTTGGCCCGTTCCAGCTCCGCCGGTCCCAGGCCCCACTTCTCCAGCGTGCCGGGCCGGAAGTTCTCGATCACCACGTCGCAGCGCCGGACCAGATCGAGCACGATGTCCCGCCCCTCGCCGGTGCGCAGGTCGACCGCGATGGACTTCTTGTTGCGGTTGACGGTGTGGAACAGCATGGACACCGTGCCCGCGTAGAGCCGCCAGTTGCGCAGCTCGTCCCCGCGGCCGGGGCGCTCGACCTTGATCACCTCGGCGCCCAGGTCGGCGAGCAGCCGCGCGGCGGTGGGCCCGGCGATGTAGTTGCCGAGTTCCAGCACGCGGACGCCGCGCAGCGGCAGGTGTGCGTGTTCGGTGTCCATCTGTTCCTTCCCGTTCTCAGAGGACGAGGTTGAGCGCGAGGATCGGGCCGAGCGCCACCACGGAGGCGACCGAGACGCCGACCGAGACGGTCTTCAGCGCGCCACGCGTGGTCTGGCCGAGCAGCGACTGCAGCAGCCAGAAGGTGTTGCTGGTCAGGTGGACCATGAACAGCGATCCGGCGCCCGCGGACAGCGCGATCAGCACCGGGTCCAGGCCCAGCGACGGCGCGATCGGGGCGAGCAGGCCCGCCGAGGTGATCGCGGAGATCGTCACCGACCCGACCGCGATGTGCAGCACCGCGGCCATCAGCCACACCAGCAGCAGCGGCGCCCAGGTGTTGGCGGAGAAGTACTTGCCGAGGATGTCGCCGAGCCCGGCCGCGGCCAGCACCGCGGCGAGACAGCCGCCGACGCCGTTGAGCAGCAGAATCTGCCCGCTGTCCCGCAGGCCCGAGCCGAGCGCCGACTCGACCGCGGGCTGCCCCATGTACCGCCGTCCGATCAGACAGGTGCCGACCAGGCCGAGCAGCAGCGCGACCACCGGGCTGGACAGGAACGCCACCACCGGGTTGGACCACTCCAGCATCTCGGCCACCGCACCCGTCGCGATCAGCACCAGCGCGCCCAGCAGTGGGCTGAACACCACCGGCAGGGCGGGTGGCTTGCGCAGGTCGACCGCGGCCACGGTGCCCGGTCCGCCCTGCGGCCGCGCTTCCGGGGCGACGATCTCGTCGGCCATCTCGTCCTTGGCCGGGTTCCACCAGCCGCGGGCGAAGAGCACCGACATGATCGCGATCGCGACGGTCACCGTCGGGATGACCACGACGAGCCCGAACAGCAGGTACTTGCCCAGCGGCACGTGCAGCAGCCCGGCCAGTGCCAGCGCGCCGACGCCCGGCACGGTGAACACGATGCCGCACTCCAGCGCGATCGCCAGCGCCGTCGCCATGCGCGCGACGCCGCGTGGCCCGAGCCGTTTGCCGATTCCCCTGGCCAGCGGCCCGGAGATCACCAGCAGCACGTCGAGGAAGATCGACTGCAGCACGGTGGCGATGGTGAGCGCCATCGCGTAGGGGATCCGGCGTTCGCCGAACACCTTGAGCAGCTTGTCCACCAGGCGTTCGATGGCGCGCAGATCACGCAGGATCGCGCCGATGAGCACGCCGAACGCGATGAGCAGGCCGATCTCGGCCATCACGTCGCCGAAGCCTGCGGTGATCTCCTCCACCGTCTTGCTCACGCCGAGCCCGGTGGACAGCCCCAAGTAGCAGGAGCCGAGCACCAGTGCGATCACCGGGTTGAGCCGGAAGCGGACGATCAACACCACGATGGCCGCGACCGTGACCCCGGTGTTGATCAGTATTGCGGTGTCTGACATGCGGTTGTCCTGTCGCTCGTGCCTCGTTGCACTGTCGCCACATTATGAGCACAGACCCACAATGTGAGTCAATACTGATCACCGACAGTCAGAGGTAGCCGAGAAACGACAGGAATATATTGATTTTCGATAGATACCGCGCGATACTCGGCGCATGCTCGCCGTACGCTGGGTCGTCCCCCTCCTCCGGATCTTCCTCGTCGCGTTGTTCGGGATCCTGGTGCTGTTCCAGGTGATGTCCCTGCCGGGGCAGTTCGCCCACATGGCACGGGAGGACCCCGAGATGGCCTACCTCCGGTGGCCGGCCACCGCCGTCACCGTGTTCTGGGTGCTGTGCGTCCAGGTGGTGATCGTCGCGATGTGGCGGCTGCTCACCATGGTGCGCAAGGACCGCATCTTCAGCGAAGCCTCGATGCGCTGGGTGAACGTGATCGTCGGCGCGATCGCCGCCGGATGGGCCGTGCTCGTCGCGGTCTTCCTCTACGTCGGCGTCAACGCCGACGACCCCGGCCTCCCGCTGGTGCTGTTCCTGCTGGTGGTCGGGGTCGCCGTGGTCGGCCTGCTGATGGTCGTGATGCGCGCGCTGCTGCGGCAGGCCACCACGCTGCGCACCGACATGGAAGCGGTGATCTGAGTGCCGATCGTCGTGCGCATCGACGTCCAGCTCGCCAAGCGCAAGATGAGCGTCGGCGAGTTCGCCGAGCGCGTCGGGATCACCCCGGCCAATGTGGCGGTGCTGAAGAACGGCCGCGCGAAGGCGGTGCGCTTCTCCACTCTGGAGGCGATGTGCCGGGTGCTGGACTGCCAGCCCGGCGACCTGCTGGAGTGGGTGCCCGACGAGTCAGAGGTCGAGGACCAGGCGGGCACCCTTCGCCCGTGACACGCAGATCATCATCACGTCACCGGCGTCGCGCTCGTCGTCGTCGAGGACCGAGTCGCGGTGGTCGATCTCGCCGTCCAGCACGGTCGTCTCGCACGACCCGCAGATCCCCTCGGTGCACGAGGAGATCACCCGCACCCCGGCGTTCTCCACCGCTTCCAGGATCGACAGCTCCGCGGGCACGGCGACCGTCATCCCGCTGGCCCGCAGTTCGACCTCGAACTCGTGCGCCTCACCGCCGTGCTCGGCCGCGGTGAACCGTTCGACGTGCAGCGAGCCGGGCGGCCAGGCCTGGCAGCGGGTCTCGACCGCGTCGATCAGCCCGGCCGGGCCGCAGCAATAGACCACTGTGGACTCCCGCGGCGGGGCGAGGATCACGTCCAGGTCGAGCATCCCCGCCTCGTCCTCGGGTGTCACCGCGACCCGCTCGCCGTAGGACTCCAGGTCCTTGACGAACGCCATCGAGGTCCGGCTGCGGCCCCCGTAGTGCAGGGTCCAGTCCGCCCCGGCGGCCTCCGCCGCGGCCACCATCGGCAGGATCGGCGTGATGCCGACCCCGCCCGCGACGAACAGGTACCGGGGCGCGGGCAGCAGCGGGAAGTTGTTGCGCGGCCCCCGGATCCGCAGGGTCGTGCCCGGGTGCGCGTGGTCGTGGATCCACGCCGACCCGCCGCGGCTGTCCGGTTCGCGCAGCACCGCGATGCGCCAGCGGCCGTCCTCACCGCACAGCGAGTACTGCCGCACCAGGCCACCGGGCAGCACGACGTCGATGTGCGCGCCCGGATCCCACGCGGGCAGGTCCGCGCCGCCCAGCTCCAGCGACACCACCCCGTCGGACTCCACCCGGCGAGCCACGACCGCCACGTCCGCCTCGAACACCGGCTCAGGCATTGGTCTCCTGCATGCTGTAGACGGACTCGTGCCACGGGATGAAGAACCGTTTCAGGCCGTTGACCACGAAGTACAGCACCAACCCCAGCACCGACAACAGGATGATCACCGCGAACAACGCGGGCGCGTCGAGCGCGTTGAGCGTGCGCACCACCAGGTAGCCCAGCCCCTCGCTGCCGCCCAGGTACTCCCCCACGATCGTGCCGATGATGGCCAGCACGATCCCGACCTCCATGCCGGCGAACACGTACGGCAGCGTGCTCTTGAACTCCAGGTGGTTGAACGTCTGCCACCGGTTCGCGTTGAGGCTGCGCATCACGTCCCGCTGCCCCGCCTCGACCGAGCGGACGCCCAGCTGCACGTTGAGCATGATCGGGAAGAACGCCAGCATCGCGGCCATGATCACCTTCGAGGTGATGCCGAAGCCGAACCAGATCACGAACAGCGGGATCAGCGCCACCTTCGGCACCACCTGCGAGGCCACGATCAGCGGCCGCAGGCTGCGCTCCATCCACCGGACCTTGCCCAGCACCACACCGGCCGCGACCCCGGCGACCAGCGCGATCGCGAACCCGCTGATCGTCTCGATCGCGGTGACCCGCGCGTGGTACCAGGTGTCGCCGGTGGTGACCAGCTCGCCGAGGCTCGCGAACACGGTGCCCGGCCGCGGCAGCACCAGCTCCGACATGCCGTTGACGCGCACGAACACGTCCCACAGCAGGAAGAACACGACCAGGATGAGCGGCGTGCTCACCCACGGCAGCCACCTGCCGAAACGTTCCCTGTTCACCGGGGTCACTCCTGCCTGTCGAGGGCGTGCCGCAGTTCGCGCACGATCCGGCCGAACTCCGGCTCGGTCTGGACGTCGAAATCACGCGGCTTGGGGAAGTCCACCGTGCGGATCTCGCTGATGCGGCCCGGCCGCGGGCTCAGCTGCACCACCCGGTCGCCGAGGAACACCGCCTCGGTGATGTCGTGGGTGACGAACACGACGGTCGCCTTGGTGGCGAGCGCGATCCGTTGCAGCTCGGCGTTCATCCGCTCCCGGGTCAGCGCGTCCAGCGCGCCGAACGGCTCGTCCATCAGCAGCAGCTTCGGCCGCGTGGACAGCGCCCGCGCGATCGCCACGCGCTGCCGCATCCCGCCGGACAGCTCGCGCGGGTAGGACTTCTCGAACCCGGCCAGCCCCACCAGCTTCGCCAGCTCGTGGGCCCGTTCCCGGCGTTCACGCTTGCCCGCGCCACGCAGCTTCAGGGGCAGCGCGATGTTGTCGGCGACCGAGTACCACGGGAACAGGTTGGCGTCCTGGAAGACCACGCCGAGTTCGGACACCACGGAGGAGTCCACTCTGGACCCGTTCCACAGCGACCGGCCCTCCACGAGGATCTGCCCCTCGGACGGGCTCTGCAGCCCGGCGAGCGTGCGCAGCAGGGTCGTCTTGCCGCAGCCGGAGCGGCCGATCACGGACACGAACTCGCCGTCGCTGATCGTCAGCGTGATGTCGTGCAGTGCGCGGGTGGTGGCGCGTTTGGACCGGAACTCCTTGCCGACACCGGCGAGCTCCAGCTTCGGCGGTGCGGCCTGCCGCGGGGCCGCGGTGAGCGTCTCGGCGTGGTGCGCGGACATGCGTCTCCTCGCGATCAGGTGGTGGTGGCAGGCAGGAAGCTGTTGTCGAACCACCTGGCGGCGTCACCGCCCGGCTTGGCCTGGCCCGCCCTGGTCAGCTCGTCGTAGCCGGCGGTCCACGCGGCCGGGTCGGTGACCAGCAGGGGCCGCGACGGGTCCTTGCCCGTCCACAGGTCGCGCATCATGCCGAGGCTCTTGCGCGCGATCGCGTCGTCGTCGAGCGTGGCGAAGGAGTACTTGCCGCGCAGCGTCCCGATCGTCTTGCCGAAGTCCTGGTCGGCCACGTACTCCGCGACCGCGTCGCGGATCCCGGCCATGAACGCGCGCAACGTGTCGGGGTGCTTGGCGATCACGTCGGCCGTGGTGACGTAGATCTGCGAGTCGGACTTCACCACGGTGCCCGGGTCGAACACGCCCGCGTCCGCGTGCTGCGACTGCACGATGTTCGCGGTGTCGATGCTGACCACGTACCCGGCGATCCGGCCCTGCTGCACCAGGTTGAACGTGCCCGGGGTGAGCCCGGTGACCTGGCGCGGCGTGCTCTTGGGGTCCAGCCCGGAGTTGGCCAGCACCAGTGACACGATCTTGCTGCTGGTGCCGCCCTCGGAGCTGACCCCGATGGTCTTGCCGACGAAGTCCTGCGGCTTCTCCAGCGGCGCCTGCTTGCTGTAGACGACGCGCACCGCGGAACCGCGGCACAGCGTGCCGATGTTCACCAGCGGCTGGTTCGACTCGGCGACCGCGGTCATCAGGTCGATCTGCCCGAGCCGCGCGACCACGCCGACACCGGCGATCAGGGTCTGCGTGGCCTGCGGCGACCCCTTGACCTCCTGCAGCGTGACGTCCAGCCCGTGCCGCGCGAAGTGGCCGCCGGCGACGGCGAGCAGCTCCGGCGACATGGACAGGGTTTCCAGCGGCAGGATGCTCAGGAAGGTCGCCGTTCCGCTGCCGCCCCCGCCTGCCGCCGGGCCGGCGCCGCACGCGGACAACACGGCAGGCCCGGCGGCCACGGCCGCCGCGGTCAGCGCGGAACGCCTCAGGAATGCCCGCCGGGGCAACGATGGACTCGGCGATGGAGTGGACACGATGGTTCTCCTCGTTCCTCCTGCCGGCCACCACCCTGTGACCGGCTGGGGAAGAGGTTGACCCGAGCCGATCGCCCCCGTCAAGGTCCCCGGTTTCCCGCCGCCGCAGGCGAGGGTCCGGCCCCGGTTCACCGGCGGAGCAGAGTTTCCCCTGCTGGACAAGGGAAATCACGGCAGGTCGACGCGGGTCCACATGCGCCACTATCGGGCTCGCCGATGCTCTTCATCGAAACTTTCACTTTCCGCGCGGCCCGCGGCGATCTCTACCGTGGCACACCATGAGGATCGTGGTGTCCCGGCTCGACGACTTCCCGCCGGGAGAGCGCCGGATCGTGCAGGCCGGCCGGCGGTCGATCGGGGTTTTCCGGGTCGGAGACCGTTTCTACGCACTGAACAACCACTGCCCGCACCAGGGCGGCCCGCTCTGCCTCGGGGCCACCCAGCCGTGGCTGACCTCCGCCGCGCCCGGTGAGGTCCGGCAGGACGACGGCGACTCGCTCGTCGCCTGCCCCTGGCACGGCTGGGAGTACGACCTCGAAACCGGGCAGTCGTTCCTCGGGCCGGACGAACCGCCCGCCCGCACCTACGACGTGTCGGTCGAGCGCGGCAAGAACGGGCGCATCCCCGGCCCGTACGTCGCCGAGACGTACCCGGTGCACGTGGAGGACGCCTACGTGGTCGTGGACACCAGCGGCGGAGCACGCCCTGGCGACAAGGGAGGTGACCGGTGACCAGCACAGCCGTCGCCGGGCGGCCCGGCAGCGCGCCGGGCCGCACCGGCTACACCATCGTCGACACCGACATCCATCCGGCGGCCCCGGCCGCCGCCATCCGGGAGCGGCTGCCGGAGAAGCACCGCGCGCGGTGGGACCTGTTCGGCAGCCGGGTGCCGGGCCCGCCGGAGATCTACCCGCGGGTCCGCAACGCGGGCTTCCGGCTGGACTCCTGGCCCGCGGACGGGCCGCCGGGCAGCGACCTGGGGATGATCCGGGACCAGCTGCTCGACGAGTTCGGCGTCACCCACGGCATCCTGATTCCGCTGCAGAGCCACAGCTGGGGCGCCGAGGAACCGGAGTACGCGGCCGCGCTGTGCCGGGCGCTCAACGAGTGGCAGATCGACACGCTGCTCGACCCGGAACCGCGGCTGCGCGGGTCGATCGCCATCCCGATCGAGGCGCCGGACCTCGCGGCCGAGGAGATCCGGCGGCACGCCGGCGACCCGCGGTTCGTGCAGGTGCTGCTGTCCACCGGCGGGGAGCTCGGGTTCGGGCGGCGCCGGTACTGGCCGATCTACGAGGCCGCGGCCGAGGCCGGGCTGCCGGTCGCCGCGCACACCGGCGGGCTGGAGATGCACCGCGGCGCCGGGTGGCCGTCGTTCTACCTCGAAGAGCACGTGTGGAACGGCAACCTGATGGCCGCGTTCGTCACCGGGATGCTCTGCGAAGGCGTCCTGGACCGGCTGCCGGACCTGAAGGTGATCTGCGTGGAGGGCGGCATCGCCTGGGCCGCGCCGCTGATGTGGGCGCTGGACGACGCGTGGGAGCAGCTGCGCGGCGACGTGCCGCACCTGGTCAAGCCGCCGTCGGAGTACATCCGCGAGCGGTTCTGGTTCACCACGCAGCCGATCGAGGAGCCCGACGACCCGCGCGACCTCGACAAGGCGCTGGCCCACCTTTCGATGGACGAGCGGATCATGTTCGCCTCCGACTACCCGCACTGGGACTTCGACTCCCCGCGGCACGCGCCGCGCCTGTTCCCCGCGGCGCTGCGCGAAGGCGTCATGGGCGTCAACGCGTGCCGGCTCTACGGTCTGCCGGAGGCCTCATGACCGCCGCGGTCGGCACCACCCGCATCGACGCCGAGATCCACTGTGGACCGTCGTCGCTGAACGACCTGGTGCCCTACCTGGAACCCTACTGGCGCGGCTACGTGCTGGAGGGCGGGCTGATGCTGTCCCCGCACCAGGGCGGCGCCTATCCCCCGGCGGCGCCCACCAGCGCCACCCCGGCCGCGCGGGCCGCGGGCCTGACCCCCGCCCACGACGCGGCGGCGGTGCGGGCCGGCCTGCTCGACGGGCTGCGGGCGGCGATCCTGGTGTGCACGACGTCGTTCCACTGCAACCGCAACCCCTACTACGAA
Source organism: Amycolatopsis thermoflava N1165 (assembly GCF_000473265.1). Classification (NCBI taxonomy): domain Bacteria; kingdom Bacillati; phylum Actinomycetota; class Actinomycetes; order Pseudonocardiales; family Pseudonocardiaceae; genus Amycolatopsis; species Amycolatopsis thermoflava. The sequence continues at coordinate 1,843,018 of NZ_KI421511.1, forward strand.
GCGGCGCTCACCCGCGCTGTCAACGACTGGCTGATCGAGGAGTGGTTGAGCACCGACGACCGCCTGCGCGCCAGCATGGTGGTGCCGACGCTGGACGCCGAAGCCGCCGTCGCCGAGATCGAACGGATCGGCGACCACCCCGGGATCGTGCAGGTGCTGCTGCCGGTGCGCACGGACGCGCCGTGGGGCAACAAGCGGCACCGGCCGATCCTGCGGGCCGCCGCCGAACGCGGCCTGGTGGTCGGCCTGCACGCGTGGGGCCGGATCGGGAACGCGCCCACCAGCACCGGCCTGACCCACACCTACCTCGAGGACTACGTGGGCAACTCGCAGATGCTCGTGCAGGCCCAGCTCACCAGCCTGGTCGCCGAAGGTGTCTTCGCGGAACTGCCGGAACTGCGGGTCGCCCTGCTGGAGTGCGGGTTCTCCTGGCTGCCCGCGCTGCTGTGGCGGTTCGACAAGGACTGGAAGGGCGTGTGGCGCGAGGTGCCGTGGCTGGGCGCGAAACCGTCTGAGGTGGTGGCGCGGCACATCCGGCTGACCACCGCGCCCGCGCAGCTGCCGCGGGACCCCGCGCAGGTGCGGGAGGTGCTGGACATGGTCGGCGCCGGCTCGATGCTGATGCACGCCAGCGACCACCCGCACGACCACGGCGGCAGCGGGCAGCGGCTGCTCGACGCGCTGACCCCGGCCGAGGCGGAGTCGGTGCTCGCCGGCAACGCCGCGGCCTGGTACGGGATCTGACCGTGTTCGACGGGTTCACCTGCCAGGACGTGGCGACGCCCGCGGGCGGGCGCGTCCGGGTGCGCGTCGGCGGCAGCGGCCCGCCGGTGCTGTTGCTGCACGGCTACCCGCAGACCTCGGCCATGTGGCACCTGGTCGCGCCCGAGCTGGCCCGGGACCACACGGTGGTCGCCGCGGACCTGCCCGGTTACGGGGACAGCGTGGCGCCGGGCGACGAGGTGGCGGCGTTCGGCAAGCGGGCGATGGCGCGCGAGCTGGTCTCGGTGATGGGCCGGCTCGGGTTCCGCCGCTTCGCCGTCGCCGGGCACGACCGGGGTGGGCGCTGCGCCTACCGGCTCGCGCTCGACCACCCGGACGCGGTGACCGCGCTGGCCGTGCTGGACATCCTGCCCACGGCCGACGTGCTGGCCACGGTGGACGCGGAGTTCGCCAGGTCGGCGTGGCACTGGTTCTTCCTCGCCCAGCCGGGTGACCTGCCGGAGCGGCTGATCGCGGCCGACCCGGACGCGTTCTTCCTGCGCGGCGCGGACGGGATCTTCGGCGAGGCCGCGCTGCGCGCCTACCGGGCGGCCTACCGGCGGCCGTCGGTCGTGCACGCGATGTGCCAGGACTACCGCGCGGGCGCCACGGTGGACCGGGCCGACGACGAAGCCGACCGGGGCCGCCGGCGGATCGCCTGCCCCACGCTGGTGCTGTGGGGCGCGGCCGGACCACTCGGGAGGACCGATGACGTGCTCGCCGTGTGGCGGCCGTGGGCCCCGCGGCTCACCGGGCTGGCGCTGGACTGCGGCCACTACCTCGCCGAGGAGCGTCCCGCCGAGACCGCCGGGGCGTTGCGGGAGTTCCTTTCCGCCACACGACAAGATCCTTGACACCCGATCTCGCCCGGCTGCTAATGGATCCATGGGTTCGGCCGTCCGCAAGGTGACACGACGCCCGTTGTCGTTGGCGAGTCTGGACCTGAACCTCCTGGTGTTCCTGCGTGAACTGCTGCGCGAGCGCAACGTGACCCGCGCGGCCGAGCGGGTGGGCGTGAGCCAGCCGACGGCCAGCGCGGCGCTGTCCCGGCTGCGCCGCCACTTCGACGACCAGCTGCTGATCCGGTCCCGCGGCTCGTACGTGCTGTCCCCGCTTGCGGCGCAGCTGGCCGGCCAGGTTGAGCCGTTGTGCGCCAGCCTGGAGCGGTTGTTCGCCACCACGCCGGGGTTCGACCCGGAGTCCTCGGAGCGCGAGTTCACCCTGCTGATGCCGGACTACGTGCTCGCCGCCTACGGGGAGCAGCTGTCGGCGGCGATGTACGCCGCGGGGCCGAACATCCGGATGCACGTGCGGGTGGTGCGGGAGCGGCTGCCCGCCGACATCCCGGAGGCGCTTCGGGTCATCGACGCGATGATCTGCGCCGCCAAGCCCGAGCTGCACGCGCCCGGGATCAACTCGCTGGAGCTGTTCCGGGACCGCTGGGTGTGCGTGGTGTCGGCCGACAACCCGGTCGGCGACCGGCTGGAGCTGTCCGACCTGGAGCGGCTGCCGTGGGTGGTGCCGCACCACCCGGACGGCGGTTATCCGGCCACGTCGCCGCTGGGGCCGCTGATGGCGAAGCTGTCCACGCGCCCGCGGGTGGCGGTGCGGGTGGACAGCTACCAGGCGACGCCGTACTTCATCGCCGGGACCGACCGGATCGCGGTCATGCAGCGGCGGCTGACGCGTTACCTGGCAGGCCGGTCGGACCTGCGGATCCTGGAGTGCCCCGGCGACCCGCCGCCCATCGTGGAGATCATGTGGTGGGACGAGCGCAAGGAACACGACGAGGCGCACCGCTGGCTGCGGCAGGTGGCCCGGCAGGCGGCGCTGCGGTCGGCGGGGCTGTGAGCGGCCGGCCGCGACCAGCCGAGCGGCTCGTCTTCTTCTCCGACGCCGTGGTCGCGATCGCGATGACGCTCCTGGTGCTTCCCCTCGTCGACTCGGTGCCCGGATTGCTGGACGACGGGCGGCCCGCGGCCGCGGCGATCAGCGAGAACGGCTGGGAGATCACCAGCTTCCTGCTCACCTTCGTGGTGATCGCCCGCCAGTGGCTGAGCCACCACCACCTGTTCGAGCAGATCCGGTACGTCGACGTGGTCCTGATGTGGCTGAACATCGCGTGGCTGCTGACCGTCGCGGTGCTGCCGTTCCCGACCGAACTGACCGGCGCCTACGGCGCGGACCGGTTCGCGGTGTTGTTCTACATCGGCACGGTGCTGGCCAACACGCTGTGCCTCACGGCGATGACGCTGTACGTCCGGCGCACCCGCGGCCTGGCCCACGACGCCTCGGTGATCGACGGGCGCTGGGTGTTCGGCTCGGTGGGCGCCTCCGTCGCCCTGGTCCTGGCGTTCGCGCTGTCCGCGCTGGTGCCCGCCGCCGGCTACTACTCGCTGCTGCTGTTGTTCGTCCCGCCGCAGCTGGCCCGGTTCCGCTACCGCTGAGCCTCGTGCCGGCGCGCCGCGGCGACCACCACGTCGGCCCGCGCGACCTCGGCCGCATCAGGATCCCGTCCACGCCGGGATCCTCTGGCCGGCTTCCGGATCGCGGCGGCCCGTTTCCCGCACCCGGCCGCGTGCGGCGCGCGATCCCGGTCCGGCGCGACAGACGCCTCAGGCGGACGGCTGGCGGGCCGGGTAGTCGTCGTGCCAGTGCCACCACTCGTAGGGCGGCGTCTGCGGATAGTCCTCCGGCGAGTCCTCCCACGTCTCCTGCCTGCCCAGCGCCGTGATGTCGAGGTAGCTCCAGGTGCCGCCCATCGCCTCGTCGCCGCGGTTGTTGACGAAGTAGGTGCGGAACACGCGGTCGCCGTCGCGGATGAAGGCGTTGGTGCCGTGGTATTCGGCCACCCCGAAGTCGGCGTCGAAGTCGTCCAGGATGGTGTACCAGGGCATCGTCCAGCCCATCCGCGCCTTGACCCGCGCGATGTCGGGCTGCGGCGCGCGCGAGGCGAACACCAGCGTGGTGTCGCGGGCGTTCAGGTGGGCGAGGTGCGCGACCTGGTCGGCCACCATCGAGCAGCCGACGCAGGCGTGGTCGGGCCAGCCGTGCACGCCGGGTTCGAGGAACGCCCGGTAGACGATCAGCTGGCGGCGCCCGTCGAACAGGCCGAGCAGGTCCACCGGCCCGTCCGGGCCGTCGAACCGGTAGTCCCGGTCCACTTCGGTCCACGGCATGCGACGGCGCGCGGCGGCCATCGCGTCCTTGGCGCGGGTCAGCTCCTTCTCCTTGACCAGGAGCTCCTCCCACGCGGCCTGCCACTCCTGTCGCGAGACGATCGGGGGTGTCCTCATCGGGTTCTCCACCTTCCACTTCGGATGATCACGCTGTGCCGCCAAGGTGGTCGCGCAGTTTCGCGAGCGGGTTGTCCCAGTCTCGGGCGAGCGCGGCCAGGAACTGTTGCGCCACCTGCATCGGGGCCGTCCGGACGCGGTAGCGGACCCGCCGCCGCTCGCCCGGCTCGGCCGTGACGAGCCCGGCCTCGGCGAGCAGGGCGAGGTGCTTGGCGACACCCTGCCGGGTGATCGGCAGGCGGCCGGCGAGGTCGGTGGCCGTGGCCGGGCCCTGCGCGGCCAGCTCGGCCAGGATCGCCCGCCGCGTCGGATCGGCCAGCGCGGCGAAGACCTGCTCGGCGACGGCCTCGGCATCACGCTGCATCGAGGTAGCCGGCCAGATCGTCCAGTTCCCGCGCCCAGCCCCCGGTGTTGCCGCCGAACGCCTCACGGTGCGTGTCGTCCGGCAGCTGGGCGAACCCGGTCTCCACGACGGTGAGCCGCGTGCCTTCGCCGTCCGGTTCGAGGGTGAACTCCACGTAGGTCCGGCGCGGGTCGTCGTCGGGCAGGCCGTAGATCCGCCAGGTGAAGCCGAAGACACGCGGCTCCTCGACCCGCTCGACGCGCAGGTACTGGCGGAAACCGTTGTCCCACTTCAGCTCCCCCGCGCCACCGGGCCGCAGGTCGATCGACGCCTCCTGGCCGAACCAGGTGCCGAGCCCCTCGGCGGTGGTGAGCGCGGCCCACACCTTTGACGGCGGGTGGCCGAGCTCGACGACGCGCTCGATCCGGTCCGGGAACGCCATGACGCCTCCTGTGTCGCAACTGCTTGGTTGCCACACTATGGCAACCAAGCAGTTGCGTCAACCGTTCCGCCGGATCCCCTGGTTCGGCCGTCCCGCGTAACGACGCCGGTCACGCCCGGTAGCCTGGCCGGGTGGCAGAGTCCTTCACGCTCGGGTACGTGCCCGGGGTGACGCCCGGCAAGTGGGTGCGGATCTGGGCGGAGCGCAGCCCCGGCGTCCCGCTGGAGCTGGTGCAGGTCACCGCCGCGGAGGCGGCCGGACGGGTCCGCGACCGCGAGCTCGACGCTGTGCTGCTGCGCCTGCCCACCGACCGCGACGGCCTGCACGCCATCCCCCTCTACACCGAGACGACGGTCGTGGTCGTGCCGAAGGACCACCTGGTGGCCGCCGCGGACGAGATCACCGCCGACGACCTCGCCGACGAGCTGGTGCTGCACCCGCTCGACGACACCCTGGACTGGGCGCACCCGCCCGGCAAGCCGGCCCTCGAGCGCCCCGCCACCACCGGCGACGCGATCGAACTCGTCGCGGCCGGCGTCGGGGTGCTGGTGGTGCCCCAGTCGCTCGCGCGGCTGCACCACCGGCGGGACCTGACGTACCGGCCGGTCACCGGCGTCCCCCAGTCGCGGGTCGCGCTGTCCTGGCCGGAGGACGAGACGACCGAGGAGATGGAGCTGTTCATCGGCATCGTCCGCGGCCGCACGGTCAACAGCACCCGCGGACGGCCGCCCGCGCCGAAGCAGTCCAAGGCGAAGCGCCCGGCGGAGGAGCGCAAGCCGGCGCAGCGCCGGAACCAGCCGCGCCGCCCCACCCGGCGCGGCAAACCCAAACGGCGGTGATACTGGCACATGGCCTACGACCACGAACTCGCCGACCGCGTCCGGGAACTGCTGTCCGGTGTGGACGGTGTGCGGGAGAAGCGGATGTTCGGCGGGCTGGCGTTCCTCGTCCACGGCAACATGGCCGTCGCGGCCAGTTCGGAAGGCGGCCTGCTGGTGCGCGTCGAGCCGGACGAGGGTGAGCGCCTCCTCGGCGAGGGCGTCCAGCCGATGGTGATGCGCGGCCGCGAGATGCGCGGATGGCTCCGGGTGGACGCCGCCGTCGTCGGCACCGCGCCGCGGCTGCGCGAGTGGGTGACGCGGGGCGTGTCCTACGCGGCCGCGCTGCCCGCCAAGGACTGAATCAACCCGGCGCACTTCCCACCAGAGACTCGACCAGCGCCGCCACCTCCACCGGCGCCGAATGGTTCAGCGCGTGCGCGTGGCCGGGGACCTCCACGTACCGGCCGGCGGGCAGTCGCGCCGCCATCTGCCGCGCCCACGCCCGGGACGCGATCGGGTCCCGGCTGCCGCGCACGACCACCGCCGGGGTGGTCACGTGCGGCAGCTTCGCCTCGACGGGGTCGTCACGCAGGTGCCGGGCGGTGGCGACCAGCCGCCGCGGTCCGCACACCAGGTAGTCCCACGCGAGCACGACCAGCAGCGACGGCCGTTCCCGCGGCGCGTCGGCGACGAGCCTGCCGAGCTGGCGCACCAGCGACGGCGCCGTCCGGTCGGTGCTCGGGCCGATCAGCACCACCGGGCCGAGCAGCTCCGGCGCGTGCACGGCCAGGTCCACCACGATCTGGCACCCCGCCGAGTTCGCCACCAGGACCGAGCCGCCCCGGCCGGTCTCGCGCAACCACTCCGCCAGCGCCGTCGACAACCCGCGCACGTCCAGCGCCTGGCGCGGCCCCGGCGTGCGGCCGAAACCCGGCAGGTCCGGCGCGCTCACCCGCAGGCGCTCCCCGAGCGTGCGCGCCAGCGGCCGGAAGTACCGGTGCGAGCAGCCCAGCCCGTGCACGCACACCACCTCCGGCGCGCGCGCCGGCCCGGTCACCTCTGCGTGGATCCGGGTGCCGGCCGCGCCGATGAACTGGTGCGTGATCACCGGGGACGGGTACCGCCACCCGCACGCCCCGAAACTGTCGGTGCCACGTGAGACGCTCCGCGGGTGGACATCCTCTTCGACGCGGAGCTCTGGGTGTGGGACGCGCGGCGCGCCGACACCTGGACGTTCGTGAGCCTGCCCGCCGACGCCTCGGACGAGATCAGCGACCTCACCGAGGGCAGCCGCCCGGGCTTCGGGTCCGTGCGGGTGCGCGCCCGGGTCGGCGCGACCACGTGGACGACCTCGGTCTTCCCGGACAAGGCGCGCGGCTGCTACGTGCTGCCGGTCAAACGCGCCGTCCGGGAAGCCGAGGGCCTGCACCCGGGCGACACCACGGCCGTCACCCTCGAAGTCCTCACGAGGCCGGCGTGAACTTCTCCCGGTGGATCCGCCGCGGCGACATGCGGCGCCGTTTGAACGCCTTGACCCCGGCCTCCACCATCGCCGGCGGGCCGCACAGCCACCCGGACCAGCCACGTCCACTGGGAACGTCCTCGACGAACGCGTCGGTCGGGAAACCGCTGCGGTACGCCGGATCCGGCTCGTCCGACAGCACGGGCACGAACCGGAAACCCGGGTGCTGCTCCGCGATCTCGGCGAACCGGCCGAGGTCGTACAGGTCCGCCACGCCGCGCACCCCGTGGTACAGCAGCACCTCGCGCGAGGGGTGCCGGGCCAGCGCGGTGCGGGCGATGCCGACCAGCGGCGCCAGCCCGGTGCCGCCGCCGATGAGCACCATCGGGCCGCCGTCGTCCTCCTCCGGCGGCGGCAGGCGGAAGTCGCCCAGCGGGCCGGACGCCTCGACCCGGTCGCCGGCGGCGAGCCCGTCGAAGAGCCAGCCGTCGGTGGCGATCCCGCCGGGCACGCGCCGGACGTGCAGCTCCAGCACCTTGTCCTCGTCGGCCGTGTTGGCCAGCGAGTACTGCCGGCGCGCGCCGGAGCCGGGCACGACCAGCTCCACGTACTGCCCGGCCTCGAACGCCAGCGGCTCGGCCAGGCCCAGCAGCACCCGGCGGGTGTCCCGCGCGATGTCGGCGACCTCCAGCACCGTGGCCGTCAGGTCGCGCAGCGGGTGCGTGACGCGCCCGGCGTCGGCGGTGCTGCGCACCTCCGTGTCGGCGAGCGGCCGGGCCTGGCAGGCGAGCGCCAGTCCGGCCGCGCGTTCCTCGGCGCTGAGGGTGTCCTCCGGCGCGGCGCCGTGGTCGACCTCGCCGGAGAGCACCTGGAGCTTGCAGGTGCCGCAGGTGCCCTGGTTGCACGAGTTGGGCATCCACACCCCGCCGCGCAGGAACGCCTCGAGCAGGGTCTGGCCGGGCTCGCAGTCGACCCGCCTGCCCCCGACGCTGACCGCGAACGTCACCTCACACCTCCCAGGTGACGTGCAGCGAGGTGGGGCCGCGGAAGCCCCAGCCCCAGAACTCGACGCCCTCGCGGGTGTCGCGCTCCAGGTTCGGGATGGCCTCGAACAGCTCCTCCAGCGCGATGCGCATGACGTGGTTGGCGAAGTAGATGCCCGCGCACGCGTGGTTGCCCGCGCCGAAGGCGAGGTGCGGCAGCGGCGGGCGGTGCAGGTCGTACTGCGAGGGCGCCTCGTACTTGCCGGTGTCGTGGTTGGCCGAGCCGTAGGACAGCATCACCGGGGTGCCTGCGGGGAGGTCGACGCCGGCGATGGTCACCGGTTTGGTGGAGATGCGGGCGGTGGCCGACCAGATCGGCGAGGTCCACCGCAGGCCCTCCGCGATCGCCCGCGGGATCAGCGTGGGGTCGTCGACGACCTCTTCCAGCTGCTCGGGCCTGCTGAACAGGCCGACCAGGGTGGACGCCATGCCGTGGCCGGGCTCCTGCATCGCGCCGAGCAGGTACACGTAGATCGTCGGGTAGATGTACTCGCGGTCGCGGGTCTGGCCGGGCGGCATGCCGTCGTGCAGCCAGTGCGAGATGGCGCTGTCGTCGGGGTGCTCGATCCACCTGTCGATCAGCGGGTCGACCACGGCGCGGATCTCGGCCTTGGCCTGGTCGCCCTCGGCGAAGCCCTCGGGGTTGGCGAACTCGCCGTTCTCGTCGACGGCGGCGTTGGTGAAGGAGCGGTTCAGCTTGGCGAACCACTCGCGCAGCTTGTCCGAGTCGACCTCCTGCAGGCCGAGCAGGTCGCCGAGCGAGCGGACGCTGACCGGCTCGCAGTACTGCGCCACCAGTTCGGCGTGCCCGTCGTTCTCGAACCGCTCCAGGTAGCGGCGCGCGATGGGCCGCACCAGGTCGTCGATCCAGCGGTCCACCTCGGCGGGCTGCAGGGCGGGCTCGACCATGGAGCGCAGGTCGGCGTGGATGTCGCCGTTGACGCCGATGATCGCCGGGTGCCCGAAGGTGCGGCCGCCGGCCGGGGTGATTACGGCCTCGAAGTCCGGGCTGGTCGCGACCTCGCGGCAGACCTCGGCGGTCGAGGCGACGTAGGACCCCAGAACCGGCACGAAGGCCAGCGGCGCCTCCGCGCGCAGCCGCTCGTACACCTCGTACGGGTTGCGCTCGAGCTGGGTCATGGTGACCTCGTCGAGCCAGGCGAGATCGGGCCGTTCGGTCGTCGTCATCGCGGTGTCCTCCCACGTCGTTGTCCGGGATGACACGGGAGGCTAGGCAGCCCTGACCTGCGGCGCGACACGCTTCGCGCGGTCCCGGCACGGATCGCGCGGCCAGTTCGCGACGGGTGTCTCTGGTAACCTCCTGCGCATGCCCGCACGGCGTAGTGCGCCGCCCCGGGACTGGCACCAGGCGTCCCGGAAGGTGGCGGAGGCGTATTTCCCGCACGAGCTGCAGCCGCTCGGCGGCGGCCGCGATCCGCGCCTGACGCTGCGCACGCTCGACCTCGGGCCGGTGCTGGTGGGGCACGTCGGGTGGGGCGCCGATGTGCGGGTCGCGTGCGACTACCCCGGCGCCTATGAGATCAACATGCCGCTGACCGGGCACCTGGAGAGCCGGGGCAGGTACGGGCCGGTGGTGTCGGTGTCCGGGCAGGCGACGGTGTTCCGTGCCGACACGCCCTCGCTGATCAGCCACTGGGACGCCACCTGCACGGTGCTGGGCGTGAAGTTCGACAGCGCGTGGCTGGATCGCGAGGCCGAGCGGGTGCTCGGCGGCGACCGGGTCACGCTGCGCGGCGAGCTGCCGGACCAGCTCGACCTGGCCGCCGGGCAGGGGCGCGCGTGGCGTCAGCTGGTCGGCAGCCTGGCGGCGAACCTGCACGAGCCCGGCCTCCTTGGCGACGTCGTGCGCGACCAGCTGGCCGGCGCGCTCGCGGCGAGTTTCCTGCTGGCCGGGTGCCCGGAGGCCGGCGCGGGCCCGGCGCCGCGCCCGCGGGCGATCAACCGGGTGCTGGACCAGCTGCACGACGACCCGGGCCGCCCCTGGACGGCGGGCGACATGGCCGAGGTGGCGGGCACCAGTGTCCGGCGCCTGCAGGAGGGGTTCCGGCAGTGGGTGGGCTGCAGCCCGACCGAGTACCTGCTGGGGATCCGGCTGCAGCGGGCCGACGCGGACCTGGCCGCCTCCGGGAGCACGGTCAGCGAGGTGGCGGCGCGCTGGGGCTTCTCCAGCGCCAGCCGGTTCGCGGCCGCCTACCGGCGCCGCTACGGCGTGCCGCCCGCGCAGGCGCACCGCTGAATGCGCTTTCCGCGCTCCTGGTGTTGATAGCGAAAACGCTGTCACCGGACTGCGCATCCCTCACCGGCCGACTGTCCTTTTCGGACTTATTTCGCCGTCGTGGCCTGTCATGTCCACTGAGGAAAATCAGACACCACCGCGCCGCGCGGACCGTGAGTCCTGCACGGTGTCGTCACGTTTTGCGTTACAGCGCAAGAGCAATCTCACTCGCAGGTCTTGTACACGGTTAGATCAACCCGCCTGCACCAACCACGAGTAGCGGTGATGTAGTGTTCTGCGCCGGGTGATCACTCGAATAGATGACGCTCCATGGTCGCCCGTTTTTCACGCCATGTTCTGACACTTCGTGGACGCGACGACGCGTTCACCGAGACCTCGTGCCTGCTGACGGAGAAAGACGGACAAGTGGTGGACTTCGACGCACTGGCCGCCGAACTGCGCGGCCTCCGCGACAGTGTCGCCGGGGTGACGGACACACGGTGGTCGCGGCGGTCGACGGGATCTGCATCTTCGCCGACGCGGACGAATCCATCGACCCCGCCAAGATCTCCGCGCTCGCCGCCGCCGACCTGGGCATCGCGCGCCAGGCCTCCGAGCTGGCCGGCCAGGGCTCGCTCAACCAGACCGTGGTGTTCAGCAGCGACGGCTACCTGGCCGTCTACGCCATCGGCCGGATCGCGCTGCTGGTGGTGCTCGGGGACAAGGGGCTCAACGTCGGGCGCCTGCTGTTCGAAACCCGGCCCGTCATCGACCGGATCGCGAAGATCCTGACCGCCTAGCCCGGCAGGAAAACCCAGTTCACAGGAGGAAACCGACATGATGAACATCGACACCGCGCTCAAGGAAGCCATGAGCATCACCGGGGCCCTCGGCGTCGCGCTGGTCGACTACGAGAGCGGGATGTCGCTCGGCACCAGCGGTGGCGACGACTGGCTCGACCTGGACATCGCCGCGGCGGGCAACACCGAGGTCGTGCGGGCGAAGCTGCGGGTCATGTCGTCGCTGGGGCTCAACGACTCGATCGAGGACATCCTGATCACGCTGCACCGCCAGTACCACCTGATCCGGCTGCTGAACTCGCCCGGATCGCGCAACTCCATGTTCCTCTACCTGGTGCTGGACCGGGAGCGCGCGAACCTGGCGCTGGCCCGGCACTACCTCAAGCAGATCGAGTCCGACCTGCAGGTCTAGCCCGCACTCGCACCAGAGGAGGGGGCGATGACCGCAGGCGGCTCGAAGGCCGCGCTCGTCGTCGGCTCGGCGTTCCTGCACGACCTCGGTTCCCTGTTCCCGGTGGCGATGACCCTCACCGGCGACGAGCTGGTGTTCACGTTCGTGTCGCCCGGCGAGGTCGAGCAGTGGGCCGCGGAGCGGACGTCGACGGTCCTGGCCGGACGGGAGGCCCGTTTTTCCGTTGACACACAGGAAGAACGGGTCCTCGTCGAACTCACCGGGACGCGGATCCGCGCGCTGATCGTGCTCGCCGACGACGTGACCGCGCCGCTGCCCGGCCGCTGGCGCGACCGGATGCCCATGACGGTGCGGCTCGCGCTGGAGGAGCTGGCCCGGATGCTCGCGCGGTGCCACCACGCCGCGGGTGGCGCGGCGCCGCTGATCGACCTCGACCTCACCTACCGCCCCGATCCCGGCTACCACGAACGGCTCAGCCAGGCCCACGAAAGCGTGCGCCCGTTCATCGCGCCGGTCCGCCCGGTGCTGTCGCTGCGCTGGCGCTCGGCGACTCCGGGGCAGCGCAAGGCTTTCCTGGGTGAGCTGCCGGGCGGATCCGGACGCGGCTGGCTGCGCCGACGGCAGACGGTGCCGGTGATGGGGCTGGACCTGGAGGTCGTCCGCTGACTGTCGTCAGTGGACGGTGGCGAGGACGAGGTAGCGGTCCTCGCCGTCGTCGATGTCGTCCAGGCGCCAGCCGGCCGCGGTGAGGGCGGCGCGGATGTTCTGTTCGGCGCGGAGGTCGTCCGGGGTCAGCTCCCGGCCCTGCCGCCGCGCCAGCGCCGCCCGCCCGACGGGGTGGAACAAGGCGAGGCGCCCGCCGGGCCGGCACACGCGGGCGAGTTCCCGCAGCCCCGCGACCGGGTCGGGCAGGTGCGAAACCAGCCCGGCGGCGAAGACGGCGTCCAGGGCGCCGGTCTTCAGCGGCAGGTGCAGGGCGTCGCCGAGGAGCAGCGCCGCCACGCGGTGACGACCGCGGGCGGCCGCCTCGGCGAGCATCTCGGGGGTCACGTCGACGCCGAGGACCGTCCCCCCGGGGCCGACGGCGTCCCGCAGCTCCGGCAGGGCGCGCCCGGTGCCGCACGCGATGTCGGCGACGACCCCGCCTGCCGGCGGAGCCAGATCCGCGACGGCACGCCGGTAGCGGGGCCCGTCGTCGGGGAACTTCAGCTCCCAGGTCGCCGCGCGGGGCCCGAAGAAGGCCCGCGTCGCCGCGAGGCCGGTCGGTGGCACGCTCATGGGGGAAGCTTAGGCGCCGCGGCAGCAGCGAGGTCGCCACCACGCGGCCGCCCAGGGACAGGTCCACCGCCGCCGCTCCCCTCGACAGGCCAGCCCACGATTCGCCTCCCCGACGCCCCACCGGCCGGCGCCGCACCCAGCCGCCGCGGCCAACCAGCGGCGCCGCTCACCAGCAGCCCCCAGACCCCCGCGCCCCGGCACAGCCACCCCACCGCCACCGTCACCAACGGACCGCCGCGACGCCCGGAGCCGCC